>JBDVOJ010000107.1:0-102941 GCA_039969155.1 Kangiellaceae bacterium
CATAAAACCGGTAATATTTTGCAGAAATACTAATGGAATATTCCGCTGGCAGCATAATTCAATAAAGTGAGCACCTTTAAGCGCTGATTCAGAAAATAGGATCCCGTTGTTGGCGATAATCCCCACTGGGTAGCCCCAAATTCTGGCAAAACCGCAGATTAAAGTGTTGCCGTAAAGCGGTTTAAATTCATCGAATTCGCTACCGTCGACAACACGTGCAATGACTTCTCTAATATCAAATGGTTTACGGGAATCAGTAGGGATGACGCCATACAACTCTTCTTTAGGGTAAAGTGGTGGAGTGGGTGGCTTAATTTCCCAAGGTTGATATTTTTTACGGTTTAAATGGGACACTATCGTGCGGGTAATGTTTAATGCATGGTCATCGTCAATCGCATAATAATCGGTTACTCCCGAATTTTTACAATGAACATCAGCGCCACCAAGATCCTCAGCGGTGACTTCTTCTCCTGTCGCAGCCTTAACTAAAGGCGGTCCACCTAAGAAAATCGTGCCTTGTTCTTTTACAATCACACTTTCATCTGCCATGGCTGGAACATAGGCTCCACCAGCGGTACAGCTACCCATTACAACGGCAATTTGAGCGATTCCTTTTGAAGACATATTGGCTTGATTAAAAAAGATCCGTCCAAAGTGATCGCGATCTGGAAACACTTGATCTTGTTGAGGCAAGTTCGCGCCCCCCGAATCAACTAGATAGATGCAGGGCAGGTGGTTTTGTTCTGCTATTTCTTGAGCTCGAAGATGCTTTTTAATGGTTTCTGGAAAGTAGGTGCCGCCTTTAACGGTAGCATCATTGGCGACAATAACGCACTCCTGACCATTAACTAATCCGATGCCAGTAATGATTCCGGCTGATGGAACCTGGTTATCATACATATCATAGGCAGCAAACTGAGAGAGCTCTAAAAATGGCGAACCGACATCGAGAAGTTTTCTTACTCTTTCTCTGGGCAATAATTTGCCTCTGGACATGTGTTTTTGTTGACGCTCTTCACCGCCACCTTCAGCGATAACTTGCATCTTGCTTTTCAAATCATCGACTAACGAAGTCATTGCTTGAACGCTATCTTTGAACTCTTGGCTTTTGGAATTTAATTTTGTTTTTAAAGCGGGCATTAAAGTTATCCTTGAGTCACTGATTAAGACTATTGTTCGTTCATTACTGAACGACTAATCACTAATTTCTGAACTTCGCTAGTGCCTTCGTAAATTTGGCATACACGCACGTCACGGTAATATCGTTCAACAGGGAAGTCGTTTAAATAACCATACCCACCAAAAACTTGGATAGCATCGGAGCAAACCTTTTCGGCGACTTCCGATGCGAAAAGTTTTGCCATTGACGCTTCCTTCAGGCAAGGTTTACCAGCATCTTTTAATCTTGCTGCTCGATGCACCATCAGCCGCGCAGCATCGAGTTGAGTGGCCATGTCAGCTATCTTGAACCCAATTGCTTGATGTTGATGAATAAGCTTACCAAATGCCGTTCGTTCATTAGCATACTGTTTGGCCGCGTCAAGAGCGGCTCGTGCTATTCCAACACATTGCGCGGCAATACCAATTCGTCCGCCTTCCAATCCAGACAGGGCTATTTTATAGCCTTGGCCTTCGGTTCCAAGCAAATTTTCTTTGGGAACCTTGCAATCTTCTAAGATAATTTGGGCGGTATCGGAGGCGTGTTGACCGAGTTTGTTTTCAACATTAGCGACTGTGTAACCTGGTGTATTGGTGGGCACGATAAACGCTGAAATTCCTTTCTTACCGGCAGTGGCGTCTGTGACGGCAAATACGATGGCAATATCGCCATTTTTGCCCGAAGTGATAAATTGCTTTACGCCGTTAATGACATAGTGATCGTCGACTAATTTGGCTTTAGTGCGCAAGTCCGAGGCATCTGAACCCGCATGCGGTTCGGTCAAGCAAAATGCGCCCAATTGCTCGCCAGCGGCTAGGGGTTTTAAATATTTTTCTTTTTGTTCGGCGGTGCCGAAATTTAGAATGGGTAAACAGCCGACTGAATTGGTGACCGAAATAATTGTGGAACAAGCGGCATCACCTGCGGCGATTTCTTCCAAAACCAGTCCAGCAGAGAAATAACCGATATCGCAGCCATTCCATTCTTCTGGAACTAGCATTCCGTAAAAGCCCAGTTCACCCAAGCCTTTTAAGGCTTCACTCGGAAAGGTCTTGTTACGATCCCATTCAGCAGCGTGAGGGGCTATTTTTTCCGCAACATACTGACGTGCTGCGTCTTGGATCATGACTTCTTCTTCACTTAGGAACATTGTTTTTCTCATGAATTAATGGCGCAGTTGATCCTGCGCGCTAGTTTTGCGAGCGATATACTTTATCTTAAGGGCTTACAACAACTCTACTGCCATGGCTGTGGCTTCTCCACCACCAATACAGAGGGAAGCAACTCCCTTACTTTTACCGTATTTCTGCAGCGCTGAGATCAGAGTCACTAGAATTCGAGTTCCACTAGTGCCGATAGGGTGACCTAAAGCACATGCTCCGCCGTGCACGTTGACCTTGTCTTTGTTTAAATTAAGATCTTTGATTGCAGCCATAGTAACCACTGCGAAAGCTTCATTGATTTCAAACAGATCGACATCATCGACGCTCCACGAAACCTTATCAAGTAATGTTTTCATTGCGGTAACCGGTGCAATAGTAAATTCAGCTGGTTTACGAGCGTGAGTAGTATGGCCAATTATTTTAGCCAAAGGTTTTAATCCCTTCGCTTCAGCTTCTGATTGTTTCATCAATACCATTGCCGCGGCACCATCGGAAATTGAACTTGCATTGGCGGCTGTCACGGAGCCATCTTTCTTAAAAGCAGGACGTAGTGATGGTATTTTTTCTGGACGAGCTTTTAGCGGTTGCTCATCATGTTCGACGGTTACGTCACCTTTACGACTTTTGATAGTCACTGGCGTCACTTCATTGTTAAAAGAACCATCTTCAATGGCTGCTTTTGCCTTAGCGAGAGAGTTAATAGCAAACTCATCTTGCTGTTCGCGACTGAATTGGTAGCTGTCCGCGCAAAGTTCAGCAAATACACCCATGGCTTTGCCTTCATAAGCATCTTCTAAACCGTCAAAAGCCATGTGATCAAGTAATGTTCCATGACCAAACCGATAGCCAGCTCGGGCTTTTGGTAGCATGTGGGGAGCATTGCTCATGCTTTCCATTCCACCTGCAACCATTATTTTATTGGTACCGACTGAAAGCAAATCGTGAGCAAGCATCACGGATTTCATACCTGAGCCGCAGACTTTGTTAATCGTGGTGCAGCCAGTAGAAAGAGGAAGGTCTGCACCTAACGATGCTTGACGAGCGGGAGCTTGTCCTAAAGCGGCTGGTAGTACACAGCCCATTATGACTTCTTCGACTTGCTCGGGTTCAACGCCTGAGCGTTCAACTGCTGCTTTGATCGCAGCTGAACCTAGTTCGGTAGTCTTTAAAGAAGATAGCTCTCCCATAAAACCACCCATTGGAGTTCTAGCCATGCCTACTATTACGATTGGATCTTCAGTCATCTGTATTTCCTTTAATTAATTTAATTTGCTCGCAGCTCTCAAGGCAGGCGAACAATTCATAAGTTGGTTCTTAGCGCTTAGTGACTATCTAGTTTCACACTATAATCACTTTGCCATTTTGTTAGAGGATTTTATCCTAAGCAATGTTACTTAAGTGCTATTAGCATTAATTGCTTAGAAAATAAATTAAGCCCCTTCGTTGAATAATTCTCTGCCGATCAACATCCGTCTAATTTCGGAAGTACCAGCACCGATCTCATAAAGCTTGGCATCTCTTAGCAAGCGGCCCGTTGAGAATTCGTTGATATATCCGTTTCCGCCTAGGCATTGAATGGCTTCAAGTGCCATCTGCGTGGCCTTTTCCGCAGCATATAATATGACTCCCGCGGCATCTTTACGGGTTGTTTCACCTCGGTCACAAGCTTGAGCTACGTTGTAAACATAAGATTTTGTGGCGTTCATAGTGGTGTACATATCGGCTATTTTGCCTTGCATTAGCTGAAATTCACCAATCGCTTTGCCAAACTGTTTTCTTTCATGAATATAGGGCAATACAATATCCATACAAGCTTGCATAATTCCTGTTGGACCACCCGATAATACAACTCGTTCATAGTCCAATCCACTCATTAATACGGCCACACCGCGGTTTAGACCACCTAAGATATTATCTTTAGGTACTTTGCAATCTTCGAAAACCAATTCACAAGTATTGGAACCTCGCATACCCAGTTTGTCTAATTTTTGCGCCGTAGAAAAACCTTCAAACGATTTTTCGATCAAAAAGGCAGTAATTCCACGCGAGCCTGCATTTCTATCTGTTTTAGCGTAAACCACTAAAACATCTGCGTCAGGTCCATTAGTGATCCACATTTTATTACCGTTCAATAAATAGTAGTCGCCCTTATCTTCAGCATTTAACGACATACTGACCACGTCAGAACCGGCGCCGGGCTCACTCATTGCTAATGCACCAATATACTCACCGCTGCAAAGCTTGGGCAAGTACTTTTGCTTTTGCTCTTCAGTACCATTCTTGCGTAATTGGTTTAAACACAGATTAGAGTGAGCGCCATAGCTTAGTCCTATACTCGCTGAAGCACGGCTGATTTCTTCCATCGCCACAACATGCTCTAAATAACCTAAGCCAGAACCGCCATATTGCTCTTCAACAGTCATTCCTAAAAGTCCCATATCGCCGAGCTTTCGCCATAGCTGGTTAGGGAATTCGTTGCTAACATCGACTTGTTCAGCGATTGGAGCGATTTCTTTGGCAGCAAAAGCTCTTACTGAGTCGCGAATCATGTCGGCTGTTTCGCCAAGGTTAAAATTTAGACTTGTTGTCATAGTTGCCTCTAAAAATACAATGAAGGTGTTGTTGTGTGTTTTGACTAGTTCTTGACGCTATTTGAGCCTTTGCTCGAGTTCTGTTAGTTCTTTGAGAGTCGTGAGAATATCTTGTTGCTGTTGTTTAAGCGCTTGTCTTCGTTGTTCTATTTTGTCTAAAAGCAACTCAGTCTGTTTTTTTTCGCCGCTAGGCGAGTCATACATAGTGATAATTTCTCTGATCTCTGCAAGAGAGAAACCGATGCGCTTTCCTCTAAGAATTAATTGGAGTCTGACTCGATCGCCCTTTGTATACACCCTTTGAGAGCCCACGCGCTTTGGAGAGATCAGAGATTCTTGCTCATAATGTCTGATAGAGCGGGGTGTTATTTCGAATTCTTTCGAAAGCTCGGTAATCGAGTAAGTTTTTTCATTAGGATTTTGCATTGCTCGATTATAGATTACCTTTACGTTAACGTAAATTAGATTGATCACTGGTTTGACCAAGGTAAAGGTATGAATTGAGGATTCTTTGATGGCTAGGCTGTCAAAAAAGGAAGGATTCGTCTAAAATTGCTGCAATCGCAATCCAACTGCTCAATAGTGCGTTAAATCACTACCTGAGAAGTCGGTTATTTCCTTAATATACTAAGACTAACTACTCAACTTGGAGATTCTTAATGAAACTCATCCTTCTTGGCGCACCAGGCGCAGGTAAAGGTACTCAAGCTCAATATTTAACGTCAAAATATGATATTCCACAAATCTCAACTGGTGACATGTTACGCGCCGCTGTGAAGGCGGGTACACCGTTAGGTTTGGAGGCTAAGAAAGTAATGGAGTCAGGCGGTTTAGTTTCCGATGAAATCATCATCGGTTTAGTAAAAGAAAGAGTTCAACAAGCTGATTGTAAAAATGGTTACTTATTAGATGGTTTTCCACGAACAATTCCTCAAGCAGACGCGATGAAGTCGAATAATATTGATGTCGACTATGTCGTTGAAATTGACGTCGATGACCAAGAAATCATCAAACGAATGGCAGGACGACGCATGCATATGGCTTCAGGTCGAACTTATCATGTCACTTATAATCCGCCTAAGGTTGAAGGCAAAGATGACGAGACTGGGGAAGACTTGGTCCAGCGGGAAGATGATAAAGAAGAAACAGTGAAACAACGACTAGACGTGTATCACTCGCAAACAAAGCCATTGGTTGACTATTATTCTGCATGGGCAAATTCCGGTGAATCTACAGCACCTAAGTATGTCAAAGTGGCTGGTGTAGGCAGTTTGGAAGATATTAGAGATAGTATTTTCGCTTCTTTGGCTTAAACCTAAATTTGCAAGTTTAACCTCGTTTACGACAAAAAAATAGCGCCAATCTTAGGTGCTATTTTATTATGATAATCAAATAGTTATCATGATAGTCTAAAGTGAAATCTAAAATACTTCTATCGATGACTATGTGATAAACGACAGATTATTTTAGTAGCAATTGATACACTTCATCAAAATGCCCAACAAAGTATACCTTCAACCCCTTGGTCACATAACCGGGGAGTTTTTCATAGCGACTCCTCACCGACTCTGGCAATATTAAGTTATTAATGCCCTCTCTTTTTGCAGCAATCACTTTTTCTCGAATACCACCTACGGGTAGCACTGCTCCAGTCAATGTTAACTCGCCGGTCATTGCAAACTTAGCCTTTATTTTTTTCTTTAGCGCTAGTGAGAGTAGTGCGCTTGCCATTGTAATACCTGCGCTCGGACCATCTTTAGGTGTAGCGCCTTCTGGCACATGCAAATGAACGTAGGAGCGATCAAGTGAATCTTTGGCAGCGCCATATTTTTCCAGATTTCCAGCGATGTAACTGTAGGCTATTTGAGCTGACTCTTGCATCACATTTCCAAGCTTACCAGTCAGTTTAAATCCGCGTGATTGGCTGTGTATCTTGGCGGCTTCGATATTGAGGGTCACTCCACCGAGTGAAGTCCATGCCAGGCCCTTCGATATACCAACCCCTGTTAAATGAGACTCCTTAGAAAAATGCGGCATTCCTAAGAAATCATTTAAGTTTGATTTATTAACAGTCAACTTTTTGGTTTTGCCTTCAACTAAGCGAACAGCGGACTTTCTGATGATTTTAGCTAAAAGCTTATCTAGATGGCGGACGCCCGCTTCACGAGCATATCCGTCAATAATTGACTTAATTGCAGAATCAGTAAGTGATATGCTGGATTTTTTTATACCGGATTTGTTGATCAGTTTTGGCCACAAGTGCTTTTTGGCTATTTGTAGCTTTTCTTCCGCGATATATCCAGATAGTCTGATTGTTTCCATTCTATCTAATAGTGGTCTAGGAATAGTATCTAACTGGTTTGCAGTGCATATAAACAAGACTTTTGATAGATCAAATCTAACGTCTAGATAATGGTCGAGGAACTGATTATTTTGTTCAGGATCGAGCACTTCAAGTAGAGCCGAAGAAGGATCGCCTTGATAGCTCGAACCAATTTTATCGATTTCATCCAACATGATCACAGGGTTAGAACTTCCAGTTTCAGTAAAAGCTTGAATAATCTTACCGGGCATAGCACCGATATAGGTCTTTCTGTGACCTTTAATTTCAGCCTCATCCCGCATTCCACCCAATGAAAAGCGATAAAATTTTCGTTTTAGCGCCTTAGCAATAGATTTTCCAATAGAGGTTTTTCCAACACCTGGAGGGCCTACTAGTAATATGATTGAACCCGATATCTCTCCCTTAAGAGCGCCAAGCGCCAAGAATTCGATTATTCGACTTTTAACATCTCCAAGTGCTGAGTGCTCCTTATCAAGGGCGGATTTAGCGGAGCGCAAGCTCATATTATCCGTCGTATGTACTCCCCACGGTAATCGAGAAAATACGTCGAGGTAATTTCGAGTAACCGCATATTCAGGTGAGCCAGACTCTAGTACAGAGAGTTTATCGATTTCATCTTCAAATTTTGTTCGGGCTGGGCCAGGAAGCTGTTTTTCCTTGATGTTTTTGTGGAACCTCTCCATATCGGCCGTTTTATCATCCTTAGCGATTCCCAATTCCTTTTGGATGGCTTTAAGTTGTTCTTTTAGGAAAAACTGGCGCTGATGTTCAGAAAGTGTATCTTCAACTTGGTCTTGTATATCTTTTTGTAACTCTGCGACTTCCAGTTCTTTTTTGATTAAAACGAGTACTTTTTCCATACGTTTTTTTAGATGCACGGTTTCAAGTACATCCTGAAGATCTTCACGAGTGGCGGTAGTAACACTCGCCGCAAAGTCACTTAATTGAGAGGGTTCGTTAGGATTGAATCGATTAAGGAAAAACTTTAGTTCTTCGCTATATAAGGGATTGAGTGGTACTAACTCTTTGAGGGTATTGATGATGGCCATCGCATAGGCTTTTAACTCATCAGACTCTTTATAATTAGGCTCTATCGGGTATTCGACCTCGACTAAATAGGGCGCCTGCTTACTGATCCACTTTTTGATTCTAAATCGTTGAATACCTTCTGCAATAAACTGCACTTTGCCAGAAGTTAATACTGGATGATGAATTTTAACTAGGGTACCAACCTTATAAAACTCCTCGGGTTTGGAATCTTCTGGTTTGGAGTTTTTAACCAATACTAAACCAGTAATATTCTTATGTTCATCAGTAATGTGTTCAATGGTGTCCTGCCACTCCTCTTCATTCATGAGAATTGGAAGGGTTTGAGGCGGAAATATAGGCCGTTCGCTGATGGGTAACAAGCAGACTTGTTTGGGTAAGAATTTATCTTTCTTACTTTTTTTGGTAGTCTTGTCTGTCATCTAATAAATTCCTTAAGTAAATAACCGTCAATGGTTGCTAGAAGCAGAGGGCTTTAAATTGACTCATTGGCAGGTGTTTTAAAAAGTATAGCAAGTGCATTCAATATTGTTATTTTTTCTTTGCGGTTAAATTTCAACCAGTTACGGCCGATATATAAAGTAACAATGAGAATTTTAAGTCGCCTTAATCGAGGCGCAGTGGACTCTGGGCTAGTTAGCCTAGCCGCTAGTAATAGCAAGGGTGACAACAGTGAATATCGGTGAAATAAGTAAACCCAGTGTAGACCGTACGCAAGTTGACAAAAAGTTAAGAGTTGACCAACCTGACCCTGTGCTAAAAACTCAAATTATATCTGATAGGGTGAAGTTGTCTGAAGAATCACAAAAGCGCTATCAGCAAGAGAGCAAAAAGACTAGGGAAGCTACTGATAAGTTAAAGTCCAAAGTAGCAACAAAAACTGTAGAAGAGATAGAAACAACTGGCGGTACCGACGATGAGTTAAAATCAACAGCAATTGATTTGAGAGTATAAGTAGTTCTAAACCTTTGTATATTCTTCTGTTAAACTGCCCGCATTACATTCTAAAACAAGCTTAATCCCGAGTATTCTCAGCACCTATGACGCCCATCGCCTCAAATATGAGTTATGATATTTCGCTTTTGATGGCGCAGACGCGCAAGCTCGCGGCTGACTACAGAAATGAAACAGGTCATGCACTCCCAGTTACTGAAGAGTTGGCTCGGTTTGATGGTGTGACCCTACTTAAATTGAAGAAAATAGAAGGGCATGAAGGGGTGGATGCGGTTAGTACCGAGGTGGTTAAAGAAGGGGAGCTACCAAAAAGTCGATTCTTGATAAAAGGGAGAGTGATTTTTAAGGGAGGTAAAGCTAGACAGAAACTAGGCAAGCTAAGTTTGGCGGCAGATTGGAATCAGTTATTAATGGTTATATACAATGCAGAATACCAGCCCACTCATATCTACCAAGTCGCTCGAGAAACTATTGAGCAAGAGCTTGCCAAAGTATCAGTTGATAAGAGAGGCTCCATGACAGTGGCTAAATATAAAGCCATCGGCGATCTTATCTGGGATTCTCAAAACCTTCCTTCCGATACAGCAGTAGAAGGAATTTCAAGCATTCAAAACAATCAAAGCTCTGTGCCTAAGTAACAATATTCCCAGCCCTAACTAACCAAGAATCAAGAGAGCTATTCGTTTGAAAGTGACTAATGAGCAAATATTCGAAAATCTAGGAGATAACGGTCCTTTTGCGCACGCTAATAAAGCTTTTAGATCTCGCGATGTGCAGCAACAAATGTCTGTTGCTGTCAACGAAGCCATTCAAAATAAAAAGAACCTCGTCATAGAAGCGGGTACAGGGGTTGGTAAAACTTTTGCGTACTTATTGCCAGCGCTATTGTCTGAGAAGCAATTGGTTGTATCTACTGGTACCAAAAATCTCCAAGAGCAGCTATTTAAACGGGATCTACCGAACATTCTAAAAGTGTTAAAGCTTTCTCCAAAAACAGCTCTACTGAAAGGAAGAAATAACTATCTCTGCCTATATCGCTTGGACAATACCTTAGCTTCTGGAAGACTCCCGGACCCCATTGCGGTAAAACATCTTGGAATCGTTAACCGATGGCGAGACAAAACACTCACCGGTGATCTTGGTGACTTATCGGTTTTACCAGAAAAGTCGAGCGTTATTCCTCTGGTTACTAGCACCGTGGAAAACTGTTTAAGCCAAGATTGCCCCTATATAGACGATTGTTATTTGTCTAAAGCCAGAGAAAAGGCTCGTAAGGCTAAAGTGTTGGTGGTTAATCATCATTTGTTGCTGGCTGATTTAGTATTAAAAGAGGATGGATTTGGCGAATTATTACCAGATACCGACATTTTTATTATCGATGAGGCGCATCATCTTGGAAAGACTGCCTATCAGTTTTATGGCGCCTCGCTTACCAGTCGGCAGATCAACGAATTATGTAAGGAAGTAGAGTTGGAGTACCGGACTCAAGTGACTGATAGTCGTGACTTGCTTTTAGAGTCCGAAAGGTTGGCTAAACAAGTGAAAGAGTTCCGTTTGTTGTTGCCAGAATACGATTTAAAAGAAGAGTGGAAAGGTTTTCAGCAACGAGAGGCAGGGTTGGAGGAATTATTATGTAAAATCAATAGTTTATATGATATTGTTAAAGTAAACTCTACTCGTACCAAAGTTCTAGAATCTTGTTTTGAAAGGCTGATAAGTTTTAAACAGGTATTAGAAGGATTTTTAAACGCAGAATATGCTAAGCAGCACCGTATTAACTGGTACGAAACTAACCGAAATAGTTTTAGGTTAAACTCAACTCCATTGGATGTCGCTGAGCTTTTTCAAGCAAGTCGAGGTCGCTACTCAGAGTCGAGTTGGATAATGACCTCTGCAACCTTAAGTGTTAACGGTAGTTTTGAGCACTATATCAATGAGCTAGGGTGGGGACATGTGGAGTATAAACAACTCCCTTCGTCGTTTGATTATTTAAAACAAGCGCAATTATACGTCCCAAGAATGCTGCCTTCACCAAACAATAAATTGCACACTGAGGCAGTAATTCAGGCGGTACTACCACTTTTAGAAGTTACTCAAGGGCGAGCATTTCTTTTATTTACTAGCCATCGAGCGCTTAAACTAGCAGCCGAAAAGCTTCGCGAATATGATTTCTTCAACTGTTTAGTGCAAGGTGAAGCCAGCAAAGATGAGTTATTACAACGATTTGTTGGTGAACCAAATTCTGTGTTGATTGCTACTGGGAGTTTTTGGGAGGGAGTCGATGTTAGCGGGACGGCATTAAGTTTGGTTGTAATCGACAAATTACCATTTGCCGCGCCCGACGACCCAGTACTAAATGCCAAAATAGCGCGTTGCAGAGAAGCAAAGGGAAACCCGTTTTATGAATTACAAATCCCAGAAGCAGTGCTTAGTCTTAAACAAGGTGTCGGCCGGCTAATTCGGAGTGTCACTGATAAGGGAGTGGTTTGCCTTTGTGACCCTCGGATAGTCGGCAAAGAATATGGCAGTATGTTTATCAATAGTTTGCCTGACTTATCTCGAACACGTGAACAAAGTAAAGTGGAAGATTTTTTAAAAGATTACCTTTATAATCAGTCGCTTGAGACTGAAACTGATACTGAGACCGAAAGTGAAGATGAAAGTAACATATCACATGAAAACAACCCAAAAGAGACTGTTGAATGACCAAACTTTTAGCGATTGATTCTTCAACAGAGGCCTGTTCAGTGGCTGTGTCAGTTGATGGCCAGAGGTTTGTCGAGTATCAAGTAGCTCCCCGAAAACATGCTGAGTTATTACTACCAATGGTTGATTCGACACTTTCACAAGCGAACATCAGTTTGCAAGATTTGGATGCTATAGCTTGCTGTGTTGGGCCTGGAGCGTTCACGGGTCTGAGAATTGCTATTTCAATGGCGCAATCTTTAGGCTACGCCGCTAACAAACCGTGTATCGCTGTTTCTAGTCTTCAGCTATTAGCCGCTGAAGCGTTTAATCTAACTGAAAATGAGATTTGTCTTTCGTCAATCGATGCCAGAATGAATGAAGTCTATTTTGGTGCATTTCAGCGTGATGCAGACGGTTTACCAAAGCCAATTTCACCAGAAGTCGTCGTATCTCCGCTTGAAATTGAGCTAAGTAGCCAGTATTTATCTTCTGCGAAACTAGCCGATTACTCTGAACATCAAATTACTCTTGCTGGAAGCGGCTGGGAATCTTATAGTTATGGAACTTTACTCAATAAAATCAAGCAGATACCTGTTAACAATGTCTATCCTAATGCTGAGTTTATGATTCCATTAGCCGAAAGAGCTTTCGCGCAAAATGAGATAATAAATGCGTCAAAAATGAGACCTAGTTATCTTAGAAATAATGTTGCAAAGAAGAAGTCAGCACAAAATTAATTTATACTGGACCGATTATGTGGAATTAATCTTAGTTCAGGAAGAAAGCTTTGAAGATAGTTCTAACGACTCAATCAACATTACCTTCTAACATACCTAACAAATCTTTGTTAGTGGCTAAGCAGCCCCCGCAAAACCATCAAGAACCACCGCTACCGCTCCAGCAACCCTTTGTAACAGCCCCACAACCCAGTCAAATTGAGCGTGTCATAACCCTATTTCATCAACCTAATCAACGAGATAGAATAATCTCCACACCCTTGTCTGAATACCAAACGATTGAAACTTTGGAAAATCGATTGGTATTAGAAACCTTGGTGGGTGTGGACATATACGTCTAGCTGTTAACCCAGGAACTATTTTTCGTCGCGTTTATTCTGTGCTAGCGTAGCCCCAATATATACTCCTGTATAACCGAGTTTGATTTCGGTTGGTCAATCATTGCGTTATCGGAGCGCAATTTTCCAAGTTCTATGACGCCTTGTTGTAATTGAGTTAATAGCAATCTGTCATAACCAACGGTTTGGTGGTTTTCAGTGAACTCAGGTAAAGCGCTTTTATCGTCAGTTAAAGTAGATTGAGCGGAAGAGGCTGGTTGATTGAGTGGGGCTATGTCTTTGGCTAATCCAAAAGCCTGAGTAAACGAATGATTGTCGTTAACCCTATCGTTATCGCTAATTGATTGGCTAATAACAAGCGACTCTGTAAATGATTGATTACTAGATTGGTGTAGCTCAAAGCTCAATAAGCTAGGATTTTCACCATTTTCACCAAGGTCCACCGACAAGGATAATTCGAGTGACTTTTCAAACAAGCTACTGCTCGAATACTCTATTCCTTGATCAGCATCGCTATAGCCAATATCCTCAGAATAACTTCGAGAAAAGGAGAGGTCTAGGGATAGCTGGTTGTCAGTAACACTCAAATCCAGGCTGAATGATTCTGAAAAAGTGTATGAATATGAGTAGCTTAAAGTGTTTTGTTCAACTGGATTATCGTTTGAGGGTGCTTCAAGCGGAACGGTCGTAACTGGCGTTGCATTATCATTAAACCCATCAAATAATCCGACTGCTGTTTTCTCTGCTGAACTAAATAGCTTACCGAGAACTGCGTCTTTGATCGTACGCTTGATGGCTGCTTGAATATCATTCGAGTCGAACTTGGGAAAGTCAAACTGGTAGGGTTTATCAGACTCTCGAATAGGAAGGATTTCCAAAGGGGGGGCTTTTTCTGGGTTAGTTGAAAATCCGGGTTCAGGAAAACCTCTTATTAACTCGCCT
This sequence comes from Kangiellaceae bacterium, assembly GCA_039969155.1. GTDB lineage: Bacteria > Pseudomonadota > Gammaproteobacteria > Enterobacterales > Kangiellaceae. The sequence continues at coordinate 13,964 of JBDVOJ010000107.1, forward strand.
ATTTGCATAACTGCTCTCCTATAGAATAAGGACGAAGCGCATTGAGTTATTAACTCACAAAAATGCGGACAATAAACGGTCGTCAACTCATTGGATAGTTAATACCTGATGGTTTTAACTGTCAAAACCTGAGAACACTTGAAGCCGTATTGCCCGTATCGGCCTTAAAAATGGCGACTTTAGGAAATGGCCATTAAATATAAGAACAATGAGGTATTTGTTTAGTGACGAAGACTACGTTTGTATAAGTATTCCTTGATCCGTCTTAGCTGCGCATTAATGCGTTCACGCGCGTAAGGGTCTTCCGTATGAGCATTAAGTGCTTGATAATATTGGTTTCTGGCACCAGCTAAATCACCTACCGATAACAGGTAATTGCCTTCTGTTTCATAGACTTCAGATTTATGCCCTGACTCTTCTTGAGCCATAGAAAGTAGTTTGAATAGGTGAGGTGCGAAATTGGTCATGTGAATATTCTCAAGCAATAACTCTCTCGCTTCAGCCGCTTGTGAGTTGGCCAGCAGCAATTTTGCTTTTGACTCTACTAGCGCTAAATTTCCGGGAATTTTTTCTAAAAATTCACCAATGATTTTTATTGAGCGTTTTGGGGTCTTGTTCTGGATGTCTAATTCTGCAAGTGCAATTGCATAAGACGTCTGACTTGGTTGGTTTCTACGGAGATTGAGTAACAGCTGTTCCGCTTTGTCAAATTCTTTGTTTCGAATTAACAATATGGCATAACCGTATAATTTGTCATCAGAATCAAATTCTCCCTGTTGGTATTGACTGTTGGCGGCATCCATAACAGATGGTGTAATTTTAGTCGTTAATGCTTGGATCTTTTGTTTTACTAATTTGTAACTTGCTTTTTCAATCACCGGTCTTGGGGGAAGTTCTGCCGCTCTAAGTCTTGTATCAGTGATACGGTTGCGAGAGAGTGGGTGAGTTTGCAAGTATTCAAAATTACTTGAGCGATAAAGTGAGTTTTGTTGCATCTTTTCGAAAAAAGAGACCGCAGCATGAGGATCAAATCCTGCTTGATACATACTATTAATACCAATGCGATCGGCCTCAGACTCATTCGCTCTGGTGTGATTAATGATAGCTTGCTGAGAAAGGCCTTGTGCTCCAGCCATAGCGGCCATACCAGCATCGGAATTGTCAGACTGGGTCGCAATCAATATGGCTGCGACAAATGCTGCTAGCGTTGGTAAAGACAGCTGACTTTGCAATTCAATTCTGCGAGCTAAGTGACGTTGAGTAACATGGGCAATTTCGTGACCTATTACAGAGGCTAACTCACTTTCATTTTCGGTTTTGTTGATTAAACCTGTATGAATGCCTATATATCCACCGGGCAGTGCGAATGCGTTAATGCTATTTGCTTCCACGACAAAAAATGAGAACTGTCTATCTGCCGCTCTTGGGTTGTTTTCGACTAATCTAAAGCCTAGATGTTGGATGTAATCGTTCACCTCTGCATCGTTCATTAATGGGGCGAAGGCCCTCAGTTGCCTCATGTAGGAATCGCCCATGGCTTGTTCTTGGGCTAGACTAAACACTTGCGAGGCACTGCTTCCTATGTCAGGTAATTCATTGTTTGCTGAAATTGCGTTACAACAAGCTGCGCTAAGTAACATCGCAAATGTAAAATTAAGGTACTTTTTCAACAAAATAGTTCTCTCTATTAAAATACGTCAAATTGCTAGCTGTGGTTTGCCTTCCGATGGCTTCAATGGTGCTTAATTTTTGAACCGAGCAAAGCGCCAAATACTTTGATGATTAGAGGATTTTCTTTGTAAAAAGTTCAGGTATCTTAGCGCTCCTACTAATTTAAACATCATATTAGCCAAGATAAAAGTAAAGATTCTAAAGGTTGTTTTAACGGCATACCAATTTAGCCGCTGATTGATATTGTGATTCAGTCGCGCTATCAGAGATAATGCTATCTCAAACAACTTTAGATAAGGTAATATTCAACTTAGTAGTTGAATTATTTTAAGATTATCTCCAATGAATGAATTACATGGATTTGAGCAGGCTAGTGTAAGTGTTGATGCTCGAAAACTAAAATGCCCGATGCCGCTATTAAAACTCAAGCAAGCCTTGAATGCTTTGACTATCGGTGATTCCGTTCATTTAGTCGTCACCGATCGGACGGCTTTAAGGGATTTCCAATCTTTTATTGGAGTGACTCAGCATACAATGACTATAACGGAACATGAATCAGAGATTCATTTCTACATAGTCAAAGGTTAGTTCTCAGTGTTTTTACACAACAAGGTGAGTATCCATTGATGAATCGTTTATTTGCAAGATGGTTTAAAAGAAACTTTTCTAATCCTCAAGCGATCATATTAGCAACGCTTTTATTAGCGCTATTTTTAGTGATTTACCTGATAGGCGATATTTTAATGCCTATTTTAGTGGCAGCTGTGTTTGCCTATCTTCTTGAATGGGCGGTTAGTGCGCTAGAAGGGAAGGGGGTGCCAAGAATTATTGCCGTTGTTTCTGTCTTTATAAGTTTTTGTGCTATCAGTCTAGCGATTATTATCGGAATAATTCCTCTTCTAGGACAACAGGTAGAATTGCTGTTTACCGACCTTCCAAATATGGCAACTAATATACAAAATAAGTTAATGGCGCTACCTGAAAAGTATCCAGAATTGGTCACTAAAGAACAGCTAGAAGTTGTGATTAAACAGCTCGGCGGGGGCTTGTCTAATGTCGGTGACGTTCTAGTCTCGTTCTCTTTAGCATCCTTCAAGAATATTGTTACTATCCTAATCTACATGATTCTTGTTCCATTATTAGTTTTCTTTTTCTTAAAAGATAAAGAGTCGATTTTGAATTGGGTTTCTCGATGGGTTCCTAATGAACGACAGCTATCAATGCGGGTTTGGAATGAAGTAGATGTTCAAATAGGTAATTACGTCCGTGGAAAGGTTGTTGAGATCTTTATTATAGGTGTTGCTAGTTATATTGCGTTCGTTTTCTTCGGTCTAAACTATGCTGTGCTTTTAGGGGTATTGGTTGGGCTGTCAGTTTTGGTGCCATACATTGGCGCAACTTTAGTGACTATCCCTGTAGCTCTTGTCGGCTTAATTCAGTTTGGTACAGGTGATACGCTACTCTATTTAATGATTACCTATTTTGTTATTCAAGCCCTTGATGGAAACGTGTTAGTTCCGTTACTCTTTTCAGAAACAAATAATCTTCACCCAGTTGCAATCATCGCTGCAGTATTGTTTTTTGGTGGTATTTGGGGCTTCTGGGGAGTCTTTTTCGCAATTCCTCTGGCAACTTTAGTCGTTGCTGTTATTGAGGCTTTAGATGAAACGAAAATGCCTGATACCGTGGAAGGCGAAGAGAATGTTTAGTGACTTCGATTTAAATTTTATCAATGAGTTTAGCTTGGTAAAATAGCAACTTTAATCGTTTACATTTCAAGTATTCTAACGCTCTAATTATTTAGCGCTGTTAAATTTCATACTCGATTTTTTTGTGATAACAAAGTCGTTGCCAGTATCTTGCTGAACCGTTTCTAGGTTTTGATGAGCGACCTGAATTGCCTCAGCAAGAGGGGTATCTTTTAAACTGATAACAGACTGTCCTCCAACTGAAATACTCACAACGCCTAAAGCTCGGGATTTCTTATGTTCTATATTTAGAGACTCGACTTGGGAAAGAACTCTTTCAGCGACTTTTTCGCTGCCCGACTTAGATGTTTCTGGAAGCATGACTACAAATTGGCCGTCACTTATTCGTCCAACAAAGTCACCTGGTCGGTGGATGGAAGAACTCAGCTTATGAGCAACTTTTTGGATGCAAGCATCAGTCGCTTCGGATTCATAGTGCTGTCTAAATTCGTTTAGGTAGTCTATCTCTATGACCAAGATACTGGCTGGCTGCTGTTGTCTCGTTAGAATAGTCCATTGTAGTTTGGCGAGCTCAAGAAAGTGAGCTTTACTGTAAACTTGGGTAAGTGGGTCGAATTTTTGGCTCTTTTCATGAGCGTTTAGAGCCTCGTTGAGTTGCTGTTGCATAATTATGAAGCGTTCCATAATTTTTAATTTAGCATGCAACACCTTTTCATTGATCGGTTTTATAATATAATCATCCGCGCCAACTTGGATGCCTTGTAAGAAATCTTCGACCGTATTTCGCTTGGTTAAGAAAATAATGGGTACCCAATACTCTCCAAGAGCTTCTCGAATTATGGAAACTGTTTCATAGCCATTAAGCCCGGGCATTTCAACGTCACAAATAATTAGGTCAGCACCGTTTAGCTCCATCATCTGCACCGCGGTTTCGCCATCTTTGGCAACAGTGACCTTGTGATCAGCATTAGTTATATAGTCGGCTAGCTCCTTTTGTAGGGTTTGGCTATCTTCAACTAGCAAAACATGCATTTATAATACTCCCTGCTTAAAAATCGTTTCTTACAAAAACATTAGCAGAAAAAACGACACATTTCCGTCTAATTAACGGACTAAAATACTGTTATTACAGTATTTAGCGTTAGTTGAAAAATAACTAATTATGAAAAATTAGCAGCTTGTGTACTTCGCAACGATTTCTTGCGCAGCCTTAACTCCTTCAGCGACTGCGGTCACAACCAAATCTGCGCCTCGAACCATGTCGCCGCCAGCATAAATGTTTTCTGCGCTCGTTCTTAGGGAACCGCCATCCTCACTACTTTTACCATCACTATTTTTTACTAGGCCATGTGAGTTTAATTCAATGCCAGCAGTGGTAAACCATTCCTGTGGACTCGCCTTAAAACCAAACGCGACTATCACTGCGTCGCATTCAATAATACTTTGTTGTTCTGACACTAAAAACGATTTTACACCGGTTTCTTGATCGGTTTGTTCTTGCATTTTTGAGAACACTACTGATTGAATTAAATCACTGTCTGACTGCTGTTCTATGCTGGCTGGTGTTAAGCAGAATTTAAACTCTACACCTTCCTCTTTAGCATTATTTACTTCCGTTTTAGAGCCTGGCATAGAGTGTTCGTCCCTTCGATAGACGCAGGTTACCTTCTTGGCGTTTTGTCGAATCGCCGTCCGAACGCAATCCATAGCGGTGTCACCACCACCCAGTACAACTACTTTTTTACCCTTTAGATTAATTTCGGGAAATTCAGTCATATTAAATTTCTCTAGCTGGTTTATGTTACCAACTAAATAATCAAGTGCTTTATAGACTCCTTTGCTATTCATGCCTGGTAGGTCGGCAATCACGCTAGTGTATGTGCCCATTGCCAAAAAGACATCATCAAATTCTTGACGGATTTGTTCGAATTTTATGTCCTTGCCAACATCAGTATTGAGTCTAAACTCAACACCTATATCTTGCAGGAATACACGGCGCTTTCGAATAACATCCTTTTCTAACTTAAAGCCAGGGATCCCAAACGTCAATAAGCCGCCTATTTCCGGATATTTATCAAATACCACAGCTTTAACCCCATGACGAGCTAGTTGATCAGCACAAGCCAATCCAGCGGGTCCGGCACCGATAATCGCCACTTTCTTGGCATTTTTAGTAAGCTCAGGAACAGTAGGCCGCCATTTATTAGCGATAGCTCTATCAGTAATGTTTTTTTCAATAGCACCGATTGTTACAGCACCAAATCCGGTATTCAATGTGCAGGCTTGTTCACATAACCTGTCTTGCGGACAAACTCTGCCGCAAATTTCGGGTAACGGATTGGTTTCGTACATTAACTCTGCTGCTTGTTGATATTTCTCATTTGCCACATAGTCTAGCCAGTTAGGTATGTAGTTGTGGAGAGGGCATTTCCACTCACAATAAGGGTTTCCACAGTCAAGACAACGAGCTGCTTGGTTTGCAGATTGATAGCCTAAATCGGTTTGATAGATTTCTTTAAAGTCTATACGTCTCGCTTCGCTAGCTCGTTTGTCAGGAGTCTCTCTCTTAAGTTGCAAGAAATTGAGAGGGTCGCTAGGCAGTTTGGTTTGATGCTTACTTATCTGGTCAAGTTTCATTTAACAATCCTCAAAGGAACTAGCGAGCTTTTCGGTTGCTCAACAGCTGTTAGTTCTAAGTAATCAGAATCGGAGTCGGTGTCATCATCACTTTGACAACTTGCCTTTGGAATCACCAACATGAAATAGTCTAAATAATTATCAAAGTTTTTAATAATTCGTGTCGCCCAATCGCTTCCAGTTGCAGCAACATGTTGTTCTAACATCTCAAATAATTGTTCAGTGTACTCATCACATTCGTTATCAGAGAATCTAAAGCATTCAACATGTTCTGGGTTAACATTTTTAATTAACGTATCGCGCTGGTCGAGTACGAAAGCAATTCCTCCTGTCATACCGGCCGCAAAGTTTTCACCAACTGGTCCTAATATTAAGATCGCTCCACCTGTCATATATTCGCAACCATGATCACCAACACCTTCCACTACGCTAATAGCACCAGAATTCCGAACGCCGAAACGTTCACCTGCTTGACCTGCCGCAAATAGTTTCCCACCGGTGGCTCCATACAAACATGTATTACCAACAATCGCACCTCGGCTGGCAACATATTGAATATTTTTGGGTGGTCTAATAGCAATTTGTCCCCCTGACATACCTTTTCCGACGTAATCATTGGCATCGCCTGTAAGATTTAAATGAATGCCGGTACAATTCCAAACACCAAAACTTTGGCCGGCGATTCCGTGAAAGTCTATGTCCACTGTCGTATGGTCATCGAGTTTGTTTTGCCGAGTAGCGATGTATCCTGCAAGTGAAGCACCAACAGAGCGGTCAAAATTCTTTATAGAATAATTAAGCTGCGAACTAGTGGCGCTTGATTCATTTAACTTATAATCTGCGAGTAGTTTTTGATTAAGCTCTCCGTGATCAAAAGGGTTATTTCTCACGCCCAAATAATGCTTGGCACCCGTAGCTGGACGTCTGGCGGAATCTAAAATCACTTCCAATTTCAGGTTTTTTTGTTGTGAAGTTGTACCTTCAATTATTTCTAACAGGTCTGTGCGTCCAATTAATTTATCGAGACTCTCAACGGCTAATAACGCGAGCCACTCACGAACATCCTGAGCGACGAACTCAAAATAGTTAATGACTTTCTGTGGTAGTCCAACAAAGTGATTATTGCGAAGAGTTTTGTTTTGAGTAGCGACTCCTGTAGCGCAATTGTTTAAGTGACAAATTCTTAAAAACTTGCAGCCTAAAGCAACCATCGGTCCAGTGCCAAAACCAAAGCTATCGGCTCCTAAAATAGCACCTTTAATCACATCTAATCCTGTCTTTAGACCGCCGTCCACTTGCAAACAAATTTTATCGCGCAACCCATTTTCAATTAATGCTTGGTGTGCCTCGGCTAAGCCGATTTCCCAAGGAGTTCCTGCATACTTAACTGAAGTTAAAGGACTCGCACCGGTTCCTCCGTCGTGACCTGCAATGGTGATCATATCGGCATAAGCCTTGGCAACTCCCGCAGCGATAGTTCCGACTCCTGGACCCGATACTAGTTTGACAGAAATCAGCGCTTTGGAATTCACCTGTTTTAGATCAAATATCAATTGAGCGATGTCTTCGATAGAATAGATATCGTGATGAGGAGGAGGGGATATTAACGTGACCCCCGGTGTTGCATTTCTTAGTTTAGCTATTTCAACGGTTACTTTTGCTCCTGGCAATTGTCCACCTTCACCTGGCTTTGCTCCTTGCGCTATCTTTATTTGTAGAACTTCAGCGCTCTGTAAATAGGCAGCATCGACTCCAAATCGGCCAGACGCTATCTGTTTAATTTTGGAATTTTTGATACTAGCAAAACGCTTTGGGTCTTCACCACCTTCACCACTGTTAGAACGACCTCCTATGGTATTCATGGCAATGGCTAAAGCTTCGTGAGCTTCTGGACTCAGTGCACCAATTGACATACCAGCAGAATCAAATCTTTTGAGAATAGTTTGTGTTGGCTCAACAGAATCAAGCTTAAGCGGGGTAGCTGCATTAATAGGTTTCATTAAATCTCTAAGTGTCGCAAAAGGTCTTTGGTTGACTGCATTTGCATAGCGTTGATAGTCTGAGTAATTGCCGGAATTAACCGCTATTTGCAGTAAACTGACTACGTCTGGATTGTACGCATGATATTCTCCTCCATGGACGTATTTAAGTTGACCGCTACGTTTGATTTTCGCTAATGGCTGCCAAGCTAAGTTAGCATTTTTAAGATTTTCTTGGTGTAAATCTTCAAAAGTCGCTCCACCTATTCGCGATAACACACTCGGAAAACATCGGTCTATTATACTTTGATCTAAACCGACCGCTTCGAAAAGCTGGGCGCTACGGTAACTTGCAATCGTTGATATACCCATTTTTGAGAGAATCTTTAACAACCCCTTATTAATCCCTTTTAGATAGTTTCTACGTGCAGAGATAATATCGGTTGTCAGTTTTCCTTCAGTTGATAATCGATTAATTATTTGCAAGGATAGGTAAGGGGATATCGCAGTTGCGCCGACACCGATTAATACTGCAAAATGGTGAGGGTCTCGCGCGGTAGCAGTTTCTATAACGATGTTAGTTGCACATCGTAACCCTTCTTTAATTAATCTTTGATGGACTGCACCAGTCGCTAGTGCTGCGTGAATTGGCAACATATCTTGGGCAATATCACGATCGGACAGCTGTAGAATGACGCAACCGTTGTTAACAAGCTCCACTGCTTTATCTGTAATTCTTACTAGAGCGGTTTCCAAACCTTCTGTCTTGTTGTAATTCAATGAGATCGACTGGAATTGATAGTATTCTTGGTCGAGTTCTTTAAGTTGTTTTAATTTTGCATAGTTCAGCACGGGTTTACCAATGATTGCTCGATAGGCTAGTCCATTTGTTTCTTGAAATACATTGTGCTCCCTACCAAAACAGGTCTCTAGAGACATCACTGATGCTTCGCGTAATGGATCAATTGGTGGATTAGTAACCTGAGCAAACTGCTGTCGAAAATAATCATATAGATTTCGTTGTTGTGTTGAAAGAACCGCCATAGGAGTATCGTCACCCATTGAGCTTGTCGGCTCTTGACTGTCGTTGGCTATTACTCGAATGACTTGCTCACATTCTTCCAGTGACACGTTAAACAGTTTTTCGAAAACAGGTAAATTTTTAAGGTTTACATTAATGTAATCTTCGGTCGCTTTTTTTTCTAATCTTGAATTACTACGAAGCCTGATTGTATTTTCTCTTAGCCATTCTAAGTAAGGATGTCGATGCTTTAATTGGTCATCAATTTTATTGGTTCGCCAAATTCGGCCGCTACTAACATCAGCGGCAAGCATTTCTCCGGGACCAACTCTATCTTTTTCAACAACGTCTGATTCTTTGTAATCCCACACACCGACTTCAGATGCGACTGTTAAGAGTCTATCTTTAGTAATGACATAACGAGCAGGACGCAATCCATTACGATCTAATGTACAGGCAATTTGAGTACCGTTGGTCATTACTATCCCGGCTGGTCCATCCCAAGGCTCCATATGCATCGAGTTAAATTCATAAAACGCTCTAAGGTCAGGATCCATATTTTTGCGTTTAGCCCAAGCTGGTGGCACTAGCAACCTAAGTGCTCTAAAGATATCCATGCCGCCGGCAAGCATTACTTCTAGCATGTTGTCTAGTGAAGATGAGTCAGAACCAGACTGGTTGACTAAGTGCTTTAGATTACCAAGGTCAGGTAATAGGGGACTGTAAAAAGTTGACTGTCTTGCAGTCGCCCAGTTTCGATTACCTGAAATAGTATTTATTTCACCATTGTGTGCTAAGAAACGGAAAGGTTGGGCAAATTTCCATAATGGCGCAGTATTAGTCGAAAAACGTTGATGAAACAAACTAATGGAAGTCTCGAGTTTAGGATTGGCTAAATCCTGATAGAAAGAATCCAAATATTTAGGCATCACTAGGGCTTTGTATACGATGACCATACCTGATAGCGAGCACACGTAGTAATCTTCGTCATTTACGATTCGATCGGCGGCTCGCCGTCGTGCAATAAAAAGCCGTCTTTCTAAGTCTTCTTTGGTCCAGCCAGGTGAAGCATTAACAAAAATTTGCTCGATTTTAGGTTGAGTCTGTAATGCTATTTCTCCACAAACACTGGTGTCTACCGGTACGTCTCTCCAACCGACTATGGTCAGGGTTTCTTTGATTAGTTCTTGTTCTAATATTTGTTTGGCTTTTTTAGCTTTAACTGGATCGCGACTCAAGAATATCTGGCCCACGCCGAAACGACTTCCTAAGTTAAAGCCAAGCTCTACGGTGATAGCCCTAAAAAATTTACTTGGTAATTGAATTAAAAGTCCACATCCATCACCAGTCTTTCCATCGGATGAAATTGCTCCACGATGAGTCATTCGAGTCAAAGCGGTTAAGGAAGTTTGTAATAGTTGATGGCTTTGTTGACCATCTAGATGTGCGATTAATCCAAATCCACAATTGTCTTTGCTTTGGTTTGAGTGGTACAGACTCATAGGTGACCTCGCGGTAAAAAATAGGAGCTGCAAGGACAGTTTGGAATGCTTTTTAAAGGATAGTCTTTGACAGCGGTGTAGTAATGATACGTGCTACAAGACTGGTAATACCAATAACTTATCTTAATAAGACCCTGATACTAAAGGGCTAGGAGGTTATTAGAACTGGTTTATTTATTCTATAAATAGGCGCTTTAATTGGATATTGTCGCGTAGAACAAACAGTCTTTAGTCGCTATTTCAGGGACGGTAGTGACCATAAACAACTGCATTTCTTTTTTAGTGAAAAGACATCCTTTACGATTCTCGAATAACTCTGCGATTTGATCCTGTTGCTGTCTATCTAGGCCTTGAAAGGCGATTGGTGTCTCGGGACAACACCATCCAATAAATTCGTCTTTTGGAGTTAATTGATGATTAAGTTCTTCAATATCGGCTCGTAAGGTTATATCTGTGGTAGTTAAGCGGTGATGTGAAAAGCCGACCGATGCATCTCCTACGAGTTTTACTCTAATAGGGTTTCGGGAGATGACAACGTTAGAGTCTTTAGATTTAAAGAGTTGTTCTAAGGAAAAGTAAGCATGCAAGCCATCGGCCGCGATTCTATGTGAAGAGTTATCGTTAGCGCCTCCACATTCAATGGTGACAATTGGCGCATCAAAATCCAACTCCATGATGGCACCAACGTGTATTTCAGTATGAATCAAACTACTAGTGAACAACTCGGCAAGTTTTAGGTGTTTCCAACTATCTGAAACACTGACAGAAAACGCGGGGCTAACTCCTGAGGTATTGTGGAGATCGACTATCGCTTCGGGGCTTACTTCCTTTACCAGCTCATAGATTTGTTTAGCTCTGAATGCTACTCCAGCGGTTGAATTTTCAAATTTATCAAAAAAACGATTGAGGTCATCACTATGTTGTACAAATCGATTGGTAAAGAATGGTTTAGTTAATGCAGCTTCAGGGTTACACAAAATAATTCTGAGGTTGGTGGCTGGTACTTCGTTACTGCGTAACCACAGGTGGCAAGCTACAAGACCAGAAGGCTCGTTGCCATGAATTAATGTGGTGACAACTCGACACCGATTGGTATCTCTTCCTTTGATGTCGAATACCGTTAAACCGTCTAAACTTCTAAGAAATTCCAACAGAGAATCCGGTAAGTTGCTACGCTCTGAGTCTGAGTAAAAAGTAATCGTGGGGTTTAGGAAACTCATTTCCAGCATCTTTCCCATTCACTAATCGGTTGTCCACCCATTTGATTGACGAAATATCGATTTAACATCTCTGCACAAGCTTCTTGAGTTGAAAGGTTTTTCTTAAGATGGCGGAAAGTTTCTTTAGTCCATCTCGCGCCGTTGATATTCTTAGACAGTCTGCGGTGAATAATGTTTAAAAACTTGTCCCGTTCGGTAAGCTCTATATTTAACTTACTTAAACCATCATTGGCGACTACCAACATATCGTCAATGACATTTTTAATGGGAACTTCAACAGGTTTGTTTTGATAATTCTGCGGCCAAAGAATAGTGGCATCAAGTCCGTTTTTTGCGGCTCGGTAAAAATTATACTCTGCAAAACGGAATGGGATACGTGACATGTATTCATCAATTTTGTGTTCTAGTCCAACAGCCATTCCAATAGAAAAGGCTGCATTTGCTGCCATATCCAATGCCGTCGGTCCCGCAGGTAATGCTCTAAATTCTATTCGAAGATGGCCATTTCCCTTATTGCAATAGACTGCACGATTCCATGGCCACGTGGTACCCATGTGCAAATTTAGTTCTGCCAGTTCTGGTAAACCCTGTTTTTCGTCTGAATCAAAAATTTCTGGAAAAATCGGTTGATATAGGTTGACTGTTTCGGAAAATAGTTCCCATCCGCTTTTGCGAACCCAGCCATGCCCAAATGTAACGCGGGAAGGTTGTCTCCAGCCAGAGGCATCGGCCATACGGTTATCGATGGATTGTTTAAATAGTACTACTCGGGTCTCGTCCCAAAGGCACTTACCTAATAACATACCTGAATTTGCTGAAACACCCAATGCCATTGGAAGGGTTAATTGGGCAGCGTTAAAAGTATTTGCAAATTTTTCCTTTTCAGTCATAAGGTGAACTTGAAATGAAGTATTGGCTCCTTCTACACAAACCTCGGAGGTAGTAAAGTCTACAGATTCTTCGCCATCAATTTTTATATGAAAGGGTTCTCCACGTTGTTTTATTAATTCTCGCGCGAGCGTCCTGTATCGACCTAATTCAGTCATATTATCGTTGCTTAAATCTTTCTGACTTAGAGTGGGGAGTATGCCAACGGCCAATGGCCTGGTGTTAATTTCTTCCGCGACATTCCAAAGGTAGTTGAATTTTTGCAGCATTTCTTTAGTAAGCTCACTAAAAGGTCTTCCTGCTGCACTGACCGGGGATAGGTTTAATTCTAAGTTAAATTTATTTAACTCAGTTTGAAATTGCTCATCATTGAGCATCTCTAGCAGCTGCATATTAACGGGATTTACATTACCGTCTTTTCCCATTAAATAAAGCTCAAGTTCGGCACCGATGCATAGCTCTTCTTTGCCAAAATTGGGCTCTTCTATTAGCTTCTTGAGGAGATCTACTTGATCATGGATACATCGATTAAATCGTTCATAATCTTCTGCTGAATATTCACGTTCAGATATATCTCGCCCCATACTAAGTCCTTAATTTTGTTAGTTTTGCCATCTAATATAACAAATTTTCTGCTAAAAGGTAGCAACATTTGCTTGATGTAGGTCATGGTAAACTCAAATGCTTTTTGCATTAAAAGGTTTAAGTCGATATGCTCGGAATGTTTTAACTAATCGATAAGGAACATTTAATGCTCTCAGATAGCGAGATCGTAAAACAATTTAGTTATAAGCCGATCGCTGAGATTGCCGCCGGATTACAAATTAATAGCAAGTTCTTAATGCCATACGGCGACTCTATTACCAAGGTCAATATAGACGCATTGCTTGAAAAACCTAACAAACGGGTTAAAGGTAATTTAATTCTAGTTTCCGCTACAACTCCAACTCCTGCCGGAGAAGGAAAGACCACCACGACGATTGGTTTAGGCCAAGCATTTTCTAAACTAGGGCATTCTGTTTGTCTTGCATTACGAGAGCCTTCCCTTGGGCCATGTTTGGGTATGAAAGGCGGCGCGACCGGAGGAGGGTATTCACAAGCCGTCCCGGTGGATAGGATCAACCTGCACTTTACAGGCGATTTTCATGCCATTACTGCTGCTAACAATCTTATTTCTGCAGCAATTGATAATCATATTTTTCAAGGGAACATTCTCAACCTCGATTCTCGTCAAGTAGTTTGGCGAAGAGTCATGGATATGAATGACAGAAGTTTAAGAAATATTGTGATTGGTTTAGGTGGAAAAAAACAAGGCATCCCACGTGAAGGTGGCTTTGATATAACTGCGGCTTCTGAAGTGATGGCGATGTTGTGCTTAGCGAAAGATTTTGATGATCTGGAGTCTAGGCTCGATAACACCTTAATTGGATATGACTTGAGCGATGGGCCTGTGTTTTTAAAGTCTCTGAATATAACTGGAGCTTTGTTGGCTTTGTTACGTGACGCACTCCACCCAAATTTGGTGCAAACACTTGAGGGAACACCTGTATTTGTTCATGGAGGACCGTTTGCTAATATCGCGCATGGTTGCAATAGTGTTTTAGCAACTAAGATGGCAATGCACCACGCAGATTGGGCTATAACGGAAGCAGGATTTGGATTCGATCTAGGGGCAGAAAAGTTTTTTGATATTAAGTGTCGAATTGCGGAAATTGATCCCGTTGCGGTTGTCTTAGTGACCACCGTAAGAGCATTAAAGATGCATGGTGGAATGGATAAGGCTAACTTATCTGATGAAAGCACGGAGATGGTTACTGCGGGGCTGGTCAATCTTGATAAGCATATCGAAAGTGTTGAATTGTTTAACAAGGTACCCGTTGTTGCGCTCAATCGGTTCGAGCAAGACTCGGATTCTGAAATTGAGATTATTCGCCGGCATGTAGAAGCAAAGGGAATCGCATTTTCAGAGAGTAACCACTTTACTCAAGGAGGAGACGGAGCAATTGATTTAGCCAAAAAGGTTATCAATGCTGCTAACGCTTCGAAGCCATTTAAGCCGTTATATGAAAGTGGAGATGGTGTAGTTGAGAAAATATCAAAGGTATGTAAAGCGATGTACGGAGCACGCGATGTAGCATTCACTAAGGAAGCAGAGCAGGATTTAATTCATGTGAAAAAGCTTCAGTTGAACCATTTGCCAATTTGTATTGCTAAAGCTCCTAGTTCATTGTCTGATGACCCACGGTTACATGGCAGACCTCGTGATTTTCAGGTGACGGTTCGTAACATTCAAGTTAACGCTGGAGCGGGCTTTTTAGTGGTACTGACTGGTAACATCATGAGAATGCCTGGCTTGCCAAAAGTACCCGCTGCCGAAAAAGTTAAACTACATAAAAATGGTGAGATTGAAGGCGTGAGTTAACTACGCCTTCAAAGCTGGTTTTGACGTACTATTAAATCTTTGACTACAAATTTTCCGAAGCAAAATCAGCTAAACGAGATCGTTCTCCAGTTTGAAGTTTGATGTGACCTCCAAATTTCCAATTTTTGAAATGATCAACAACATAGGTAATACCAGAACTCGTTTCGGTTAGATAAGGCGTATCGATTTGAGCGACATTTCCTAAGCACACCATTTTTGTTCCTGGACCGGCACGAGTAATTAAAGTTTTCATTTGTTTTGGAGTGAGGTTTTGGGCTTCATCGATGATTACAAATTTATTGATAAAAGTTCGGCCTCTCATAAAATTAAGTGAACGAACTTTGAGCCATTTTTGTAATATATCTTGTGTCGCTTGTCGTCCCCAATCATCATTAGATTGCGCCGGAGATAATACTTCGAGGTTATCTGTAAAAGCGCCCATCCAAGGATTCATTTTCTCCTCTTCTGTACCTGGTAAAAAACCGATATCTTCTCCTACGGGAATGGTCACCCGGGTGACGATAATCTCATTGTAGCGTTTTGTTTCAATGGTTTGTTCTAATGCAGCAGCCAATGCGAGTAGTGTTTTACCTGTTCCGGCAAGGCCTTGTAGTGTGACAAAATCGATGTCTGGATCCATCAACAGATTAAGTGCGTAACTTTGTTCTGGATTGCGAGCTGTAATTCCCCAGACTGAATGGTTATTGGCTTGATAGTCTTTTGCCAATTCGATGGTTGCTTGGTCACTTTTAACTTCCCTAACTATCGCACTGAAATTGGAACCATCATTGAGATGTATAAATTGATTAGTATTCCAACTACTAACTAGAGGGCCCTTAATCGTGTAATAGGTACGACCGTCTTCTTTCCAAGACTGCATGTCTTTGTCGTGGCTATCCCAAAAGTCTAGTGGTAAATCTGCTTGGCCAGTGAAAAGGTTTTCTAAGTCATCTAGCACTTGGTCATTAAAGTAGTCTTCGGAATGCACCCCAACGATCTTAGATTTAATGCGAAGGTTTATGTCTTTAGACACCAAGGTGACTAATTTGTCTTGATGCTCTTTTTGTAGCCCTAAGGCAATACTGACAATCGTGTTGTCAACTTTGCTTGTCTCGAGCCCGTTGGGTAATGCGCTTTCGTTTATTTCTGAAAGCTGGAAAAAAAGTCGTCCATGAATTCTTTCCTCTACGGGGGAGTATGGAGAATTCCCTATTGGAATACCGTGTTTTATTTCATCCTCAGAGCAGGAGCTCATTAACTGGTCGAAGTATCGACTGACTTGTCGGACATTTCTAGCAACTTCCGAGAGCCCCTTTTTACCGTTGTCTAGCTCTTCTAGTACCACCAAAGGAATATAAACATCGTGCTCAGCGAATCTAAATATTGATGTCGGATCGTGCATTAGTATGTTGGTATCTAATACAAACAAGCGTTGTTTCTCAGTCACAATATCAGTCATGGCTACCTCGGTGTTGATTAAAGTCAGTCTAACTAGTACAAAATTGTTCTTGATGTTTGCTACAAATGTTTGATAATAAAATTGTGTTCAATTAGAGTGATTTAACAGATTCCAAAACTCGATCAACATGACCTTTAACTCGTACCTTTCTCCACTCTTCAACGAGTTTTCCTTTTTTATTAAATAAGAAAGTACTTCGCTCGACGCCTAAATATTCTTTTCCATACATTTTCTTAAGTTTTATCACGTCAAAAGCCTTGCACAGTTCTTCTTCTGGGTCTGAAATTAACTCGAACGGAAACTCTTGCTTTTCTTTAAACCTTTCATGTGATTTTATACTGTCTCTGGATACACCGAATATGAGAGTGTTTAGTTTCTCAAACTCTTTAAAATTATCACGGAAATCTTGTCCCTCTGTTGTGCAACCAGGTGTACTATCTTTTGGGTAGAAATAAACAATCACATGCTTGTTCTTAATTTTTGCTAAGTTAATTGATTGTTGACTAGTGGCATCCAATTCTATTGAGGGTAGTTTATCTCCGACTTTCATACTTTTTCCTTAGTGTTGATTAGGCTAAAAAAATAACGCTTAGAATTCTATAAAAAACAATCTTAATGATACGTTCTATTGTGTAATAGGTGTAAAAGAAGCATCCAAATTTTGCTGTTCACAAAAATGACTAAAAGCTTCACGAAGCTTGGCTATGGCAACTGTACCTGGAATACTTACAGTCAATTTAATTTCAGCGACAGAGGCACCTGTTTGCTTTGATGTGAAAGTGTCACAACTTAGTTGTTCGATATTAACTTGTTGTTCAGTAAAGAACTTGGTGATTTTGTTGGCTATTCCCTGATTGTCGGATGCAAAAAATTTAACTCGATAGGGGAGATGTTTTTCTTGAGGTGGTCTTGCTTCTGACCTTTGAAGCATGGTGGTCATTCCCATTGAGTGTGCTTTACTTGGGAGTACATGCTCGAGTTTAGCTAGCGCATTCCATTCGCCAGTAGCCATAAGTACTAAGCTGAAAGTATTTCCCATTGACTTCATTTTACTTTCGAGAATGTTGCAGCCACAATAGGTAACCAATTCAGTGATCTCATTGGCCATGCCTTTTCTATTTGGAGCTATTGCAGAAATAACTAATAGGTTTTGCATTAATGACGTCTTAAATTCCAGTTAATACCTAGGCAAATATTTAAACTTTCTAACCCTAGTATAAGTGCATTTTGTCGTCTGGGTAAACATCGGATTACCACTAGTTTGATAAAAGCGTAAGTAATCCGTGTTGCTAGTACAATAATTAACCAAATTAACAACAGGCTGTTTATTATTTAAACAACTAGTGATTAAACGATTTCTCCCACTCTTAAAATCTTAAGCGCATTGGTCCCGCCTAGTTTTCCCATGTGATCGCCTTTGGTCAATAAAACCAAGTCGCCCTCGACAAGGGGGATAACTGTTTTTACCTTATCGATTGCCAGTCGGTTAACATCCTTTCTGTCGAGTACAGTTGGATCGAACCTTATAGCTTCGACACCTCGAAATAATGCCATTTTCCTTTTAGTGCGTTCAAGTCGTGTTAAAGCTAATATGGGAATGCCGCTTCTAATTCGAGACATGATTAGCGGTGTTGAGCCGGATTCGGTTAAACAAGCGATGCCTTTGATACCATCTAAATGGTTGGCGATATACATACTTGCCATAGCAATCGCTTCGTCAACTTGTTCCCACTGTAACTCTACTCGATGACCTGAGATTTTGTTGGTTTTTTCTTTTTCGGCTCCAAGACAAACTCGAGACACTGCTTCCACAACTCTAACTGGGTGTTCGCCCATGGCCGTTTCACCTGAAAGCATAACCGCATCGGTTCCATCTAATACCGCATTGGCTACATCAAAAACTTCAGCTCTAGTCGGAATGGCATTTGTAATCATTGATTCCATCATTTGGGTCGCGGTGATGACCGCTCGATCGAGTGCTCTAGCTCTTTGAATAATCTTCTTTTGTACCCCGATTAGTTCAGCATCACCTATCTCTACTCCCAAATCGCCGCGAGCGACCATGACAGCGGCCGAGGCAATAATAATATCGTCCAGCACTTTATCATCGGCGACAGTTTCTGCACGTTCAATTTTAGCGACCATCCCACATTGACAACCGGCTTCTTTGGCAAGATCTTCGGCTAGTTTTATGTCATCAGCTGTTCTTGGAAAGGAAACCGCTAAATAATCTACATCCATTAATGCGGCGGTCTTAATGTCTTGTCTGTCTTTTTCTGTAAGAGCCGGCGCTGACAATCCGCCGCCTTTACGGTTGATCCCTTTGTTATTAGAAAGTGTGCCTCCGATGATGACCTTAGTTTCAATAACATTATCTATTATTTTAGTAACTTCTAGTTCTAATCGTCCGTCATCGAGTAACAAGATATCACCAATATCACAGTCTCTTGGTAATTCTTTGTAGTCGATTCCGACTTTGGTTTGATCACCATCATTTACTTCTAAATCCGCATCTAGCAAGAAGGTGGCGCCTGGTTGTAGCTCAATTTTACTGTCTTTGAAACGAGCGATTCTTATTTTTGGCCCCTGAAGGTCACCTAAAATCGCTATATTTAAGCCTAATTTTTCAGCTACTGACCTAACGAGCTTGGCTCTTTCAATATGATCCTGCGCGCTTCCGTGTGAGAAATTCATCCGAACAACATTAGCTCCGGCTTTAAACAGTTTCTCTAAAGCCTCGGCGTTGTTGGTTGAAGGTCCTAGAGTGGTGACTATTTTTGTTCTTCTTAACACTAAATTACTCCGTTATTACTAAAAACTCCCTTCAAAGACTAATATTTAGTCGGCTTGTGGGATAGCTGAGGTTGGGTGGTGTAAATTATAAGGCATCTTAACCTTTAATTGATAAACTAAGGTAAGAATTATTTTATATAGTGCTTGAAATTCATATCACTCATCCCCAAATTGCATAGCATTGAAAAATATCTTATTGATCAAATATCTTGAACCGATTTTGGTTAGGATAATGACGATTTATCTAACATTAATTGATTAAACCGAGGAGACCGGCGAAATGACCGAAGTCACTAGCAAAGAAACTCATAGCTTTCAAACTGAAGTAAAACAACTTCTCAACTTGATGGTGCATTCTCTTTACAGTAACAAAGAGATTTTTGTCCGCGAATTAGTTTCCAATGCTGCAGATGCGGCTGACAAACTAAGATTTGAAGCCTTATCACACGAAGACTATTACGAGAATGATAGTGATCTAAAGATTCGAATCACTATGGACAAAGAGGCAGGTACATTGACCATTAGCGATAATGGTATAGGGATGAACAAAGACGAAGTTATGCAAAATCTTGGAACGATCGCTCGTTCTGGGACTTCAGAGTTTATCAAGCAAATGTCTAAAGAACAAAAGGCTGATAGCAACCTCATTGGCCAATTTGGTGTTGGTTTTTATTCATCTTTCATCGTCGCTGATGAAGTTGAAGTACAAACTCGTCGTGCAGGTGAGACAGCAGAACAAGGCGTAAGCTGGATATCCAAAGGAGACGGCGAATTTAGTATTGAAACAATTGAAAAATCGACTCGCGGTACAGATATTGTTCTCAAGTTAAAAGAAGATGAAAAAGAGTTTTTAGAGCCATGGAGAATTCGCTCTATTATCAGTAAGTACTCTGATCATGTTTCTTTACCTGTAGAAATGGAAAAAATGGATATGCCTACGCCAGACGAAGAAGAGAAAGAGTCTGACGAAGTAGTCGTTCCAGAGTATGAAGTAATCAATAAGGCTACAGCTTTATGGACACGTGCTAAATCTGAAATAAAAGACGAAGAATACCAAGAATTCTACAAGCACATATCACATGATTTCAATGAGCCGCTGAGCTGGGCTCATAACAAAGTGGAAGGTAAATTAGAATACACCAGCTTATTGTATGTACCTAAGAAAGCTCCAATGGACTTATGGAATCGAGATAAGCCTCGCGGTGTAAAGCTTTACGTTCAGAGAGTATTTATTATGGATGATGCTGAACAGTTTTTGCCCGTCTATCTGCGCATGGTACGAGGAGTGCTAGACTCAAATGATTTACCACTCAATGTATCGCGTGAAATTTTGCAGGACAAAGGCGCTACACAAAGCTTAAGAAATGCTTGTGTTAAGCGGGTGCTAGGTATGCTCGAAAAGTTAGCTAAGAGCGAAAAAGAGGATTACCAAAGCTTCTGGGACGAGTTCGGGTCTGTCCTAAAAGAAGGCTTAGCGGAAGATTTTGCAAACAAAGACAAGGTTGCTGGTCTATTAAGGTTCGCTTCGACCCACAATGAAGATGCTGCTCAAAGTGTTTCACTGGCAGACTATGTTTCTCGTATGAAACCTGAACAAGACAAAATCTACTACTTAGTTGCTGACAATTACGCCACTGCTAAGAACAGTCCACATCTTGAAGTTTATAGGAAAAAGGGAGTAGAAGTCTTATTAATGACAGATCGGGTTGACGAGTGGGCAATGGGGCACTTAACAGAGTTTAGTGAGAAGAAATTGCAAGCTATCACTCAAGGAGATTTGGATTTAGGCGGATTAGAATCTGAAGAAGATAAGCAAGCAGTAGAAAAAGCAAACGAAGACAATTCTGAACTAATTGGTAAGATCAAAGAGCTACTAAAAGACAAAGTTGAGGACGTTAAAGTATCTGGTCGTTTAGATGAATCTCCTGCCTGCGTTGTTTCAAACGATGGTGGCATGAGTTTGCAAATGGCTCGAATGATGAAAGCGGCAGGCCAGCCAATTCCTGAAATGAAGCCTATCTTTGAAATCAATGTTGAACATCAACTGGTTAAACAGTTAAACGGTGAATTGCTGGAAGAGGACTTTAAGGATTGGGTCGAGCTATTGTTTGATCAAGCTGTTTTGTCCGATAGTGGTCAACTTGATGACCCTGCAGCGTTTACAAAACGATTGAATCGACTTTTACAAAAGTAATTTAGTCTCGAAGTAATAAAAAAGGAGCCTTGGCTCCTTTTTTTATGCTTTATCAGTCAATACTTGAGGACAACGCGTTTATCCACGATGCCTAACAGCATGTAAAACGATATCATTTTCGAAATAAACAGTAAAATCCTGATAAACCCACTTGCTAATGGGCGGTTCACCGACTGCGGCAATGCGTTGCAATGGCTGGCCGAATGCCGATTCAACTTTTGCTTTATTTTGACCGTTGCGCGGAGTTTCAATACCTTGTTGGCCTCGTTCACTTACCGGTAGAGCCATATTATCAGCCGAAATTGAATGACTGGTAACGGCGAAAGTCAGTGGTAGGGCGACAATTAATACTTTTAACATTTTCATTTTGGTTACCTTCTAAGTCCGATCAAAAACTATAGTATGATGTTACTTTAACATATTGTGGTATGTGATTGATATATAAAGTGTTTAGTCTGTTAATTATTACGCTTGCTTGTCAAGTCGTAGTTGTTCAGATTGGCGTTTAAATACATGTCTTACGATCGCATCACGATCGGCCTCCTGAATATCAGTAAAGGATATTGCAATTTCAAACAGCCCACTTGCACCAATCGAGCAGCAGTCAACGACTAATCCTGAAGTCGTTAAGTTATAGTATTCAGGCACTAGTACTATATCTAACTTAAGAGCTTGATTAACTGTCAGCGGAGTATCAGATTCGAACCTAACACCTCCACCGCTAAGGTCGACCTCAAGCAACTCGCTGTATTCGACGCCAAGTGTTTTGACTAAATAACGCGTTATATCGGTGACCTTGTCACTGAGCTCCGCTAAATAGTATTTAGTCTTTCGCTCTTCTTCGGTTAGCGTCTTTGAGAATATCTCGTTTTCTTCTAGAATCGAATTTAGCTCCTTTAATAAATGCATTGAACGTAATGATCTCGAGCTAACTTCCGTAACGGGCTGCTCTGACTCATCTTCTGATATCGCCTCGTAACTCATAAACAATGAATTTTTTATTCTAAAGTATTGCCGGCGTTCAGAATCACTACTGTCTGGTGAATTAGTCACTCAATGTACCTTTTATGTAAACTCTTTAATATTTATAGCATAGATTTAGCCAATTAAAGGTACTATTGCGTTTTCAGTCAATATCTTTCCGTAGCTTTTGTGAAATTGGTTAGGCTAAATGCAAAAAGCACTTCTTACTAAGTCGCGCTGTTGTTAGAATTCGCCTTTCGCTCAATATAATCGCTCAAGTAGACGGGTCAGTAGTCAAAAATAATCGGAGTTTTATGAAAAAATCGGTGCCTTTAATGATTGGCTTGCGCTATACACGCGCTAAAAAGGACAATCATTTTATATCATTTATCTCGTTAGTTAGCATGCTTGGGATTGCTCTAGGTATAGTAGTGCTAATCACTGTGATGTCGGTTATGAATGGCTTTGAATCCGAATTGCGAGAGCGTATTTTGGGTATGGTTCCACACATAGTTATAGGCGAGCGGGGTGATGGGTTTAGCGACTGGCAATCTCTGGAAAAAAAGGTGCTACAACACCCGGACGTTGAAGCCGCTGCTCCTTTCATCGATGCACAAGCGATGTTTCGAAATCGTGGGTACACAAAGTACGGCTTACTCCAAGGCATTTTACCCAACAAAGAAGCTGAAGTCTCAATAGTGGACGACTACATGATTGCCGGAGAGTTAGACTCATTAAAGCCTGGTGAATATGGAATAATTCTGGGTATAAGTATGGCAAGTAGCCTAGGCGTAAGTTTGGGAGATAAGGTCACTATCTTATTGGCTGATGGAGCGACGGTTTCACCGGCCGGAATTTCCCCAAGGTATAAGCGTTTCACCGTTGTCGGTATTTTTGAGGTCAAATCCGAGCTAGATGGAATGCTAGCAATGATACACATAAAGGATGCTGCGGCATTAACCAGAAAAGGTAATAAAGTCTCCAGTTTACGGGTGACCACCAACAATGTGTTGAATGCGGCTTATACTGCCTTTGAGTTAAGAGATATCGTTGGCGATCGCTATTATGTCTCTGACTGGAACTACACTCATGGAACCCTGTTTAAAGCAGTGCAAATGGAAAAAAAGATGATGTTTATCTTACTCGCTTTCATCATCGCTGTGGCGGCATTTAATATAGTAAGTACATTAGTCATGGTAGTAACGGATAAACAGTCAGATATCGCTATCTTAAGAACGCTAGGAGCCTCTCCAAGTACGATTATGAAGATATTTGTAGTTCAAGGCAGTTTGAACGGGATTATCGGTACGATTATTGGAGTGATTGGTGGTGTTGCTCTTGCAACAAATCTCGCGGATGTTGTTGCATTTATCGAGGAACTATGGGGCGTTCAGGTATTACCTGGAGACGTTTATTTTATTGGCTTTTTACCATCAGTTTTAAAATGGTCAGACGTTTGGAATATCTCTGTCGCTGCATTATTGATGAGTACGCTTGCAACCTTATATCCGGCTTGGAAAGCTTCAAAAACTAAACCTGCGGAGGCGCTTAGATATGAGTAGTTCTGAGCAACAAAATTACATTCTCGAAGCAAGTAATGTTAGTAAAACCTTCCAAGATGGCACTAAATACGTTGAAGTGCTAAATGGGGTTGATATAAAAATTAAACCCGCTGAAATGGTTGCCATTGTTGGTACATCGGGTTCTGGCAAAAGTACTTTGTTGCATTTATTGGGTGGATTGGACTCTCCTGACGAAGGAAGAGTATTGGTCGATGGCCAAGATATTCACGCGCTATCCATTAAGAAACAGGGAGAGTTAAGAAATCAAAAGCTTGGCTTTGTTTATCAATTCCATCATTTATTGTCCGAGTTTACTGCTTTAGAAAATGTTATGATTCCACTGATTATTGGTGGAGTTAGTGAGCGTTCAGCAAGAGAAAGGGCAGAGCAAATTATTACCAAAGTAGGGCTTATTGATAGAAAAACTCACAATCCATCTGAAATGAGTGGTGGCGAGCGCCAGCGAATAGCTATTGCTAGAGCGATGGTAACTAGACCAGCATGTATTTTGGCAGATGAACCTACTGGTAATTTAGATTACAAAACGGCGCAATCTGTGAATGAGTTAATGTTCGATCTTAATAGAGATGAAAATACCAGCTTTTTGATCGTTTCTCATGATTTGAACTTGGCAAATTCTATGCAAACGCGCTATGAATTAATCAAAGGGAGCTTGTCAAAAGCGACGGCTGAGCTGACATAAAAAAATATTTTAAAATAATTCAAAATAGCTTTTGACAAAGCCGGAGTGCGACTATAGAATAGCGCGCTCTTGAGGAGAGACACTTGATAAAGAGTCTTCTCAAGATGTTTTAAAAGTCTTAAGTCCCCTTCGTCTAGAGGCCTAGGACACCGCCCTTTCACGGCGGTAACAGGGGTTCGAACCCCCTAGGGGACGCCATATTAAAAAGCCCGATTTTGATAGTCGGGCTTTTTTTTGTCTACTATTTAATAGCTCTATTTTTAGCTCGCCGCTGTGTTAATATTCTTGTTACTCTTATCCTAAAATTTAATCAATATGTCTTCAATAGATACACTGCTAACTCGAAAGTCTCATGGCAAACTAGTGCATCCTGCGCCATCCAAAGAGCAAATGACGAGGTTGTTTAAGCTTGCTTTGAGAGCTCCCGATCACGCTTTATTAAAACCTTGGCGTTTCTTGGTATTTGAGGGGGAATCACTGGTAAAACTTGGAGAGCTCATGGTTGACGCGAGCCTCAAGACCGACTCAGAATTATCTGCAGAGAAACTTGAAAAAATAGCTAAAAAACCATTGAGAGCTCCGATGGTGGTTATCTCTATCGTTTGCTACAAGGAACACCCCAAGGTACCCAAGATTGAGCAAGTATTGTCCTCTGGAGCGTCTGTTCAAAATCTATTACTCGCCGCTCATCTAGAAGGCATTGGCGTTAAATGGCGAACAGGCGCACTTGCATTTAATCGACACTTAATGGACAACCTCGGTTTGCAAGCCAATGAGCAAATCACTGGATTTATTTATTTGGGGCAAGAAGAGGGGAGGAAGGCAACTCTTAAACATCCAGACCAGTCGGAGTTTGTTAGTTGGTATAATGAGTAGTGGAAAGTAAACTCACCGGTTTTATTAAAACGGTGAGTTTACACAGAGTGTACTAGCTAGGTATTAAAACTCTGCACTGTTAGGTACCCGAGGAAATGGTATAACGTCCCTGATATTTTGCATACCGGTTGCGTATAACACCGCTCTTTCGAAACCAAGTCCAAAACCAGAGTGAGGGACCGTTCCGAATTTGCGTAAGTCTCTGTACCACCAGTAGTCCTCTTTGGGTAGATTCATCTGATCGAGTCTTGCATCAAATACATCTAATCGCTCTTCACGTTGGCTACCACCGACCAGTTCGCCGATACCTGGAGCGAGTATATCCATTGCAGCAACTGTTTTTTCGTCGTCATTCAATCGCATATAGAAAGCTTTAATATCTTTTGGATAGTTCATCAAAATGATCGGCCGGCCAACTTTCTCTTCGGCTAAATAGCGTTCGTGCTCAGACTGTAAATCGGTACCCCAAGAAACAGGAAATTCAAATTTCTTTTTGGAGTTTTCTAAAATCTTAATAGCGTCAGTGTACTCCATCCTCTCGAAATCATTGTTGACGACACTTTCAAGCCGCTGAATAACCGTTTTATCGACATGTTGATTGAAGAAATTAATATCATCAGCTCGCTCATCTAATACTGCCTTAAAAATGTACTGCATCATTTTTTCTGCGACGTTTGCATTTTCTAATAGGTCGGCGAAGGCAATTTCTGGCTCAACCATCCAAAACTCTGCTAAATGTCTGGTTGTATTCGAATTTTCAGCTCTAAACGTTGGTCCAAATGTGTACACCTTCGACATGGCCAAACAATAGGCTTCGACATTGAGTTGGCCTGATACTGTTAAAAATGATTCTTTACCAAAAAAGTCTTTAGAGTAATCAACTTCACCTTTGTCAGTAAGCGGTAGGTTATGTTGATCCAAAGTACTTACTCTGAACATTTCACCTGCGCCCTCACAGTCACTGGCTGTAATGATTGGCGTGTGGATCCAGTTAAAACCCTCTGAATGCATAAATCTATGAGTGGCTTGTGCTAGGCAGTTTCTGACTCGAGTGACAGCCCCAATTGCATTAGTACGAGGGCGTAAGTGAGCGACAGTCCTTAGATATTCCATGGTATGTCGCTTTGGCTGAATAGGGTAACTTGCTGGATCTTCCACTAATCCCATTATTTCAATTTTGGTCGCTTGAATTTCGAAACTCTGTCCCTTTCCTTGCGATTCGACTAACTCGCCAGTTACAACCATTGAGGCACCAGTTGTAGCTAGTAATATTTCACTTTGATAGTTATCTAATTCTGCGGGTGCAATGATTTGAATAGGGTTAAAGCATGAGCCGTCATGTAAATTGATAAATGAAAAGCCTGCTTTAGAATCTTTACGAGTTCTTACCCAGCCTTTCACGACTACTTGACTACCTGCACTGACTTCTCCGGCTAATAGCGCAGATATTGACCAATGTTTACTCATCGTTACCCTCAAATCGATTGGTATATAAAATTGAATTGGATTTTAACCTTGTCACGCGTTAATCACCAGACTATTTCCCTGCTTGTTAGAATAAATCGTGCTATTACGAAAGGTAAACAGACCATATAGCCAATTAATAGTTGAAATAGGATAAAATAATGGCATGATTGCCAAATGCACTATTCCGCTAAAACAAAGATCATGTCCGATACAAAAAACGACTATCCACTACTAGCCAAACAACTCGAATCACTTTTATCCGGAGAACGAAATTGGCTCACTAATATCAGCCAATTTGCTGCGTTAGTGTTTAATAACCTGAATCAAATAAACTGGGCGGGATTCTATTTAAAGGTCGATGATAATTACCTAAAACTTGGGGCGTTTCAGGGCCAAGTGGCTTGTACTACGATTAAAATTGGAACAGGCGTGTGTGGAACGTCTGCCGAACAACGAGAATCTTTGCTGGTTAAGGATGTTGACCAATTCAAAGGCCATATAGTCTGTGATTCTCGTTCACGATCTGAGTTAGTTTGCCCAGTGATTGTTGACAATGAGTTGTGGGGGGTGTTTGACCTAGACAGCCCAATTCTTTCAAGATTCGACAAACAGGACCAGCAGGGAGTTGAAGAGCTAATTAATGTCTTAATTCGTTCAACAGACTGGAATGTTGGAATTGGGCATTTAAACTAAATTCTGCTCATATAGAGATTTCTTTAGATTACGTCTTTAAACCTAAATCTATTCTTAGATCACTTGGTAGCTCTGGTAATTCAGATCTCGGTATTAGATAGGTTGATATGTTAAATAACTCTCGGAAAAAGCGATTATTTTGGGTCGTTTTACTCAAATAGTCATGGCCAGATGAGCCACCGGTTCCTATTTTAGCTCCGATCATTCTATGTACCATTACAGTGTGCCTGTGCCGCCATTGAGTGAACAGCTCATCTATTTCCGTGAGTTTTTCGAGGATGTGATAAGGCTGTTGAAAGGCTGGTTCGTCTCGATAGAGATTAATAAAAATAGCGCCTAAAACAGCCTCTCGCTTCATTCTAACGGCACCATCTTGTTCTAATTGTTGGTAAATATCAGAACTAAAAAGGGCATCAAAACCTGCACGGGTTGTTTTTAAATCCTTGATTTGAAATTCTCTGTCTTCTTCACTTAAGTAGTCGACATTTTTCACTATTTCTAAGTCTCGCTCGACCATATGATCAAGCGCATCTTGGTAAGCTTGCACGAAAGAAAAGTTTTTATGTTCCAAGAAAGGCATTCTTGCTAACCATGTTTCAATTAGATCGAACATATTGGGTTTATCTTCCAGAGCGATTAAATAGTCTCGATCTTGATCATTGAGCCGGTTGTAGAATGACTTTTTATCGAAATTAATGCGATACTCCATTTTCAGACCAAGTAAAATTTCGATTTCTTTGAATTGGATACTTTGAAATCCACTTGCAGGGATTAGGTAATCGCGAAAATCGAGGAAGTCTAATGGCGTCATGGTTTCTAATATGCTTATTTGCTCATTAAGAACCTTTTGTATTTTGATTATCCGATCAAACCTTTGAATAATTTTTCCATGTTGGTTTTCATTTAAGTTTTCTGTATCAAATATTTTTATGACAGAACGTAACTCATGGAGTACTTGCTTAAACCATAGTTCATACGCTTGATGGACGATAATAAATAACAGCTCATCATGAGCTTCTTGTTCTTGATACTGGCCACTGACTGGATTTTGAGCATCTAAAAATTTATCTAGATCGAGGTAATCACTGTAGTAGCAGGGGGTGGTATTTTTTTGCATTGCACACATTTTGTTCAATACTCGTATGTTTGAGAGGTTTGTCCTTTAAAACAATATCTTAGCAGTTATTCAATTTAGTGCAATATAACTCGGTAATATGAAACAGGACTCATTTTTTGTGATGAATTAGGCAAATTTTTTGCGTACAATAGGAAGTTTGGACTAACCTAAAAGTAGCGTGTAAAAACAATACTAATAGAATCAACTAAAATTGGATTTTGGTAGATAAGGAAAACGAATGTACGAGTCTTATTACAAATTATCAGGAAAACCTTTTCAGCTAGCACCTGATCCTTTCTTTTTCTTTGGAAGTAGCACCCATAAACGTGCTCTGGCTTACTTAAAGTATGGCTTGTCACAAGGGGAGGGTTTTATTGTAGTAACTGGCGATGTAGGGACTGGTAAGAGCACTTTAGTACGCACACTTTTCCATTCTCTTGAGTCTAAAGATGATGTGGTTGCTGCTGAGTTAATTAACACCCAGCTAAATTCAACAGATATTTTAAGAATGGTAGCCGCTGCCTTTGGTCTAGCTCACAAAGATAATAAAAAATCCTCATTACTTAAAAACCTTGAAAACTTCTTTGTTGCTAGAAGCAAAGAGGGTAAGCGATGTATGTTAGTAGTGGATGAGGCTCAAAATCTACCATTCGAAACTATCGAAGAACTTCGTATGTTATCGAACATGGTTCACAACGGCAAAACGCTATTACAGATATTTTTATTGGGTCAATCCGAGTTTAGAGAAAATTTAAGGGCTCCCGTTTTAGAGCAAGTGAGGCAGAGAGTTACTGCTTCTTATCATCTAGCACATTTAGATGGTGAAGAGACCCAGTCCTATATTGAACATCGACTCTCTAAAGTTGATTGGGACAACAATCCATCATTTACTGCAGAAGCGTTTCAGCATATCTATGATTTTAGTGAAGGGGTTCCACGTATTATCAATACGACTTGTGACCGGCTTTTGCTTTACGGATTCTTAGAGGAAAAAACTAAGATCGATGGCGAAATTGTAAAATTAGTTACGGAAGAAATAGTGGCTGAGAATGACGCCGGTAAGGATGCTGCAACTGCTAAAGAAAGTACGATGAAAGCTGATTCTGTACTTCCTGAAGATGCCACACCAATGGATGTTCGCGTCCACCAATTAGAAAGGGAAATGGACGAGTTGAAAAAGCGATTTAGAAAAGAGCGTGATTTTATGCGTAAAATAGTCGCGATATCACTGAATTTTGAAGATGATTAATCAATAGTTTGACAAAGCAATAAAAAAGGCGCCTAGAGCGCCTTTTTTAGTTTTCTAGGTTTAAATTGGAAATCATCTTTGCTCAATTGGCTTAACATTTCTTTCCAAATCACCAGTATAAAGCTGTCTTGGGCGTCCAATCTTTTGAGTTGGTTCAGCAATCATTTCTGTCCAATGTGAAACCCAACCGACGGTTCTAGCTAAGGCAAAGATAACGGTAAACATATTCATTGGAATTCCGATCGCGTTTAAAATGATTCCAGAATAGAAATCAACATTAGGATAGAGTTTCCTTTCCACAAAATACGGGTCTTCTAAAGCGATCTTTTCTAATTCCATAGCGACTTTTAGAATCGGATCATCCGTTTTACCAGTTGCTTCCAATACTTCATGCGCGCTATCTCGCATGACCTTGGCTCGTGGATCAAAGTTCTTATAAACTCGATGCCCGAAACCCATCAATCTGAAAGGGTCATCCTTGTCTTTGGCTCGTTTAATAAATTCTGGAATTCGGCTAACATCACCGATCTCATGTAACATTCTTAGACACGCTTCATTAGCGCCACCATGAGCAGGCCCCCATAGCGAAGCGATACCGGAAGATATACATGCGAATGGATTAGCGCCTGACGATCCTGCTAATCTTACCGTAGAAGTTGAGCAGTTTTGTTCATGATCGGCATGTAAAGTGAAAATTCTGTCCATTGCTTTAACCAGCACAGGATCGGGTTTTTCATCATGCGAAGGCATAGAAAACATTTGGTTTAAGAAGTTCTCTGCGTAACTCATTTCATTTCTTGGGTAAACAAAAGGTTTTCCAATCGAATAGCGATAACACATTGCCGCAATTGTCGGAACTTTTGCTAAGAGTCTAAATGCGCTCTTTTCTCGATGTGATTGATTGTTAATATCCAGCGAATCATGATAAAAAGCTGACAGAGCCCCAACAACACCAACCATTATTGCCATTGGGTGAGCGTCTCGTCTAAAACCATTGAAAAAGTGGGTAAGTTGCTCATTTAGCATGGTGTGATTGTTGATTCTATCTAAAAATGCCTGTTTTTCTGTGACATTTGGAAGCTCACCATTAAGCAGCAGGTAGCAAACTTCCATGAAGTCACAATCTTGCGCCAGTTGGTCAATTGGATATCCGCGATAAAGTAGAATGCCTTTACCACCATCGATAAAGGTAATTTTTGATTCACAGGACGCCGTTGACATAAAGCCAGGGTCATATGTAAAAACACCATTTTTGACGAGGCTAGCAACGTTAATTACGTCATTGCCCAAAGTCGGTGAATACATCTCTAATTCGAGAGTTTCGCCCGAGGGCAAAGTTAGTTTGGCGGTCTTGTCAGACATTATATATAACTCCTGAAATTGGTTTTGTTGGAGACAGTTATGTTTAGCATATTATCATTAATGCCAAACAAGTTATCACCAATATAGTATTAGCCTTCCAAGTAGAAGCGCTACTGAATATGAACTGTAGAATACCTACTCTTAATGGCGAAATATTATACGAATTAAATGGATATAAGATCGATAGTATTGGCCGATAAACCGCTAAATAGGTTTAAGTGCTTGTTATAATTAACTATCTACTGCGCGCTACTATAAAAGTTATTAAGATTTTGTCAATTGTTATGCTAGGCTTTTTGATCATATCAAGCCATTTTCTGACCTTACTCAATATATAGACTAGTATTTCGAGAATACATTTGTATTCAGTAGTTTAGGCTTATATAATTGCGCCAGCTGCAGACTTGCACCGCGCAAGACTGCTGTCAAACTGTAAAAATAACTATATCTATTAAGTGACTGGAAAAAGCTTAGCAGAAATATCAATTTTTGCCTAAAATTAGGCTAGTTGCAGTCTCCTATTCACAAACATCGAGAAGAATTGTTATCGTGAAAAAAAACAGACCCGGAAGTGTAACGCTTTCCACTATGGCGGCATTTAAATGGCCGATTACCGCTCTGTCTTCAATCCTCCACCGAATGTCTGGCGTGCTATTATTCATCGCTGTGCCGTTTGCGCTGTGGATGTTAGAGCAAAGTCTTGAATCTCAAACTAGTTATGAGCAACTTCAGCATTTGTTAAGTGGCGGCTTAGCTAAGTTTATTATTTGGTTAGTATTAGCCGCTCTTTCCTATCACATCATAGCAGGTATAAAGCATTTATTGATGGATATTGGAATTGGCGAGTCTTTAGAAGGCGGGATTTTGGCCTCGAGATTAGTCATAATTCTTGGCGTGTTAACAGCTATCGGACTAGGAGTATGGATATGGTAAGGTCAGTAACAAGTGTTGGCCGCAGTGCTCTTCACGATTGGGTAATACAACGAGTTACCGCCATCATTATTGCTGCTTATGTGGTCTATTTGACGGTGTTTATCGTATCATCTCCTGATTTGAAATTTGTCGTTTGGCAAGCTTTCTTTGAACAAACCAGTATTAAGATATTTTCATTCTTAACCATTATCAGCTTGTGCTTTCACGCTTGGGTAGGCATGTGGGTGATTTCGACGGATTATTTAAACAAGTTGGCTGTAAGAATGATATTCCAACTTGTCGTGATTGTATTATGTATAGCATTCCTTCTTTGGGGTGCTCAGATTTTGTGGGGTTTTTAAATGTCCATTCCTGTACTTACCTTTGACGCCGTAATCGTTGGCGGAGGCGGAGCTGGTATGCGCGCCTCTTTGCAATTAGCAAAATCTGGACAAAAGGTTGCTTTAATCTCTAAGGTTTTTCCTACTCGCTCTCATACCGTATCTGCTCAAGGTGGCATAACTGTGGCCCTTGGAAACAGTCATGAAGATGATTGGCGTTGGCACATGTACGATACCGTAAAGGGCTCCGATTACATTGGTGACCAAGACGCAATTGAATATATGTGTAAAGAAGGGCCTGATGCGGTTGTAGAACTCGACCATATGGGGTTGCCATTTTCGAGACTCGATAACGGTAAAATATATCAACGCCCATTCGGCGGACAATCATTGAATTTTGGTGGTGAGCAAGCCGCTCGAACAGCCGCTGCTGCAGATAGAACCGGACATGCGTTATTACATACGTTATATCAGCAAAATTTGGCAGCAAAGACCAATTTCTTCAACGAGTGGTATGCTGTTGATTTAGTGATGAATGATGATGGTCAATGTTGTGGTGTTATCGCAATGTCTATCGAAACGGGCGAACTAGTGCAATTTAAATCTAGAGCAACCGTTTTTGCCACTGGTGGTGCAGGACGTATCTACCAGTCGACTACAAATGCTTTAATTAATACTGGCGATGGTGTTGGCATGGCATTGCGAGCAGGTATTCCAGTGCAAGACATTGAAATGTGGCAGTTCCACCCAACTGGTATCGCCGGTGCTGGAGTGCTTGTTACAGAAGGCTGTCGAGGTGAGGGCGGTTATCTTATCAATAAAGATGGCGAGCGTTTTATGGAACGATATGCACCAAATGCAAAAGATTTGGCGAGTCGTGACGTTGTAGCTCGTTCGATGACCAAAGAAATTCTAGAAGGGCGAGGCTGCGGACCTAATGGTGATCACGTTATGCTAAAGCTTGATCATCTCGGTGCTAAAACCCTTAACAAAAGGCTGCCAGGGGTTTGTGAATTGTCAAAAACCTTTGCTCATGTTGACCCTGTTGATGCACCAATTCCTGTCATCCCGACTTGTCACTATATGATGGGTGGAATCCCAACCAATAAATATGGTCAAGTCATTGGCAAGAAAGCCGGTGAAGAAGAAAAAATTGTCGAAGGACTGTACGCAGTAGGCGAAGTTGCTTGTGTATCTGTTCATGGCGCTAACCGCTTAGGCGGAAATTCGTTACTAGATTTAGTCGTCTTTGGGCGTGCGGCAGGGTTGCATCTTGAGGAAGCGCTAGCAAGCGGGTTACCACATAACGATTATACTCAAGAGAACTTAGAGATCGCACTATCACGAGTTAATCGTTGGGAAGACAGTGAAAAAGGTGAGGACCCTGTCGAAATTCGCAAGAACATGCAGCAAATTATGCAAAATCATTTTGGTGTATTCCGAACTGGCGAGCTTATGGAAAAAGGCATGAAAGAGCTAGAAAGCGTTGCCGACAAACTCAAAACGGCAGCACTGCCAGACAAGTCTAAGGCTTTTAACACAATGCGAGTTGAGTGTTTGGAGTTAGATAATCTAATGGCAATAGCGAGAGCAACTGCAAAAGCAGCCAACTTCAGAGAAGAAAGTCGTGGCGCTCATAGTCGTGAAGATTTCACTGAACGAGACGATGAGAATTGGTTGACTCACAGTTTGTATTATCCTGAGACTCATGAAATGGATAAGCGTGCGGTAAATATGCAACCTGTCACGGTTGAGGCTTTCCCGCCAAAAGCGCGTACTTATTAAGCGAGTTATATCGAATTACAAAGATTTGGACTAAGGTCCATTAAATTTATACTAAGAGAGAAGCAAATGCGATTTTCTATCTATCGGTACAATCCAGATACAGATAAAAAACCTAGCATGAAAGATTATGAGCTAGAAATTGAGCCTGGTTCAGACATGATGTTGTTGGACGCGCTAATATTGCTGAAAGAACAGGATCCAACTATCGGTTTCAGACGTTCTTGCCGTGAAGGTGTCTGTGGGTCTGACGGGATCAACGTTAATGGTAAGAATGCGCTTGCATGCATTACCCCGTTGTCGTCAATCAAGGGAAACAAGATTGTAGTAAGACCATTACCAGGTTTACCCGTGATCAGAGATTTAGTCGTCGATATGGCTCAGTTCTATCGACAGTACGAAAAAATTCGACCTTACCTAATTAATAATGACGAACAGCCAGTTAGAGAGCACCTTCAGTCTCCGGAAGATCGTGAGAAACTCGATGGGCTATACGAGTGTATCTTGTGTGCTTGTTGTAGCACTTCCTGCCCGTCATTCTGGTGGAATCCTGATAAGTTCGTAGGTCCTTCCGGATTATTACAAGCCTATCGGTTTATTATAGATAGCCGGGATACAGAAACTGAATCTAGGTTAGCCGATTTAGATGATGCTTATAGTTTATTTAGATGTAGAGGTATTATGAACTGTGTAAGTGTCTGTCCAAAGGGGCTAAACCCTACCAAAGCAATTGGGCATATCAGAACCATGATGTTAAACCGAGGAATATAACTATCCTAGGTTTTATGGATTGGTCTACAATCAAATGGACTATACCAGATTCAACAGATTTAGAATTCGACATTTTAAGCTAGGCAACCGACTCATTTAGTTGTCCTAGCTTTTTAATTTTTATAATTATTTTATTTTCACATTAACTAATATCTTGGAAACTCATCATGAATTTACATGAATATCAGGGTAAGCAACTTTTCAAAAAGTATGGATTACCAGTCTCAAATGGTATTGCTGTTAACTCACCCAAAGCCGCTTTCGAAGCTTGTGGTGAAATTGGCGGCAATAAATGGGTCGTAAAAACTCAAGTTCACGCCGGAGGCCGCGGAAAGGCGGGTGGTGTTAAACTTATCTCCAGTAAAGAAGAAGCTAAAGAATTTGCAGCCAAATGGTTAGGAAAAAACTTAGTGACTTATCAGACTGATGCAAATGGTCAGCCTGTATCTAAAATACTAGTTGAAGACTGCACAGATATTGCGGATGAATTATACCTTGGGGCTGTAGTTGATCGTTCGACTCGTCGAGTCGTGTTTATGGCCTCCACCGAAGGTGGTGTTGAAATTGAAAAGGTTGCAGAAGAAACACCTGAAAAAATTCATAAAGTTGCTATCGATCCTTTGGTTGGCGCACAACCATATCAAGGTAGAGAGTTGGCTTTTAAACTCGGTTTGGAAGGCAAGCTAATCAAACAGTTTACTCATATCTTTATGCAATTATCTAAGTTATTTCATGATTTAGATCTAGCTCTTCTAGAAATCAATCCACTTGTGATCACAGAAGCGGGTGACCTACATTGTTTAGATTCTAAAATAGGAATTGATGGTAATGCTGTTTATCGGCACCAAAGCCTAAAAGATATGCATGACCCTTCACAAGAAGACGAGCGAGAAGCTCACGCTGCATCATTCGAATTAAATTACGTCGCTTTAGACGGAAATATCGGTTGTATGGTTAACGGTGCGGGACTTGCTATGGGAACCATGGATATTGTTAATTTACATGGTGGTTCACCTGCAAATTTCTTAGATGTAGGTGGAGGCGCGACCAAGGAAAGAGTGGTTGAAGCTTTCAAAATAATTTTGACAGACGACAATGTAAAAGCCGTTTTGGTTAATATTTTTGGTGGAATCGTACGTTGTGATTTAATTGCAGAAGGGATTATCGGTGCCGTTGAAGAAGTTGGCGTTGAAGTTCCAGTAGTTGTTCGACTTGAAGGGAACAATGCTGATAAAGGACGACAAGTATTAGCTGATAGTGGCTTAAATATTATCGCCGCTACCGGATTAGCAGATGCCGCTGAAAAAGTGGTTAGCGCGGCAGAGGGTAAGTAAATGAGCATATTAATAGACAAAAATACTAAAGTAATTTGCCAGGGTTTCACTGGTTCTCAAGGTACTTTCCACTCAGAGCAAGCAATTGAGTATGGTACAAAAATGGTTGGTGGTGTCACTCCAGGCAAAGGCGGCCAAACTCATTTAGGTTTACCTGTTTTCAACACTGTTAAAGATGCGGTTGAAGCGACTGGTGCCGAAGCTAGTGTTATCTATGTTCCAGCACCGTTCTGTAAAGATTCAATTCTAGAAGCAGCTAATGCCGGTATCAAACTTATCGTTTGTATTACCGAAGGAATTCCTACATTAGATATGTTGGATGCTAAGGTAAAATGCGATGAGTTAGGCGTTAGATTAATTGGACCAAATTGTCCCGGTGTTATCACGCCAGGCGAATGCAAGATTGGAATTATGCCTGGTCACATCCATAAGCCGGGAAGGGTAGGCATCGTTTCTCGATCAGGAACCTTAACCTATGAAGCTGTTAAACAAACGACAGATACAGGTTTTGGTCAATCAACTTGTGTTGGGATCGGTGGTGATCCAATTCCAGGTTCTAATTTTATTGATATTTTGGAAATGTTTCAAAATGACGATAAAACAGAAGCCATCGTTATGATCGGAGAAATTGGCGGAACTGCAGAAGAAGAAGCCGCTGCTTTCATCAAGTCAAACGTTACTAAGCCCGTTGTTTCATATATTGCTGGTGTTACAGCTCCTCCGGGAAAACGTATGGGACACGCTGGAGCGATAATATCTGGTGGTAAAGGTACAGCTGATGAGAAATTCGCAGCTCTAGAAGATGCAGGTGTAAAGACAGTTAGAAGTCTTGCTGATATCGGAAGTGCTTTAAAAGAAGTCACTGGCTGGTAATTAATGCCTAAATGATAAAAAAGCGCCAATGGCGCTTTTTTTATTGGTTGAACAAAAAATTTAAGAGATAATTCTCTAAAAATAACCTCGACTAGAGCGATTAAGGATACTCATCATGACTAAAGCTATTTTTATTACGATATTATTGGCCGTTGTTTCATCACAAACACTCGCTCATGGTGACCATGAGGACCGGCAACCGTTAAAAGCTCAAGCTTTTATTATCTCACCAAAGGACGGTGATACCGTTTCTAAGACCTTTACGGTTAAATTCGGTTTAATGGGAATGCGTGTTTCGCCTGCAGGCAAAGAAGTTCCTAATTCTGGGCACCATCATTTGCTAATAGATGCAGACAAGCTACCAGACTTAACCAAACCTTTAGGCGCAGAGGTTACACATTTTGGTGGTGGACAAACTGAAACTTCCATTACTTTGGAGCCCGGTAAACATACTCTGCAATTGATTTTAGGGGATCACCTTCATAAACCGCATAACCCACCTGTACTGTCTAAAAAGATCACCGTTATTGTCGAGTAAGTAACTCTACTAGTAAGACTTTATAATTCAGACTCAGTAGCAAGCGACTTTTGCTACTGATATCAGTCGAGCGAAGTTTGCTTTATTTGTTTAGAGGTTGTAGATTAGTTTCTTAAGGTTTTAACTTACTACTCTAGAAAACGCTTATTAGACCAAGTGATTATTTTGTCAATCAACCACTCTTTATCTTTCCTTAATATAAAAGTGTGGTCGCTCGCGTTATTGTAAATCACTTCTATATTCGGCTTTTGACTCACTTCGGGGAAGCAGTCAGAAAACTGATCTTGATAATTGTTGAATTGATTCCAACCACCAGTATAAATAACTAGTAATTGTTTGTTATCGTTAACCGCAGATTTCAAGTTACCTAAGAACTTATCGACCGGAGGAAAGATCATGCGATAGTTGGCAGTTAGATTACTTTGTTCTAGAGATTGATCCTTTTTGTTTACTAAACGTAATGTTTTTCTTAGCAAATTTTTCCAACTATTAATGCTTAATAACTTAGGTAAATAATGTCTAAGCTTGAATTTTAGGTTTGGATACGCATAACCATCAATAGGAACTATCCCAACCACTCGTTTATCATCAAAGCCAACTTCATAGGCGTTATCAGCTCCCGTGCATATTCCGCAAATCACAAAATGAGTTATCCCATGGGATTGTTGTAATTGATCCATTGCTTCTTTGATATCAAGTTTAACATTCTCATTTATGGTAGCAGAGTTTTTTCTCGGCTCACTGTCGCCTTTACCCGATAGATCTATTCTAAACGCGTTATAACCGTGTTCCGCTAACTCTCTAGCAAGAGACACGTAGATTCTGAATGGACCTATTCGATGCAATAGTCCCGAATTAACAAATATAAAGGCTGGTTGCTTAGATGACGGGGATGCCGGTTCGGTAAGTACCCCTAGCATTGAACGGTTATCACTAAACTGAATAATATTTTCTATCATTTAATTAACTTTTTTATTATATATTGACCAATCTTTTGCAGAGTGATGGT
This sequence comes from Kangiellaceae bacterium, assembly GCA_039969155.1. Taxonomy (GTDB): domain Bacteria; phylum Pseudomonadota; class Gammaproteobacteria; order Enterobacterales; family Kangiellaceae. Next base: position 53,011 of record JBDVOJ010000107.1, read on the forward strand.
GGTTTCGATTTTTTCTACGTCTGACCAAAGGATAGGTGTATTAATTAATTCGTAGTGGACATTAGATGAATGAGTTAGGTTTTTATTACAAAAATCCTTGGTATTTTTCTCATCATAAGAATTAACAACATATAAGTTGTCACATTTAGCATTTAAGAGCTGATAATCGTCTAGCTCCAACATCTCTTGCATAAATTGCTGTGAAAAATTAAACCCAATAAGTTCATTAGGTTTACACTCATCTGCTGATCGCGGTTGGCTAAAACGGTCTGGATCAATTAACATTTCGGCATGAGTCTTTCTTAAATTTTCAATATACATTTTGCCGTTGATAACTGGGTCAAGAAGTAAAAGACTATCGATATCGTCTCGTTGCGAAGAAATTTCTGCAGCTATAGTTGCCCCTAGTCGAGCGGCTACAAGAGAGACTTTTTCTACTCCAGATTTTTGTTTTAGTTGCTCAATCGCAAGATTAATATTTTGAGCCAAATACTTGAGATTACATTCTTCACTTGCGCCTGCTGAGTCTCCGGTTCCGAAATAATCAAATCTCATTACATGAGCACCATTCGAACTTAATTGATTCGCGAGAAGTTTGTAACTTCGGTAAATCCTTATGTACTCTTGACCGACTGGATAGCAAAGCAAGATAGCAGTATTTTTATTTATTTTTTTAGGTGGATGGATAAAGCCAAAAAGTTTTTCATCGGCTTCGCCAAAAAAAAATGGCTGAGTCATGGGGTAGTCTTTCCTCTAGTCATAGTTTTATCCTTATATATACTAGCCACCAAATAGTCCTTTTACTTTGCTAAAGAATGAAGACTTTTGAGATGCATTACTTGATGCTGTTTGTAGGTCTAACTCGGCGGCAAGCTGTGCTAAGTTTTGTGAGACTAACATTCTTGGTGTAGCCGCAAAATTCAATTCTTTTTCTAGTTTCGTTATTACTTGCATCATTAAAAGCGAATCACCGCCAATATCGAAGAAATTGTCATACAATCCTATGCTGTTATTGCTAAGAGATAATTGCCAAATTTTAGCGATAGCTTTTTGCGACCCAGTTTCGGGCGCTTCAAAATCTTCATCAACTTCTGATGGTTCTTCTTCATTTGGCGCTGGTAATGCTTTACGATCAATTTTACCCGTTGCATTTATAGGTAACTTGTCCAGTGAAACAAGATACTGAGGCATCATATAGTTAGGAAGTGTCTCTTTTAATTTGCTTCTTACAGCTCCTGCAGACATGTCAGAATCACTATAAGTGACATAGTAGGCTACTAACTGTTTATCGCCTGATTCTGATTGATTGACCAAAACAATGCCTTGTTCAATTTTTTCCACGGCTAAAAGAGCGCTTTCGACTTCACCCAATTCGATTCGAAAACCTCGTATTTTGACTTGATCATCGGCTCGATCGCGGTATTCTAATTGTCCATCTTCTCTAAAACGAACTAGGTCGCCGGTTTTGTATAGCTTTGCGGTTTTGTCTGGCGAAAAGGGATCTGGAATAAAACTCTTATCGGTGAGCTGCTGTTTACCTAGATAGCCTCGGGCTAATCCCGCGCCACCTATATGGAGTTCTCCAGTGACACCCGGTGGAACCAACTGCATATTTTTGTCGAGTACATAGACATATAAGTTTCTAACGGGAATTCCAATCGGTGCTTCTTGTTGGCGGCTGGTATTTTCTTTTGTAAGCTCACAATAACTACTAACAATCGTACATTCCGTCGGGCCGTAGGTATTGATTAAAGCAATAGAGCTATTTAAGTCTAACCAATTCGCGACTGCTTGTGGTTGTGCTCGTTCTCCACCAATAATTAATGTTTCGATAGTCGTCGGAATATCAAGTTTATCCTCAATAATTGCCGCGGTAATTTGATGCCAAAAAGCGGTTGGTAGATCGACAAAGTTAATTTTTTCTCTTTCACAAATGCTCAAAAAGCTTTTCGCGGAGGCTTTCATTTCATCCTCTGCGATGTATAAACTTGCACCAACGGAAAGAGCGGGGTACAGTTCTTCACCTGCGGTATCAAAACTGATCGATGCAAATTGTAAAATACGGTCTTGTTCTTTAATGTTAAATGCTTCGATCGCGGCATGGGTATAATTTACGATTGAACGGTGTTCTATCATCACACCTTTTGCTTGACCCGTAGAGCCCGATGTATAGATCACATAAGCCAAGTTGTTTAAACCGACTTCAAGGTCTAACTGCGAATTACTAAGTTCGGAAATTTTGTGCCAATCGGCATCGATGGCGATGGGGCTATAATTTCCTTTAGGTAAGTTTGGGATTAAAGCTTGTTGAGTGACTAGTAGTTTTATTCCTGAATCTTCGATCATATATTGTAACCGATCATCTGGATATTCAGGATCTAACGGAACGTATCCAGCACCGGCTTTAAGAATCGCGAGAATAGCAACTAACATGTCAGGGTGTTTAGCGAAACTTAACCCTGCTGGCTGATCTTGCTTTAGTCCAAGCTGCACTAAATAATGAGCTAAGCTATTTGAGCGCTCATTTAACTCTTGATAAGTGTAGCTAACTTCGGAATTATAGACCGCGACTTTACCTGGAGTTTTTGCTACTTGTTGTTCGAATAGCTGATGCAAACTTGCTTCAGGCAAAACTTTGATGGGTTGTTGTTTGTATGCACCCAGAAGCAGTTTTTCTTCGTCTTCAGTTAGAATCTTAAAATTATTTAATGATTGAGATGGTTCTTCGATTAAGGCATCAATACAATTGAAGAAATGTTGAATGGCTTTTTCCTGAGTGGCTTCATCGAAAACACCAATATTAAAGTCAAAAGCGATAGTGAAAGTGCCTGTCGCGTCAAAGTCATGGATTTGAATTGCCAGCGGTTCGTGGGAGTACCATGCACCTGTGTGCAGCCAGTGTAATGAAATTGGTATACCAGCAAAATCAGGGTAAGTTGCATTGTTGTAATTAATCGCAACATCATAAGCTCTGTTATTGATTGGGTTACCCGGAGCGAATCGATAATGTCTCATCACTTCCATGCTAGTAGACTTTGTTTTCTTAAATAAACTTTCAAAGGTATCTTCTGCGGAAGCGGAGACTCGTAAGGGAGCTGTTTCCATAAAGAATCCAACGGTGTCTTTGTCAGCTTGAGTCGCTCTATTGTGATAAAGCGTCCCTAATGCTAAATCAGTATTGCCGGTAATTCTATACAGATAGGCCAATAGGCAAGTAGATACTAATTGGAATGTAGAAAGATGTGGAGAAAGAGACTTAAAAGGTTTTTGCTTAGTTAATGCTTTTAGTGCATCTGTTCGCTTTTGGCCTAAATCTCGTGTAACTCTTATTGCTCTGTTGGTGCCATGTTCTCTTGCTGTTCTTCCGTAGAAGTTTAAAGTGTCTAACGGCTCAGCGAGTGTTTTTTTCCAGTAAGATTCAGATTGAGCGTGAGATTTAGACTGACGATATTCTTGCTCTCTACTTGCATAATCTTCAAACGAAGGAAAAGCAGGGAGTTCTTCTATGTTTTCGGTAAAACTCTTTTGGTAGAACTCTGAAACATAACGGTACACTAATGCTGTGGACCAGCCATCGCAGATTAAATGGTGTTGGCACCAATACCAAATGTATTCTTGATCCGCTAGCTTAAATAATACCGCGTCAAACATTCTTTCTTCTATATTGAACATTTGCTGACAGCGCTGATTGGCCCATTGATCGAACTGGCTTTTAGGGTCGTTGTGCTGAGATAAATCTTGAAATTCTACAGAGTAGCTTAATTCCGCTAAAACCTGTCTTTGTGGTACACCATTTTCGGGAATGACAACAGTTCTTAAAGCGTCGCTCCTGTTGATAACTTGCTGAAATGCCCTTGAAAATCTTTCTGGTTCGAGTTCCCCTTGAATGGTGATCGCCATAGGCATGTTAAAGAAGGGAGTTTCCGGCTCAAGGTTTTGACCTATCCAAAACCATAGTTGGTTTTTAGGTAGATTAGATAGTTGATAGATGTCTTGTGTTACTGGATTCTCTGTCATTGAGAATACCCCTCCAATTCCTTGTGACCACTCGAAGTATTTGCTTTATTTTTACTAAAAAACAACCTAAAAATTACCGTAACGCTATTCATTTTATTAAAGTCGTGTTAGTCGACCCCAGTAATCATTAATATGAAAATTGCCCATTTAATCATAAGCTTAACTAAAGTCAGATAAGTTAGACCGTCCCCCAATAACTAACCGATTAGTTGCTTACTTATTCCAAATTAAGTTGTGGTTATTTTAGCGAACCAAACAGTGATAATAGCAAATTTTTAAAACAATCGACACATTATTAGTCGAAGCTTTATAAAAAATTGACCAGTAATTCTTTGGCTTGGAGTTAAATTTTTACAGGGATTAAAATTACGAGGTTAAAATTGTACGAAATATGTTCAATCGTTTGTTCACATTGCTCAAAAATAGCTTAGCAGAATATTGTTGTAACGTGTTATATTAAAGCTTTGTAAATTAACAAAAATTACAAAATTAAATTTAAAAAAAGTCAAAATATGAGAAGATAGTCTAAAGTTGGTTTAAGATTTAGTGTGTAAGTCGGTAATGACTAAAATCTAACTTTACTTGAGTGATTTTTTGCCATTATACCCTTCAGGAATTTCAGCAGTATGGAGTCTGGTAATCCATTAATTTAGTCTATGAATAATCTATCTTCTAAATCCCAAAATTCTTCCACGGTTGCCGTGTCTAATCAATTTCAAGGTGACACCTTAAACTCAGGCTCTTTTGAAAGGTTATTCGAGAACTTCAGTGAGGCGCATCTACCATATGACGAAGCGCGTTCTGCCCAGAATACTTTTGCCAGTCATTTTGTAAACGTGGACTTAGACAACAATTTAGTTGTTCAACTCAAGAACATAGCTAGAACGTACGAAACCAACTTAGCGGTAATATTGTTAGCTGCCTATCAATTATTAGTATTTCGTTGGAGCGGAGAGGCTGATTTGGTGATTGGTGTGAAGTCAAATCTCCTCAAAAATCATCAGAACGACAATCCAACGCTTAGCAAAAACCATAAAGCGGTAAATTTTGTAAGGTCATATCTAAAAGATAATATTAGTTTCGTCGATTTGTTGAAAAATACTAAAGAGGGCTATTCTAACTCAGCAGAAGTCAGTAGCAATCAAATAAAGTCTCTAATAGATGCACTAGGGATGGAGCAAATCAACCAAAGAACCCCATTGTTAGATATTGCGCTCGAAATACAGTCTATACATCCAAGTGATATCAGAGAAGAGAAAGAAGCAAAATCCCAGCTTGTTACTAACCCGTTCGACCAACATGATATTCTACTCACCGTCAATCTTGTTAATGATGATGTAAATCTTGCTATCGGATACCGCACGGATATCTTTGAAAGTGTAACGATGATTCGTTTTATTAATCGGTTGAATTTCCTCCTAGAGCAAATCGTTGCTTCGCCTGCTAAAGCGTTAGTCGATTTTGAAGTGCTTATCCCGGAAGAACGACGCTTGTTATCTCAATGGAATCAAACTGATAAAGATTACCAAATTGAGCAATGTTTACACCATCTGTTTGAACTGCGGGCCGAGGAGTTTAAAGATAATATTGCCCTTGAGTTTGGTGAACAGAGCCTGACCTATGCCCAACTAAATAGCAAAGCTAATAAACTCGCTCGATACCTGAGTTCGAAGGGAGTTGGAGTTGAAAGCAGAGTCGGGGTTTGCATGGAGCGTTCAGTCGAGATGGTAGTTAGTCTTTATGCTATTTTGAAAGCTGGAGGAGGCTATGTACCATTAGATCCCGATTATCCGCAAGCTAGATTAAGTTATATGCTTGAGGACATTGAAGCACCAGTAATCTTAACTCAATCGCACTTACGTGAGCTGCTACCTAATGATAGTTCATGCGTGATTGATATTCTGGATGAATGGTCGGAAATCGATAAACTTCCTGATCATAATTTGCACGTTAACACCATTCCTGAGAACCTTGCCTATGTAATATATACCTCAGGTTCTACCGGAAACCCTAAAGGTGTAATCAATCAGCATAATGGGATTATCAATCGTTTGCTTTGGATGCAAGATCAATATCAGCTTTCAGATAAGGACATCGTACTACAAAAAACCCCCTATAGCTTTGATGTATCGGTTTGGGAGTTCTTCTGGCCGTTAATTGTTGGAGCGAAATTAGTCGTCGCCAAACCTGGGGGCCACCAGAACGTTAAGTATTTACAAGAGTTAATCCATCACAAAAGCATAACGACGCTGCATTTCGTGCCGTCTATGTTGCAAATGTTTATCGATCATGCTGAGCCGTGTGAGTGTTTAAGCATAAGGCAGGTTTTCTCCAGTGGAGAGGCGCTACCATTTAATTTACAGCAGCAATTTTTTAAATTTAGCCGTGCAAAACTGCATAATCTGTATGGCCCGACAGAAGCGGCTGTGGATGTGACCTATTGGCAGTGTGACCCTAATTATAACAAGCCACTCGTACCAATAGGACGCCCAGTAACCAACACAAAAATTCATGTATTAGACAAGCAGCTAAGACCCGTTCCAATAGGTTCGCCCGGAGAGTTACATATTGCAGGTATTCAAGTTGCTAGAGGCTATTTAAATAGGACAGAGTTAACCCAAGAAAAGTTTATTGAAAACCCATTTAATGATAAGCCTGATTCGCGATTATATAAAACAGGTGATTTAGTCAGGTATTTAAATGACGGGCAAATTGAATACATTGGTCGCATCGATTTTCAAGTCAAGATAAGAGGCTTGCGGATAGAGCTAGGAGAGATTGAATCCAAAATAACGGAGATGGCTAGTGTCAAACAGTGTGTAGTTATAGTCAGAGAGGATCATCCAGGTGACCAAAAGATTGTTGCCTATTATCAAGCTAACAATGAGTCTCTAGTCGATAAACAGACACTACGAAAAGTGCTGACTGAATGCCTACCGAACTACATGATTCCGCATGTGTTTGTCGAAATCAAAGAATTCCCGCTTTCTCCAAATGGTAAAATAGCTAGGAAATTATTACCTCCACCTGAAATTACGGATCTAGATCTTAATGATGATTTTGTTGCGCCAGAATCTAAAGTGGAAATATTGTTGGCGGCGATTTGGCGAGAATTGCTAGGAGTCGAAAAAATCAGTGTTTATGATAAGTTTATTGAACTTGGTGGGCATTCCTTATTAGCTCTAGAAGCGGCTTTCAAGGCAAAAGAGTTACATCAACTCGATATCGACCCTGCTAGCCTTATAAGAGATACGTTAGAGCAGGTTGCAGCGAATATTGAGGGAGATAATGCGATTATTCGTGATAATCAGGGGAGTCGCGCAGAAATAAGCTACCAACCCTATTACTTTGGCCCTAATCAAGAGCTTTTCGGTATCTATCAACCACCTCGTGGCAATGTGAAAGCTAAGGGCGCTGTTTTACTGTGTAGTCCAATCTACTTAGAAAGCCTAAATACTCACCTGACTTATCGTCAACTGTCGGCTAGATTGTCAGAGTCTGGGTTCCATGTATTTCGATTTGATTATTATGCGTCGGGTGATTCTTTGGGTGAAGATCAACAAGCTGATGTAGAGCGCTGGTTACAAGATATTAGTTTCGCTAAAAAGGAGTTGATTAAACGAAGTGGTTTTAACCAAATATCTATGGTCGGGTTTCGGTTTGGAGCAACTCTAGCCTCTATAGGGCTTGGACAAGGGATCGATAAGCTGGTTCTATGGGAGCCTGTGGTTAACGGGCATACCTATGCCGAACAGTTACTGTTTAAGTATCAAGACACTCTTGAAGAATTAAACTACATAAGAAAAAACAAAGCCAAAGCTAGGAAAGATGAAATTATTGGATTTAGTTTTCCTGAGCAGACTAGAATTTCGATTGAAAAAGCTAACTTGGTCCAAGCTGATTTTCTTGGAGAGTGTAAAAAAGTCATTGTGATAACTTCGAATAAGCAAGCTGAAGTTTTGAAATATCGGGACAAATTAGAACAAATGGCTATTAACATCGACTTTAACTGCGTGGATGATTCAATTGAGCCAATTGAAGGCTATAAAGATCTAATGGTTTATTTAGCAGGCAAGAGTTTAGGAATCTTAGTTGATAAGATGAAAGAATAATCAGTTTGTGGGCATAAATTATGGCCCTTCTAAACATACTGGAACGAATTAAGTCGTAGCTCGCAAAGCTCACATTTTTTAATATATGAATGATTTAGCTCAAAAAAGTTGCTTAGAAAGAGTATGATAAGGCTTCGGGCTCATTTATTGGCTACACTAATGAGCTAATTTTAAGGTTTTAAACTGTGAACTGTTTCACAAAGCAAGTCGGTAACCAGTTGTTGGCGGTATAATACCTTTTCTCTTTGCCGCAGGTATTGACAGTAATATCTACAATTTGTATGCTCCCAGCGCTTAAACTTTAGATAAATAGGGATATTTTTTTGCTAGTTAAACATCCCAAGAATTAAGGGTTCTAAGATAAAGTTTAGTCGATAAAAATCTAGATAAAACCTTTGTAAATCAGCAAAGTGTTCAAAATAACAGATTTCAAACAAAAAGTGCTCGACGTCGGGAATCCTAATATATACTTAACCCTAGCAGAAACATCAGACATTCATAAATCTCATTGACAGTTATGTCAGTGAGGAGTGCTTTTTTCTTTATAAAAGTAAAATAGATAACTAACAGGGAATTTAAAGCTTGGAATATTATGGTTACTTTTAAGGTTTTTAATCATCATTTCAGAACGACTTTTTTGTTTTTACTCGTTGCCGAGTTTGCATTACTGTTTTTATTCACCTATGCCGCTGTTTATTTTCGATTTGAAACACTCGAATGGCAGCCTGTGGTAGAGAGCCTTGAGAGGCTTCCTCTTAAAGCATTTGTATATTCCTTGTTCATGATACTTGCCATGGTAGCCATGGGCCAATATCAAACTCCGGCACCGCGGGGAAAGCACTATTTTCCTCAGATCTTGCAAAGGGTAACCATTAGCTTAATCCTTGGTTCTTTAGGGTTGCTGGTGGTTTATTACGTTTTCCCCGAAGTATTGATCGGTCGTGGTATATTTGGTTTGGCCGTCGGTTTTTCGCTAATTGGAATTTCTTTACTTCGAACAGTTTTGTATCACACCGTAGATGGCAGAGCGCTCAGACGAAAAGTGTTAGTGCTGGGGGTTGGTGATTTTGCTGCAAATATCTTAAACAACAAAACCAATGGCAGTGAATCATCTTTGGGCCAAGCACGTGTATTGTCACCGGCCTATGCGAGTTATGTTATACATGGGTTTGTCCAGATAGCCGACGAAGAAATCAAAATTTCAGAGAAGTTCTTAGTGAATCCTGGGGATAATTTGGCTGAATACTGCCTTGAATATGGGATAGACGAGGTTGTACTCGCTATTAGCGATAGAAGGCGTAAGTTGCCCGTTGAAGCATTACTTCAATGTAAACTAGTGAATATTAACGTCATTGATTTTGTCGCTTTTTGGGAACGGGAAAAAGGAATGCTTCGTCTAGACATGCTGAATCCGAGTTGGATGATATTCAGTGATGCTGGCCTGCGAGGGGGGATCGGCAACATCCTTAGTCGTTTATTTGATATCAGTCTTAGCTTTATTATTTTAGCCTTCATGTTTCCAATACTAATCCTTACCGCTATCTTGATTTTTATCGAAAGTGGTTTTAAAGGGCCAATCTTCTATCGCCAAACAAGGGTCGGACAAGATGGTAAGCATTTTGACTTGTTAAAATTTAGAAGCATGATAGTTAATGCTGAAAAAGATGGTGAGGCCAAATGGGCGTCTGCGTCTGACGTGCGAGTGACTCGAGTGGGCAAGTTTATACGAAAAGTAAGAATCGATGAGCTTCCCCAACTGTTGAATATTTTTAGGGGGGATATGAGTATTGTCGGTCCCAGACCAGAGCGACCCGAGTTTGTTGAGACTCTAGAAAAGAAGATACCTTTCTTTCAAGTCAGGCACAGCGTAAAACCCGGTTTAGCGGGGTGGGCTCAACTTAAATATCCCTATGGAGCGAGTGAAGAAGACGCTTATAATAAACTTCAGTACGACTTATACTACGTGAAGAATCATTCGATTTTTATGGATGCTTTCATTTTATTACAAACAGTAGAAGTGATATTATTAGGCAAAGGGGCTAGATAAGGAATAAAACATGAGAAATATAACAATTCTAACAATAATTTTGATGCTTTTCGGATGTGGAAGTGCACCTAAATCAGTAAGTTACGGTCCAGAGCCGCATTCTAACAAAAAGCTTTTAGTTGCTGACTATTTAATTGGCGTAGACGATAAAGTGCAAGTAGACGTTTGGAAACATCCTGACTTGTCTATTTCGGTGCCAGTTCGACCTGATGGCCGGATTTCTGTGCCTCTAATTGGAGAAGTATTGGCCGGTGGTCGCTCTCCAAAAGTTGTTGCGGCCGAAATTCAAACAAGACTGTCAGAATATATCAAGCAACCTAATGTTGCGGTAATTTTAACTGAGTTGAGAAGTCATGAATACCTTTCTAGGGTTCGTGTTACTGGGTCGGTACGAACGCCATTATCATTAACTTATCGCCAAGGAATGACGGTTTTGGATGTAGTTCTAGCGGCGGGTGGTTTAAATGATTTCGCTTCACCAAATGGAACAAAACTTTTTCGTCGTCGAGATGGTCAACTACAAACTATCAATATTGATTTAGGTGATATTTTCAACGACGGAGATATGTCAACCAATTACGCCATGGAACCTGGCGATATCCTTGCTATACCCGAAAGAACTTTTTAGAGTAGTTAATTAATGAATGCAACCTTAGAATTTTTTATCCGCATTATTGCTAAAGAAGCTTGGGCTAGGAAGAAGCTCGTGGTCTCTTTGTATATTGTGGTGTCAATGTTGTTCGCTGGACTAGCTTGGGTTTGGCCTCAAGTATTCACATCGTCGGCAACTATTATTGTAGACGAACGCAACATAATAAAGCCTATTATGGAAGGCATTGCGCCAACCACGGCGTTATCTGAACCGCTTAAGTTTGCTAGAAATATGATGGATAGCAGAACTACTTTAAGAGAGGTTCTAACTGTTGGGGGCTGGATCAATGACAATACTCCTCAGCAGCAGGTTGATTCATTGATGGATGATATGCGCTCGAAAACGGTGATCAGCAATACTGGTAAGACGATCGTGCATATTAGTTTTCGAGATAAAGATCCGCAGCGAGCCTACATAGCCGCAAAAACGATGTCAGAGATTTTCATACGTGAAAGTTATTTATACAAGCAAAGAGAAAGCGAGCGAGCTTACCAATTCATTAACGGACAGGCTGAAAGTTATCTAAAGAAATTGCAGGCTGCTGATCAAGCCATTAAAGAGTTTAGAGAAAAGAACGTCGATTCCACTCCCGGTGCGATGCAGGCTGCCAATACTAGGATATTAGAACTTACTCGAAGTATCGAAGATATCAACATTGAAATTTTGGGTGAAGAGTCAAAATTAGCTGCACAACAGGAGCAATTAGCTGGCGGTGGTGGTGCAAAAAACACAGCCAGTATAGAAAGAGAGGGCGCTCTTCGCGCAAGAATTGCTACTTTAAAAGGGCAACTGGAAGATCTCAGATTAATCTATAAAGACACTTATCCAGATATCGTTCAGATTAATGCTCAAATAGAAGCTACCGAAAAACAAATACAATCGGAAATTGAAGCTAGAAATTCTAATACGGGTCTTAAGAGTGAAGAGTTGTCTGATTCACCAATTGCACAGACCTTGCGTAGCGATATCTTACTGACTCAAACCAGTATTTCAGCGTTAAAGTCTCGCCGTGCTCAATTAAATGTTTTGTTAGAAAACGAAAGACAGAAAGTTAATCGAATTAACTCAGTTGAAGCCGAGATTACAGAGTTGACTCGAGAATCAGCAGTCAATAAGACTAAATATAATCAACTAATCGATCAAAGAGAAAGCGCCCGGATTTCGAGAGATATGGATTTGGCTAAACAAGGAATTAATGCGAGGATTCAGGAAGAAGCATTTTTACCTGCATCACCCAAAGGGCTGAGGTTTATGCATTTAATCATTGTAGGATTAGTTTTTAGTATCGGGTTTCCTCTGAGTATCGTTTTTGGTCTTACACTATTAGATCAAAAAGTTAGAGATAAACGAGTAATATCCGAGAAATTACAATTACCAGTACTAGCGAGTGTTTATCCGGTTAAAAGCACTCAGGAAAAAAGAGCTGATTTTACCAAAAAACTTGTGATTGCAAGTATCGTGATCGTCATATGGTCAATATACGGCTACGAGATTTGGCTAAAGGCACAGGGTTAGATTATGAGTATTATTGAGTCAGCATATTTAAAAAATAAGAAAACATCTCCGGAGTCGGACAACGAGCCGGATGCGCCTGCATCTAAAACAAATCAAAACTACCGGGAGAACGACCCTGTTCGTTCTAAGGCGAAAAATCACATTGCTCGAATGAAGCAAAGTAAAGTTTATACTCCGGAAGAGTTAGCTAATTTAGGATTAATATCAAAGGATACAAAAGATTCTAAATTAATGAATGAATACCGTAACTTACGGACCAACTTGCTCGCTTCTTCCGAATCAACGAATTTTGTAACTTTAATCACTTCGATTTCGCCAAATTTTGACTCGAGTTTAGTGACCTCAAACATAGCCGCGACTTTTGCATTAGATGAAGGAAAAACCTCGATTGTAATTAATGCTGATGTTCACTCTAATAAATGTAACCATCTTTTCGATGTCAGCCCTGAATATGGTTTGGTAGATTTTATAGAGTCAGATCAATTACCAATTGACCAAATCATCTATGAAACGCCTATAAATCGATTAAGATATATTCCTATCGGAAATAGCGTTGAGAGTTCCGCGGAACATTTCAGTGATAGCCGTATGAAGAAAACCATGGCTAATATTGTGGCACGATATCCAGAGCGTTATATTTTCGTTAATGCCCCATCTATAGCTAGCTCCGCAGATACAAGGATCTTACTAGACATCTGTCACAAGGTTATTTTAGTTATACCTTACGGGCTAGCAACAGAAGATAATATTCGTCAATCTGTGTTATCCATAGGAAGTGATAAACTAGCTGGTCTAGTTCTAGAAGAGTTTTAAGCATGAATTTAAGGATAAAACGTTTTAATAAAGGACTTTGGATTCTTCCAGCTCTAATGATTTCCCCCATTAGCTTAGCGATTGAATTTGAATATTCATTATTTTCCACCTACCGATATAGCGATAATTTAGCGCAGAATAACCTTCAGCTTTCAGGTACAGCTTTGAACTCGGGTGGAACTTTTGCTTTCGAAAATGAAGCTCGAAATGTTTGGACGGTAGATTTTTCAGGGGCTATTTCCAAAGAATGGTTTTCCATTGATGAGCTCGATAGACAAGATAGAAATCAACTTTCTGCGAGCATAGAGTACGGTTCACCTAACTCTAATTTTGAATTCTTACTAAGGGACGATTATTCGCAAGCACCTAGAGACCGATTCGCGGTTCAAGAAGTGGGTAATCTAGTTGATGTGAATGTAGTGACGGTAAGACCATCTTATTTTTTTAACATTACGCCACTTGACTTAATCAATGCTGAGGTAACTTATCTCGACTCAAAGAGAGAAGGTGAAGACTCGGATGTTATCGGTCAAGAATCCTTCGACTTTGTTAACATATCGCGCGAGGTCCGATACGAAAAAACGCTCAATAGTTCATCTGATGCCTCTCTTGTTGTTGAAAGTGTCACTACCCGATTTAATGAAGATTCTATCGGAACTGATTTTGACCAAGAGAACGTTTTTTTGCGTTGGGTAGGCAGAGGTCGTTTGAATCAAATTCAGGTTGAAATAGGTCAAGCAACGGTGACCAATGAGAACGATGAAGATTTCGATACAGAGTTACTCAATATATTGTATAACAGACAAATTACAGGATCTGCCAATATTGGAGTCAGTATTCGAAATAGTGTGAACTTTGTTGTTAGTGAAAGCTTCATTGAAGATTCTATTAATGTAGATGACCAAATAGGGAGTTTTGGTAGTGCACAAAAGGTTAAATCAATTAATATCAATTATGATATGACTGGTGATTCGCTTTCCGGGAATTTTCAAATATTTAAAGCAAATTATTCGGGATTAAGTGGTTCAAATAGTGAAGACCGGTTAGGCGCAGGTGTTACTATGACATATTCATTAAGTCAATATTTCTCGAGTGCACCGCAAACCAATATTACTGCGGTGTTAGAAAGAAACAAGACAGAATTCGAGAATGCTGCAGGCACAGATATTCAAAACGACGAGTGGCTGTACTCCGTTCAATTCAATTATTTTGCAAAAGCGTCTCTCTCATATTTTATACAATACTTGCAAAGAGATGTTAGCAGTACGAGTACTACATCAGCTTTTCTCAGCGGTGATGCAGAGTCAATTAGCGTTGGCTTTAACTACTCTCCTGCCACCGAACGATAAGTATTTTTAGATTAGTGTTAATCCAGTCTAGTTACTAGTTCTATAGCGCTTGCGAAAGAAGGTTCTTCGTTATGACATCAATTTTCATGTATCATGCAGTCGGTGACCCAGTTGATATCGAAGGGTCTGACCCACATTACGCTGTGAACTGTGAACAATTCACCAAACAGATATTGAAGATCGAACAGAGCGTACCTTTAGCTGTTCAATTAGCACAAGACGGTAAAGTCACCACCAATTGCATTACGTTTGACGATGGTCACCTGTCTAACTTTAGTAAAGCATTTCCAATATTAGTCAAACACAAACTGTGTGCTGAGTTTTATATTAATACTGCGTTTGTTGGTGATGAAAACTACATGAGCTGGGAACAGTTACGAGAGATGCAAAACGCTGGAATGAGCATTCAGTCGCATGGGCATCATCACGAGTACTTTTCTGATATGAGTGAATCACAAATAGAATTAGAGCTTTCACAATCTAAAAAATCAATTGAAGAGAATCTAGGTACAAAAGTAACTGTTTTCGCACCACCGGGTGGACGTTTTGATAATCGAGTTGTAAAGATTGCGAAGAAATTGGGTTATCAATGTATCGCGACTTCAATTCCAGGTTGTGTGAACAACGGTAGAAATTTTACTTTACCAAGGTTTGCTATCATTCATACAACAAATGAATATACGGTAGCTAACTGGTGTCACCGATTTAGTAGAGATACTTTAAAACAGTCATTACGATATTCTGTTTTTTCAGTTGCCAAAAGAGTACTGGGAAACAAAAATTATGAACGCCTTCGAGGTAAGGTCCTTGGGAATGGAGTCGGTTAACCGTGTCAGTGTTACTATTTTGGGCTGCGTTTGTATTTTTGTTTTATACCTTTATTGGTTATCCGATATCGCTCTATTTGATAGATAGGTATCATGATAAGAAGACGAGCGGCAACATACAAGGTGATGTATTAGAGACAGACTACAGACCTGATGTTGAAGTTATTCTAATTGTTAGAAACGTAGAGCAAATAATTCAAAAGAAAATTCAAAGCTTACTATCGCTAAATTACCCCAAAGACAAACTAAGCATTTTGATAGTCTCAGATCAATCTGAAGATAATACAGTTAACCTTATAGAGAATTTGAAGAATCCACGAATTAGATGCATCGACAATAAACACAAATCCTCAAAGTCAGCTTGTCTGAATCAAGCGATAGAACAAAGTAGTGCAGAAATTCTATTAATGACAGATGCGCGTCAAACTCACGAGCCAGAAAGTCTTAACTATCTAGTACGACATTTTACCAACCCTGAAATAGGGGCGGTTAGCGGCGAATTGGTTTTACTTGACCCAGAAACAAATCAATTTGCCCAAGGTATGGACGCCTATTGGCGTTATGAAAAATTTATCCGTAATCTCGAATCAAAGATTTCATCTGTACCTGGTGTGACTGGAGCGATATATGCGATGCGACGTGCTGATTATCAAAATATCCCCGACCAAACATTACTCGACGATGTTCTGATACCAATGAAAATGATCATGGCTGGTAAAAAAGTTTTATTTGAGAACAAAGCAATAGCCTATGATATACCATCGGATGATGCTGCCAGAGAAAAGATACGCAAGACACGAACTCTAGCTGGGAATTGGCAATTGATTGAGTTTCAACCGCAGCTGCTTAATCCATTAAAAAATAAAATTTGGTGGCAATTTGTATCTCATAAGATGCTAAGGTTATTAGCTCCATTCTATTTGTTAACTATTTTCTTCATGAGTCTATATGCTTCCGATAATAGTTATTATAAGTTGGCTTTTGTGCTTCAATTGTTAGGCTACACTATTATTGGTTTGGCCTATTTTAGCCCGGTTGTTCGTAAGTTGCCTCTAGTGTCGATGGCACAGTCTTTTATGACACTTATGTGGTTTACGACTTTAGGTTTTTGGTCTTTTATCACACGACAGCATCTTACAATTTGGAAGTAAAATGAAGAAAATTAAAGTCTTACATGTTGTGCTATCGCTGGGGACCGGGGGACTAGAAAACGGAATTGTAAACACCATCAATGGCTGTGACCAAGAACGTTTTAAAATTGATGTCGTTTGTTTACGAGAATTAGGTGAACTAGGAGAGCGAATCAGTAATCCTGGATCAAAAGTTTATTTTGACTCATCTCTTGCTAGTGGCTTGTTGAACTCAATAAAAGCCATAAGAAACGTGCATCAACTAAATCATTATGACGTAATTCACACTCACGGTTGGGCAACTATGCTTGCGGGCTATTTAGCTGGACTACTGGAAAAGGACGTCATTGTAATTAACGGTGAGCACGGGACCTTATACTACAAGACTGTGCAGCAGAGGATTATACAGCGCTTTTTATTCAATAGAATGAAGATTAATTTGTCAGTATCTGCTGCTTTGGTAAACGAAGTTTCAAGGAAGTTTAAGGTCAATAGAAATATCTTTAGACCCATTTTAAATGGGGTAAATACTCAAAGGTTTTGTCCAGACCAACAAAGGCGCCAACAAATTCGTAAAGAATTATCAATTTCAGATGAACAACTAGTCGTTGGTAGTGTAGGGCGGTTAGTAACAGTTAAAAACTATCCTAGTCTTATTAAGGCTTTTAAGTTGATTGCTGAAAGAGTTCCGAACGCTTTACTGTTGTTTGCTGGAGATGGGCCCAATAGAGAAAAGTTAGAAGAACTTACACAACAACAAGGCCTTAAAGATAAAGTAAAGTTTTTAGGTCGTAGAGATGATATACCTTCAGTAATGAATGCATACGATGTATTTGTGCTACCGTCATACAGAGAAGGTTTATCAAATACTATACTTGAAGCAATGTCTTCAGGACTTCCAGCTATTGTTTCTAATGTAGGAGGTAGCCCGGAGATTGTTATCGAAGGCAAAACCGGCTACTTGTTTGAAGTCGATGATATAGAACAAATATCGTCTAAAATTATCCATTTATTTGAAGATTACGAAATGCTCAGGGAGTTTTCAAACAATGCTCGTGAACATGTAGTAAAAAACTATTCCTTGGAGACAATGGTTAATAATTATCAAAATGTCTATCAAGAACTAATAGACTCAGCTGAAGGGATACACTAGTGGCCTTAGCTTACTTCTTTTATTTTGCTAGCTTTATCTCAAGCATTATTAATCCCTTTTGGGGATTGGTTGGCTTAATCGTTAGTGTACTACTTCGTTTTCAAGATCGTTATCCAGCCATAGCCTCAATAAAGCCTTTTAGCTTGCTGTTCTTGGGATTGATCATAGGTTGTATTGTTAACAAAGATAAACTCGCACAACACAAATGGAAACAAGATCAGCTGCTTATCGGAATGCTACTGTTTTCAATTTTTGGTTTATTAATAATGAACCCAGGCGATATTGTTTTTCAAACATGGGAGTTCATCAGTAGTTTAGCTTTTTATTACTTTGCTTCTAGAATAATGCAAAAACCAAGTCAGTTTGCGATTCTTTTTGCAGTGATGTCTTGTTGTATCGTCTTTATGGGTTATGAAGCAATTGTTGACGTTGCTAAGAACGGTGAGGAATCAATTTTCATCGACCCTAGAAATGGCCGTTGGCAAGGGTTAGGGTATTACGCAAATGCAAATGAATTTGGTCAGTTAATGATCACAACATTACCATTTTTGTTTGCCGCGCTGATTATGAAGAACAATATTATTATTAAGTTAGTGGCAGTTTGTTTTATCGCATTACTTATATATGTCGTAGGTAAAACAGGCTCAAGAACTGTCATGGTTTTACTTGGGTTGATGGTCGTGGGAACTATCACCTTGAGAGGCAATGGAAATGTCATTAAAAAAGGACTAACAGGCGGGATCGTAGGCATACTTGTTTTGTTAGGACTGTCCTTTGCACCAGGACCAATTCAAGAACGATTACAGACTGTATTGGATGCAGGAAATGACAAATCCTTCCAAGGGCGAACTAGAGCCTGGGATCACGGATTTCAGATGGTTTCGTGGTATCCATTAACTGGTGTTGGAAAAGGTCAATGGAACAAATACCACGGTTTAATGCCGCATAATTCGTATGTGCAAATTATGGCTGAGCTGGGGCCTTTAGGAATATTCTTATTCTTATGGGTTTTAAGATTATGTTTCCAAGAGTTCAAACCATTTTTTATCGAACCGGACCCCAAGTCTGATAGTGACCCTCCTGATGGTTCAGCAAAACCAGAAGCTACAAAACTTCACCCAGTCTGGGGGACGCCTGTCGTTGGAAATTCTGAGCCTAGTTCTAGCTCGGTCGAAACCAGTGCAGTTGTTTCTGAGCCAATCGACATGCAAACTAAGACGATAGTGATTGCGGTGGCTGTGGTAATGGCGGGATGGTTGACCTATATATTTTTAGGCAATCAAGGATATGCGGTGTGGACATACTTCTATATTGGTTTGTGCGCTGCAGTACGTAATCTACATCCCAAGAAAATGGTCGTTGAACAAACGAATTAATTTTTAAACTATATTAAATAAGAGTTGTTAATGTTTTTTAACTTGGTGATAGTTATTCTAGTGATAGGGCTGTTATTTACTGCAGTCTTAGCATTATATGTTAAGAAAAAGCGGATAGATGTCTGGTTAAAATCCTATCTAGGTGGTTTGTTTAGAACGGTTAAAACTGACGCAGAACCTGTTGATATTATGTTGTTGTTTGTCGATCATTTTGAATTAAATGGACATGCCGATCGGTTGGAAGCTTGGGAAGTACGGTATCCAAAATTGGCAAAAAAGCATAAGGACAGTGATGGACATCACCCTAAACATACGATGTTTTATGCCATGGATCTAATGCATGAGCATGAACTAGAAAGGCTGCAACATTTGGTTGTAGAGGGTGTTGGAGAGTTCGAGTTGCACTGGCATCATAGCCATGACACTGCAGAAACTTTTGTGACTAAACTTAACGATGCTATGGACATATTTCATAAGTATGGATACATGAAACCCTACAAAGACGGGCAAAAAGCTTGTTTTTCATTTATCCATGGTGATTGGTCATTAGCAAACTCTAGAGGTGAGAATTTCTGCGGTGTAGACAATGAAATAGAACTACTTATGCAAGCGGGATGTTATGGAGACTATACGTTTCCTGCGCTTTTCAATGAAGCTCAAC
This sequence comes from Kangiellaceae bacterium, assembly GCA_039969155.1. Taxonomy (GTDB): domain Bacteria; phylum Pseudomonadota; class Gammaproteobacteria; order Enterobacterales; family Kangiellaceae. The sequence goes on from JBDVOJ010000107.1 coordinate 72,663, forward strand.
CACCCATGATCAACAATATCTACTACTCAAGTGATAACCATCAGCAAGCGGCCCATTATCGCGGACGAAATGCAAAAGTTGGTAAACCGCAGCAAAACAATGAGTTTATGATCTTCCAGGGACCGTTGACGATCAATTGGTTAGATTGGCGACACAAGTGGCATCCAACAATAGAAGACGGAGACATAAGTCGTTTTCCAACGCATGATGACCCTCGAAGGATAGATTCTTGGATACGCCAAAAGATTCATGTAGAAGGGCGGCCCAACTGGCAATTTGTTAAAATCTTTTGTCACGGAGCGCAGGACCATCTTTCAGTTGTAAGCGATACGACCGATAGAATGTTTTCTTACATTGAAAACAAGTATAATGACGGTAAGAAGTATCGATTGCACTATGTTAGTGCTCGCGAAGCTTATAATATAGTTAAAGCTGCTGAAGATGGAAAGTCGGGTAATCCCAATCAATATAGGGACTACATAATACCTCACCCATTAAACAGATAGGGTTTTTATCGGCTACATGCTAACAGGATTATTAAAGTCATTTTTTATTCACGCTGGACCGTTTTCTGTCGTTCGTGCATTGCAACGCATCAAAAAAGGTCCTTGTATTTCTATCTTGTACGGACATCGTGTATTACCCGATGAAGTGATAGCGAATCAAGCGGATTCGAGAACCATTACTGGGCAAACTTCGGTATCAGAAGTTTGGTGCGCGATACAAGAACTCAGAAAGTTTTACACCATTATTTCGATGGATGAAGCTGTAGCCCAAATAAAGAATGGTCACATTAAAACAGATAGTGTTGTACTCACGTTTGACGATGGTTTTCAAGATAACTTTACTCATCTTTATCCTTTGCTTAAAAAGCATAATATTCCTGCAACTTATTATGTTAACTCCTCTGTTATAAGCACAAAAAACAGCCTTTGGTTTCAAAGTATTATTAATTATTTTTTTGCTGTTCGAGAGGCGAGTGTTTTTGTTTCTTTCTCCAATAGAACCTATGATTTGTCAACGGCAACAAAGCGCTATGAGTCCGCTTTTCATTTTATGCGCTATCTGCAAGCCAACTATAAACCCGAAGAATTTCATTCCATCATAGAGTCTGTTGCAGGCGAGTTACGTTTCCCTAACGAAGATGACCTTCATATGACTTGGGAGGATTTAAAGGAACTGTCAAAGGATCCACTAATCACTATCGGAGCACACAGTTACAACCATTATCCACTGGGGTTTTGTGATGAAAAGCTATCCAGCTATGAAATTAATCAATCCATAAACGAACTAGAGAACCATTTGGGCTATAAAATAGTTCATTTTAGTTACCCTCGTGGACACCAAGAAGACTTTAACCAACACCATATTGATTGCTTAAAGTCTAAGCAGATTATTTCTGCTGTTTCTACTATTCGAGGTGTAAATCGAAAGGGTGAAGATTTGCACCGATTAAGACGAGTCGGACTGCCCCAAAACGTAAGCAAAGCAAAAGCCGATTTCATATGGCATGTCGGTGGCTTACCGGAATTAGTCAAATCTATTAAAAGCAAAAGAGCCAATTAAGGAAAGTCCGTGAGACTCAGAACTCAAGTAATCTTAACTAGCATTAGCAAGTCGCTTAAGCATGTTAGCGTTTTTATCATCGCAATTTTCCTGACTCGATATTTTACCAAAGACGAATATGGTACTTATATTCAAGTAATGATGATAATGGATGTCGCTTTGTATTTAGCGTTATTCGGTATTCCTTCTAGCGTATATTATTTCCTTCCAAGAGCGGCAGAAAAAAAGCGGCTAATGAAAAATACCATGTTGCTACTGTTTTCAGTTGCAGTATTGGTATCAGCAATTATTTATCAGTTCATTGAGCAGTTAGCGACAGGATTAAATAACTTAGAACTAGTGCCTCTTGGTTGGCTTATTGCAAGTTTTATTTTATTGCAAATTCCAATCAAACTTTATGAGCCATTTATGATTTGTACTCAAAATGTTGCTCGATTTGTTGCAGTAAACGCAACGTTTAATTTGGCCTTCTTGTTTGCAGTCGTAACACCGCTACTATTAGGCTGGAGCCTTGCAGATTTACTACTAGTTTTATTCTATTTTTTTCTTGCTCAATTTCTCGCTATTTATATCGTTACTGGGTATACCTATTTCCAGCTTAAAGATGATGTGTCTGGTGAAGAATATAGAGTCGCCGAGCAAATCTCTTATTCAGCACCCATTGGTTTTTCTGGAGCGATTGCGCAGCTAGGTAAAATTGTTGATAAGGTGATCGTTAGTGGTTATTTCAACCCCGCAACTTTGGCTGTGTATGCTCGAGGTGCTATGGAAATTCCTATGCTCAATGTCATTGCTAACTCTTTAGGCAATATACTGATGCCTAAATTTGTTGAGGAGTTTCGGGCTGGCAATAATGCTGCAGTACTTAAACTTTGGCATAGTTCTATAAAAATGATGGCAATGTTCATCTATCCAACCTTAGTTTTTTTGATACTTAACGGCAGTAATATTATCCCGTTCTTGTTTACTGAAGAATATCTCGCTAGTGTAATAATATTTCAAATTTACACGCTTGGGCTTGTAACAAGAATCACAAGTTATGACTCTATTGTTAGGACCGTAGGGAAAACAAAAATTCTGCTGAAAATGTCGGTTTTTGCCGTGGTTTTAAATGTTGTACTAACTATTGTATTAATCAATGCGATGGGTATTGTCGGGGCACCATTGGCGACAGTGATCGTTGGTACTATTCTAAGATTTATATATTTAGTAATTATTACCAAATTGCTAGAAGTGAGCCTATTTAATGTTTTTCCTTGGATGTCTTTGTTAAAATTAATTGTTTCAGCATTATTGGCAGGTGCCTGCATTTTGCCAATATTGAGTATTGGATTAAGTTACCTAATGGCTATATTGGTCAGTGGTGCAGTATTTTCAATTGTTTATCTAATTGTGTTTCGGATTTTAAAACCACTGGATAAGAGTGAATTAAAATCCGTTAAGGGATTGATTCCTAAACCGTTACGTTGGGTTTTGTAAGTAAATGAATGAAGTAGAAAAAATAATAGATAATAAAAATTGGAATATTGATGCTGAAACTAAGAATAGATTAAGCTCGCTAATTCAAAAATTTATACCTGAATACTCCAAAAATCTTGTCTTATTGGATATACTGCAGTTTTCTAGTTATTTTGTGACGCACGTATATAAATTGGTTTGTGAAGATAATGGCAACTTAATTAGCTTTTATGCTAAGTTTGCTTACCTTCCAAAGGAATTTGAGAAGAGACAACGTGAAAGAATAAAGTATGAGTATGACTGTACTGTAAGTATTTACAATGTATTTGAATCTAAGGAAAAGTTCGACAGTGTTAAAGCGGTAGCTTTCTATGAAGAGGAGAGTGCGTTTGTGATGCAAGAAATGCAAGGCAAAAGGCTCGATGAGCTATTGTTGTCTAGCATGAAACCATTTTCCTCCCAAAACAAAGACTATCTGTATCAGACCATGCACTCAGCAGGAGAGTGGCTCAAAATTTTTCAAAATAGCATGCCTGTTTTAGGAGAGACGGTGTTTTCCAAAGAAGTTTTGGAGGCAAGAGTATTATCCTACTTTGATAAGGTCAATGCTCTTGACAGTTCAATTATAACAACAAAACTCAAGCAAAAATTAATTAGTAAATGTAAGAAAGCGATAGCAAGCTTTAGTCAAGAAGACTTAGTAATAACCGCAAAACATAATGACTATGCACCGTGGAATTTAATGGCTGATGATTCAACAATCATTGGGTTTGACTATGCGGATGTTGAATACGATTCGAGTTATTATGATGTTTATCATTTTACTCGCGCGCTAAACTCTTTTAAGTTGAAGCCAATTAAGAATGCGAAGGTAATAGAGTCTTGCAAACAACACTTTCTAAATGGATATGGACTCGATATTCCGATGGATCATCCTACTCGGATTTACTTTAATATCTTCTTTTCGTTAGAACGATTACAAATGCTGTTGCGTGCCAAAAAACGAAACTCTGGCTTTGTTGGAAAACTGAAGACATTGTCTCAAAAGCGCCATTTTAGGCTTTATTTGTCCGAGTTGAATCGAATAGCGAATTTATAGACTCTAGTATTATTTGCCGCAAAGCTAATCGCAGTAAGTTAGCAAGGTTTTGAATTTAAAGGTTAACTCTATCAAATTCATGCATAATGCGATCGGCATTTTCCGCCCAATCATACCATTCAAATTTAGGCATAGAGTTTTTGTCTAGTCTGAGCCCTTTTTTAATGCCTTCAGCTAAAGCATCTGGATTTTTAGGTTGAACAACTACCCCAAACTCCGGTTTGGAAATAATGTCTCTTACAGCACCGACATCGGATGCTACGACTGGTGTACCGCAACTTAATGATTCTAAAACCACATTAGGACAACCTTCTCTTAAACTGGGTAAGCAGAGTAAGTTAGCTGCTGAAAGGTATGTTGGAATTATTTCGTGGGAAACTCTGCCAACGAATTTGATTTCATTTGTAAGTCCTAGCGACTCGACTTGCTGCGATATGTCTGCTTCTAATGGACCAGAGCCGATTACCAAAAGCTTTACATTTTCGTCTTGGATAAGTTTAAACGCACTGACCAAGAAATTAAGACCTTTCTCTACCTGAAAGTTGCCAATAAATAGACAGTACTTATCTGCGCTGTTCAAGTTTAGAGTTTCTCTGGCGGTTGCCATTCTTTGTCTAATAAATTTTTTCTGGTCGACACCATTGTGGATTACTTTAGTTTTCTCGGTATCTACGCCCAAAGAATCGATTTTATTTTTTAATTCATGACTCTTTACAATATTGACATCTGATTGTTTCAGAGCGCGAGTAATTAATTTCCGTCTTATTTTGAATTTAGTATATTCATTAATATCACAGCCTAGAGCATGTATTGCAATGGGAATGTTTAATTGTTTAGCGATTCGGTTGGCTCCAAAACCATCAGGGTACACCCAATGTGCGGAAATAAAATCTGCCTTACCTTCTGCTGATAGTGTTTTAAGTGTCTGTTTAATACCGATAGAGAAAAAGAACCCCGTCAAGGAGCGAAATAGCTTAGGAATGACGATATAGCGTGGGTGGAAAACTGTAATTCCATCTATAACCTCAGACTCAGGAAGTCGTTTAGAAGACGGCTTTATTAAATCTAATGGGTTAAACGGTACCGGTGAAACCACTGTTACTCTGCGTTTTGTCGCTAAAGAATCAGTGAGTTGTTTTATAAAAAGTCCGCGAGTTTTTTCAAATTTATTTGGATATAAATTCGAAACAATGACTATCGATGGAGAAGGTGCTTTATTATCCATTATTGAGCAACTTTAGATATAGTAAAAAGTAATTTTCCAGTGGAGGTCGGTTTAATTTCTTTAAGGAAGTTAGTTTTTATTTCTACAGTTTCTCCAAGCATATCTTTGGTTTTAGTAATGATGTTTTCAAGGTATTCTCGTTTTTTAGATTCCTCTGCTTCTACTAAATTGAATACAATCAAATCTAAAGATTCTTGAATCATTTGAAACTGTTTGACCTCCGGTACTTCGTAAAACAAATGGGTAAAATACTCTCCATGAATTTTCTCTCCGCGTTTCGAAATAAAGAAATCACCAGTTCGACCTGCAACATTGCCTAACAACGGAAGGCCGCGACCACACGAACATCCTGTCTCTGAAACAGTTCCAACGTCTCCTAATTTGTAGCGTATTAAAGGCATACCAAAATTCCAGAAATCAGTGACTAAAATATCACCATTACCAGAAGATACGGCATGCGCATTTTCGTCCACTAACTCTAATAAAATGTTTTCTGCATTGATGTGAAGTCCACTTTGTTGTTTGCACTCGCTAGCGATTAATCCAACCTCACGAGAACCATAGCGGTTAAGAACTTTGCATTTAAATGCAGCCTCGATAGTTTGGCGTTTTTCGTTGGTAAGTGTTTCCGCTGAAGAAACAATTCCATCAAGTTTTATATGGTGGTTTGGATTGTTTTTTAGAAGGTATTCAGCATACAAGTAGAGTGCGTTCGCATAACCCAATATCATACTAGGCTGGACATTTTCTAGAATTGAAGTGAATTTATCCATTTCTTGATCAGACATTTCAAAAGCATCAAGTTCCCACTGCCGCTCAATATACCTTGCGATGATATGTTCTCTAAAAGATTGTACGGCTTTCAAATCTCTTTGTGCGCCCCATACCAGAGCTTTGCGTTTTCCAATATCCCAACCTGACCAACGATCATGTCTTATCTGGTCAGCTCGTCTAAGGTTATGGCGGGCTAAGTCTTTATAATAAATGGTTGGCTCACCTGTTGAACCACCTGAGCTATCTTTGATCAGTTCTGACTGAGCGTATTGACGAGATAGCATGTCTGGCATTCGCTCTTGGATGATCTTTTTAGTTAGTATCGGCAGCTTTTCAATATCGGACAAAGAAACAATATCTTCAGGTTTAAGGTTAGCATTGTCCATTATCTCTCGATAGTAAACGGTATTTTGATAAGCATATTTTACTAGTTTTTGTAGCCTAATTAACTGAAGTGATTTGATTTCTTCTTCAGATAAAAATTGACTCTTTTCAAGTTCTGCTAGTCGGCTGAGACGTTTATCACTATTCTTCCAATAATAAAGTGGGTAAATGATGTGCTTATTGATCGGGCGAAATAAGTCTAACATTTTATAGAGCTGCTTTTTGAAGTTGGTGGAATAGTCTGTTTGCTGACTCAAGAATTTCAGGGTTGATTTGTGAACTATCTTTTGCTCTGGATGTAGGTGCTCTGACAGATTCCGCATTCTTAACAAAGTTAGCTTTGTCACTAACATCAGTCACCTTTGCTATCTTTCCTAAAACTAATTCAGGCTGAAGAAGTAGCTTATTATAATCTACTAAATGGACCTGTTGGCTCTTCATGGATAGCATATCTGAATATCCAGCTATCCAATATTGAAGCCAGAAGTTCTCGTCGTTATAGTCAATTGTTCCCGGATAGTTCTCTATCCAATTATTAAAATTAATCGGTTTAAAGTTTTCACCAAAATCATAGTGGCCTAGCCAACGCATATAGCTTTTTGCAAAATCATCGTCTTTGTGCATCTCAGTGAATTGTTGATGCTGCTTCATTAATGAGCCAATATGGGCTAACGGCTCCCTAAATGGAACTAAAATAGTTGCACTAGGAAACAGTTTAGTGAGTACCGGAATCCTTGAGCAGTTGGCATTATTTTTTGAGATGTAACGCTTTTGAATAGCCGTTGAGTCGCTTGAAGAATCGATTGATTCCAATAAAAGCTTTTTGATGGTATTCACCATTTTCTCGGCAAACGATTGGCTAGTATTTTTTAGTGTGAGCGGTTCCAACCTGTCTGCTAATACATATTGTTCTTTTAAGTAACTTAACCAAATAACCTCTTCAAATGCTTCGGGACTATCAAAAGATACTTCCATGCCATCCCCATGTGCGCGTTCAACCGACTCGCCTTGTTTAGCAAAAGGTTTTGACAGTTTTTTCCAAAGCAGAGGTGCCAAGATAAAAGGCATATGTCGATAAGAGTAAGTACAAAACTCATCGGTTTGATGGAGAAAATCAAGTAAAAGAGTTGTCCCTGAACGTGGTAATCCAGTAACGAAAATTTCATTACTGGATTGAATTGAATTTAATTGCTTTTTGTTAATGTCAGTTTCAATATCTGCCATTAATTTCTGAACACCCGGAACGCTGAAAGCGAGGTGATGCAGAATTCGATCTAAAAAACTATAATTTTCGGCGAATGACATTGCGTATCCATACGTAAACTAAAGTGACTAGCGTGAGCAAGCTCATCAATGTCAGTGAGTAAAAGCTTTCTGATAATTGAGTTGCTAAATCAACAGAGTAAAGTTCGACGCCATATATAAACGCAAATAAAACCACGAATATTGAAATAAACTTAGCTGAAAATATTAACGTTGCTTTCATCATGGTGACAGAGTTCTTTCGCATAAATGCTTCTTTCTCGTCATCCGTCATCTGCTTTGACTGCATCACTTTAACAGACTCCGAGGAAAGCTTAAGAACACTTTGTGCATCAGGTAATATTTTGAGTGCAATAAACAATTCAACAAAAATGATTGAAATAACTAACAGTAAGAAATAGACCATTACTATTTTTCTTCTTGATCAGGTTTGGCTTCCTGTTGTTCATTTTGTTCTTCAGATTCAAGGGACTTTTCACCTTTGTCTTTTTTAAACATGCGCTTAATTGGATACCAAAAGATCCCTAAAATTGCCATCAAAACTGCTAACAATACACCGACTATTGCTCCAATTACACCGACACCGGCACCAGGGCCTACGTAGGCTTGTAGATTGCCAGCAAAAAATAAAGCGGTAATTGCTAATATAAGTATGTACTTCATTGTTACTTGTTCTCCTAGTTTAAATCAGTTTTATAATTTGGTGTCACAACTTGGTACTTGTTCAAAGAAATCCTTGGGGAACCAAGTGGCATTCGATATATGCTCGTTGTATTCGATCGATATGTTGGAAATATTATTATGTTCAAATACTTTGTCGCCAGTTGGAGTAACTTGTACCACCCGTCCTTCATCTGGAATCACAATCAAGATATTACCATTTGGCAAGTATTGGTGTTTACCTTGAGCTCCTGAATAGAAGAATAAATCACCATTTTTTAACTCATTTTTTATTTCGTTAGTTGTAGGATGAATTTTTATAATTTCAGATCGACCAAAACCTGAATTGTTGCTATACACAGAAATGAAACCATCTTCAGTAAAGTCAGGGTCGTGCTGGAATTTCCACGGTCCATTTCTAGCCCACTTAATCTCATAGGTCTCCGGATCGACTACCGCAACTAAGTGATTTCTTCGGAAGCTCAGTAATAAATCGCCCGCCTCAAAATTTTCAAATTTGTCTGCTAACTCCGGCTGAAGGATGTCGATGTCATTTGGATGGAATATGTCGTAGAGAACTTTATCCGCAGGTGTTTTATCGAAACGTTTAAACGGATGATCAGCTCTTACACTGAATATATTTGCCGGTGTGTTTTTACCTTTTACAAGATCGTCTACTAACTCAAACTCAGCAACAGTCTCGCCAGTAATCGGGTCAAAATTGGTTAGGTAGTTGTAATGTGCATACGAAGTGTTATCACCACGCCAGGCCCAATAAGTATTATTTAAGCCTCTTTCGAGTGAATGATGAAAAACGCCAGAACGTGTCCAAATTGGTTTGCTACATTGATCGACTCTCGCCATTACATCACCAGAATCGAAGCTAACCAAAACGGATCCATCTTCGAGCACTTTAAAGGCATGAGGAGCATCAACCCCATTAAGCGGTCCATCAGGGTCTAATGGTAAGTAGGAAAGATCCCATGTATGTAATTTTTCGCCTAGTTCATTCATTAGCCACGCTGAATACTTGAGAGTTTCGCCGTCATATCCCATATAGGCGTAATATCCTTCTTGGATTTGGTCTTGTTTGTAGACAACATAGGTTTCTCGAGCCACATGTTTTGGAGCTTTTACTAAGCGATTGACCGGAACAAGTTCGCCATAGCGTACAATCGAGAGAACTGCGCTATACATAGACTCGATGGTCTTGTAAGGCCACATCTTAAAACTTCCAACGGCTAGACCATAAGCAAAGACTGCCCCAGATAGAAGGAAAACAAGTGAAATAATCGATATTTTTTTGCTTAGAGCCTCTGACATTTTTAACTAACTTCCTTTTCTAATTAATAACTTGGTGGAAAAATATAGAGCGCGGAGTATATCAAATCAAACACAGCGATTGCCATAGTCTTTGTCACAGCGCCAACCAATAAGTATATAACCTATATTCACTAAAAGGGCAGCTTTTTAAATGTAATATTGACACTTTTTCTACTTGTTGAAGTCTATTCGAATGATACAATCGCAAAAATGATGTGAACAACCCAAAATATAGAATTGTTCAGTCAGGTAAATATTAGGGAACAAATGATAATGATTGTTAGAACATCGATTATTTCTGGCCTTCTAGCGATTTGCGCAATGGGATATCCGCTTAAGCTTTTAGCTAGCACACAGCCAAATCAAGTTTCCATCGAAGATATGGGGTTACATACAGTTAAACTCGGAGAGAAATTCAGTTTCACCCCCAAACTGACAGGAAACCCTCACCTTTGCCGCAAAGACCTAGGGCATGATGATGTTCAGGTCGACCCTCAGACAGGAAAAATTAGCTGGGACACCGGTCTTCTGAGGTTTGGTCGAGGATTCCATATTCGCATTCGTTGCAGCAACTACCACTCTTGGGCCTTTGCCTCTATGGTTGTTCATGTAGAAAATAATGGCAAAAGCCAACTTAAAGTGTTGGGCAAAAACGGTGTATCAAAATACATAGCTGAAGCGAGTGAAGACCTATCAAGTGGTGATACTCTAGTGATTCCCGATGGGGTTTACCCAGTTTCTGTTTCGGCGGATGGTAGTTACGAAAATGCGTTGAAAATGAACACACCCACATTTGGCACCAAATCTCAATATACCACGCTTATCGCGAGAACTCCGGGTAAAGCGGTTATTTCAGGCGCCAAATCTGGCAAGATCGGAAAACAAAAAAATGCAATACAACTCAGTAAATCCAAGTATATAGCGATTGTCGGTCTTGTTCTGCAAGATGTTCAGCGAGAATCATTTACCACCACAGGTCCAGGCCATAAGCTGTTGATAAATTTTGTTGGAACAAAAGGTGCCGGCACTTGGGGATTTCCTTGTAACAACTTTCAGCAAGCCAAAAAAGGGCAGTGTTCTAATGCAGGCATGCGTGTCAATGGTGGAAGTCCGCTTATTCAAGCGAGCTACAATTGGGGGCATAACCGTTATGGCATAATGACTAGAAATACTGATGGTTCCGTGACTAGGCGCTCTTATGTCAGGCTAGATGAACATAAAGGGGATCAGCCTTATGGCGGATTCAGTGACTATTGTACCAAAGCACATCTAAATCAAGACAATACAGTATTCGATTCCCTGGCAGTTGCTGCCCCACATTATAAGAACTATGCAGGATTAGCGGCCTTTCCTGCGACTGGTTGTAATAAGACTCCTTCTGAAGCCAAAGTAGAGGGATTATTGTCAGTCAATAATAAGCTTTCATTATCATTAATGGATTCTAAAGCAGGTCCTAATAACATTTGGACCAATATCGTTTCTTATGATTCTCAAGGAACCTGTACACCACAAAAGAATCGCTGCGGTGCTTGGTTGGTGCAATCTAAAAAAGTCGCAGAGATATCGAATTCTTATTTTGGAAAAGCTCGAGGTTTTGAAGGCGACCCAAACCTAAAGGCTGCGTTTAGTCGCAAAAACATCGAACTAGCCGATGATGTTGTAATTGATGATGTGGCGGGAATGCCAAATAGAGGCAAAGCGCCTCGCTACTTGCCTGAATTGCAACTGTATTTTAACGGTAAGTCGGACAGCTTCTGGGGGGAACCTAACTTTTCGACTCCTACCAGTACTAGACGATGGCCAATTGGTGGTGAAGATATTATGGCAGCAAACATGCGTCAATACTCCAACCCCAATGCTCTTAAGGTAGGCGGGGGCATCATAGCTATCGACGGCAACCGGGGAGCGGTTTCTGAAAAAACTAGCATGTCTGAGTATTTTTGGGGCTACAAAGACAAAAATATACCACCGCTAGTAGTGAGAGTTAAGAAGCTAGCTGATGGGAAAATAATTCTATGGGAAAACTTTGTTGGATCTGAAACTAGAAGTAGGCTTATTGGTTGGCAAGTTAATTGTGCGGATAATGGCACAAAGAACCTCAAAATATTAGCCGATCTCGACAAACAAATTTTGAGTTATAGGGACATATCAGAATGCAAATCTTATGCTGTTCAAGCAATATATATCGATGGAATTAGCGGAATAGCCTATATAGAGAAATAGACTAAAAGAACATGTTTTCTATTCGAATAGCAATATTATTTATCTCACAAAGTGATACAGTTCATCGCTACACCCCATGGAATACGGGCTCTCGACTAACAAAATAGTGCGACGCTGATCACAGAAACACTTAGTTAATTGTCATTTAGCCTCAAAAGTGGGAATTGCGCACACATACTCCCTTTAGTTATTCCTAGACTAACCGATAGAGGTATCAAGCGAACAGTGTTTTTAAGTCGTCATTTGTTCAGCCATATTTCAAGTTTATCCAGTCATCAGATTTAAAACGGTCGCAAAATTTTATAGGTGTTCCATGAAATTCCAATCTTTAACTACATTAAATGTTCAATACAAGTCTGCGTTAGCAGGACTTGCATTATTGTTAACCGCTGCTTGTGGCGGCGGGGAGGAAACTCCCAAGGAAAAGCCTGATGGACCAGTAAAATTTAAATTAAGCGTTGTTGTCGAGGGGAGCGGAAACGTCACTTCTTCGCCAAGTGGTATCGATTGTACAGGTAATTGTAGCGAAGATTTCCAAGATGGAAGTCAAGTTGCACTAACAGCTACTGCAGCAAACGGCTTTCAATTCGTTCGCTGGACTGGTGGTTGTACTGGCTCTGGCGCATGTAATGTGAATTTAGTGTCAGATACACAAGTAACAGCAGTATTTGAGCAAGAGGCGACACAATTCTTCGATTTAACCGTATCAGTGACAGGTTCGGGAGTAGTAACCTCATCTCCAGCAGGTATAAATTGCGGTTCAGACTGTAGCGAGAATTTAGAAGATGGTAGCCAAATATCACTTTCGGCCACAGCAGATTCAGGCTTTGAATTTGTTGGTTGGGGTGGAAGTTGTACAGGGTCGACTAGCTGTAACGTTGTGATGTCACAAAGCAAATCAGTTTCCGCTGAGTTTAGAGCAGTTGACGCGCAAACAAATACTCTAACTGTCAGCTTACTTGGCTCTGGCTCAGTATCATCAAGTCCAGCAGGAATTAACTGTGGTTCTGATTGTTCAGAGCAATATGATAACGGCACATCAGTCAACCTAACTGCCACTCCGGAGGCAGGATTTGAGTTTACAGGATGGCAGGGAGCCTGTACGGGTACGGCGAGTTGTTCTGTAACAATGGATGATGACAAATCGGTGACGGCTACCTTTACCGAAATCAACGCGCCAAACCATGTACTATCAGTGACTGTCAATGGTAATGGAACTGTAACATCTAGCCCAGTTGGTATTAATTGTGGTTCTGACTGTTCTGAGTCTTTATCAGAAAATACACAAGTGAGTTTATTTGCCACTGCAGACCCAGGATTTAAACTGGAGTCATGGAGTGGGGCATGTAGTGGAACTTCAGGCTGTAGCGTGACTATGAGCCAAGCTCAAACTGTAACGGCCACCTTTGTTGAAAGTAACCCAAGCGGAAACCTAGCCATCGCAGACATGGGGGTTCACGAAGTTGACCATGGGGATACGTTTACTTTTCAGCCTCAAATTACTGGTGATGTTGACATTTGTCGTAAAGATCTTGGACACGACGATGTAAGAGTGGATTCCGAAACAGGTGCAATTACTTGGGATACCTCAGGGCTAAATTTTGGCCGCGGATTTTATATTCGAATTAAGTGTAGTAATTATAGTGAGTCGGTCTATGCCGCTATGGTGGTCCATGTAGATAAGTCCGGTACAAGTCGTCTTAGAATAGCTGGAGAAGGCGGAGTATCGCAGTATGTCGGTACTGCAGGTCGAAATATGACTGGTGGTGATACCATCGTTTTCCCAGATGGTAATTATCCAGTGTCCGTATCTAGAGACGAATCATTCGAAAATGCGTTTAAAGGGACAGCACCAACAAGTGGCTCCGCAGACCAATTCAGCACTATTATTTCAAGAAATCCAGGTGGAGTAGTGATTAATGGCGAAGCGCAAAACGGCATTGGTAAGCAGAAGAATGCTTTCCAGTTAAGCACTAATAGCTATGTTGCAATTGTTGGATTTGTTATTAAAAACGTGATGCGAGAATCTTTGACTAACTTTGAGGGTTCTTCAAATACTAATTTATTGATCGATTTTGTTGGTGCAGCAGGTGCAGGCACCAATGGTCAGGCTTGTTCTAACTTTAGCGAGGCCGGAAGCGGCTGGTGTTCAAAAGCAGGTATGAGAATAAACACAGGAAACCCTGTATTCCAGAATGCCTACGATTGGGGGCAGAACAGGTACGGAATTATGACTCGAAGTACTGACGGTTCTATTACTAGGCGCTCTTTTGTTCGCTTAGATGAGCACCGTGGAGACCAACCTTATGGAGGCTTTAGTAACTATTGTGACACTTTACATTTAAGCCAAGATAATACTGTGTTTGATTCGCTTGCAATTGCAGCGCCACATTACAAGAACTATGCTGGGTTAGAAGCCTATCCTGCAACCGGTTGTGAGAACACCTCTGCGACGTTAAAAACTGTTGGGTTGTTGGCTGTTAATAATAAACTATCATTATCGCTCATGGATCAGAAGGCAGGGCCAACTCATGTGTGGGATAAGATTGTATCTTTCGACAGTGAAGGGACTTGTACGCCTCAGACTGACCGCTGCGGCCTATGGCTACTGCAAGCTGATAAGTCAATTGATGTGACAAATTCATTCTTCGGTAAAGCTCGAGGATTTGAAGGTGGGACTAGCCGTGGCCAAGCATTTGGAAACAATGTCAATTTCACATCAACTGCATTTGATGATGTTCACGGGGTTAATGATGCAGGTACAAAACCAGAGTATTTACCGCAATCTCAACTTTACTATCAAGGGCGATATGACACTTTCCATGGTGATGAGGGCTACGATTCACCAACTACTGCAAGACGTTGGCCAATTGCCGGTGAAGATATCATTGCCGCAAACATGCGCTCTTACAGAAATCCGACTGCATTAAGAGTGGGCGGGGGAACCGTTGATATTAATGGTGACCGAGGTGCCGCTGCTGAAGGTGAAAGCATGTCGGAGTATTTCTGGGGCTATATAAACGATAAGGTGCCACCGCTCGTGGTTCGAGTCAAAGGCAAAGGTGCGGTTAATCGCGTCGCTTGGGAGCATTTGTCTGGTAGTCGTAGAGCTGCAGTTACTGGCTGGAAAATCGTTTGTGTTGCAACAGGTAGTAGTCAGATCGCAAGTCTACCAGTCGATCAACTAAGCTATAACGACGACTCAGGTTGTACTTCTTACGGGGTGAAAGCCGTTTACGGCAGTGGTGATAGCGGTATCGCTTATACCGAAAGCCCTGAATAAAACAGTGCTATAAATAGCCAACATGACAAGGCAAGCCTATTAGGCTTGCCTTTTTAATTTGTGCAGCCACTTGGCGTCACAAGATCCCAGCTTATCTAAAACATCTCGCAAGCAAGGTAACTTTTCTAGCCACTCTTCACTCTAATTGTTTATACTCTATCCTTCATGGATTTTAAATTCGTCGTGGTAATTCGCTAGGAACGCTATGTTTAATAAGCTCGTATCTAAATCTACTGATCATAAGCCATCATTATTAAGTATATTCCCAATTCTGTTTTGTCTCGCATGCGGAGGAGGAGGAAGCAGTAGTAAACCTTCTGAAGGCGGAAGTGGAGGAAACGGTGGTACAGGCGGAGGAGGCACCTCTCAATTTACGCTAACAGTGGCGCTTTCCGGTTCAGGGAGTGTTTCATCTACCCCCGCAGGAATTAGTTGCGGAAATGATTGTACTAATGATTACGACGATGGTACTTCAGTTACATTAACAGCTACTGCAGAAACAGGCTTTGATTTTACCGGTTGGACTGGAGCGTGTAGTGGTGTTTCCAGTTGTGTCGTTACAATGAATAGTGATCAATCGGTAACGGCTACTTTTTCTCAACAAACTAGCGAATCATACAGTTTAACCGTAGCCTCTAACACAGGCGGGACCGTAACTTCTTCACCTAATGGCATTTCTTGTGGCAGTGAATGTTCAGCGACGATTGATGGAAATACCCCAGTGCATTTGTTTGCCAACCCACAACCTGGTTTCAAGCTAGAGGCATGGAGCGGAGAGTGCTCTGGAGATGGTGCTTGTAGTTTTTCAATGAACGGTGATAAAACGGTGACGGCTAGCTTTGTGGAGCAAACCCTCAAAATTTCCGATATGGGTTATCACGAAGTATCCCATGGCGATACTTTCGATTTCTTACCCCAGATTACCGGCACACCCACAATTTGTCGTAAAGACTTGGGCCATGACGATGTAAAAGTCGACTCTGAAACCGGCAGGATCACTTGGAATACTTCGGGACTTAATTTTGGACGAGGTTTTCATATCCGGATTAAATGTAGTAATTATGATGAATCAGCGTACGCTTCATTAGTGATCCACGTTGATAAAAGTGGCACAAGCCGTTTAAGAGTAGCGGGCGAAAATGGAGTATCTCCATATATTGGTGTTGCGGGTCAAGCGATGACAGGAGGAGATACCATTGTTTTCCCCGACGGTAATTACCCAGTGTCCGTGAGCCGCAATGAATCATACGAGAATGCTTATAAAGGAACCGCACCAAGTGATGGTTCAGCTGATCAATACTCAACGATAATTTCTCAATCTCCTGGTGGTGCGGTAATTAATGGTGAAGCTCACGGAGCAATTCCAAAACAAAAGAACGCCTTTCAGTTGAGCGCAAACCGCTATGTCGCCATTGTTGGATTTGTTGTCAAAAATGTTTTAAGAGAATCTTTAACAAATTTTGAAGGGGCAACCAACCAGAACCTTATTATTGATTTTGTTGGTGCCAAAGGTGCAGGTACTAATGGTGAACCTTGCTCCAATTTTAGTGAAGCAGATAGTGGATGGTGTTCTAATGCGGGTATGCGAATCAATGGCGGAAATCCGCTATTTCAAAATAGTTACGATTGGGGACATAATCGATATGGGATCATGACTCGAAGCACTAATGGCTCCATTACTAGAAGATCGTTTGTTCGCTTGGATGAACATAAAGGAGACCAACCTTACGGTGGGTTTAGTAACTATTGCGATACATTGCATCTAAGCCAAGACAACACGGTCTTTGATTCTTTGGCAATAGCTGCCCCACATTATAAAAATTATGCAGGCTTAGAAGCTTATCCGGCGACTGGGTGTGAAAACGATCCGGCGACTTTAGAATCAAATGGGACCTTGTCAGTCAACAATAAGCTCTCTTTGAGTTTAATGGATGCTCAAGCTGGCCCAACGCATCCATGGAAAAATATTGTATCTTACGATACTGAAGGGACTTGTACGCCACAAACTGACCGATGTGGTTTATGGTTATTACAATCGGATAAAGCCGTTGATGTTTCTGATTCGTTCTTTGGTTTGGCTAGAGGATTTGAGGGAGGAACCAGTCGTGGACAAGCGTTTGGTTCTAACGTTAGTTTCACCTCAACGGTATTTGATGATGTTTTTGGTGTTAATGATGCCGGAACAAGGCCTGAATATCTTCCGGTTAGTCAGCTCTATTTTAATGGACGTTCAGATACTTTTCATGGAGATACTGATTTTAATACTCTAACCACAGCGCGTCGTTGGCCAATTCCTGGTGAAGATATCATCGCAAAAAATATGCGCGCTTATCGAAACACTGGCGCATTCAGAGTAGGTGGTGGAACCGTCGATATCGATGGTAATCGTGGTGCTGCTGCCGAAGGTGAATCAATGTCTGAATATTTTTGGGGATACATTAACGATCGCATTCCACCGCTAGTGGTTAGAGTTAAAAACATGGGCAGTAATAAACGTATTGCATGGGAACATCATTCCGGTAGTAGAAGAGACGCTGTCACCGGTTGGAAAGTTGTATGTACTGCAACTGGTAATAATGTATTAGCCACGCTCGCTGAAGACGTGCTTGTTTATTTAGATGACAGTAGTTGTAATAGTTATGCCGTTTTAGCTAGTTATGCAAACGGGGATAGTGGGATAGCTTATTCCGAAACAGCGGAATAGAGGATTAAATGATTTTTAGTTTGTTCTTAAAGAGTAGAACATGCTAATTACAAAATTTTATCTGGAATAAGGTTTTACAAAATTAGGTTTTCTAAGCAATGTCTGATTTGAGGGGCTGAATAAACCTAGCTCCCCATAATTCTCATTGGTCAAAAAGGCTACCATTTAAAATCGCCCCTAATCAATATACTCCCGATGCCATAATTCTAGCACCAGCAATTGCCAAAGCACTCGATGGTTATCACGTTCTTCCGCTTTATGCTCTTTTAATAGCTTCCTGATTTCTGTCGGATCAAAATAGCCACGAGAGTGAGCTAAGTCACTATCAATGATTCCGCTAACATATTCGTACAAGTCACCCTTAAACATGATTGATAGCGGGGTAGGGAAGCCTTGTTTTTTTCGATAAAGTATTTCGTTAGGTAAAAAATCTTCCATGGCTTTTTTTAGAATATATTTGTTTTCATAACTTTTAAATCGATATTTGCTCGGCATATTAGCTGCAAATTCTAGGAATCGATGATCCAAGAAAGGGACACGCAATTCTAATGAAGCTGCCATACTCATCCTATCCGCTTTGATTAGTAAGTCATCAACCAACCAAGTTTTAACATCCAAATATTGCAAACGAGTTTGCAGGTCATCACCATGAGTATATTGATAATAAGGTGCAAGGTTTTTGGTGTTAGAATGCTTTTTGGCAACCTTCATAAAATCTTTCGAGTAGAGTTTTTCTTTCTGTGAGTTTTCATAAAATGAAACGCCCGAATAACTTTGCTCGATATCAACTTCACTTAGGTCTGCATACTTAGCCCATTTTTCACCAAGCATTCTTAAAATAGGGTTAAGGATTGGATTGCGAATAAATTTTGGGATCTTCTTATATTGCTCGACCACATGCATGTACTTGTAAATCGGATAGCCACCAAATACTTCATCAGCACCTTCGCCTGATAGTACTACGGTGACTTTTTCTTTGGTCTTTTTGGCTAAATAATAAAGTGATATGGCGGCGGCTTCTGTCACTGGTTCATCCATGTGCCGAATATAGTCAGGTAGAAAATTTCTAAAGTCATCCGCGCTCATAAAGTATTCGGTATGATCGGTCTCAAATTGCTCGGCTACTTGTCGGGCGTATTTAGTTTCATTAAAGTCTGAACCATAGTCCCATGCAACTGAGAAGGTCTTAATGTCTTTCACACCAAGTTTTTTCATCATAGCGACGACTGCTGATGAGTCGATCCCGCCACTTAGAAAAACACCTAATGGAACATCACTTCGCAATTGAATATTGACAGCATCTTCAAATAATTTTTTTGTCTCTTCAATATAAAACGCCTCACCTTTATCTTGGGTTTTATCAAACTGCATATCCCAATATTTAGTCATCGAGAGTTCGCCATTTTTAATGGTGATTACGTGGCCAGGCGCTAGCTTCTTGATACCTTTAAATAGCGTTTCATCAGTGGGGCAATAGCCGACGCTCATATAGCTGTCGATCAGTTTTTTATTGACGGCCTTTTCGACTTCAGGTATTTCTAATAACGTTTTTATTTCTGAGCCGAAGGCAATGCCTTGATCTGTTTCTACGTAGAATAGAGGTTTAATTCCGAGGCGGTCTCTTGCAAGTAAGAACTCACCATTTTTCCTATCCCAAATAGAAAAGGCAAACATACCGTTGAGCTCTGATAAAAAGTCGATACCTTTTTGTCGGTAAAGCTCAAGAATAACTTCTGTGTCGGAAGTTGTTTTGAATGTCACTCCAGACTTTTCTAGTTGTTCTTTGAGCTCGACATAGTTGTATACTTCACCGTTGTAACAAATTGTGGTATCAGCATGCGAGCTGGTCATAGGTTGGTTAGAACGTTCATTGGTATCGATAATGGTGAGCCGACGATGTCCAAGCCCGATTTCCTTATCGAAGAAATAGCCAAATCCGTCAGGCCCGCGATAAGGGATTTTTTCACTCATTCCATGAAGCAGAGCTTCGGTGACTTCTTGCCCTGTTTTGTAGTTATAGATTCCTACGATTCCACACATTCTTTGCTATTCCAAATTTTTTTAATTTTATGACTAAGACTATTTACTACTGGTAGTTTCTTGGATAATTCGATACACGTTATTGATTCGTTCTTCCCAGCTGTGTTTTTCCATTTCTTTCGCACGCTTAAGATTATGCTCGATATCATTGTCAGCAAGCGCTTTATCACAAGCTGCTAGAAAACTTTCGTTATCATGACCAATATAGCATTCATCACCAAAAGCTCGCTTTACCTCAGGAATATTGGTACTGACCACAGGCAAGCCTGCGGCAAAGTATTCAGGCAGTTTTAGTGGATTGCAGTTGTTAGTTAACTTGCTATAAACAAACGGAATAGTGGCGATATCTGCCGCTTTACAGTAACTTGGAAGTTGTTCAAAGTCTTTTTCACCAAGAAGATAGATATTGTCAAAACCAGCGAATTCTTTTTCTGCCATGGAATAACGACCGACATAAACCCAAGACCAGTCTGGCCTTTCTTTGGCTAGAAATTTAACTAAATCCTTATCAACCCAGTCATAAGAAATATGGCCAAAGAAAAGAAAAATTGGGCCAGGTATTTTAGCAATGTCATCGGCTTTTTTAGTATCGTCATTCAGTGTACTAGCAAATAAGCTGTAGCTCACACCATGTGGCATGTAATGGGTGTTAGGATTAGTCTGAATATTTTTGTCGTATAGGGTTCGAGCTGAACAAAAAATCACATCCGCGGCGTTGTTTAGCTTCTTGTCCATCTCTATAAATCGTTGCCCATCTAAACCAGAAAAACTAGCTTGTTCATCAACGGTATAATAGATCAGCTTCTGTCTTTTCATATTAATAACATAGTCATGCCAGTTCTCTGAGAAGACGAATAGAAATGGATTAGACATATTGAGGCGCCATTTTGCCCAGCCAACCTGCATTTTTAGAATGAGTTTATTTAAACCATTTCTAAATGGAAACCAGCTAAAGGGAACGACCAGTGGAGTTAACACATAGAGGTTATTATTAATCTTTTTTACGCCTTTGAAGAAGCTCTTAAGTTTATTCCAAATTCGTTTCATATCATCGGAAGAGGCGGTGGGTGCTCTGAATCCGATTGACGAGACAAACAGAACTTTGTTGTCTTTTGCGAAACGTGTTGAAAGTTGATATTTACTGGTTTTCCAGCCCCAATCATCGGATGAGAAAAAGACGATACTTTGGTTTTTCATCAATACTACCTTGTCGATTTTTTAATCAGTTGTTAAGTTTTTTAATTAGTTTTTAGTTTTCTTGGATACACTTGAACCCAGTTCTTCTCGCTGACAAAAACCAGTTCTCCATTAGGCCCTATTGTAACACCTTCATATACTGGTGCACCGGAAAGTTTTAATTGAGCCAGTACTTCGCCAGTCTCAGGGTTAACTTGTATTAACTTGCGAGATTCTTGGCTAAGAATTAATAAGGTTTCCCCAAAAGGATCAAAAGTCATTCCCGCGATATCGGTTATAACTCCAGCAAATGCAGCTTCAGCATCAAATGGTTCAGTAACCGTTAGATTAGAATCGTAAGAACGAAAAGCGTCAAAGAACCCGCTTTTAACATCGGCATCAACATAAAGCACCCGCATTTTGGATTGTGGGCTTCGGCCGGTCCCTTCAACTGCAGCATAATAACGAGCTTTTCTGCTTCCCGAACCGACTCGATAGGCGGTTGATTCGATCCCCTTGTTCTTGACCGGAGGTCTACCAGCGAATCTTAAACCCAAACTCGAACTAAAATAGCCTCTGTCGTAAACAGACTGATTCACTTCAATCACATACACCGCGTTCGCTTCTGTAGCAATAAGCATTTTGGTTCCATCTATAAATGATACCCCCTCGGTATCTTGATGAATTTTGCCAGCTTTTTTTAGTTTACCTTGGTATTTGAATTCGGAATCAAAACGATACAAGATGGCCGAATTATTCTGAATAATAAAATATTGTTTTTGATGAGGATCCCAAGTAATTCCTGAGGCATTATTGCCTATTTGCTTTATTTTCCGCGCAGGCTCTCCCGCTTGGTAGCTGTTAAGGCTAAAAGGGCGAGAAATATTTTCATACAGGTGAAATATTTCTTCATGTTTTATCTGCTCGTTGGAATCCTTGACACTGATCGATTCTTTTTTTGTCGAACATGCACTTAATAGCAACGCGCTAATTACAAACACAGCATGGCGAACATTTTGACTAAATCTTTGATTTATCATATTAAATTTATGTTTCTTTATTTAGTTAGCAGGCCATCTTATGGATAAATAAAAGGCAATCAATGGTGTAACTTTCTTAGACCAAATTACCCTAATAAAACAAGATTATAGAACAGTTACTCAGGGATTACTGACAGATTTAGATTTATCTGTTTGATTTTATTGTGAGTTTTGTCCGGTAGGTTTGAGACGTTGGTCACAGCCCTGATAACTAAAGGGATTTCTGCGAACTCAGTCGCTCCAGTAATCAAATGCTTGGTCGATAATAGGCTTAACAAAAGTATTTTTGATTCCAAATTCCATTAAGGTTCGCAATACAATGACCAAATTAATTCAAATGAAGATAACGATCTTAAGACAGTTGGTAGCGGTAGCGATGCTTTCTTTAGGTCTGATGGCGTGTGGTGGGGGTGAAGAGTCTTCTGACTTAGAGCTGGAGCTACAACAAAAAACACTGACAGTTGAAGTTGAGGGTGGTGGTACTGTCGGGGGTGATGTTGAATGCTCGAGCGTTTGTAGCTCAGTGGTTGAACATGACGCTACCATCGAGATCGTTGCAACTGCAGCATCTGGCTATGTTTTTCAACAATGGAATGGTGCCTGTAGTGGTAGCGGGAGCTGTCAGGTTGTAATGAGCAGCAATAAAACAGTTGCTGCGGTATTCGTCGAACAAGACGAAACAATAGATGAATTTACCTTAACGGTGTCAAAGAATGGTTTTGGAACGGTGTCGTCAACACCTTCGGGCATTGACTGTGGCGCGGATTGTAGCGAGAGTTTTCAGCAAGGGACTTCGGTAACGCTGGAAGCCACCGCTGATTCGGGGCATGTATTTACTGGTTGGAGTGGAGCATGTAGTGGTTCCGACACTTGTGTTGTGAGCATTAATGAAGCCCAGAGTGTCACTGCTAGCTTTCAAGAAATACTAGAACCGGAATTAGTTGAGCTAAGTGTTTCTGTATCTGGACAAGGCACGGTAACTTCATCACCGGCAGGTATCAATTGTGGTTCAGATTGCTCTCAAGAGTATGAACTAAATACCTCAGTTAGCTTGTCCGCGACCGCCGAAGCAGGCTCCGAGTTTGTTGCATGGGGAGGTGCTTGTAGTGGAAGCTCGACTTGTAATGTGAACTTAACGACAAATTTGACAGTTACTGCGGTTTTTCAAGAGTTAGGTAGCCAGAATTTTAGTCTCACTACAAGCGTGGTAGGAAATGGTTCTATTGCTTCGACCCCGTCTGGAATCTCTTGCGGGAGTGATTGCGAGGAATCGTATGCCGAAGATACTCAGGTGACCTTGGTGGCTAGTGCAGAAACTGGTTATGAATTTAATGGTTGGAGTGGCGCATGTTCGGGTACAGGTAGCTGTTCAGTAACTATGAATAGTAATAAGAGCGTCACCGCAGAATTTGTTGAGGAACAGCCATCCACTTATGATCTCAATGTTACGGTTATTGGCGATGGAAGGGTTACATCTTCACCTAATGGAATTGATTGTGCCGGCGATTGTAATGAAACTTTCGATGAAGGCACTAGCGTTACCCTCACGGCCACACCGGATCCTGGCTATGAACTAGACTATTGGCAGGGTGATTGTAGTGGTAATAGCAGTTGTAGCGTGGAAATGAATGCTAACGCCGATGTTACTGCCAGATTCAAAGCTGAGGGAACTGGAAGCGAAATATTGATAGAAAATTATTCACCACAAGGTGACGCTTTCCAAATTGACAATATTCCAGATGATGCTTCAGGAATAACTTGGCACCCAGGTTTAGAGCAATATTTGGTAGTACAAAATGGCGCAGCTAGAATCCATCGATACGATGTTAATTTCGCCTATATGGGAAATATCAGAGTCAATGGTATCAATACGGATACTGAAGGTTTAGCTTTTGTAAATGATAATGAAGTTCTGATCGTCTCAGAAGACAATGCTGCTTCTAGAATTACAGTTGATGAATTTGTAGAAAATGTTAGTGGTTTACCACCAACTTCGCAGCGATATCAAATTCTCGCGGCTAGTGGTGGCAATCAAGGTCTTGAAGGTATTTCAGTTCGTAAAGCCAGTGGTGGTGCTCCTGCAAGGGTTTATGCATGTAAGGAAGGCGGCAACGGACGTAATTTCAAAGTTGTTTACTTTGATATGCCAGCTGATTCGTCGTCAGAGTATAATGAGGCCACTAATCTAACAGTGATTGAACCGTTTAATGCGCAACAAGCATTTAATGGCTCAGCAAATGATTTAGCTGGTATGGTATATGATGAGCGTACTGGTCACTTGATAATCGTTAGCCAACAATCAAGAAGGGCATTGCAAGTTAACCCTGACACAGGGGCCATTATTTCTACCCTAGATTTATCCGGAGCTCCGCAATTTGAAGGAGTGACAATAGGACCTAACAATGAATTAGTGTTTGTTAGTGAAGCCAATTGGATCCGTATTTACGAGCTAAACTAATCCAACATAAAAACTGGTGAAAGCCCTAAAAACTTTCGCCAGTATCTTTCTTTATGCAAAGTTATTTAAAATCTCAGTACTAAGCTGTAGCCTGTTTGAGAATCCAATACTCTCGTTATTAGACTGTTCTTCGGGGTAAAGTAATACAATAATCAAAAACAGCGCTATTAGTAGCAGTAAGATACTTAATCCTTGCCTTACAGATTTCATTTAATTTCTCCACTAAAGAAATTGTTCAGTACCTGCATTATTCGACACTTAGTGTCGATAATCAGAGTTACACCAAACAATTGGTCCATTAGTTGAGATAGTGCGCGTTAATGTCTAAATATCTCAGGAAGAAATGTGTTTTTATTTCTAGCTACCAATAGCTTTTAGAAGCTGCTTTCTGAAGTCCAATTCTTAACTAGTTTAGTTAGATATCTAATTCGATAAGTCAGTACCAATCCAGCAATTCCCTGCGGTTTTTTTCTCGAACAATGTTCATACAAGTGGACTAGTAAATGATATCCCAAATAGGCATGAGTTGTATTCTTCTGGAGTTGAAAGTGTTGTTGATAACCTTGCTTAAAAGAGTTTGTTAACTTCTTGGTCAAATGTCGAAGCCAAGGGAATTGAGACTTAAACATAATTTCAGCTAAGAATTGCCCAATATCAAATGATACGTGTTCAATATGTGCATCTTCGAAGTCGACCAGGTTAATCTGAGAGGGTGAATAAAGGATATTACGGTAGGCGAAGTTTCCATGTACTTGACCCATTGGGCCATCGGATTCTTGTGCTGTTAGATTTTTAAACGAGCTTAGTAGAGTATCCAACTTTTCCTCTGATAAATTATGTCTCGAATTAGTTTTTAAGAAGCAGACCATCCTAGTTAAATTATCAACCCTATTATCAAACTGGTCTTTTAACGCAGAGGTTTTGCTGGCATTTTTGTGAAATTCGCCTAACCATGAACCTGTTTGACAAATCGCAGAGTTAAGTGCTTGACTTTTAAAAGCCCATTTAAAAATATGCTGATTAAACCAGTCATTGAAGTTTTTTCCTCTGCAGCCACTTAGTAACATTGCTTTTTCAGAGACCCATAATTTAACCGGTTTAGACATGCCTAGCTGATGCGGCATATTTTTCGCACTATCCCACGCATTTTCAAGCAACTTAAATTCTTTTTTAAGATCTTCAATATCATGATCTTGCTGTTTAACTATTTTTAGTCCTCTAATTTTCAAGACAAAAAATGCCTTTTGATTTTCTATCTTGATCTTATAGATTCGACGATCGTCATCGTAAATTATTTTATATCGAAGAATAGGAGGAGACTCTAAAGAAAGCTCCTTTGTAATGGTCGCGCTGATTTCTTTTTGTAAATCTGCCGATATTTCTAGGTCTGGAGTAGTCACGTTTTCTTTATTCGTCTTTTTATGTTTCTTAAGGCATAGTATATTCTAACAGCTACTCGAATCGTATAACCTTTTATATTGTAATTAAAGGCTTGGATTGATTTGAGTTGGTCCAGCTGTGGGTGCCATCGTTGTACCCATGGAGGATTAGTATTAAAACATATCTTATGTATTGAGCTTTGTTTGATACCATTTTCGATAATTCTTTTCACCAGAACAGAGCCTGGACTTAATTTGGCTAAGCCTTCATCGTACGCGATTTTATGCAAAAACAGAGTCTTATTGTGTTTAAACGCGATGCATGCCGCTATGCTATGAGTTGCCTGCTTCAATAAGAAAACGACTGCATTACCATTATTGGCAAAATCATCCCAGCATTGGTCGTAGAACAACTGTAATGACTTAGTTTGCGAAATAGCTGATCCTGCATTACCTTTCCATCCCGCGGCTTCGATTTGATAGAAAATATCAAGCGCAGCTTGTATACGACTTGGTTGTTGGATTTGTTCTAACTCTAAGCTTTCATTAGAAGCTATCAATTTCTTCTCGAATCGTGTGAGGTTTTTAAAAAGCTTCTTAGATATTACATCGTTAATATCGAGCTTTTCTGTCAGTTCAAAGTACGCAGCTTGTCTTGAGTAAGATTGACTTGTCAATCCGGGTTCAACTTCAGACTCAAAAAACCATCGTCTCGAAAAAAACAAGTTCCAACCGCTAATCTGATTACGACAAGCTCCTATTAAACTCTCTAATAACTCAGATTCAGAAAGTTCTGATTGTCCAGCGGCCACAAAATAATCCAAGTGATCGTGGGTTGCAACTTGCAGATATCTGAAGTGTAGCCCGAAGCGTTTAGAGGATTTAATAACCAGAGGCAAGGCCGTAACGAGTTGCTCGTTAATGTAACCGAACGCATAAAAAACATCGGCTTGTATTAGCTTATTAGCATTAAGTGCAAAGCTTGGCGTACTACTAGCGGAAATTAGCTTTGATTCTTGACAAAGCTTGTGCCATGCAACAATTAAATCACAAGGAGGCTCACCTTTTAAGAATCGCCATATTATTTGCGGATGTGATGACATTGTACTCAAACTGTACCCTAATAAATTCTAATCTAATGATGGCTCTAACCAGCAGCAACTATATATCCAAGCGTTTGAAATACACCAAGAACCCTTTAATTCAGAGAGCGGAAGAGACGAGTTGAAATGCTCTTCTGGGCTAATTGAGAAGCTGGCATTGTTAAAATCTAACTTAACTGACAAGTCTTTAAAACCGATCCAAGTTAGATAAATAGGGTGGAGACATTTAAAAATAGACTCCTTAATACTAAAAATTAGCTTCGCATATTTCAGAGGACTGTTGGTTTCAGACAACTGTTTCTGTTCTTTTGGCGTAATAATTTGGGATAGTATCTCTGATTTTAGAGGTTCACTTAACTCGACATCGATGCCAATAGAGCGAAGATTCTCAGCTTGGCATACTACCGCTATACAACGTCCATTAGTATGACTAATACTGCCGACTATTTGAGCCGGCCAGTTTGGAGCTCGGTGTTCGTTACTCAATAACGGGAACTGCGTAATTCCCAATTGATTCAGAACCTCTTTAGCGCAATATCTTGATGCACGAAATTCGTTTAGTCGTTTCGTAGCCATTTTACCGGTTAATTGGTGTTCTTTAGGATAGAGGTTAAAGTCTCTTGGCGCTTCTTTAGCGACAAACCAATGGCAATTAGCTGGGAGAAGCTTGCCAATTAGCTTTTTCTCTTCCTTGTGCAGGTGTTCGACAGTCAACAAATAAACTTTGATTCGCGTATTAATGAAAGGAGAACTATAGTTTTAATCTAACAAGAGTCAAGTGAAAATGGGGTAATCTTGCTAATTCTTTGTTTTAGCTTGAATATTTCATTTATTAAGTGAGATATCTGGTTAGTGTGTGACACTATTCACATAATTAATACGTACCAATTGAGTTGATTGCATACAGCCATTTGATTATATTGGTTAACCTGCGTATCTACCGCTATAATTGTAGATTATTGTTTAATCCATCAGAATGTCAGGGAAAAATATGACTGAAAAATTTAAGAATATTCCGCCAACGGAAATGACTAGCGAACAGATTATTGAGCTATGTAGCGAACTAGGCAAAGGATTTGCGAAAAGGGCTGCCAAACATGACAGAGAAGGTAGCTTTCCTGAAGAGAACTTCCAAGAATTAAAAGACCATAATCTACTTTGTATCATGATCCCTAAGGATCGTGGTGGTATGGGGGCGGATTTTTTAACCTACACCCAAGCTTTAGAGCAAATTGCCAAAGGTGATGCCTCAACGGGTTTAACCTTTAATATGCATAACATTGCGGTAGGAAGTCTCGCGGAGCTAAATATCGACGGTATTGGTGGTAGCCGCGGCAAAAAAATGAATGATTTCATTGATTGGGTTTACGATCAGGCGATTACTCACAAAAAGCTTTTCGCATCAGCATCCTCAGAACCAGGTATCGGGGCTCATTTAAGTAAAATGAAGACTGTGTATAAGCGAACAGATGATGGTTTCGTGATCAATGGCGTGAAAAATTGGGTTTCGATGGCAGGGTATGCCGATTATTATGTTGTAGCCGCAAAGAAAGAAGATAGTACTTCTGATGTTCCAGCGATTTCATACCTGATTGTCGAAAAAGAAAATCCTAATGCTCGTGTCGAGTTTACTTGGGATGTGTTGGGAATGAGAGCAACTTCCACCAATCCGGTGTATTTTGAAGACTGTTTTGTCCCTAAAGAATCACTATTCCTTGGTAACGAAGGAATGGCACTATTTAAGGTCGCTCGTGAACCGCATTGGCTGGTGGGTGGATATGTCGGAGTTTATCTCGGTATTTGTACCGCTGCTTTTGAATTTTTAACTAACTATCTTAAAAATCGAAATATTCCTGGTACCCAAGATCCTTTAGCTTCCGATACACGTATTCAGCACAAAGTGGGTGAGCTGTATGTCAAAGTTGAATCAGCTCGTGCCAGCGTTTATCGCGCAGCCAAATTAGTGTCTAGCCAACCAGGTTCAGTAGAAGCTAATACAGCGATCCATTTATCTAAGTTCATGGTCAGTGAATTAGGTCCTTCGCTAACGTCTGATGCAATAAGACTATGTGGTGGAAGCACTATCGCGAAATTTATGCCGTTAGAACGATATTATCGAGAGTCACGTTGCGGTGGTTTAATGCCAGCAACTAGTGATGAATGTTTGCTCTACTTAGGAAAAGCATCATTTGGTACCGACTTAACTAAACCAGATGAAACATACTGGTAGAACTAAGTGACCAATCTAACAATAATGGGAACCTTTGTTCCCATTTTTTGTGCTATTTTAAGACTCCAATTTTCACTACGTTATACTTTTGATTTAAGGGTAACGAAATAAAACAAAGATTCGACTATGCCTAACTTTTTTAGTGATAATCCAGATCTACAATTTCAATTTTCGAGACTAAACCTCGAAAGAACCGTGGCTATTTTAGAGGACGATTACCAACAATCAAAAGTCTTTGATACGGCTCCAGAAAACTATCAAGAAGCGTTGGAATACTATCATGCTGCTTTAGATTTAATGGGCGATTTATCCGGTAACTACTTTGAACCAAGAGCGACTGATAACGACCACCAAGGTGCTAAATTTGACAATGGTAAAGTTGAATATGCCAAAGGAACGCTAGAATCAGTTCAAAAATTAGCCGAATCCGAACTGATGGGGGTTTTACTTCCACGAGATTTTGGCGGCGGGAATATACCTGCGACTATTTATACCATGATGGTTGAAATGTTATCTCAGGCAGATGCTTCATTGATGACTTTATTTGGTTATCAAGATGTTGGTGAGGCAATCGCTAAGTTCGGTACTAAAGAGCAGGGCGATCTATTCCTTAAAAAATACTGCAAAGGAGAACATGTCGGGGCTATGGTCTTGACAGAACCGCATGCCGGATCAGATCTTCAAAATGCTAAGTTAAAAGCTTACCAAGATGATTCTGGGCAATGGTTCTTAAGAGGGACTAAATGCTTTATATCCAATGGTTGTGGTGATGTGTTGCTGATACTCGCGCGTTCAGAACCTAACACTAGCAATATGTTTGGTTTAAGTATGTTTGCCTGTCATGGTGGTGACAAAATAAAAGTAGGTCGAATTGAAGACAAAATGGGGCTA
>JBDVOJ010000108.1:0-93237 GCA_039969155.1 Kangiellaceae bacterium
TACAACGGTAAATTCCAAGGGGATATACAACCAACAATGCCAATGGGTTGCCGCAAGGTATAGTTAATTCCTACTGGCCCCATGTCATGAGACTCGCTAGCAAACTGAGTACAAGCATTAGCAAAAAAACGAATATTAGCGGCGCTACGATAACTGTCTACCGCTCGAGCAAAAGCAATCGGTTTGCCATTATCGATGGCTTCGGCTTTAGCTAGTTCTTCACTCGCATTTTCAATAGCGTCTGCTAGTTTCATTAATACGATAGAGCGTTGCTCGGCTGGCATATTGGCCCATTCGTTTTGAGCGCTACTGGCCGCCTTAACCGCAAGTTCTAAATCGTCTGTATCTGACTCCGGTAATTGTGAATAGATTTCACCGGTCGCAGGTTCATAGTTATCCAAATAATTTTGATTAATCGGAGCGACAAGTTCACCATTGATGTAGTTTTGAATCGTTTGCATTGCTAATCCTAATTTTCGCCAAAAGCCCTGTACAGAAGAAGCTCTTTGTAGAAGAAGCCCCGTGTGGAAAAAAATCCTTGTGGAAAAAAACGTGTAGAAAAATTGCCGTTGAGTAAAACGCAGTCTATAAACTGCTAGTACGGCCACCGTCCACAGGAATACTTACTCCGGTTACATACCCTGCTGCAGGAGATGCTAGGAATGCGCATACATTGGCAAACTCTTCTGCTTCACCAAATCGACGCAATGGAATAATTGATTTCTCTTCTTCTTCCATTTCTTCAATGCTAACACCTTTTTTAGCCGCTTTGTTTTTGATGATGGCTTCAAGTCGAACGGTGTTAGTTGCCCCGGGTAAAACATTGTTGACGGTAATTCCAAAAGGGCCTAGCTCATTCGACATGGTTTTTGCCCAACTAGCCACAGCGCCACGGACGGTGTTAGATACACCAAGATTTGGTAATGGTTGTTTCACACTGGTAGAAATAACATTAATGATTCGTCCATAGCCATGGGCTTTCATGCCTTTTAAAAGCTTTTGCGCAATTTGATGATTGTTGACTAAATGTTGATTAAACGCCGCAAGAAAATCGCTAGCATCTGCAGTGTTCGCAGGACCAGGTGCTGGGCCACCAGTGTTGTTAATTAAAATTTGAAATTCTGGTATCACGGTTAAGTGCTCATCGAGCGCTCGAGCCACTTCATCAGGTTTGCTGAAGTCTGCGCAAATTGCAAAATGTTCTTGTGAGCCGTTGTTAGCTAGTTCAGCTTTTACTTGATTGAGGGTTTCAAGATTTCTGGCGAACAAAGTGACGTTGGCTCCCATCTCTGCCAGTTGTATCGCGATGGCTTTTCCCATTCCTTGAGAGCTTCCACAGACCAGTGCGTTTTTATTTTCTAAGTTTAAATTCATCAATTTTTCCTATTCTTAATCATTATTTTAGAACCAATTTGGTTCCATAGTTAAACATGTGTCATCTAGCTCTTTTAAAAGCGCTGCATCAAGTTCTATTTTTGGTAATTCCCAGCGAATGAAATATTGAGCGGCTTGAATTTTTCCTCGATAGAAATCCGACTCAGCTTGGTCTGAGGTTTTATTTAATTCACTTTCAGCCACAATTGCTTGGCGTAACCACATCCAAGCAAACGTCAGTTTTCCAAATAGTGACAAATAGCATTCTGCGTTGGCTAAGGCTTTTTCTGGACCACTATTTCTCATTTCTAGGCCAATTAATTTTGTCACCTCGCCACAAACATTTAATGCTTTGGCGACTTGTTGGCCCAGTTCTCTTGAGCGTACAAATTGATTGGCATGTTCGATGTCTTGCGTCACTCTTTCTGACAGTAGATTAATCGCCTCACCTTGATGGGACCAGACTTTTCTGCCCAGCAAATCGAGTGCTTGGATGCCATTGGTTCCTTCATGGATTGGATTTAATCGATTATCTCGGTAGCATTGCTCGACCGGATATTCGTTGGTGTATCCTGCGCCGCCCAATACTTGAATAGCCAGCTCATTGGCTTTTAATCCGTATTCTGAGTTGGTTGCTTTAACCACTGGCATGAGAAGGTCGAGTAGTTTTTCTGCATCTTGCTTTTCTTCGCCTTTTAAAGTTTCAGCGTCGTCAACCAGTCCAGCAGAATAAAAGCATAACGCCATGCCACCTTCGACAAACGATTTTTGCGCGAGTAACATGCGTTTAACATCGGCGTGTTCAATAATATTAATTTGCGGGCTGGTTGGATCTTTTTCAGTTGGCTTGCGCCCCTGAGGCCGCTCTTTGGCATAGTTTAGAGATTCCAAATAACCGCGATAGCCGATCATTACCGCACCAAAACCTACCGACAGTCGTGCTTCGTTCATCATCTGGAACATGTATTTTAGTCCGTGATGAGGTTCGCCAACCAAATAACCAATACAGTCATCTTGTTCGCCGAAACTGAGCACTGTGGATGTGGTACCGCGGTATCCCATCTTATGAAATAAACCGGATAAATTAACATCGTTTGACTCTGCGGGTTTACCTGCATCGTCTAATCGAAATTTAGGCACGATGAAGAGCGAAATACCTTTTACTCCGGCTGGTGCGCCTTTGATTTTTGCTAAGACTAAGTGCACGATATTATCGGTGAGTTGATGGTCGCCACCGGAGATATAGATCTTTTGTCCTTTAATCGTGTAATTACCATCATCTCGTGGAGTGGCTTGCGTCGTAATATCGGATAAAGACGAACCAGCACTCGGCTCTGTCAACGCCATGGTGCCTGAAAAGTCACCGGATAACATCGGTGGAAGAAAATCTGATTTTTGTTGCTCATTACCAAAGGTACGAATTAAATTAGCTGCGCCAGTGGTAAGAAATCCATAACCCGTAGTTGAAGGATTAGCCGAAGTAAAATATCCGGAAGCGGCTAGGGTGATTAAAAAGGGCAGTTGCATTCCACCAAGTTCATGTTCCATTCCGCCGGCAATAAAACCAGCTTCTCGAAAAGCATCGAAGGCTTCTTTAACAGAAGCGATCATTTCGACCTTGCCATCAACAAATTTGGGCTCGTTTTGGTCGGCTAGATGGTTATGTGGTAGAAAGTGTTTGGTGGCAATTTTTTCTGCGGTTTGTAATACCGCGTCGAAGGTTTCTTTGTTATGTTCGGAAAATCTATCGCGAGAAAAAAGCTCCTCAACATCGAACAGCTCATAGAGTTGAAACTCCAAATCTCGATTGTTAATCAGTTGGTACATTCAATCTCCTTGCGATTAGTTTTATGCTATATGGTTATTTTTAATTGCCTTAGTGATGCCGAGGTCAATGAATTCAAATTTTCTAAGCCAAATGGCTCAATTCAAATTGCTAAATCCAAACTGCCTAATTCCGAGCTTGTTAATCTAAACCGCTTGAATTTGATTAATGATCCCTTGTGCATCGAGTTGGCATTTTTCGATTAAATCTTCTGGGTCACCATGTTCTATAAAGACATCTTTGATCCCCAAATGCTGAATAGAAATTTGGATATTAGCCCGAGCTAAAAACTCACTCACTGCACTGCCTGCACCACCAGCGATAGCATTTTCTTCAACCGTTACTAGTTTGTTGTGGGTTTTACTCAGGC
This sequence comes from Kangiellaceae bacterium, assembly GCA_039969155.1. Lineage (GTDB taxonomy): Bacteria > Pseudomonadota > Gammaproteobacteria > Enterobacterales > Kangiellaceae. The sequence goes on from JBDVOJ010000108.1 coordinate 3,570, forward strand.
TGGTGATTAGTGCTTCGTCGAGTGGTTTAACAAATCGCATATCAACCACGGTTGCATCAAGTTCTTCTGCCGCCTGCATAGAATTTTGCAGCATGCTTCCAAAAGAAAGAATCGCAATATTGTTGCCTTCGCGACAAACTTTCGCCTTGCCTATTTCCAGTGCCTCTAAATCATTTCCAGGGTGAATGCCGGTCCCCGCACCACGTGGATATCGGACCGCTGCACAACCGGGATATTGATAACCGGTAGTCAGCATCAGGCGACATTCTTTTTCATCACTGGGTGCCATGATGAGGATGTTTGGAATACAACGTAAATAGCTCAGATCAAAACTGCCGTGATGGGTTGCGCCGTCGCCACCGACCAAGCCACTTCGATCAATTGCAAATAAAACGTCTAATTTTTGTAATGCTACATCATGAATCAGTTGGTCGTAGCCACGTTGCAAAAACGAACTATAAATCGCACAGACAGGCTTAGACCCTTCACAAGCCATACCTGCGGCCAGCGTAACGGCATGTTGTTCCGCGATACCAACATCAAAATAACGCTCTTTGTATGTCCTTGAAAATGCAATCAGATCCGAACCTTCACGCATTGCTGGGGTAATGCCCATTAGCTTTTCATCGGTTGCTGCCATGTCACATAACCATTGACCAAAAATATTGGAATAAGTGACTTTCTTCTTTATTTTTGGCAGTTGAGTTTGCTTTGGATCGAAAATCGGGACTGCATGGTAGGCTATCGGGTCTCGCTCGGCAGGCGCAAAGCCTTTACCTTTTCGAGTGACTGCGTGTAACAACTGTGGGCCAGACAGTTTTTTGATATTGCCAATGGTGGTTAATAAAGTGGGTAAGTCATGACCATCGATGGGGCCGATATAATTGAATCCCAACTCTTCAAACAACGTGCCCGGTAGCACCATACCTTTCATATGCTCCTCAACTCGGTGTGCCCAGTTGGATATTTTTGGCATGTTTTGTAAAACTTTTTTTCCGCCTTCCTTAATGCTGGAATAGAATTTACCTGATAGTACTTTGGCTAAATAATTATTCAGTCCACCGACGTTTTCAGAAATAGACATATCGTTGTCATTGAGAATGACGGTTAAATTGACATCCAAATCAGCAGCATGATTGAGCGCTTCAAATGCCATTCCAGCCGTCATTGCGCCATCACCGATCACCGCGACAAATCGACGGTCATCACCCCGTGCTTTGGCGGCCACCGCCATGCCTAGCGCAGCACTAATCGATGTACTTGAATGACCAACACCAAAGGCATCGTACGGGCTTTCAAAACGACTTGGGAAAGGGTGCAAGCCATTGGTTTGGCGAATGGAGCGTAGGTTGTCTTTACGTCCAGTGAGAACTTTATGAGGGTAAGCTTGATGACCAACATCCCAAATAATTTTGTCGGTCGGCGTTTCAAATAGATAATGTAAAGCAACAGTCAACTCGACAGTGCCCAGCCCAGCAGCAAAATGACCACCACAATGAGCAATACTGTTGATCAGAAATTCACGTAGTTCATCGTTTAACGGCTGTAGTTGTTCAACCTCTAATAAACGTAAGTCCTCTGGTTTATCGATTTTACTGAGTAACGGATAAATTTTTGGATCACATAACATGATGGTAGGTTTCGCTGTGTTAATGATTAACAGGCTTCTTTTTCCGCGAAGCTAGCTATTTCGAGTCAAAATAAAGTTGGCAAAATTACTCAACTTTTCACTATTGAGCGGGATCCTGTCTAAGGCTTCTAGAGCTCGCTCTACTAGCTCTGCCGCTCGTTGTTTAGCACCATCCATTCCCAATAAAGAAGGAAAGGTTAGCTTGTTTTTTTCTAGGTCTGAACCTTGAGGTTTGCCTAGAGTCTCTGTATCACTTTCAATATCGAGAATGTCATCTCTAATTTGGAACGCCAGTCCGAGACAATTACTATAAGTATCCAAGTGGGTCAAAATGACTTGATCCTGACAATCACTTGCAATGAAACCCATTTTTACCGAGGCGTTAATTAGCGCGCCGGTTTTCATTTGGTGCATCGATTCTAAAGTCGCTAAATCGCTCTTTACATCGGTCATCTCTAGGTCAATCGCTTGACCACCACCCATGCCTAACGAACCGCTAGCCTTTGTTAATTCATGTAACATCAACAACTTTTGATGATCGGATAAATTAAACTTTAACGCTTGCTTTGCATAACCTAATCCAGTCGGTTGACTTAACAACTCAAATGCTAGTGTTTGCAGTGCATCGCCCGCCAAAACGGCAGTCGCCTCGTCAAACTTAATATGACAAGTGGGTATGCCACGACGCAGGTCATCGTCATCCATGCAAGGTAAGTCGTCATGAATTAATGAGTACGCGTGGATTAGTTCCACGGATACCGCTGCAATATCTAAATTCTCTGGCTCTGCTGCCAGCATTTCACCGGTTGCATAAACTAAGGCTGGTCTAATCCGCTTGCCCGGATTAAGTGCCGAGTAGCGCATAGCCTGGTGAAGTCGTTGCGGTGCAAGATCTACCGCAGGTAATACTTTGTCCAATACAGTGTTAGTTCGAGCTTGTATATTGCTCAGGAATTCTCGATGCGGCATAGCAAGTATTTACTCAAACTCTTCCAGCGACTCTCCGTCATCGCTTAGTATCATGACTTTTTGCTCTGCTTCATTGAGAATGCTTTGGCATTCTTTAGTCAATTTAACGCCCTTTTCGAACTGTGTTAACGATTCATCTAGAGATAAATCCCCTTTTTCGAGGTGTCCCACTATTTCTTCGAGCGCTGCAATTTGTGACTCAAAGGAAGGTTTTTTCTTACTGTTCATAAAGGTGACCGAGATAAACGTGTAAAGGCTGCATTTAATGGCGTATTGTCTCGCATTTTTGCTTTGAAAGGAATTCTTTGCTGATTTTTATCAAGAATTTCCTGAGTGGACTGGAATTGTCTGAAATCTTGCCTATTCTTTGTTTAAGGCAATAAAAAGATTAGTTTTTATGAGGCGTTTTGGCGCACTCTGTATAGGGGTAAATTAGCTTGGATTTAGGAACTCTCGTTGGGCTGTTAGGTGCAATTGCCATGGTGCTTATGGCAATGGTGCTTGGTGGATCCATTGTTACATTTATAGACGCTCCGTCAATACTTATAGTGGTAGTAGGCACTCACTTTGTTGTGATGATGACTTACAGCCTGGGCGACTTTTTAGGCGCGGCTAAAGCAGGCATGAAAGTACTTACTTTTAAGGGAGCGGATAACGAAGAGCTAATCACTCAAATTGTAGAATTGGCTGACATGGCAAGAAAGAGTGGTTTGCTAGCCCTAGAAGGTGCGACCATTGAGCAAGATTTTCTTAAAAAAGGAATTGGTTTGCTAGTCGATGGCCATGATGGTGACGTTGTTAGAGGAATTCTAGAAAAAGACGTTAGGATGTCCTCAGAGCGTCATACTTTAGCCGGATCGGTGTTCAAAACTATGGCAGATGTTGCACCCGCCATGGGAATGATTGGTACTCTGATTGGCTTGGTGGCAATGCTTTCCAATATGGATGACCCAAAATCCATCGGACCGGCAATGGCGGTAGCCCTATTAACGACTTTATACGGCGCAATCATGGCTAATATGGTTGGAATACCCATTAGTGATAAATTGGCGCTTCGTGATAAAGAAGAGAAAATGTCTAAAACCTTAATGATCGATGGTTTGTTAGGCATTCAAGCCGGTCAAAATCCTCGAGTAATAGAACAAGTACTACACGGTTATCTTGCTGAAGGTAAACGTCCAACGGCAGAAGACTAAGTCATGAGCGACGAAGCTGAATGCGACTGTCCCCCCGAGGGACTTCCAGCCTACATGGGAACATTCGCCGATTTAATGGCGTTGTTAATGTGTTTCTTTGTGCTTTTACTTTCATTCGCCGAAATGGATGTACTCAAGTTCAAACAAATCGCTGGTTCCATGAAATTTGCCTTTGGTGTTCAAGACAAGGTTCGGGTTCGAGATATTCCTAAAGGAACCAGTATTATCGCCAAAGAATTCTCCCCCGGTAAACCACAGCCCACTGTGATTGAAGCGGTGATGCAGCAAACCATTGATATCACAAAAGAAACTCTCGAATTTGATGAGCCTGATGAAAGCGAGCCTGACGAAGGTGAAGGAACCGAAAAGGATACAGGGGTCGGTCCTGAAGACAAAGATGCAACCGCTAAGGAAGAGAAAAGTGATGCGGAAATTATCAAAGAAGCTCAACAAGCCGCCAAAGCCGCAGAGGAAGCCGCCGCGAAAGCTGAAGCCTTAGCTCAAGAAATTGCGTTAAAAATGTCTGAGGAAATTTCTGATGGTCAAGTCGAGCTGTTAGCTAAAGGCGCCTACGTTGTCATTCGCATTCGCGAAAAAGGTTCATTCGCCTCTGCCTCCGATACCATTGAAAGCGAGTTCCTGCCTGTTGTACGAAAAATAGAAGATATTTTGGCCGAAACTGATGGCGAAATTCGAGTCGCTGGCCATACCGATAATCTACCCATTGAAAATGAGTTCTTTAAATCAAATTGGGAGCTTTCTGGTGGGCGCGCAGGTTCTGTGACACGAGAGTTACTGAGGAGCGGTCGACTAAATAAAGGTCGCTTTGTCATTACTGGTTATGCGGATACCAAACCGATTGCTGACAATTCTACCCTTGAAGGTCGGGCTACTAATCGTCGAGTTGAGGTGATTATTGTTCAGGGCGAACAGCCTGAAGGCGATGTGGTTGGAGTAGGGTTGGAGGCTCCGGTTGAAGGTGAGTAGCCTTAGGTTGCTAATTTTCCAAGAGGGACATGTTTGTTGTTCTTTTTTAAAGAACCAAATTCAATGCTTCCACTGTGCTCAGCAACTTATTCAATCAGAGTATCTCGGCTTTCATTAAGGGCGGTTTCGCAGCGCTACGCTCTCTCTGCGACATTCTTTTGTCTGGCAACAAAAGAACGCAAAAGTGCCTCTACGTTGCGCACTGGGCGACCGAAATTAGCCTAATGTTTTGTCCTATCGGCCTGTGGGACGCCCACCACCTGTTCGTCTGTGTGGCCCATCCCAATGCTACTTACTTCGATCATTATTTCTTTACGCATAATTAGTGACGTGAATATCTTTGCCAAAGATTTACCCGCCTAGCGGCTTATAACGGACTGGTGAAATTCATGAGGCAGCGGGTAGACAAGAAAAGTAAATGAGCGCCAGCGAGCTCTTTTCTTCCGCTGACTCTCGTGCAACAAATAAGGAACGTTCGGGCTTGAACTAATTATCAACATGTAAAAAGTGAGTTATCTTCAGCGAAAGAAGTTTTTGGTTTCTTTTGTCTTCTTACAAAAGAAACTCGCAGGAAAGCTTTAGCGCTGCGAAACGCCTTTGACTTTAAAAAAGGAAAAAACTATAACTTCTGCTATAGATAATTAACTGAAGTCCACAAACCAACGAGTCGTAAGTAGGCTAATTCCCCTTATCAATTTTCCATTGCTTAACGGCACTAAAATCAAAAATCCACTCTTTAAATTTATCGCCTCTCTGCACTACCGGCATGCCGTCTCTTATCCAACGCTCGATGCTGGTAATGGTCACGTCCATGAGACTGGCTAGGGTGTCTTTACCGACTATTTGATCGTTGCTGGTAAATACCGTGGAGTCGTCGACAATTGACTTAGTGTGTCGTCTTTTCGCCTGACGCAAATAATTAGAACTTCTCATAATGCGCTCTCTTTTTGACTACTACTAGTTTAACTATAGATTAGAAATGCAGTCGAAAAGTTGCAAAAAGTATTGAATTTTTAAGTCAGCAAATGTTACTAAACTTTACTTATCACTTAATCTGTTGCGATAAACCACAATTGATTGATACAGGAGGAGAGCAGTTTTATTCTGCTAAGTTTTTCTAGGTCTATGATAATATTAGTTTTTTTGGAGTAAGCTTGTAAGAAGTCCGATTCTTGTGTGCGGTCCATATTGCATTCGCTGATCAGGTTAGCTAATTCAAAATAGCGGTCTGAAATTCCGCAATATTCCCAATCAATAATTTTCAATTTGTTATCGTTTGACCACAAAATGTTATTAAAACCAAGGTCATTATGACAAAAAGTATCTGCAAAAAAGCTATTGCAGAGTGCTTTTGCTTCCTGATACAAATTTTCGATCAGTTCGGCTTGTTGAAGGCTGTTTTCTAACGCTAAATGCCTATAACGTTCTATGTATTCATTAATATCGATGGTAGGCAAAGAATAATCGTTGAGTGAGTGCTCAAAAATAGAGAGTTGTTGTTGTTCATGTTTCGGGTAATTTTCCGACAGGTTATATTGATGTAAATTAGCTAAAAATTCGCTAAGTGATTCAATAAAGCTGGCATTACTCGCACTTAGACTATGGTAACCATCATTAACAAACCATTGATCGAACTTCACTTGATTGCTTTCGAAATAGCAAGACACTAACCAAGGCTGAATGGCATCAAGTTTTGCAATAGTTCTATAGAGAGCCATATAGCTTTTAGCCGGTTGTAGTTGCGAGCTTTTTTGATTATAGACTTGGACAAAAAACTGTTGTTTCGGCAGTTTTAAATGGTAGTTGGTGTGAGATTTTCCAGCAGGGATTAGAGTCCAATTAGAAGCGATCGTTAAGATTTTTTCGACCTCTTCAAACTTTCCAAAGAAGTTAGCAATATCGATCCAAGCCGCTGCTGAGTGAAGCCACCAATCAGGCTGGCTGGGGAGCTTGTAATTCATAAGCGCGTTTCCAAGTTAACCAACCATAAAAAGCGAGTACTATATAAATAGCGAAGAGCACCGATGTCAAAGCAAATCCTTTTGATAAGAATAGATAGATCGATGCCGCGTCTATTACTATCCAGTACAGCCAATTTTCCAAAACTTTTTTTGCAACTAGATAAGTCGTGAACACTGCAAACCAAGTGGTAAAAGAGTCTAATAACGGAAGATCCTGATCAGTGAATTTACTTAACAAATATGCTGACAAAATTACTACAATGGTCAGCAATAGGATCCAGTAAATGTGTGTAACTAATGACCATTCCACAATCGTTTTTTTATTTTGATTGGGACCTGTTTTGCGCCACTGATTCCAGCCATAAACGGCCATCAGCAAATAGTACAGATTAAGAGAAGACTCCATATATAAATTGACATCAAAAAACAGTACGCCGTAGATAGCAGTGCTAAAAAACGCCGCCGGCCAACACCATAAGCTTTCTTTAATAGCCAATACTAAATATGCCAGAGCCAAAACCACCGCGAGCCACTCCCAAAAAGAAGTGGCTTGAAGATCGGCAATAAACTGTTGATAAAAGTCTGTCACTTAGTTAGCTCTGGTTTTTGATATGAATAATATAGTGCTTATTTCTTAATTTTCAGGTCGTACGTCACTATTAAGTATTTTTGCGACAAAAACCTGTTTTCCGTATTGTTCAAATGAGTAGCTAACTATTTCTTTCAATACTGACATAGCATTGTCCATTTCGCCAAAGATTTGGGTACTCATAGTGTTGGTAAAACATTCGACTCGCTGATCATCATTCAGTCGCTTGACGATATCTTGAATAATCGACAGGAATTGGTCGTCTAAAGGGTACAAACTTAGTTCTATTGAAATGTTCAATGTACTGACTCCTTATTCAAATTCTTTAGTGATTGAAATGCCGATCACTCTTGGTGCGGCGAACTGATAGTAAGGCTCAGTTATATAAAATTTTCTAGGATCGTTACCAAAACTACCGAAGGCTCTTGTTTGGATGTCTTCGTCAGTGACGTTATTGGCGTAAAGATTTAACTTCCAATCGTCTTGTTGGTAAGTTAGGCGCAAGTTAATTAGTTCATAACTAGCTGATTTTTCTTCATGTCTATCGGAAAAGAAAAACTCGTCTTTACCTTCTAATTCCATATTGAAAGTCCAGTAATCCGTGATATAGAAATCCGCACCCACGGTAAATTGATACTCGGGCGTGTGTGCAAATGCTCTTCCATCAAGGTCAAACGGAACTGGCGGGATGCTTTCTAGGTCTGCATTGACATGAGTGTAGTTTAAATACCCGTCAAATTGGCTTTTAATTAACCCTAGGCTTGAATACAAGCTAACTGAATCATTAAGATACCAAGTTGACTCAAACTCTAATCCATAACTATTTCCAGAAGTGGCATTGGTTAATAAATCAGTAAAGTCACAGGGACACTCACCACCCTGTTGAACTAATAATCCGCTATCTATAGAACGAACAATGGATTGCTTCGTTTGTATATCCTCTCTATCTTGGTAAAAAATAGAGACTTGTAAAACCAACTTGTTGTCTAGCAAGGTTCCTTTAATTCCGGCTTCATAGTTCCACATGAACTCTGTTTCAAATTCTCGATCCTCAGGAGCGAGTGACGCTCCCGTATTGAAACCACCCGCTTTATATCCCCGAGAAACCAATCCGTAGATCATTTGGTTATCGGTTAGCTGATATTCGATGGCGAGCTTTCCGCCCCATAAGCTTTCATCGGGATCAAAAGCTGATGCATTGCTATCTAGGTAGTCAGCTGTTCGCTGCTCAAAACGAATTCCTGCGGTGAGGTTTAGTTTATCGCTTAAAGGATTAACAACTTGACCATAGAGCGCAGTATTCTTAGTGTCGAATTGACTGAAAAAATCGCTTGCAGCAAAAGTGTATTGACGCTGTAAGTCGACTGTTTGATTGCGGTGATAAAACCCTAAAACCCAGTTAAGTTGGTTGTTTGCATTGGATGAATGTAATTTGACATCAAGGCTTTGGTTGTCATTTTCTCTTAGGTAATTATCAAATGATGAATACCACCAATCAAACCCCCAATCAGCTGAATCACATGGCGTTCCATCACAAATTCCAACATGGCTCCAGTCTTCATCATAGCCGTATTCAAGTTCAGAGTCCGCCATGCTTAAGTTCGTTTCTAACCAAAGCTGGTCATTAAAAATCCAATCTAAATTAAACGCTACCGCCTTAGTTTTTTGACGATCATGTCCAGGTTGATCGGAGTAAGTATCTCTGTTCGAGTCTAAGCTAAAGGCATCGTAACCGTTATCTACATCGGCATAAAACAAGCTAGTGGTTAAGTCGATATGATCATTTGCCTGCCAAACAAACTTGCCACGAAAACTCAATTCATCAAGGTCGTTAGTATCGTCTCGGTTTAGGAAAATATTTTTCATATATCCATCACTTTGAAACTGCTTAATTGCAAAGCGATAGCCTAAACTATCATTAGCACTACCACTGACAACAGCGGCTAGCTCTTTGCCGGAAAACGATTGGTAGGATGCGGATAATTGGCTATAGAAATTGTCTGTAGGATTGTTAGAAACAAGATTAATTAATCCAGCTAATCCATTTGCGCCGTATAGAGTTCCTTGTGGACCACGAAGGACTTCGACTTGTTGTAGGTCGAGAGTCGTGGCAACGGTGGATATCCCGGTTAAATCAATACCATCTAACACGACTCCGACTGATGGGTTGACTGGGTCAGTGAACTCACTACGTTCGCCAACCCCACGAATTTGAATAAATCGGCCACGTGAGGCGCCGGTCGAAAAATTCACATTAGGTGCTAAGTTTAATAAATCGGTTAGTTGGTTGGCGTTACGTTTTTCGATGTTTTGCTGACTAATAACGGTCACACTACTAGGCAGCTCTAGGACGTTAGTGTCTTCTAATTCCGCGGTGACGATTAGTAATTCGCCTGGCGAATCATTAGCTTCTTCTGCCATTGCGAGCGAAGTAAAACTTGAAACGGCAAAGGTAACAGTACCAATTGCGGCATACTTGAAAGAACGGTTTAAAACTTTGGTTTTCACTGTGTTGATCTCCAATACTACTTTAGCGACCAATGCTAAAGGACTAAAATGGAGATCCGGTAAGACGGTGGTCAAGAAGGAAGTGAAAACCGATTAGCTGCTGATTAGCTCGTTAAAGCCAAGAGGTAACTAGTTAACACTTCCACCTGTCCCTACGCCGGCACTAACCGGATCAGGTTCAAAGGGTACAAATCTCAGGTCAAAATGGTTAATTTATGACCGCCCCTCAGGTTGAGCGCGGATTATAGGGGAATTTAATTTTGGAAGCAAAGAATTAACGGTTTGACATGTTTGGGAGCGGTTTGAGGAACAGCTTGCGAGTTAGGGGGCGCCGATTCCACTCGGCAACACAGGCTTAACAAATTTCAACCACTAAACTATCTAAAGAATAAAAACCATTTCGGTTGTTGAGTTAATGAATAACTATTCACTGCGCGCCAAAACCAAGTCAACTTTTTCTTTCACAGATTCAATACTAATTTGTGACATCAAATTTTCACCTTTAACTCGCTTGCCCCAGACATTATCTTCAATCGATTTCCCTGTTTGTTTCTTTAACAATTGGGAATAAATTGAAACAGTCAACGACTTTGAATTATAGGGACCAGTGCGCATCGGATTACTGTGAGCATATAAACCGATTACAGGTGTATTTACACTGGACGCCATATGCGCGGGACCAGAGTCCGGCGCTAAAACGAATGTGGCTTGCTCTAGCAGTGCGAGTAATTGTGGCAAGTTGGTTTTGCCGATGAGATTTATCACTGTCGTTTGGGCGATTTGTTGAATTTCTTTGCCTAGTTGCAACTCCATGGGAGAGGGGCCGCCCGATAACACCACCGATAAGCCTTTTTTCGCTGCATACTCAGCGATTGCGGCATAGCTTGGGGTTGACCAATTTCGTTCTGTTTTACTAGCTGCTGGTGAAATGACTAAATAGTTCTTGGTGCCTGTCAGTTGTCGGCTCCATTGCTTATCGGCTTCGGAAACTGGCATTTGCCATTCAGGTTTGTCTTCTTTGCAAGCGCCGATAGCTTTAGCGAACCCCCAAAAACCTTCAGCAACATGGGGTTGTTTTTGTGGTGAGATTTGATGATTAGTAAACAACCATTGGCCTTCTTTAGCTCGGCTTGAATCAAACCCCCATTTCTTTTTGGCAGAAATGCATAAGGTCGCTAAGCTGGCTCGAAGTGCGACTTGCATGTGCAATAGATGATCGAATTTTCTTCCCTTCAATTGGCGATAGAGGTCGCGATAGCCTTTTAATCCTGCTTTTTTATCGAAAACAACAAACTCAATGTTTTCTAAGTTCACCAGCAATTGGGCCTCGATCTTTCCTATGACCCAAGTGATTTTGGTGCTTGGCCATTGATTCTGGATGGCCTGTACCGTAGCGACCGCATGGCAAACGTCACCAATTGCCGAAAGCCTTAATACGCATATTGTGGTAGGAGGAGGGCTATTTTTATCCATGCTTAATATCAGGAGTTCTCTAATTCGTTAGCGAAAGCCGCCGTTTATCCAGTTTCAGCATTCTAATGGATTCAATTCCCCATCTCCAGCAACCATTGTCTAAGGTTAGGGTGTGTGTTCAAAAAATGTAACTATTTCATGCGGTTTTAGGATCGAACTTAAGTCAATTAAGTGTTAACTTGGAGCGTTTTCAAGAATTAGGTCGAGTCATTGACTCTGGTTTTCGAATGAAAAAACTTTTATTTGGAGAATAAAAATGAGAAAGACTTTAAGTTTTGTTTGTGTCGCAATGTTACTGGCAGGTTGCGAGCAATCTGCGACGACCACTAGCGAGGTTAAACCCGCAGCGGCTGAGCAACAGTCATCTACGGCGATTAATCAAGCAGCTGTCGATAGTGGAATTGACTACGGCAATATGGATAAAGGTGTTCATCCAGGCGATGATTTTTTTGCCTATGTGAACGGAAACTGGCTGAAAAACACTGAAATTCCTGCGGATAAATCATCTTACGGCATTGGCCGAATGGTTCATGATGAATCTGTTGAGAAAGTGAAACAAATTATTGAAGACTCGGCTAAAGGGGATTATGCGGAAGGATCGGATGAACAAAAAGTGGGTGATTTGTTTAACTCCTACTTAGATTATGAAAATAGAAATAAACTTGGATTAGAGCCTTTGGCTGAAGAGATTGCCAAGATTGATGCAATTTCTAGTAAAACAGAGCTCGCAGAATACTTCGCTTATGCTAATAAACTTGGCTATGGCACTCCGTTTAATATGATTCAATTTCCAGATTTAAAAAAGCCAACTCACTATGCTATGTATACTTGGCAAGGTGGATTAGGTTTACCAGATAAAGAGTATTATTTGAAACAAGACGATAAGTCGATAACCCTCAAAAATAAATACACGGAACATGTGGCGGCAATGTTATCTCTAGCCGGGATCGAAGGCGCAAAAGGAGCAGCCGAAACGATTTTAGCAATGGAATCGGAATTGGCTAAACACCATATGGATAAAGAGAAGACTCGCGATATTGTTGGGTTATACAACAAAGTTGAAGTGAGTAAATTGCCAGAGCTGATGCCGAGTTTTGATTGGCAGGCTTACCTGAAAGAAGCAGGACTGGCCGATGTTGATGCGCTAGTCGTAGCGATGGTCGATTACACCAAAGCGCTCGACGGTATTATCAAGAATACGGACTTGGCCAGTTGGAAAACTTACCTTAAATGGCATTTGGTGAATGTCAATGCGACCCGTTTAAATGAAGCATTAGATCAACAAAACTTTGCCTTTTACGGAACTGAAATGAGTGGAACCAAGGAGCAGCAAGAAGCTTGGAGAAGAGCGGTTGGAGTAGTCAACGGAACGCTTGGTGAAGTCATCGGTAAAGTTTATGTTAAGCGCCACTTTCCACCTCAAGCTAAGCAGGAAATGCAAGAGTTAGTTGATAATTTAATTAAGGCTTATGAAGTGAGCATTAAGGAATTAACTTGGATGAGTGACGCGACTAAAAAAGAAGCACTTGATAAACTATCTAAGTTTAATCCAAAAATCGGTTATCCCGATGAATGGCGAGATTATTCTAAATTAACCATTAAGCGCGATGATCTTTTTGGTAATTTAAGGCGAGCGGCTCTGGTTGCTTATCAACAAAATGTTGATCGTCAGAAAAAGCCCGTTGACAAAAATGAGTGGGGAATGACACCACAAACAGTTAATGCTTATTATAATCCGCCACTAAATGAAATCGTTTTTCCTGCGGCAATATTACAACCGCCTTATTTCAACTTGGATGCTGATGCGGCGGTAAACTATGGAGCCATTGGAGCTGTAATTGGTCATGAGATCGGCCATGGTTTTGATGACTCTGGAAGTACCTTTGATGGAGATGGAGTACTAAGAAATTGGTGGACAGACGAAGACAAAGCCGAGTTTGAAACGAGAACTAATCAGTTAGTCGCTCAATACGATAACTTCAAATTGTTTGATGATCTAAATGTGAACGGCGCTTTCACGCTCGGTGAAAATATTGGTGATTTAGGTGGTCTTAGCATCGCTCTGCAGGCTTATAAAATGTCATTAGAGGGAAAAGAAGCACCAGTCATTGATGGTTATACTGGTATTCAACGAGTGTTCTTAGGTTATGGCCAAGCTTGGATGTTTAAAGGGCGCGAAGAAGCTGTTAGACAACGTACCGCTACCGATCCACATTCGCCACCAAAATTTAGGGTGAACGGTGTGGTCAGAAATATTCCCGAGTTCTATCAAGCATTCGATATAAAGCCTGAGCATAAACTCTACTTACCTGAGGAGCAAAGAGTAAAAATTTGGTAAGTGTTAATTGGAGTGTGCCTTGCCAACAAATGAGTGAGGCACTCTTTTTTATTCAGCCTTAGTAAATGTGGCTGACGCAAAGTCTAAGATGGGGCGCTTAATAATTTCATCCGTTTGGTCTGAACGAAGTGGTTTGGCAAGGTAGAATCCTTGACCTAAATGGCAGCCCATTTCGACCAAAACTGACAGCTGCTTTTGAGATTCAACTCCTTCCGCTACGAGTTCAATATTTAGAGTTTCAGCGAGCGCAATAATAATACTAATGATAGGGTAGTTATTCCTTCCACTGCCAAGATTAGAAACAAATGTACGATCTATCTTGATCACATCAAAAGGCAGTTGATGAATATAACTTAAAGAAGAATAGCCAGTTCCAAAATCATCGAGCGAAGTTTTTACACCAAGTTGTTGAAGTTGATAAAACATGTTTCGAGCTTTGGCGACATTTTTCATCAATATTCTTTCGGTTAGTTCAACTACCAAAGTATTTTTAGGAATATTGTAATTGCGAATTATTTCAGATATTTCGTTGACCAACCTAGAGTCTATAAATCGTTGAGCCGAAATGTTAATACTGATGTAAAATTCTTCTTTGCTGATCAATCTCCAGCGAGTAATTTGCTCAGCGATACTTGCTAAAAGTTGGGTGTCAATCGCCTTCATCAGATCATTAGTTTCAGCGAGGTGTATAAAATGATCAGGCTCGATGATGCCTTTTTCTGGATGTACCCAGCGCATTAAAGCTTCAAAACCGACAACACGATGATTAACTAAATCCACAATGGGTTGATAGTAAAAGGTTAACTGTTTTTTCTCTACTGCCTCGCGTAGTTCGAGAAGAAGCGTTCGTTCCTTCAAAACCGATTGATGAAGTTTTTCTTCGTAAAGTTGAATATTATTCTTGCCTTTGCTTTTGGCATGATACATTGCATGGTCAGCATTTTTTAATAGATCTTCAAAGTGCGAAACATTTTTATCGAGTAAGCAAATGCCTATACTAATCGAGCAATTGATCCGGTGGTTGCTGGTTACCACAGGCTTTTCCATGGCATCTAAAATTCGTCGAGATATTGATAACACCATTGACTCATTTTCTAAATCTTCGAGTAATATGGCGTACTCGTCTCCGCCAAGTCGAGCTAAGGTATCAGAACTTCTTAGTTGTTCTTGCATTCGCTGGGCGGCTTCTCTTAGGATGTCGTCGCCAGCTTGATGACCAAAGTTATCATTGATGGATTTAAAATCGTCGAAGTCGATAAAGAGAACTGCCAAATCAATTTTTTTAGACCGCTTTGCTCTGAGGAATGCGTGTTCTAATCGATCTAGAAATAGCGAGCGATTGGTTAAGCCGGTGACTGAATCATGGAGCGCCTGAAAGTGCAGTTTTTGTTCTCTAATCTTTTTGTCAATAGAAGAGCTGATATGTTGTGCCAGAAAAGTTAGAAAGTGCTTATTATCTTTGTTGAAAATAATATCCGGGTCATAACTTTGCAGAGCTATGGCGCCTTGAGTATTTGAATCGATTATAAATGGTACGGCAAGCCAACTGTGGACGCTTGGACCTTTGGAATGGATACTTCCTTGTTTGCGTCTTTTTTCTAATTCAGTGAAGTTTGCTATTCTTGATTCTTGCTTGGTGATAACTTCCGCCACTAACGTTTCAGGCATTTTTGTGTGATCTATGTTAGCGTCAAATTCTCCTCCTTGCTGATTATCGAACAAATAAGGACAGGAGTATTCACCTTTTATCTTGTCATAAATAACGACAAAAAAGCTGTGGGTTGCAACCTGTTTTTCAATGATTTTGTGGAGTCCCAAGTAGAAATCTTCAATTGAGGTAGAGTTGTAACTGAGCTCGGAAATCAGTAATAAAGTATCCGAAAGGCTTTTCGCGTTATTAATAGTTTCGTTAGTTTCTTCAAGTTTCTCTATTGCTGAGTTATAGGAAATTTTTGAGGCAATGATACCTCCGAGGATCTCTAAGTAACGGCAATGAAACTCATTGAAAAAACCAGCCTCAGGATGCTCAGAGTCGATCACTCCAAGTACCTTGTTGTCATGGCATATAGGAACGGATAATTCCGATAACCGAGACTGATCATCGACGATATAGTTGGGCTCAGTGCGAGTGTCGTTAATTAACATACTTTTTACTTGTTGCGCGGCTAATCCAACCACACCTTCTCCGAACTTTAGCGAGATAGCATTAACCACTTGACGTTGATGCGGGTTCTTGGGGCCGTAAGCGGCAACTTGTACAAGGGAGTTGCTATCGGAATCGAGTAGGTAAACAACACAGTCTACAAAACCGAGCGACTTGATGGTGTGTTGCGCTAAATGCCAACAGGCATCTTCGATGGAATCAATATGATTTACGTGTTCAACAAAATCTATTAGCGCTTCCAGCGCCACTTTGCTTTGTTCTGAATCGATGTCATATTTATTCATAGAATTAAGGATAGTTAGGTCTTTTTTTTGTGTGCGGAAATCCATTGAAGCCGCTTATTTTAGAGATTACTGTTGTTATCATTTGTTTTTCTAATAAATTCAGCTCGTTATCCGTCAACAAATAACGACCAGCTAAGTTTAAATATAGTCGTGATTTGTCCAATTAGTCGTATTTTTGTTGAATTAGGCAAGCTTGATGCAGGTATAATTTGAGCTTTCTAGGGTAGAATGCTGCTAATGAATTGTTTGTTATGAGAGTAACTGTTTGAAAATTAACGTTGAAACCGCTGAAAGTCATCTACTTTTAGTGCCACAAAGAACTATTGAGTCCATTGGAGAAGTTAAAAACGAATGGTTCGAGTCCGACTATTGGGCTTCTCAGCAGCGTCTAGTTGGGCAGTCTAGTGGCAGAAATATCACTTGGTTTGTTAGACCTGAGGAGTCAAGCCTAATTGCTGGGCCAAAAGTTCGCGATTGGGTTTTGAGACACTATTATCGCGGAGGAATGATTGCCAAAGTTTCTCGCGATAAGTTCTTTTATACCGGTATCTTTCGCACTCGACCATACCTAGAAATGCAACTGCTGTTAGAAATGCAAAGGTTAGGGTTGCCGGTTCCAATCTGTGTTGCAGCGCGAGTGAGCAAACGTGGCTTTAGCTACTCGGCGGATCTTCTGATGGAAAAATTAGAAGCCGAAGATTTGGTCAAATGCCTAAAAAGCAGTCAGCTTTCTAAAACTCAATGGCAAAGTATCGGAAAAGTAGTCGCGTTATTTCATCGGCATGGGGTATATCACGCCGATCTAAATGCTCACAATATCATGATAGATCACCAACAGAAGATTTGGCTAATTGACTTTGATCGTTGTCAAATCAGAAAGCCTGATTCAAATTGGCAACAGCAAAATATCAGTCGATTAAAGCGTTCTTTGGTAAAAGAGAAGGGGTTGGATTCTTCATTGAGTTTTGAAGATCAGTGTTGGCATTGGTTAACCGATGGTTATCATCGACAGCTTGGAAATCGCTAGTTCTGAGATAGCAGCTCTGTGATGGATTGACTTATTTTTACCGCACTTCCGCGGTTTTTCTCGAACAACGATTTGGTACTTAGCTCATGTTGTTCTAGAAGTTGCTTATCATTCAGAGTGCTCCGGATAAACGTTTCTAGCTGTTGCCGGTTCTCTACTTTGGTTAGAGTGCCATTTGAAGACATGATCTGGCAAACGTCAGAAAAATTATATGAACTTGGACCCATGACCACGGGCAGACCACAAGCCGCGGGTTCCAACGGGTTGTGTCCCCCCCTAGCAATTAAACTGCCGCCAATAAATGCCAAGTCCGCACCGCCACACATTACCATCATTTCGCCCATGGTATCTCCGACAATAACACTGGTGTTTTTCAAAGGAGGATTGTTCGCACTCTTGCTAACAAATTCTAGTTGAAAGTCTGCACACATATGTTTTAACTTGTCGAAGGCTTCCGGATGCCGAGGGACCGCAATGAGTAACAACCCTGGACAGCTCTTTAGTAATGAACGATGACATTCTAAAATACTTTCAAACTCGCCCGGGTGAATACTTGCAGCAATCCAGCTTGGGCGCCCTTTAATGAAAGCTTGCGAAAAGTGCTGTTGCGCTGCCAGAGTGGCTTGGCTTATCTGAATGTCGAACTTGGTACTGCCAACGACTTTAAGTTTGCTAGCATCAACTCCCAATTTAGCAAAATTGGCTTCATCCGAGGGGTACTGAGCAGCAACTAACGAAATGTTTGCAAACAGCTGTTTGGAAAATTCCGCTCGTTTTAGGTATTTATTGAGTGATTTGTCGGATAAACGAGCATTCGCTAAAATCACAGGGATGTTGTGGCGTTTCATCTGGCGAGTGAGATTGGGCCAAATTTCAGTCTCCATCAAGATACTCGCGTTGGGTCTAACTCGACTTATAAATCGATTGACTGAGCCAAACCAATCAATTGGCAGATAGCTCAGATAGGTTTTCTCTAAAGCGTAGTTTTCAATAATTTTAATGACTTCTAAACGACCGGTAGGGCTAGTCGTGGTAATCCAAAGCACTTGGTCAGGAAAGTCTGTTTTTAACTGCAAAATTAATGGAATTGCGGCAATGCTTTCTCCTACAGAGGCACAATGTAGATGCAAAATCGGGTCTGTTTCAGACTGATGAACCAACCCCAAGCGTTCAGAAAAACCAGCCCAATAGCGTTTGTCTTTAAATCCCCGGTATAAGAAATAACCCCAGATAATGGGCGATAGCACATAGAGAAAAAAATTGTATATCGGGTAAGTCATTGATTTTCTGAGAATTTACCGAGGTTATTATTATTCCAATGAGAAAGCTATAGTGAGGCTGCTGAGTGCTCTGGTGCTAAAAGACTTTCTGAACTATTTTGGGATCTCAATTTTGGCTTCTTTGCTTCGTTTAAAGATCACTAACTTGCTGCCAATGGTCTGAACTTTTGCTGATTGTGTTTTATTGATTATTTTGTCAATCATCTTTTGGCGTTCATCGCGTTCTTCACTACGGACGTTGATTTTTATTAACTCATGCGCGTCTAGCGCAATTTTGATTTCTTCCATAACGGCGTCGGTTAATCCTTTGTCGCCAATCATTACCACCGGTTTTAGGGCGTGTGCCAAGCCTTTTAGGTGTTTAATTTGAGAATTACTGAGTTTTGCCATGATTTATTGATTTCTAAGTTAGGTAATGGCGCAATTTTAGCATTGTTTGCCTGATTCTAAGATAGTAATTGTTGTATTATGCACAAATATTCGCTGGAACAGCTATTGTCTGTGTGTGTTATACCTGTTTTCTGCAAATGAAGATAAATAATCTAGGTTTTACCCATGGCAAAAAGTAAGAGTAGTAAAGGCTGGCTCAAAGAGCATTTTGATGATCAATATGTGAAGATGTCGCAAGAGGACGGAGTGCGTTCTCGAGCTGTCTATAAGCTACAGGAAATGGACGAAAAAGATAAATTGATTCGACCCGGTCTCAATGTCGTTGATTTAGGCGCCGCGCCTGGTGGCTGGTCAGAATATGTAGCCAAAAAACTGAATGATAAAGGGGCTATCGTTGCGACAGATATCTTACCGATGGACCATTTAGCCGGAGTGACCTTTATTCAAGGCGATTTTCGCGAAGAAACAGTTCTCAATGAGATATTGGCACAGTTAGAAAATAACCAAGTTGACCTTGTTTTATCAGATATGGCCCCCAATATAACCGGAGTAGACTCAATTGATCAGCCTTCATCCATCTATTTGGTGGAATTAGCTCTCGATTTTGCCCAACAAACACTGACTAAGAATGGCCGATTCTTGGTAAAGGTTTTTCAGGGAAGCGGCTTTGACGAATACCTCAAATCGGTTAAACAAAGCTTTAATCAAGTCAAAATCCGCAAGCCTAAGGCCTCGAGGGCTCGCTCTCGTGAAGTGTATATTTTTGCGCAAGGACTGAAAAATTAGCAAATAAGGTGATTGATTAAAACGATAGTAATAATCAATTGAACTATGATTGAAATATGGCGATACACTTATTAAGCGCTATTATGATCAAAACGGCAGAAAAAAACGTATAACTGATATACGATTTAGAATAGACGAATAGATTTTAATCTGAACGACCAGATATTAGGAATAACGAGGATAACCCTTTGAACGATACAACCAAACATCTCTTTTTATGGTTAGTGATTGGCCTTGTGCTAGTTGTGACCTTTAATCAATTTGAGACAGCCCAACAAAAAGCTGGGGAGATAGAATACTCAGAGCTGATTGAAGACATCGAGCGCGGCAAAGTGAAAAGCGTTACCGTTGCTGGTTTAGATGCCGAAGTGATCATGAATAACAATGATAAAGTCACCACTAAGATACCTTATGGCTCAAGTGAAGAGCTTTCAAAAATAGCTCGTGATAATAAAATCACTTATTCAGGCGCTGATCCAGAAGGGAATAGCGGGATATTCACCTTTTTCATGTCATTTGGCCCTATCTTGTTGCTAATCGCTGTTTGGATTTATTTTATGCGCCAAATGCAAGGTGGCGGAAAAGGCGGCGCAATGAGTTTTGGAAAAAGCAAAGCTAGGTTGTTAAGTGAAGATCAAATAAAAACGACCTTTGCTGATGTCGCAGGGTGCGAGGAAGCCAAAGAAGAAGTTTCAGAGTTAGTTGAGTTTTTAAAAGAACCTGCCAAGTTTCAAAAGTTAGGTGGCCAAATTCCGCGCGGTATACTGATGGTAGGTCCTCCAGGTACCGGTAAGACTCTACTTGCCAAAGCAATTTCTGGTGAAGCCAAAGTACCATTTTTCACTATCTCAGGTTCTGACTTTGTTGAAATGTTTGTTGGAGTCGGTGCTTCGCGTGTTAGAGATATGTTTGCAGAAGCGAAAAAACAATCTCCTTGCATCATCTTCATTGACGAAATTGATGCTGTCGGTCGTCATCGTGGTGCTGGATTAGGCGGCGGGCATGATGAACGTGAGCAAACGCTCAATCAACTATTAGTTGAAATGGATGGTTTTGACGGAGACGAAGGTGTCATTATTATTGCCGCAACAAACCGACCTGATGTATTAGATCCTGCGTTATTAAGACCTGGTCGTTTTGACCGTCAGGTTACCGTTGGATTGCCTGATATTAAAGGTCGCGAACAAATTCTTAAGGTGCATATGCGCAAAGTCCCTTTAGGCGATGACGTTAAACCCGGCCTGATTGCTCGCGGTACACCAGGAATGTCTGGTGCGGATTTGGCTAATCTGGTGAATGAGGCTGCGCTGTTTGCAGCTAAAGCAAGTGCTAGAACGGTTAATCATGAATTCTTCGAAAAAGCCAAAGATAAAATCTTGATGGGGGCCGAAAGACGCTCAATGGTAATGGATGAAGAAGAAAAGCTTAATACAGCATGGCATGAAGCGGGTCATGCGTTAGTAGGGCGATTGACGCCAAGTTCAGACCCAGTTTACAAGGTAACGATCATACCACGTGGTAGAGCACTAGGTGTCACCATGCAGTTGCCTGACAAAGATCGTCATAGCCACACTAAAGAGTTTTTAGAAAGCAAACTTTCGATTTTATATGGTGGCCGGATTGCAGAAGAAATGCTTAATGGACCTGATTTAGTCACTACTGGGGCATCGAATGACATTAAAGTCGCTACCTCTATCGCTCGAAATATGGTGACTCATTGGGGATTTTCCGAAAAGCTTGGCCCGCTGATGTATGGTGAAGATGAAGGGGAAGTGTTCTTGGGACACTCTGTGACTCAAACCAAACATGTTTCAGATGACACAGCCAAAATCATCGATGATGAGATTAAAGAATTAATATCTAGAAACTATGATCGTGCAGAAAAATTGCTACATGAAAATAAAGATAAGCTTGAAGCAATGGCAATGGCACTTATGAAGTATGAAACGATTGATTCTGAACAGATTGATGACATCATGAATGACCAAGAGCCGAGACCGCCGAAAGGTTGGGATGACAGTGATAGTTCTGAGCCGCCTAAGGCAGAAAAGAAAAAATCTGATGTCTCTGGCGAATCTCAAATTGGCGGACCAGCGGAGCAGCCTTAAGCTAAGCAGTCTGTTTTTATCTGAGTAAACTACAGACCTCAATACGGCGCATTTGCGATTCGTCTTGAGGTCTTTTTTATTAACGGCACCTTATAATGAACTTAGAACATGTCAGAAGAGAGTATTTGCGGGGAGGATTGAATCGGCATCAGCTAAATTCTGATCCCATTATTCAACTGCAAGCTTGGCTCAAACAAGCAACCGATGTCGAATTGGTTGACGCCACCGCGATGACTTTAGCAACTGTGGATGAACAAGGGCAGCCGAGTCAAAGGGTGGTATTGCTAAAGCGACTCGACCAACAAGGCTTAGTTTTTTATACCAACTTAAAAAGCCGAAAGGCAAAGGATATAGAAAATAATAATAAAGTTAGTGCTAACTTCGGATGGCTGCAAATAGAGCGACAGGTAAAAATACAGGGAGTTGCCAGTCGTCTATCAGTGGCAGAAAGTCTTGCCTATTTCTCTTCCAGACCAAAAGATAGCCAAATGGCTGCCTGGGCATCAAATCAAAGTCATCCTATAAAATCTCGTCAAGTCTTGAATCAGGCGTTTGCTCAAATAAAAGCGAAATTTAAGGATGGCAAAATTCCATTACCTGATTTCTGGGGGGGCTATATTATTAGACCAACTCGTTTTGAGTTTTGGCAAGGAGGTGGCGCCAGGCTCCATGATAGCTTCAGTTATACCCGTGATAACCAAGATAATTGGGAAGTTCAACGCTTAGCGCCCTAAGCCATTCTCAAGCTAGCTCTTTACCAAACGGAGTGCCAATCAGTTAGTTTTTACTGGACTAATCCCTGCCTAACATTTAGGATCCCTGCATAATTTTATGACGGGATAATGACAATATGAATCCAATTCTTGACCTTTTCGCTGAATCTCCAATGAAGCCAATGCAAACCCACATGCAAAAAGTGGAAGAGTGCGTTGATATTCTGCCGGCATTCCTTGATGCGGTATTCGCCCAAGACTGGGACGAGATGATGGTGATGCAAAAACGCACCAGAGCCCTCGAAAACGAAGCCGACGAACTTAAAAAGGCGCTAAGGCTAAACCTTCCGAAAGGTTTATTTATGCCCGTTTCGAGAATTGACTTATTAAACCTTCTTTCTTCGCAAGACAAAATCGCCAACAAAGCTAAAGACATTGCTGGGTTAATCACCGGTCGAAGAATGGAATTTCCAGAATCTACACAAGCAGATCTAAAAGCTTATTTGACCAGAAGCATTGATGCAGCCAAGCAAGCAGGAAAAGCGATCCGTCAATTAGATGAGTTGCTCGAGTCAGGCTTTAAAGGAAAAGAAGTGACCATTGCGGAAGAAATGATCACAGAGCTTGATAAAATTGAAAATGACGTTGATGTATTGCAGATAAAAATGCGTCGCCAGCTATTTGAAATCGAAGACACTTTACCTGCGGTTGATGTGATCTTTTTCTATAAAGTAATTGAGTGGGTCGGAGATTTGGCTGACCTTTCACAGCAAGTCGGTTCAAGATTAGAGTTATTGTTAGCTCGCTAATTGCTAACGCTAAACAACAATAAAACAAACGATTAGAGAGTATTACAATGGGCGAATTTTTTACTGAATATCAAATGATACTGATCGGCCTCGCCGGAGTCTTTGGGCTTTTGATGGCTTTCGGTATAGGTGCCAATGATGTTGCCAATGCCATGGGAACTTCGGTTGGTGCCAAAGCACTAACGGTTAAACAAGCGATTATCATCGCGATGATTTTTGAATTTGCGGGCGCATTTCTTGCAGGGGGAGAAGTAACTTCCACCATCCGTAAAGGTATTATCGACGCATCAAGTATGGTGGATACCCCAGAGTTGCTAGTGTTCGGCATGATGGCTTCATTATTAGCCGCCGGGATCTGGTTAATTATTGCTTCTTACTTCGGTTGGCCAGTTTCAACAACTCATTCGATTGTTGGGGCTATTGTCGGCTTTGCAGCGGTCGGTATCGGAATGGAAGTGGTTCAGTGGGGCAAAGTCGGCTCGATCGTTGCGAGTTGGGTTGTTTCACCGCTGCTGTCCGGTACTATGGCTTTTGCTTTATTTACCAGTGTACAAAAGCTTATTTTAAATACAGATGATCCGTTAAAAAATGCTCGTAAATATGTACCCTTTTACATGTTCTTAGCTGGATTCATGATTGCACTAGTAACCTTGATGAAAGGGCTAAAGCATGTCGGAATCGATTTAAGCTTCGGCCAGTCATTATTGATTGCGATTGGGTTTGGTATTGTGGTTTTGTTGGTAGGTAAAGTTTTTATCAGCCGTCAAAAAGTTGAAGCAAACGACGACAAAGACTTCCATTACGCGAGTGTGGAAAGAGTTTTTGCTGTTCTGATGATTGTTACCGCTTGTGGTATGGCATTTGCGCATGGATCTAATGATGTAGCAAATGCGATTGGGCCATTAGCAGCTGTTGTTAGCGTTGTTGAAAGTGGCGGTACTATTGGTGCAAAGTCCGAATTACCTATCTGGATCTTGTTGCTTGGTGGTGGCGGGATTGTTATTGGTTTGGCTCTTTTTGGCGCGCCGGTAATGAAAACTATTGGTAAGCGTATTACAGAACTTACACCTAGCCGAGGGTTTGCTGCAGAATTAGCAGCTGCGACAACAGTTGTAGTTGCATCAGGTACTGGTATTCCTGTTTCGACAACTCATACCTTAGTAGGAGCTGTGTTAGGTGTGGGAATGGCGCGAGGTATTGCAGCCTTAAATCTTGGCGTATTAAAAAATATTGCCGTTTCTTGGGTTGTTACATTACCTGCTGGCGCAATTCTGTCGATGATGTTCTTCTTTATGCTAAAGGGAATATTTCTCTAACTGAGAAAGAAATTGATAGTAAAAAAAACGGGAGCTTTAAGCTCCCGTTTTTTATCTGAGTTTTGATCGCTCTAAAGAATGAATCGCGTTAAGTCTTCGTCTTGCGCTAATTCACCCAGTTGTTGAGTTACATAATTCGCATCGATAATCAGTTTTTCGTTAGAGTCAGAAGCGTTAAATGAAACTTCTTCCATCAGCTTTTCGACGACCGTATGTAATCGTCTTGCACCTATGTTCTCAGTCGTTTCATTGACCTGCCAAGCAACTTCAGCAATTTTTTCGATAGCATCCTCGGTGAATTCAATGGCTTGATTTTCTGTGGCTAACAACGCGACATACTGCTTTGTTAGCGCTGCATCTGGTTCAGTGAGTATTCTTTTAAAATCTTCAGCAGTCAGCGAACTCAGTTCTACCCGAATAGGTAATCGTCCTTGTAATTCGGGAATAAGATCTGACGGTTTAGATAAATGAAACGCGCCGGATGCGACAAACAAAATATGGTCAGTTTTGATCATGCCGTACTTAGTCGACACAGTACAACCTTCTACCAAAGGCAGTAGGTCACGCTGAACACCTTCACGAGAAACCTCGCCACTACTGCCGCGATCACCTTTGGCTACTTTGTCGATCTCATCAAGAAAAACAATGCCATTATTTTCGACTGCTTCAACCGCTTTCGTTTTTAGCTCGTCTTTATTGACTAGCTTTTCAGCTTCTTCTTCGGTTAATAGCTTGAACGCATTCTTAATCTTTATTTTGCGTTTTTTAGAACGGCTGGGTGCAGAGTTTTGAAACATATCCTGCAATTGGCTGGTCATGTCTTCCATACCAGGAGGCGCCATGATTTCGATGCCTACGCTTGGGCCAGTAATGTCGATTTCAATCTCTTGCTCATCAATGGTACCTTCTCGTAACTTCTTACGAAACATTTGTCGTGCAGCAGAATCATCACGTTCTGATGGCTCATTTTCAAAGCTTCTAGCTGGTGGAAGTAACGCATCTAATATTCTCTCTTCAGCGGCTTCCTCGGCTCTCATTTTTACTTTTTCATGTTCCTGCTCTCGCAGCATTTTAAATGATGAATCGACCAAGTCGCGGATAATAGAATCTACATCTCGGCCAACATATCCAACTTCGGTAAACTTAGTGGCTTCTATTTTTATAAACGGAGCATTAGCTAGCTTGGCTAAACGTCGGGCAATTTCCGTTTTTCCAACACCGGTTGGACCGATCATTAAAATATTTTTTGGAGTGATTTCATTTCGCAAGTCATCTTTAACCTGCATTCGTCGCCAGCGGTTTCTTAAAGCAATAGCGACCGATTTCTTGGCATCATTTTGTCCAATGATATGCTTATCTAATTCGTGAACTATTTCACGCGGAGTCATTTGTGACATGTTTTTGGTCCAGTGTTTTTACTTTCTACCACTTATGTGGCGATGTACAAGTTAATAAAATGAGCCGTGCATGGCTGGGTCTTGGTGATATCTTAGAGACAATCGAGTTCTTCAATCGTGTGATTGTGATTGGTGTAGACGCAAATATCCCCAGCTATTTTCAATCCAGATTCAACAATTTCGCGAGCATCCAGCTCTGTTTTATCTAGTAGTGCGCGAGCAGCCGATTGAGCAAACGGTCCACCTGACCCGATTGCCATAAGACTGTCTTCGGGTTCGATAACATCACCATTACCAGTGATAATTAGAGAGTGTTCTTTATCAGCGACCGCTAATAATGCTTCCAACTTGCGTAACATGCGATCGGTTCGCCAATCTTTTGCAAGTTCAACCGCAGAACGCATTAATTTACCCTGATATTTCTCTAGCTTGGCTTCGAAACGCTCGAACAAAGTGAAAGCATCGGCAGTTCCTCCAGCAAATCCTGCAATGACTTGGTTGTGATAAAGACGACGCACTTTACGCGCATTGCCTTTCATGACTGTATTTCCCATTGATACTTGGCCGTCGCCGCCGATGACAACTTTGCCATTTCGACGAACTGAGAGAATGGTTGTTCCGCGATATTGTTCCAAGTTTCACTCCGATTGGTATAGATGATTTTAGTAGCGCATCGCACCTTTTTGGGTACAAAATAATGGTTTTTCAAGGTCTGATATTAAAAATAACCCGCGAGTAGAGCCTCGCAGGTTAATCTTGCTGTTTCTTTAAATATTTTGACAGTTGTGCCTGCAAAGATTTTGGTACTTGGTTGAAGGTTAGACTTCCGGAGGCCGGATCATAAGTGATGCTGTCTTCCATTCTATCCGAGGAGAAGCTAATGCTCAGATCTTTTTCTCGACCGTAAAAGCGAACGTATTTTTTTAAACTATTGCGATGGGCGTAGATTTCTTGCTTGGGCGTTTCGAGGTTCTCGGCGACAAAACTAGAAAATTTATCAGGTTGTTGTTCATCTAGTACTTGCGACAAAGAATCAAAATTGATCGGATTTCCATTCATGTCTTGATCAACACAGTAATTGACGATGGTATTTTTAGCCTGATTACTTTGGTCTTTTTCCAGTGATTCGGTGTATTGATCAACGATTTCTAAGAACTCGTTGGTTTGTTGTTGTAAATTTACTCCGGCAATAAAACCACTAAATTGAGTGAATGCATGAGCCAAGTCGTTGTTTCCGCGACTTATTTGAAAGGTTAGATACTGTTGCCAATCCTTCACTTGCCACTGCGAAAAATCAAGCTTCAGTACATAGTTGATCTTACTGGCATTGACGTATGAAAGGTCGACAACATCCAGCGCCGAGTCAACATACTGGGCATCGGAATGAGTTAGCCAATAAAGATAAAAATATTGGTGCTCCATTAGCTCCTCAATGACAAAGAGTAAATGGCCAGAGAAAGGCTCTTTGTGGTCCGATAGCTGGATTTTCAATTGTTCTGCCATTTTTTGGGTTACAGAAACGAATCCCATCTCTTCTTGCTGCAGTTTGGTCAACCATGCTGGTAGGGGGTTATCTCCCATTTCTGGGTCAAAAAGCCCATATTGTCGGGTTGCGCTTCGTTGTAGGGCTTGTTTTAACTGCACAAATAATGAGACTGCTGGCCCCTCAAGCGAATTTTCTTCATTTCGAAGATTAATTTTCACTTCTTCGTTTTCGGCGGCTAACGAAATAGAATGAATAATACAATGTTTAATAGACATAGTTTTCTTGAGTAGGTATTAAGAATTCGAAAGGAAAGCAGTATAAATGATTTTTATTTCAATGTCGGTGGTCTAGCGACAAGTAATTCATATTACAGCGATGGTATTACGGAGCTAGCACTGAATTAAATTGAATTCTACTCTTAGTGGACTAGTATTAATAAATGAAAGACAGGCCAAACCAATTTTAAATATGGTTATTAATGAAGCGCACCAATAAAGAAATATTACTGCTGGTATTAAGTTTGATTGCTGCTGTCAGCATCGGTAGCTTTGCCATTATAAGATTCGCTAACTATGAATGGCTGATAGGCGGTTTCGATTTCATCGTGTGTATAGGCATGCTTTTGATTGCATACTACGTATACACCACACAAAAAGTAGCTATGCCAAGTGTCGTGTTGGCGGTGGTTACTTGTATAGCTGCTATTGCTACGGTTCAAATCCAAGGCGTTGAAAACATTAATTGGGCCTATCCAGCACTGGTTTCCGCTTTTTATTTACTTTCGCCTAAAAGAGCAATATTGTTAAGTCTATTTACGGTAGTGCTAATTTCTCCGGTGCTTTTAGAAGGGCTTTCGTGGCTAAAATTTATAAGTTCCATGACGACATTATTTATGACGTGTCTATTTGGCTATTTCTTTTCGAAAAGTGTGTTGGAGCAGCATGAACAGCTTTCTGAGATGGCAACCAAAGACTCGTTAACAGGAGTGGGAAATCGCAGGGCACTCGATCACAAGTTAATTGAGTTATTGGCGGCTCAAGCTCGTAAACCCTCAGAATTGTCACTAATTTTGTTAGATTTAGATCACTTCAAAAAGGTCAATGATGATTTCGGACATATGGTGGGTGATCAGATATTGATTCGTATAACCGAGATTATCGCCGGCCGAATAAGAGCTACTGATGCGCTCTATCGGTTTGGCGGAGAAGAGTTTGTGATTGTGCCGCTAGAATTGGATTTAAAGCATGCGGCACGTTTAGCAGAGCAGCTACGGATTTTAGTTGAGAATCACGAGTTGGTCACCGAACAGCCGATAACTATTTCACTTGGCGTGGCGCAATACATTAGTGGAGAAACTAGTAATGCATGGCTAAATCGCGCTGATGAGGCTCTTTATCGAGCGAAAAACTCTGGTAGAAATCAAGTGTGTATGGCAAAAGACCAAGTTTAGGATTGTGTAGACTAATCAGTTCTCAGTTCTGCCTGTTGCGCCAGAAGTTTTTCTATAAATTTTTGACCCGTCTTACCCAGCGGATTGTCCGCTCGCCATACTAAGTGTGGAGTAAAACTGAATCGAGACCCATGTTGGTAATTTACTTCGACTAACTGACCTGTTTTAAGCGTTTTTTCCACTAAATAGAGCGGCATCCAACCAAAACCTATCCCTGCCAATAATGCCTGTTTTTTACTTTGAAAGTCACTGAGATAAAACATCTTCTCACCGCCAAAATGCATGTGCTCAACTTCATAAAGTTCTTGGTCGCTTGAATCGTGGACGCTCAGTTCAATGTGCTGCTGTAAGTTATTTAAGTCGACCTGCACGAGACTGGCTAACGGGTGACTGTGCGATACACAAAGTAAACATTCAACTTCTGGCAGAGCTTGTGAAAGCAGTTGAGTGGAAGCTTGATACTCTTTTACTATCATTAAATCAGCTTTGTTTTGTTCAAAACGATGTTGGACTCCACCCAGATATTCCATGGTCAGTGAAATTTTAGTCGGTACATCTTCATCGATCAGAGTCCGAATTACTGACATTATTGAAGAAATCTCGAGAATTCCGTCCACTACGACTTCAAAACTAGGCTCCCACTCTTCGCCAAGTTGTCTGGCTAGTTGTTCGATATTTTCAGCTTGGGCCAACAATCTTCGACCTTCTGCTAATATCACCTTACCCGCTTCAGTTAGTTCTGCTCTGTACTGACTTCGATCGAAAATCGCAATATCTAAGTTACTTTCCAGCTTTCGAATTTGATAACTAACCGCTGATTGCGCTCGGTGCAAGGTTTTAGCTGCACCAGAAAAGCTGCCTTTTTGGACGATAGTGTCCAATACCTTTACTGAGTCTAAGTCGAGTTTCATTGGGTCAGCATATTATCTAATAATCGAATGGTATCTAGCACTTTACCATATGAATAATCGATATGTTATGGGGAATTTAAACAATAATGGGAATAAAGGGCGTGGTCTCCGTTCAAGA
The DNA here is from genome assembly GCA_039969155.1 of Kangiellaceae bacterium. Lineage (GTDB taxonomy): Bacteria > Pseudomonadota > Gammaproteobacteria > Enterobacterales > Kangiellaceae. Next base: position 33,460 of record JBDVOJ010000108.1, read on the forward strand.
AACCTAGCAAAATATAATACAAAATTGGAATAAATGGATATATTTGCGCCTAGAAGCGTAAACTGGTTGAACGATTATGGAAGCTTTCAAGTACTATGAAGCGCTTACTGATCACGACTTTTATTCCTATCTTCCTGCTATTCAATAGCTTGTTGCTGTTATCAGTTCCTATAGTCGCTGAACCTCAAGCGAAATCTCAACTGCCAGAAGTTCCGTGTCAGCTTTCTATGGGACTGTCTGAGTGGTTACCTTATCAGTCGATTTCAGATTCAGGCATACCTAGTGGGTTCCAAATTGACTTGCTAAAACAAATCACAGCAGAGGCAGGTTGTGAATTCAGCTACCAGTCGGTTAAGTCTTCTGAGGGAATTGAATCGGTGGCCACCGGTAAACTTGATGTTAGGATGAATGCAACCCCATCCGATGAGCGAAGGGAGTTCGCCAATTTTAGTATCCCATATCGGAACGAGTTTATGTTGTTGTATTCAACTCCAGCTTGGTTGCAACGCTGTCAGACCATGAGCCTAAGAGAACTAATAGAGCGAGGTTTTCGATTAGCAGTGCAAAAAGGTGTGGTGTTTGGGAAAGAATTGCGAGATATTCAAGCCAATCCGGTACTCAATCGAAAATTGATTTACATAAACAATGATTCGCCGCATGTCGATTTGGTAAATCAGCTGAATTTAGATGGCATTATTGAAGACGCTTAAGACCTCAATGGCCGTATTTCGAATCCCGCGTTTTTTTGCAAATGGCTGATAATAAAGGTGGGTACTATTTTTATCGTGTAAAACCCCTGTTTTACGACTAAGCTTAGTTTAGTACTCCATTCCTTCGAACTCTAAATGAACATCGTAATTATTAGAAATCGATCATTCTTAACAGCCTTTATGGGTCTATGCCTGTTGGTAGCTAATTCATTAAGTGCTGCCTCTTCATGCAACCTTACTTTAGGTATGTCAAATTGGTTGCCCTATCAAGCAATATCTGAAAGCGGAGAACCGCATGGGTTGCAGGTCGAATTAATCGAACAGATAGCAACACAAGCCAAATGTACTCTCAAATATCGTTCAATGACCTTTCAAGCCGGTTTAAAAGAGCTGGAGCAAGGAACAGTCGATTTTCTGGTTAACGCAACTCCCTCTGAAGAGCGAAGTAAAATCGCACTATTTAGTATTCCTTATCGAAATGAATTCCTATTGCTTTATTCGACTCAGAAATATTTAGAAAAATGCCATCGAATGACGCTTGAGGAGTTAATTCGAGATGGCTTTCGACTAGGTATTCAGTATCAACTTTACTATGGCGAAGAGCTAAGGTTAATCCAACAGTCGCCCGAACTAAACCGTTTGTTACGATATGTTGAAAGCAATATTCAGCATGTAGACTTAGTAGAAAGTGAAGATTTGGACGGAATAATTGATGACCCAGTGGTGGTTTCGTATCGTTCAACCATCATTCCGCAGCGCAGCGGTGTGCTAAAATCTTGTCCAATTCAGATTTCTACTTCGCCGGTTTCGTTGATGTTCAGCAAGAAATCTGTATCAAAAGAAATGGTCGAAAGATTCAACAGAGCGATTCTCGCAGTACAAGCCACGCCTGAATATCGAAAACGTTGGAGCTGGTAAAGCAGAACGGTCAAAATTGTGCTCATTGATCGGGCTTCGCTAATTGCTGTTTGCTAGCGCCTTAACACGTAACATTTTTCTATATTCAATAAAGTCCTTATCAGCGTTTGCCCAAGACTTTTCGGCATTAGCTATCGAGCTTCTAAAACCATCCATGTTGCCTTCTTGCAAATAGCATTGAGATAATCGAAAGTGAGCGTGTGGTAATGATGGAAATAATGCGATGACTTTTAACAAATCTGCCTTAGCTTCCGACAAGTTACCAGTTTCTCGTTTGGCATTAGCCAGTAATACCTGTTGGCCTAGTATGCTCGATTCATTTTGAGTATTGACAATATTTCCAGAAATGGCATCAAGTGCTTTTTGATGCAATCCTACCGCTTGCTCATAATTGCCCTCCAGTTCAAAAATTAATGCCTGTGAACTATCTATGGCACTACTGAGCATAGGGTTTGGATAAGTCTTGATGTATTCAGTAAGCTTAGCCAAGGATTTCTTAGCGCTGGGCAGATCTTTAGCGAGTATATGTGCTGATACAGCACCCATTTCAATAATACTATCAAGTGGAGGTTGCAATTGTTGTTTGACTTTTTCAAGCGATTCTAGGGACTGTTCAAAACGCCCTAGGTTGGCCTGAAACAAGCTTTCACTAAAATCTAAGCTAAAGATTCTCATAATCGGCGGCAGATGTTGTGCGTGCTGTTTCATTCTCGTGATAGTTTCAAGCACTTTGGTGATCTGCCCGGTGGTTGTGTAATAGAAAACGTAACTTTGTAGAATTTCGAATTGTTGTTTGTCTGTGGTTGCATTGGCTAACAAATTGGCAAGTTTGTTTTCCGCGGCCTCAAAATTCCCGATTTTCAAATCAAGCTGGGCAAGTCGGATCGCTGCTGTCAGGTTGTCCATTTCTAGCAGTAACACTCGATTATAGGTTTGTTTTGCCAGCTCAAACTGTGAAGTTCTTTCGTAAATACTGGCGAGCTCTAACAAGCCATTATTATCTTGCGGATTAAGTCGAGTGTATTCCTGTTGAGTTTCGATGGCTCTTTCTAACTCACCTTTTAGCACGTAAAGGTTGGTCATATTCCTAATCACAGAGTCATCTGAGGGTGACAATAGGCGAAGTTGTTTTAAGCTGACTAACGCCTTATCAAGATCAATTCCGGTTACTAGTAATAGACGAGACATTGTTTTATGCGCATCAATATCATCAGGAAATAGTTCTAACCACATATCATACACTTTCACTTGTGACTGATAGTCGCCTCTTAAACCATAGACCATGCCGCGATATAAAAACTTTTCTTCGGTGGTTAGTTTATATTCGTGTTTTAAGGCTTTAGATAAAGCTTGAGATGCTTCTTCTGCATTGCCCATTAACTGATTAGTCCGAGCCAAATGAGTGTATACATTTGTGAAGCTGAAGTCTTTCGCAACAGCCTGCTCTAGTAAAGCTTTTGATTGGACATAATCATTATTTAAGTCACGCGCAATTTTTGCTTCGATTAAATCTTTTATTGCCGGAAGTGATTCACTGGTGTGCTCTTTTACTGGAAGGTCAGTGGTTTGCTCATTGATGTCAATCGGTACTCCGATGGACTTTTTGATGTTTACCGTTAAATCATCGATCAATGAAAACAGTTCTTTACCGGACGCAGAATGAGTAGCATATAACTTACCGGAAGCTACTTCATAAACATTAACTTCTAGAGTATAAAAATCATTATTATAGTCAAACTGACCTTCTAACATAAACTTGAGGAAGCGTTTTCTAGCCAATTCAAGTTGCAAAGACTTAGGCTCATTGGTGGCGTTGTCGTAACCTGCTTTTTGTAATCCCGATAATATAGTGTTAGAGGCAAATGGGGTAAACGAACTAACAAAAAGGCTGCGATCGATATCCCGACTAAGTAACCAGGCTAATCCATAGCGCATCCAATCTAGCTCTGGTTGTTGGCTCTTGTTTTTCCAAAAGAAACTGACTAGCTGACTTCTAAACTCTTGTTTTGAAACTTCATAGGTTTTAGTGTTGCCTTTCTCATCAATGACAATTTTGGTTTCAGTTGCTGCTACTGGGGATACTAAGTAGAACATCGCAAGTATCGCGATAGCTAAATTGCTGGGTACAAATATAAAGGTCGTTTTCTTTAGAGGATCTTTGCCCGGTTTTCCGTATTGATACGCAAGTATCAATACCGATGGAATAAAACAGAGCATTCCGATAAAAATATAAGAGGTGATAGTATCTGGGGTATTGAATCGTTCAGTCATCCAGTCACCCATTTCAATCATCATCCAAGTCGCAGCAATATAAAGGCCTGCAATTTGAGGGACTCTTCTTTCAATAAGTTGTTTTACTAATGATTGTTCAGACATTTTCTTTTCTTATTAGTTAAGTTTAAGCTACTTGTAATAGAAGTTAACGGCTGCAGTATACTTTATTTATTGAGATAGCGTTTAGCACTCTACTGCAAATTTAATTACTTTGTTGGATCTTGTTTTTGTTCGGCGAAATCTTTGAAGTATTGCATAAATTTATACGATTCTTTTTTAAACAGTCCGGGCATGAGCCAGCCCATTAGCTTCATCATAAAGTTTTCGAATTTGAATTCATTTTGGGAAACCCATCGGGTGGTATTTTCATCAACAATCTCAAATTGATTGATGACTTTGTTGTGAACGCCTTTTGAGTGATACTCCGCGATAAACTCTTCCGGAAAACTATTGCTGATTATCGTTTCCACCATCGTACACTCCCGTTTGCCCATTTGGTAGACTATCCGAGATTTAGCACCTACTTCTCCTGGCTCGCCACTAAGGTGCTCAAAACTTATTAGCCCTGGCTGCCACTTCTTAAGGTTTTCAGTACTGTTAAATAGCTTAATTACCCGATCTCTATTCAGATTAATATCGATATGCTGCTGATAGTTCATAGATAACGTTCTCCATAAGTAATCATTGTCTTAATACTAGCTATCATGATCTTTGACTATATCAATTAATCGCGACTATTTCGAATAGTAGTGCCAAGCTATGAAACTCAGTAGGACTATCGATGAGTTACTCGATTGACTCTCTCCCTGAAAGCGCCAAGCATCCTTTAAGCGCATTATCATCGAGATTGACAATGGCAACTACGATAAACCACTCAGATTAGCTCATTTTTGAGCAAAAAGTCGCCAAAAACGGTGCTTTCCGACAGGATAAAGCGTAGAATACGCGCCTTTATTTTGAACGAGCATTTTTCGTTCGATTATTTGCTACAAATTTGAGGCACTCAGCCAGTGATTACTAAGTTAAGAAATATTGCCATTATCGCGCACGTAGACCATGGAAAAACCACTCTAGTTGACGAGTTGTTGCAACAGTCAGGAACGCTTGTTCAACGCGGTGAAGCTGCTGAGCGAATCATGGACTCAAATGACCTAGAGAAAGAGCGCGGAATCACCATTCTTTCAAAAAACACGGCTATCAAATGGAATGATTATCGTATCAACATAGTAGATACCCCAGGGCATGCTGATTTTGGTGGTGAAGTTGAGCGGATTATGTCGATGGTAGATTCTGTTTTATTGCTAGTCGATGCAGTTGATGGACCTATGCCGCAAACTCGATTTGTGACTCAAAAAGCATTTGCTCAGGGCTTAAAACCAGTGGTTGTTGTCAATAAAATTGACCGTCCTGGCGCTCGTCCAGACTGGGTCATTGACCAAATCTTTGATTTATTCGATAAACTGGGAGCAACTGATGAGCAATTGGATTTCCCAGTTATCTATGCTTCGGCTCTTAATGGCTACGCGTCTGAGGATGATTCGGTAAGAGAAGGTGACATGGAGCCGCTCTTTAAAGCGATCGTTGAACATGTTGACCATCCTGATGTAGAAATTGAAGGACCAACTCAAATGCAGGTTACTTCTTTAGACTATTCTAGTTACGTAGGCGCAATTGCGGTTGGAAGAGTATCACGAGGCAAAATTAGCAAAAACCAACAATTAGTCAGTATCGATACAGAAGGCAAAACCCGAAAAGTTAAAGTCGGCCAAGTTCTTGGATATATGGGGTTGGATCGAAGTGAAGTTGAAGAGGCGACGGCGGGAGATATTATTGCGATTACTGGTATCGGTGAGCCGAATATTTCAGATACCCTCTGCGACCCAGATCATGTTGAAGCAAGAGTTCCGCTAACAGTGGATGAGCCAACGGTTAATATGACATTTCAAGTTAATACTTCGCCATTTGCAGGTAAAGAAGGAAAATTTGTTACTTCGCGTCAGATCCTAGAGCGGCTAGAAAAAGAACTAATCCACAACGTAGCGCTTCGTGTTGAGCAATTAGATGATGCAGACAAATTTAAAGTGTCTGGTCGCGGAGAGCTTCATCTTTCTGTACTGATCGAAACGATGCGTCGTGAAGGTTTTGAGATGGCTGTTTCTCGTCCAGAAGTGATCATGAAGGAAGTTGATGGGGTGATGATGGAACCCTATGAGAATGTGACGGTTGATATCGAGGAGGCACACCAGGGCACAATAATGGAACGCCTTGGAGAGCGAAAAGCAGAAATGCGTGATATGCAACTAGATGGTGCTGGGCGAGTCAGAATTGATTTCTATATTCCTTCACGAGGATTAATCGGATTCCAAACTGAATTTATGACTGCTACTTCAGGATCCGGTTTGATTTATCATACTTTTGACGCTTATGGGCCGGCATTTAAAGGTAAATTAGCGCAGCGTCACAGTGGTGTATTGATATCAAATGGAACTGGTAAAGCACTTGGTTATGCTTTATTCAATTTCCAGGAACGTGGAAGACTTTTCATTGGTCATGGTGTAGAAGTTTACGAAGGAATGGTGATAGGGATTCATGCCAGAGATAACGACCTGACGGTCAACCCACTTAAAGGTAAACAGCTCACTAATGTTCGAGCTTCAGGGACTGATGAGAATATTCAATTATCTCCACCTATTCAAATGACATTAGAGCAGAGCCTAGAGTTTATTGATGATGATGAGCTAGTTGAAGTGACTCCAGAAAGTATTCGAATTAGAAAAAAATATCTAACCGAAAATGAGAGAAAAAGAGCATCTCGCCTTCCTAAGGAAGACAAGTAAGTTTTTATAAAGCGCCTTAGGGCGCTTTTTTCTTATTAAAGTGATTTTTTAAATGAGTACTAGCGAATTTCTCAATGCGCTGATACTTTACCGTTGCTCATGAATTTTCCGCTAGTTTGAACTATTATTAACTGCTACCCTCTATATATACTTTACCTATTTATAAAGCTGTCTATTAATGAAGAATTTGCTCGTACTATTTTTGGCCTTATCGCTTAGCTCTTGTGGTTTTGTTAGGCATATTTTTGGTTATATTCCACCGCCAGAAGAAACCACTGTGAGCCAAGAGCTTCAACTAGAATTCAATCGTTGTGAGAAGATCAATAAAAATAGAAACTGTGCACAAATAGCTTTTGATACGGTACGCAAAGTAAAGGGCCTCGAGCCGCGAAAAGTTCCTAAAGGCGTTGTTATTATTTTAGAGGGGGATGTAAAAACACCACCGCCCAAAAAAGAGCGTGGGGTAGACCATCCTAACGACACAATTGACAACGACGAGAATTAATTCTCATTAAGCTAATTGGAAATTGGCTGTAGACGAAATTATTATCAGATTTGAATGATTAAGACGTTTATAGCCGATTTCTAATTGAATGCTCAATCTTCAAATGGCAGTCGTTTAAAAGTGTGCTAGTCTTAAAGAACATCTACTTTAGACTGGTCGAACGATGCAGCCACTTTTCCCAGAAATCAAACCAAATCAAACATTTACCCTTGAAACCGATGATGGGCATCAGATCTACTATGAAGAGTCGGGTTCGATTGATGGAATACCTCTAGTTGTATTGCATGGAGGCCCTGGTGGCGGATGCAGTCCAACTTATCGCCGATACTGTGATCCAGAAAAATATAGAATTATCTTGGTTGACCAACGCGGCAGCGGGCGTTCGACTCCCCACGCTGAGCTAAAAAACAATACTACCAACCACTTAATCCAAGACCTGGAAGAGATACGCCAACAGTTAGGTATCGATAAGTGGGTTTTGTTAGGCGGCTCTTGGGGAGTGACTTTAGCTTTAGCATACGCTCAATCTCATCCTGAGAGAGTTTCTGGTTTAATTCTTAGAGGCGTATTCTTAGGACGACAACAGGATATTGACTGGCTATACAGAGATGGGACTCGGCGAGTTTTCCCTGACTACTGGAAAGATTTTATCCACCCTATTGCTAAGCAAGAAAGAGGGGATATTGTGTCCGCATTTTACAAAATGCTAACCGGCGAAAATGAGTTGGCAAAAATGGCAGCCGCAAAAGCTTGGTCAACTTGGGAGGCTCGCGTCGCTACTTTAGAGCCCAATAATAACTTAGTCGATTCTTTTCAAAATCCTCATCTAGCGGTATCAATGGCAAAGATAAGTGCGCACTATTTTGCTAATAAATGCTTTCTTGAGGAAAACCAATTAATTGATAATGCCGAAAAGCTTAATGGTATTCCTGGGATCATTGTCCATGGTCGTTATGACATGTTATGTCCGCTAGAAAATGCTTGGTCATTACAAGCCGTTTGGAAAAACGCCGAAGTGAGAATTATTCGTGACGCAGGGCACTCTGCCACAGAGGCTGGCATTATAGATGGGTTAATAAGAGCGACTAAGTCTATGTATCAGGAATTAAAAAATGATTGCCTTGATCCAGCGAGTGACTAATGCCAACGTTCGAGTAGAAGGCCAAGTCATTGGCCAGATACAGAAAGGGATTATGGCGTTAATTGGAGTCGAGAAAAACGACACTCAGGAAAAGGCAGATAAGTTAATAAGACGTTTGCTAGGATACAGAATATTCTCTGATCAAAACGACAAAATGAACCTTAGTTTGTCGGATGTGGCAGGCGGTTTGTTACTGGTACCACAATTTACCTTGGCCGCAGATACTAACAAAGGAATGCGACCATCATTTTCTAGCGCGGCACCACCGCAAATTGGTGAACAGCTTTTCGATTATTTTGTCGAACAAGCAACCAATCTACACCCAGTTGTTCAAACAGGTCGGTTTGGTGCTGATATGCAAGTCAGTTTATGCAACGACGGTCCGGTTACTTTTTGGCTGTATAGTTAGCCTATTTAGAATCGTAGGTAAGGTTAGTTAATTATGAGACTACTTTTAGTCGAAGACGATTTGCAGTTATCGGAAAGTCTTGTCAAGGCGCTCAAGCACGATGGATTTTCTTTGCTTGCCGTGACTCATGGCAAAGACGCGATTAATAATATCGCGGTGGAACACATTGATATTGTAATTTTAGATATCGGGCTACCTGATATGGATGGGATCAAAGTACTGAAGCGTATTCGCGCTAAAAAGCTTAATTGTAAGGTTATTATTTTGACCGCGCGCGACCAACTGAGTGACAAAGTTACGGGGTTAGATGCTGGGGCAGATGATTATCTGGTAAAACCTTTCGAGTACGATGAACTCGCAGCTAGAATTAGAGCTCTCGAACGCAGTTTAACCAATAGAACTCAGACAATGATCGAAGTCGGTAGCCTTAAATTAGATCCCAATGGACATGTTGTTCATTGGGAAAACCAGCTAGTCGACTTTTCCAAAAAAGAATACTTACTTTTAAAGTCATTGATGGAGTCCGCCGGAAGGGTACAAACTAAAGAAGCTCTCGAGGCAAATCTCTATGACTGTGGAGAAGAGGTGATGAGTAACGCGATCGAAGTTCATATTCACCATATCCGGAAAAAACTATCTAAAGAGACGATTAAAACTATTCGAGGGATTGGGTATACCATTAGAAAGCCGTGAGTTCAATCAGACTATTTCTAACTATTAGTATAATTGCCGTAGTAATTCTAGCAAATTTCTTAGCTGCTGTTCACGGCTATCAAGAAAGTATGCAAGAGGCAGAAATATTATTCGATAGAAAACTCCAAAATTACGGGGACTTTATTTCTAATAGCCCGTTTTATAGTGATTCAAAAGAAAATCCCGTGCAGGAAAATATCGTACATTCGCCTGTAGAGCATATTCTATACCAAGTTCGAGACAAGAATAACTTAATAATTGGCCAGTCATCTAAATTTCCTCAAGAACTCAAATTTGAGTTATTAGATAACCAGCGCTATGTCAACTTTGATAAGGCAAGATGGCGAGCTATTACTAAGTTCAATACTGCTACCGAGCGTTGGGTGGTTGTTTTAGAGAATCAAGACGTTCGTTACAATTTAGCAGAAAGTGTTATTTTAAAATCGGTCTATCCTATTGTATTGGCAATTCCTACCATTATTTTAATTGTGCTATTTATTGTACATATTGGGTTAAAACCTATTCGCCTGTTAGCAAACCAAGTAGAAAAGAAAAAGGCAAGCAATCTTACAGCAATAGAAATCGATGGAGTCCCAATTGAGTTAGAGCGCCTGACTCAGCGTGTCAACCAATTGTTAATAAGATTAGATGGTTCCTTATCAAGAGAGTCTCGGTTTGCTTCTGATGCTGCTCACGAATTACGTACTCCTATCGCTGCGCTTAATTTGCAAATGAAAAATCTATTAGATGAGCAAGCTGATTACTCAATCGAATCAAACGAAAATATTCGAGCTCTTAGCATGGGGGTGAGTAGGATGAGCCATTTAGTTGAACAGATCTTAGTCCTAAATCGTAGTAACCCAGAACTATATGTAGGGAGATTTAAACACGTTAGTCTTTCAGAACTGCTAAGAGCTCTTGTTATTGATTTATATCCTATGATAGAGAAGGCGAAGCATGAAATTGAATTAAGGTTGTCGAATGAATCAGACTCATATGTTGTCAAGGGAGAGGAATTTGCGCTGTCTACTCTCTTCAAAAATTTGCTAATCAATGCAATAAAATACACTCCAGAACATGGACAAATACTTATCTTGATAAGTGATACTGATAATCAAATTATTGTAAAAGTAATGGATTCAGGTATTGGAATACCCGATGCTAAAAAGGACCGCATCTTTGAACGTTTTTATAGAGTCGATGGTGATAGAAATCAATCTCAAATTACAGGATGTGGTCTTGGTTTAGCGATCGTGAAACAGATTGCCGAACTACACCACATTAAATTAACTTTAAGTGATAGTTGTTTTGAAATACAGTCTGGTAAAGTGATTGAAAAAGGGCTCACGGTTACACTAGAGTTTGAAAAATACTCTAACGGTCGGCAGAAAGACTCTTCAGATTAAAGGTGTTCAAATTGAAAGATAAAACCAATCGAATATTGTTAGGAGCACTTTTCTTACTTACCGTTAGTGTATTGCCATATGCTCATGCGGAACGTCTTGTTTACAAAATTGAAATCAAGGACCACTTTTTTATACCAGATAGAATAGAAATTCCTGCCGACACAAAAGTAAAACTTGTAATTTACAATCGGGATGCGACTTCCGAAGAGTTTGAGAGTTATGAGTTGAATCGAGAAAAAGTTATTATGGGGGGGAGGAAAGCCAATATTTTTATCGGACCTCTAAAGCCCGGAGAATATCCCTTTTTCGGGGAGTTTAACCAAAAAACAGCGCAAGGTGTTGTCATTGTTAAATAGGAAAAAGTTTGCTTGATTCGGTCATTATAGTTCTAAGAGAAACGCTTGAGGCATCGCTTTTGGTAAGTTTCTTGTTTGTTTATTCGAATATTATACGCGTGCGTAAACTTTGGATGATTTGGGCAATTCTCATAGGCTCGTTAATATCGTTACTTTTAGCAATGAATATGTCAGAAATATCGGAATGGTTTGATGGTACCGGTCAAGAAATTCTCTTTGTTATCGTATTAATAAGCTTAGCTATTTTAATTCTTATCTCAAATTTACTTATCATTAGCAGTACTAAAAAAGCGATTGTTCAACGTTGGCACATGCTACTATATTCTTTGATTATTATTATTGCGATGACGATGGAAGGTGCAGAAGTTATCATTTACTTCGAGAGCGTTTTTTTGAATGCTGAACGATTAAGTTCGAACGTTTTGGGAGGGATTCTTGGCCTCGGTATCGGGGTTAGTGTAGGTGCAGTAAATTATTATTTTTTAGCGCAATTGAAACAACTGAGCTTAACCCTATGTTTTGTTATGCTTACCTTGGTATCCGCAGGAATGGTTTCTCAAGCTATTTCCTATCTGATGCAAGCTGGCTTAGTTGAAGATAGTTATCCTGTCTGGGACACGAGCTTCCTAATCAGTGAGCCTTCTCTTCTAGGCCAGCTACTTTACGCATTGATTGGCTACGAGGCTACGCCGACTCACAATCAGGTAGTATCCTATTTTTTATTTATTGTTGTTCCATTTTGTTATCTAACCTATTACAAAGTAAAATTTCATAATGAAAAGAACTAATTTAATACCCGTATTAACGCACCTAGTTGGCCTATTGCTTGTAGCCACAATGATGCCAGCCAACGCGGATGTCGACAAGGTATATCACCCATACGTAGAGGCTGATACCTACGAGTTTGAATCTAGAGTGATTAGTCTTTTGGATAGTGAGTTAGCTGCAGATTTCTCTATTTATCGTTTTGGTTTCGGTAAAGATGTTAATGACAAATTGTTTCTTGAACTATATTTGATTGGCCAAAAGGAAACTGATAAGAATATCGAAATTGAAGCTGTTGAAATTGAAGTTCTCTATCAAGCGACCGAACAAGGTGAATATTGGGTAGATATTGGTTTGCTCTTTGAAATTGAACAAGAAAGAGAATCTCAAGAGTGGGAAACAAATATAGGCCTCTTATTCGAGAAAGAATTTGGACGTTGGAGCACATCATTAAATCTGCAAAATTTCTACGAATTTCAAGATAATAAACGACACGCTTGGAATCATAGTCAGGCGTTTCAATTAAGATATAGAAATAGCGCTTCGTTTGAGCCAGGCTTCGAAGCGTACCTCGATAAAGAGGATATTTTCGTTGGAGTTGTTTTCTTGGGGCAATTTTCTTTTGGACAAAATAAATTGATTTGGGAGGTCGGATTATTACAAGAGGTGAATAACCGTAACGATGAAAGTGTTTTACGCGCTTTAGTCGAATATGAATTCTAGTCTCCACCTGTTCTAATCACACTAACTAGATAACTTAGTTGTTTTGTGGCAATTTGTAGAGTTGTTGCTCGTATGCTAACTTACCCCATAGCGCTAAACCCAGAACTTTTTGTGCGGCTTGTTTAGTAGGTTGAGTTCTACCATCATAAGTCCAGTCTGACCAGTTAATCTTGTAGCTTTCTACCGATTTGTTCGGCTGTAAAATATCAATTCTTTCATCGATTAACACTCCAAAATTCTGCCCATTCTGTAGTAGTGCCCGTCCCTTAAACTCTTCTCCTGCGGATGATAAGTCTTTGCCAATTAAAGGGGTTGTATATTTAATTCCCGCCATAGAGAGCAAAGTAGGAGGCATATCGATTTGGCTAACAATTCTTGGTTCTGTATGAGGATTAATCCCATAGCCCAAGATAACGGCGGGAATATGAAAGGATTTTATTGGAACGAGTTCTGAACCTACGTTTCTTGCATCGTGATCAGCAATTATTAGAAATATAGTATCTTTCCAATAATTAGAGGACTTAGCCAAATCAAAAAAATTTCCCAATGCCCAATCTGCATACTTTATCGCATTATTTCGAGTATTTTTATTCTTGTCGTATATTCTAATTTTGTTGTCTGGGAACTCAAAAGGGTCATGATTGCTGGAGGTAAATACTAAACTAAAAAAGGGTGATTTTGACTCGCTAAGTGACTCGAACTTTTGATGTGCAGTTATTAATAAGTCTTCGTCCGAAACGCCCCATGTGCCTACAAACTTTGGCTCTATGTAATCTTTTTGCTCTGTGATATGTTCAAACCCATTCCCTAAGAAAAAACTTTTCATATTATCGAAATGAGCTTCACCACCATAAATAAACTCAGTGTGATAGTTAAATCTCCTGAAGACTTCTGCGATGGTGAAAAAATCTGTTTGTGACTTGTTTAATTTTACAACTGCGCGGTCTTGAGTTGGTGTGAATCCGGTGATTACAGCTTCGATCCCCCTTACGGAGCGGGTGCCAGTTGCAAACATTCGGTTAAATGAAATGCCTTCCTTACTCAGTTTGTCGAGATTAGGGGTTAGTGGTAGGCCATTTAAACTGCCAACAAATCTAGCGCCTAGGCTTTCTTCAAGAATTATGACAACATTCTTTTGTTTACCCGTTTCTGAAGGTTGTCTTTCTATCAGCGTTGGAAGTTCCGAAGAAGCATCATTAAGTGGTGCTTGTCCTTGAAACTCTCGCACGATATCTATAACTTTTTCTCTAGGCATCGTGCCATAGTCAAGTGAGGAATCTTTCTCAGAAATTAGCTCCTTGCTCGACCAAAGCACTGAGTATATTGAATTTAGTACAAGCGAATTAACTAGTGGGTCATTGGTAAAGTAAACCATCGAAGGATTTAGAGGTCTATGCCCAAGTGAAGAGCGTGCGCCTAACAAGGCAATAAGGATAATCGAAGCTACCGTTATCAGTTTAGCCTTGCCAGTATTAGTGTCCGATTTAGCTTGCAAAGACCTAACCCACTTCCAAGTGAAATAACCACCTAGAACTGTGATAACTGTACTATTTACTAACTCAGGCAGTTTACTTTTGACTAGCATCCCAAAGACTTCTTTAGGATATAATAAGTATTCTACAAACAGCCTGTTTGGACGAACGTTGTACTCTCCAATAAAACTAGGTGTTGCTAGCTCCATAAATATTAACAAGCAAGTGACGGTTGTCAACCATACTCTAGTCAAGTAATTACTCCCCATATTTTCACGTTTGCCATTAGAGAAAGTAGCGGTATATATAGCGGGGATGAATAATAGATAACAAAGAGTTGCGATATCGATGCGGATGCCCTGAATAATGATTTCGAACCAGCCATGTTCTTGTGAGACTCTTTCGTATTGCCAAATAGAAAGTCCTAATCGACTTATACTCAAAACTACTAGGGCGAAAATGAAATAAAAAAGATAGATCATCAACGTGTTTCTGAATGGGTTCTTAATCATCGGTTGTCATTTACGACTAGGTCGAAATTACCTTGCGGATATCCTTACACTATCTATTAACTGAAAAGAGATATTAGATTAAATTGCTTAAGGAAAAATTAAATGACTTACAAATAAAGTTGAAGGTTGAAGGTAGAAGCAGGAAGTTTTTCAACACTTTTAAGAATTTCTTAATCTATTAAATATAGACTAAGTGAATCTAGAATCTAATGAAGCCAAGTCGTAGATATGAAAAAACTTAGTGCGGAGTTATTCTTATCAAGTATCGGAGGCGTAGTCCTTTCGCTTTCTTTTTTTTCTATTATAGGAATTGCCTATTTTAGAGATGTCTTAAGCTTAGCCCAATTACTCGTTTCTTTATTTGCAAGTATCGCCTTTGGAGCAGGTCTAGGAGCGATGATATGTTATTTTTATACTAAAAGTAGGTGAAATTGAGTCGTTCAGAGCTTGTTTTTAAAACGATACTATTTTGGCATTTTTACCAAAATAGTCTTCTTATCATCTCGTAAGTCTAGTTTGAGAACCATCGAACAGCATTTTGATATTATTGATGAGGCAATATCAGATAACGGATTTCGTCTAGAGGTTGAATATCATCCAGAATTTGGTTTTCCAACCGTGATTAGCATTGATTATGCTGTAAACGTTGAAGACGACGAGGTTGCCTACTATCTTTCCAATCTGCAGTAGTACCAAATTGCCTGCAATACTCAATGATTGAAATGCTGTTTATTTCAATCGTTTTTATTGAGGCATCTTAACTAGGATGGTATTTTGATCATCCTTGTACTCAATTTGTATCGGCGAGTTTTCTGCTAAGCCTATTTGTTTCATCCAGCGCTGCACATTGGCATAGACATCTTGATTGCCGGACAGTTTGCTCACCGAAATTTCAACCCCAGCGATTCGATAGGTCGCAACCCGCATTGTAGAGGTATTAGCGGCCTGCATCGATTCAGGAATATGTGTCAGAATCGGTTGTTCATCTTGGTCAAATTTTAACTGGTCGACGAAGTAGTTCTTAAACGACGCACTAATACCGTCTATTTTTTCCGCTGTATCTTTTGCTTTAAAAAACCAAGTGGTATTCGATTTTTTATAGATAGCACCAATGATCGCTTGTTGAGTGTTGCCAACTACCGGTTGTGCCTCGGGCCGCTGAGTTGGCTGGTTCGTTTGCGCCGACGCAGCACGAGAAAACTCATTAGAAATAGCTTTAGATATATTAGCCATCTCTTTTTCAGAAACTGGTTCTTGCGGTGTTGGGTTCAGTACAAGGTAGGCAATTGTTGCAAGAGATAGCAATAGCAGTATATTGATTAGGTTACGATTCATTGAGGCACTTGGGACGTCATTTATAGTCGCTGATATTGTGCCTCGAATAGCTGCCAATTACAATGGATTGTTAAACTCATAAGGCCGTTCAATGTTTAACGAGCCTACCAAAAACAAAGATGTTTTATTGACTGTTCAGTCAGAAACTCTTCAGCCTGCGCACCCATTAACATCGCCAAACTACTATAGCTTCCGGCCATAACGCAATTGTCAGCAAAAGTCGTGACAGATAAAGGTGGATTTTCTACTGGGTAACCCGTTTTAGGGTTCATAAGGTGCCCGTAACGTTTACCCTCATAATCGAAAAATCGCTTGGTATTACCACTGGTGGCTACCGCACCTTGGCTTATCGTTATAAACGAATTTGGCCATTCTTCATTGGCTAGTTCATCTTGGCAACCAACAGATTCAACACCAACTGTCCAAGGAAGGGCGTCACTGGCTAATTTTCTAGCCGAAAGGTCACCACCAAAGTTGACTAAAAAGCTCGATTTTGTTGGCGTGCAGGCCTCGAGAAGTAGTAACGAAACTTGGTCGACCGCATATTCTTTACCGATGCCGCCAAAATCGATCTCCATACCTTTATTCATGTAAAAACTGGATTCATCATAATCTATCTTATCAAAACCAATTTTTTTGAGTTGGTGGGATATTTGTTTTTGACTCGGTGGCGATGAGTTATTTTCAAATCTCCAAATTTTTCGCAAGACTCCGGACGAAATATCGAACAGGCCGTTGCTGAGTTCGAACAAGTTGCGGGCATATTCCAGCAACTTGAAAGTTTCGTCATCGATGGTGATTTTTTTACCCTGACTTTTATTCATTGTATCAACGAGATTCCCATGAATAAATCGACTGTACTTCTTTTCTATTCTTGAGGTCTCATTGAGAGCGGTGTTTGCGATTGTATGGCAGAAGGTCGGCTCCAAATTTCTGAGCAAAATTTCACACGGACTAGCCATAGCAGTAAAGGCTATGCGTGAAAAATTTTGGTGATAGCTGACTTCAAATTGGTTCATTTACGGGCGTTTGAGCTTGATATCTCTGGTGTTCTCCATAATCAGAGTATAGCTGGTGTTTCAACTTTGTCTAAAAAGTCCGCACGGCTAAGCCTATTAAAGGCATTCCAAAAACAAGCAACAGGTCTAAAGAAAGTAAATTTATAACCTCACTACATGGGTTAGAAATAGTAGTTAAATTGCAGTATTAATGCATCGACCTCAGGGTACAGTTCGATGTTCTCCAACCCCGAAACGCTCGACTGATTCGCCTTATTCGGTGTTTGTCGGTAGTACTCTAGTCTCACTTCTGCGCGTTCTCCTCCTTCCAGTTGAAAGCCATATTTTAGCCCGACAGTCATTGCGCTCATATCACCTATTCGGTAATCAGCACTGGCAAACTCAGGAGTGGTTTGTGACTGAGCTAAGAAGGGTTGATAGAATTCCGCAGCGTCCTGTAAATAAATACGAACATGCGGTTCCCAAAAACTTCCACCTATAGTCATAAACCGCCAATGTGAATCAATGGTATGTGACTTCATTTCCCAATCATCGGAAATGTATCGATAGGAAAGATCAAAGATAGACTCATCAAAATGGTATTTCGTTAATGCAAACAGTGAATGCTGAGTTCGGGAGTCTGGCCTGTTTTCATAAACTAAATCTTGAGTCTGACCATTATCATCAACCACGCTAAGTAGCTTAAACGGGTCGGTCAAATACCCCTGCATGTCAGCATAACCATAATTCAATTGAACCAGCATTCGTCGATTGATCACCTGGGTCCAACCTAATAACAGTTCGGAAGTACTAACGGTGTCTGATTCCGCAATTCGAGTCGCATCAAAAGCGTTCCAGTATTCGTCCTCTGTTACAAACTGACCTTGGTCGATTACCATGGAAGAAAATGCTAGCGGAATATCACCTTCAGGCAAAATCTCATCGGAAGCAAAGGAAAGTCCGGCAGATAATGTCGTATTCTTTTGATTGAAGTCCCACGCGAGTTCTCCACTTGCGCCAACGGAACGATAGTCGTATTCTCGAGAAAGGTTGGTCGCAATTGTGTAACGAGATTGCTCAGTGATCGAATCAGTCCAACTCGCAGCTATTTGCAGCCGAGTGTCTTTAAACGTGTCATCTAGTGGCGTGCTGTTAGCTGCGGTAACAAATTGGCCTTTGCCCGATGGGCGTGTAAAGGTTTGCGGATTGTCTTGCTCTATGGCTCCATTGGCAGAGGCTCCGGTTAAGCTGTCCAGAACGACTTTTAAATCTAATTTAGCTGCATCACCATAGGCTTTGTCTGCGGTAACAATTAGCTCTGTTGCGCTGACCCTATCGGGTTCTGAATAAGCAAGTAAGGAAGCTGAATAATTCCATTCGGCATCAACTTGTTGAGCATTTGCACTGGCACCAAGCAATGCGGTTGTTGCAAGGGTGAGTTTTTCAGCAAGGGAGACGTTTTTTAACGGACTTCCCGTCGATTGGTTTCTTAGTTGCATCCGCAGCCACCTCCTGCAAAACTTCTGCCACCGCTAGAGGCTTCCTTACTAAAATAAATATGATCATCAATTGATTGATCAAGCGGTGACGAGTTTATAGCCATTTCTGGTTTAGCCAGTAAATCTCGATCCCATGGGGCGACACCCCAAGAAGAACAGCCTGATAGCACTATTAGCAAACTGACTGCAAAAAATAATTTGATTTTGTGTCTTATACCCATCTTTAGATCTCAGGTTAAGTTAGTTTATTTAGATGATGCTGTTAGTTGCTTAATCTCGGCTTCGTACTGTTCAATTTTATCCAAGAAAAAACCTGTATGCGCAAATACGGGTTTTCCATTTTTGTTAAAAATAATAGAACTAGGCATCCCTTTGATTTGATATTTCTTCGCTAGAAGACTTTTCGGATCGTAATAAATATCAAATGTGGCGGGATATTCTTTGAGAAAAGAGTCAGCTAACTCCCGTTTTTTATCTAGATTCACGGCGATAATCACAAGCTGATCATCACTATATTGTTGACGTATTTTATTCATCCATGGAAACGATTTTCTGCAGGGGACACACCAAGACGCCCAAAAATCGAGATAGACTACCTTCCCATTAAACTGTGAAATGTCAATAGTTGGAATTTCTTCATTAGCCCTCGCATTTGCTATAAGCATGGGAAAAACTAACAGTAATATTGCGATTTTTTTAAGCATTTTATTCCTCGAAAGCGTATATAAGAGCCAAAACTGAATAGATTAAATCTTAGCTTTGAATGATTGTAAGAACCAAAACTTAAAGAAATCTTAAACTAGCTTTTTAATTACTAAATAATTAATCGAAAGTTTTGTTTCTGAATTGCTTATCATATTGGAGTAATACCTACTCCTACTGCATCGGTGTTCAATTTCAATGAATTTCGGGTGTTGGAATAGTCACCAGAGATTGTAGCACTCTCTATGATTTATCTGGCGCATCTTATTTTTCTCAATATTGCTTTCCACTAAATCCCCGAGGTACTTGAGCTCAGCTAGAGTTTTCAAGCAAATATGCTTAGGTTAATCAATATTAATAAATTTTTGGATGGTTAGTATTGTGCCGAAACTAGCGGCTACTGCAGTAAGCGTTCCTATGGAGTTTCTTAGCAATTCTGTGGAAAACGTCATAGTTGTCGTGACGATAAATGGCGCCGCTGCGGAAATAGTGCTGGCTAAAAAGTAACTCAACCTACTTACGGGCCTTTTTATTATTGGAGATAGTTCTATAAATAGACAGACATGGCAAGTCAGAAGGAGATAATACAAATAGCTAGTTATAAGGCCAGCTAAATTTTGGGATAGTATTGTTTCAGTCATGAGAAAGGGTAAATCCTATGTAATTGTTAAGCAAAATAAATAACTCAAGAATCTTCAAGAAGGTTCCACAAATTGAACTAGTGAAAGTATTATTTTTGAGAGAATGTCTCTTGTTCAAAGACTTGTTCTCGCCAATCGTTGCCCAACCTTGATTCAATAAATTCTCTCATCAACTGTCGGATTTTTTGCGAGGGCGTCACGTCTTCCTCACCACATAATTTCTCAAATGCCGATTTTTTCTTTGGATCGACAAGTACCGTGATTCGTGCAGTCCTTTTTTCCATTTTATTTCGCCCTAATTGATAATTTGAGGAGCTTATTAATATACTTTGTGCATTAAATGATAATTACATTATAATGCTATTATACTTTTATACTCAATAAATAATATTTGATTATTAAGGTGTTATTTAAGAGTATTGTATTTGAAGCGGTTTGAGCCATAAAAAGATATTGGTTTATTTTTCGTAAGTTACTGATTAATAATGCTTATTGGATTTATGATATGAGAAATTGTTTTGCTTTTTTGTTTGGAAGTTTGTTTTCGAATTCAGTTCTTGCGGCTGAAAGCCAACGACATACGCTTGACTTAACTCATCACTGGCTCGGTTATCTCGCGCTCGCAATATTTTTTATTGCCTATGTCTTTGTGATGCTCGAAGAGCAAATTCATATGAGAAAGTCCAAACCGGTACTTTTCGGTGCTGGACTAATCTGGATTTTGATCGCGGCTTATATGGGTGAACAAGGAATGTCTTCAGAGGTCGAGTCGGCTATCCGTCATAATTTTCTAGAATATGCGGAACTATTCTTTTTTTTACTTGTGGCAATGACCTATATCAACGCAATGATAGAGCGAGGTGTTTTTGATGCGCTTCGAGACTGGCTAGTTGAAAGAGGATTCAGCTATAAGACGCTATTCTGGTTAACTGGTTGTTTAGCGTTTTTCATGTCGCCAATTGCTGACAATTTGACTACTGCGCTAATAATGTGCGCTGTCGTGTTGTCCGTTGGAAAAGGACAACCTCGGTTCGTGGCTATTGCCTGTATTAACATTGTAGTAGCGGCAAATGCTGGTGGGGCTTTTAGTCCCTTTGGAGACATTACCACGCTGATGGTTTGGCAAAAGGGGGTTATCGATTTTTGGGGATTTTTTGACCTGTTTGTACCTTCCATCATTAACTATTTAGTGCCCGCCTTAATTATGCAATTTGCGCTTCCAAGTGGAAAGCCTCCAACATCTGACTCTGGAGCAGAAAAAATAAAGTACGGAGGTGTTACTATCGTAGGTCTTTTTATACTTACCATCGCAACCGCAGTAATTTTCCACAATATGCTCCACATTCCTCCGGTATACGGCATGATGATGGGATTGACTTATTTGAAGTTCTTCGGCTTTTACTTACGCCATAAATCAAGAGCGTGGAATGTCAGTATGGAGAATCCTCCAGGCTCTGAAGATGACCCATATAGTTTTGATGTTTTTGATAAAATTGCTCACGCAGAATGGGATACCTTGTTTTTCTTTTATGGAGTAATACTAGCCGTTGGTGGGCTAGGTTACATTGGGTATTTGAGTTTAGCGTCAGGATTTATTTACGGTGAATTAGGGCCTACAACGGCCAATATCTTGGTTGGTGTTATGTCTGCTGTGGTAGATAACATTCCTGTGATGTTTGCAGTATTAACTATGCATCCTGAGATGTCACACACTCAATGGTTATTAGTCACTCTCACAGCCGGAGTCGGTGGGAGCTTGCTTTCGATAGGATCTGCAGCCGGAGTTGCATTGATGGGGCAAGCAAGAGGGCAATACACTTTCTTCGTTCACCTAAAATGGACACCTGTGATTGCGCTAGGTTACGCGGCGAGTATTTGGGTGCATTTTCTTATCAACGGGTAATTCCTTATTTTGGGACTCCTAATGTTCAATAATCCTCCATGTCGGTTGCCTGCAATGAGTCAAAACAAACATCTATTTAATTGGCTTATCAGTTGCGCACTTCTGATCTATGCAATGATAATTTTAGGTGGCGTTACTCGTCTTACGCACTCTGGACTCTCAATGGTTAATTGGGAACCATTGATGGGAATTATTCCACCGTTAAATTCTGAGGATTGGCATGAACTATTTCTTCAGTATCAGCAATACCCAGAATATAAGTTAGTTAACAACGCAATTTCTCAAACTGAGTTCAAATCGATTTTTTATTTTGAGTATTTTCATCGAGTACTCGGACGAATAGTTGGACTAGCTTTCTTAATTCCTTTGATAGTCTTTTGGTCTAGAGGTCTTTTAACAGTGAAGTTTTTAAAACGACTCTCTGTTATTTTTTTGTTAGGCGCGGTGCAAGGAGGGTTGGGATGGTATATGGTGCAAAGCGGTTTAACTGATGAACCAAGAGTTAGTCAATACAGACTAACTGCTCACCTAGGATTAGCAGTTGCGCTGTATGGTGTCATTGTGTGGTTGGCTACCGATCTTTACATTAATAATATAGGCACTAATAAATGCGTCATACCTCCAAAAAAAACTCTTACGACTTTGACTGTTATTCTTCTGTTTCTGATTTATTGCATGATTCTATCTGGAGGGTTTGTCGCAGGTTTACGAGCAGGCCTTATTTGGAACACCTTTCCTCTAATGGGGGAATCGTTTGTTCCTCCAGGCTTGTATGAGATGTCACCTATTTGGCGTGCTGCTTTTGAAGATATGACTACTGTGCAGTTTAACCACCGAATATTGGCTTATCTAATCGTCTCATTATCTACAATTTTGCTGATTGTCTTTTTAAGACTTAAATCGAATTCGGTTTTAAAACAACTAATGATATCTTTATTTGTAATGATATGCTGCCAAATCGCACTTGGAGTTACTACCTTACTGCAAGGGGTTCCTGTTCTGGTTGCGGCGCTTCATCAAGCCTGTGCAATACTTGTATTCACTCTAGCTTTAATCTTAGCCAATTTTTCCGGGCAAAGAAGAATACTTGCGGTCAGTTAATCTTAATCCAATATTGATTGGAACGCTGTGTTGAGTAGATAAAAAAAGGCTAACTATTAATTAAGCTGGGAAAAATAAAAATTCTTACATTCTATAACTTCACTTAATATACACATTGTCGATAATACGATTATAGGTCCTAGACCAATTAAGCTATTATGCCATTCAAGAATAAAAATATTATAACTGTATTCTTTCTGTTTTCCGCACTGTGGTTCTGGAGCTATGGCGATACCAATAGTTTTACAGTTGACATTCAAAGTGATTACACCAGCACTTTTCTTGCCGATGATAATGAACCCAATTTTACTGAATATGATTTAGACAAATACAAAGATTCTAGTGTTATTCACTTTGTGCCAAGAGCTCTAGATATCTATTTTCAGAGTTTAATAAGCAGAAAACCTTTCAACGACACCTTCTATCCTAAGCAAATTAGGGCACCTCCTCAGTAAGTAAATCAAATTTTTAATAATCTATCTAATTTTGATCTTAAAACTATTTACCGAGGTATTTTGTTATGAACATTTGTATCACGTGCCAACAAACGACTAGGGTTTCGCGCTACAAGAAAAAAATGCTCAAAGAATTGAAGTCTACAAAATTCTTAGATGCGTCAATTATTCGAATCCACGTAACGTTTTCAGTTTCTAACTTTCTGAATGCTGGATCTCGAGCTGTCGGTTGTCTATTAAGTGTAGATTCCAGCACCGGTAGTTTTCAAATCTATCAAATAGCTCATTCAGAGATTAGGGCATTTAATCTTTGCTTCGAAGAGCTGCTAGGTACGCTCATAAGTGAGGACGAGTCTAACCTTTCCTACTGCCAACTAAAGCAACTGTTTCCCTACTTGTCGATTGAGGCGCAGTCATCTGATTTTAGCAAGTACGGTGCGGAGGGATTAAGATGAGTAAGCTACGACTATATTCATTAGAGAAAAGCGATCGATTGGCGACACCATTAGACTATGAGAAACTCAACGCGACCGCTTCTGCTCTTAGTACCTTTTCGGACTTTAAAGAGTTTAGACCGCTCGTTATTGAGGAAGGTACCAAAGCGGTAGACGCGCTTACATTTTTAGAAAGAGCTCACGTAGAATCTAAAATCGTAATAGGTCTACACAGTCAGTGTGTTGGAATACTCAGTCTTGATGATTTATCAGAAGATAAAATGATTAAAAGGGTCAGTCGTGGGCTTGAGCGAGAAGAGGTTCTTGTCGGTGATATGATGACCGGTCGTTCCAATATTTGGGCGTTTGACTATCAGGATATATCGAAAGCAAATGTATTAGATCTAGTCGAAGTCATGAAACAAAATGGGCTTAGTTACAGTCTTGTCGTTGACCATCGTGTTCATGAAATACGAGGAATAATATCTGCTAAAGATATCGCCAATCGTCTGCATATTCCTTTTGAGCCCAATAAGCCGCCGACTTTTATGGAAATCTTTGAAATCATACACGTATAGAACCGAGTGTGTAGCTATTGTTGTAATAACTAAGGCTGCACACTCTTTCATACTTTAAAGTAGGGCTAGCTATTATCCTTTAACAACTTTGTTAAGACTCGAGCGATTTAGTAGCCCGCCGCCTGACCATCTTTGCGACTTTCAGAAGCGCCATAATAAACACCCGTTTTCGGATCTTTAAGAATTGCTTGATAACCACCGTAGCCACCGCGATCAAAAATAACTTTATGTCCCTTTGCCATCAGCGCTCGAATGGTTTGATAGGGGATGTCGGACTCTATGGCTAGTTGACCTACGTGTGAGGCAGTCAATTGATTGGACTGAGTTGGTTCAGTTGATCCAAAGTGTTGCCAGCGAGTTACATCACCGGCTTCTTGAAGATTCATTCCAAAGTCGATTAAGTTGGTAACGATTTGCACATGTCCTTGTGGCTGCATCGCTCCACCCATGAGTCCGAAACTAAGCCAAGGTTTACCATCTTTCATCACAAATGCTGGAATGATGGTGTGAAATGGCCGCTTTCCTGGAGCATAGACATTGGCATGATCGTTATCGAGTGAGAATAGTTGACCTCTATCTTGAAAAATAAAACCCAACTCTGGCACAGTCACACCCGAACCCATACCACGATAGTTACTTTGAATTAATGAAACCATGTTGCCGTGTTTATCAGCCGTCGTTAGGTAAATGGTATCGCCTTGGTATAAAGCTGGGTTACCAGCATCGATTGTTCGTGCCGCTCTATCCGTGATTAACTTATTTCTTTCTTTGGCATAATCTTTTGAAAGTAGACCTTTTAACGGTGCATTATAAAAATCCATGTCGGCGTAATACTTGGCTCTATCCTCAAACACTAACTTTTTAGCTTCAACCATAACATGCAGTGTTTCGGCAGATAAAAAGTCCATTTTCTTCAAGTCGTATTGCTCTAAAATATTTAACATCTGTAAAGCCGCAATACCCTGTCCATTGGGCGGTAACTCAAAAACATCGTAACCTCGGTAGTTGGTGGACAAAGGTTCGACCCAAGTAGATGAATGCTCTGCTAAATCGCGATAACGAATATAACCGCCATTGGCCTTCATAAACGCATCAATTTTCCTGGCTATTTCGCCTTTGTAAAAAGCATCTCGACCATCTTTTCCAATGGTGGCTAGAGTATTAGCTAAAGCTGGATTTTTAAAAATTTGACCTTTTTCCGGGCCTTTGCCGTTGATGGTAAAGACTTTTTCAAAGTCGCCAGGTTGTGGGGATAAGCGAGGTACGCTACGTTGCCAGTAATAAGAAATTAATTCACTGACTGGAAAGCCTTTGTTAGCGTAATCAACCGTTGGTTTTAGAATTTCTGACATTGGCATTTTGCCAAATTTATTGTGTAGCTCGAACCAGCCATCCACAGTACCCGGCACCGAGATGGGTAGCATGCCATAGGGGGGAATATCTTCTCTTCCGAGCTTTTTAATTTCTTTTTTTAGGACTTTTAAAGAAAGTCCTTTTGGCGAGCGTCCACTGGCATTCAGTCCATAAAGCTTCTGGCTTTTTTCATCCCAAACAATGGCATATAAGTCGCCCCCAATGCCATTTCCGGTTGGCTCCATCAAGCCTAACGCGGCATTAGCTGCTATTGCTGCATCAATGGCATTACCGCCCTGCTTAAGGATATCCAGACCAATCTGGGTGGCTAAAGGTTGGCTGGTAGCTACCATGCCGTTTTGAGCTATGACTTCTGAGCGAGTGGCTGAGGTGTCGCCAGTGACGCGATCTATCGAATAAGAAAAGGGAGCGTGGAGAAAAAGCAATACAATCAATGCTAACCGAATCATGTTAAACCCTTGGTGCTTGAGGAAATTATCAGCTAGTTTAAACCTGCTAGTATCAATTGACAAATCAAGCCAATTGAAGAAGATTTTAGAGGGTATTCTGTGGGAGGAGAGTGGTCACGGTGCCTTTTGAATAATGATACTGTGACCGAATCATTCTAAACGATGTTTTTGCCAGTAGATAACAAGCGAATCGTTAAGATTACGAACGAATGTATCTTTTATTTTGTATCGGCCGAAACCTTCATAATCCCTTTACCATCTACCCCAACATAAATATATCCGTCAGTTCCTTGCTTTACACTGCGAACACGGCCTATGCCTTGTAGGATAGTCTCTTGGCTGATGATTTTATCGCCGTCCAGTTTGAGTAAGACCAAATAATCAAATTTGAGGGAGCCGACAATGAGGGCGCCTTTCCAGTCAGGGTAAATGTCGCTAGTTACAAAGGTCATTCCCGATGGCGCAATGGATGGTACCCAATACCAATTTGGCTGCATCATTCCATCTTGCTCTGTTTTATCAGTGATTGAAGTTCCACTGTAGTTCACCCCATAGGTGATAACTGGCCAGCCATAGTTTTTAGCTGGTTGAATAATATTAATTTCATCGCCACCTTTTGGGCCGTGTTCGTGAGTCCAGATCTTTCCTGTGGTCGGATGCTTAGCCATGCCTTGAGGGTTACGATGCCCATAAGAATAAATCGTTGAATTCGCTTTATCGTTGTCAACATAGGGGTTATCTGAAGGAATTGAACCATCGCTATTAATTCGATGAATTTTTCCTGCATCGCGATCAAGGCGCTGTGGATTGACATCTCTTTGTCCGCGATCACCAACTGAGATATACAGTTTTCCATCACCACCAAATTCGAGCCGACTACCATAGTGATGACGTTTATCGGTATTTGGCTCTCCATTAAAAATGACTTGCCGATCAGTTAACTTAAAGCCATCAAGTTTGGCTTTCATTACTGAAGTATTGTTGCCTTTAGCTTTTCCTTCTGTTCCTGAATAAGAAAAGTAAATAATACTGTTGTTAGCAAAGTCGGGATCGACTTCCACATCGAGCAGTCCGCCCTGACCAGATGCGATGATTTCTGGAAGCCCAGAAACTTTTTGCGCTTCGAGCTTTCCATTCTTGATTATTCTCAACTCACCCTTTCTATCAGTCGCAATAATGGTATCTTGGTCCAACCAAGCCATTCCCCATGGTATTTCGATTCCTCCAGTAAACAATTCAGCTTTGTAGGACGCGGAAGATTTACTTTCCGCTATTTTTGGTGCTTCAGCGCACGAGGTTCCTACCACTAGTAGGCTTAATGTAGCGAGTAAGTATTTCATGATTTTCTCCGTATCATATTAATAGCTGATAGCTTTGGCGGCAGTATTTTAGTGTCTGAGTTTAATTGGCCTGCTCTAGTTTTTCAATTTGTTGCGCTATTTTTTGCGGTGAACCAGTATGTCTGCATAACCAATAGTAAGCACCTGGAACTACAAATAAGGTAAACAAACTAGCCAATGAAACACCAGCAAAAATAACCACACCAATCACCATTCTGTTTTCTGCACCAGGGCCAGTGGCTAGAACTAAAGGCACCGCGCTCATCACGGTGGTAAAAGTTGTCATCACGATAGGGCGTAAACGTTGCTGAGCAGCATGAATCAATGCTGTTTCAAATTCTTCGCCTTTATCTCTAAGTTGATTGGCAAATTCGACGATTAAGATCCCGTTCTTAGCAGCCAATCCTATCAGCATCACTATGCCTATTTGGCTATAGATGTTTAAACTCATTCCCATTAATTCTAAACCAGTTAGCGCTCCGACTAGAGCGAGCGGTACGGTTAACAAAATAACAAATGGATGAATGAAGCTTTCAAACTGGGCTGCCAGAATTAAATAAGTTAGCAATAAAGCCAAGACAAAAATAAACATTATGGAATCGCCAGAGTCTTTTAACAACATAGACTGACCTTTATAGTCAACTTGAGCCGTTTCAGGTAGGTAATCTTTTACCACTACATTTAGAAAATCGAGAGCTTCTCCTAATGTATAACCTTGCGCTAAGTTGGCGCTAATAGTGACACTGCGCAACCGGTTGTATCGGTTTAAACGTGAGGAAGTGGCGTCCTCTTTAAATGTTATCAAATTAGATAAAGGAATTAATTCGCCACTGGTTCTTGAGCGGACATAAATGTTTTCGATGTCGCCAGGTTTTTGAAAATCTGTTTTATCACCTTCAACAATCACATCATACTCTTCACCACGGTCTGCAAAAGTAGTGACGCGCCGTTGTCCAAGCATGGTCTCTAATGTTTTGCCAATATCACCAACAGTCACTCCCAAATCGTAGGCTCGTTTGCGATCGATATTGACTAACAGTTGAGGGAAGGTTTCTCGATAGTCACTGTTTACCGCGGACAAGTTAGGATTAGCTTGTGCTTTTTCAAGCACAATATCTCTCCACCTTGCGAGCTCTTCATAAGTATTGCCTTGTAAAACAAATTCAACCGGTGTGCTACCTGCACCACCACTTCTAATACCACTACGCATAATTGCAAAAGCTCTTACGTCAGGTACACTTTGTAATTCCTTGTTTATTCTGTCAATAAATTCAAAAGTACTAAATGCTCGTTCATTCCAGGGCGGCATACCAATCACCGCAATTCCACCAGAGCCTCCAAAACCTGGCACTCTGACAATAACACGGTCAAGTTCGCCTCGCTGTTGATAGGCTAAAAGCATTTGTTCTATTTTTTGCATATTGGCGACATTGCTTTCATAACTAGCGCCTTCAGCACCTTGCATCATAATAAACAAGTTTCCGCGATCTTCTTTTGGAGTATATTCATTCGGGAGTTTTGCGAGAAGTACATAGATAGTGACAAGTGCCAATGCAATTATTACAGAAATCAATACCGGTTGATGAATAGTGTTTGCTAACATTTTGCCATAGAAGTTTTCTAACTTGGCGAAATTCTGATCAAGCAACTGTCCGAAAGAGGAACTACGGGTGCGATGTTTCAGCATCTTAGAGCATAACATTGGTGTCAAAGAAAGCGCGGTTAAACTTGAGAAGATAACAGCAGATGCAATAGCGATTGCAAATTCAGTAAAAAGCCTGCCAACATTTCCAGAAAGAAATATAAGCGGAATGAAAACGGCAACCAATACCAATGTGGTTGCTACGACAGCAAATGCTACTTCGCGACCACCTTCATAGGCAGCCATCAAAGGTGTTTGTCCTTTTTCTATTCGACGATAAATATTTTCCAATACGACTATCGCATCATCAACTACTAATCCAATCGCTAGAACCAAGGCAAGCAAAGTAAGCAGGTTGATCGAAAAGCCAAACCAAGACAGGGCCATCATCGAACCGATTAATGCAACAGGTACAGTAACGGCGGGAATTAGAGTGACTCTTAGGTTGCCTAAAAATAAAAAGATAACCAGTACTACCATTATCATGGCAATGATTAATGTATTGTAAACTTCGTTAATTGAACCTTGAATAAAAATAGACGAATCATAGCTGTTGGTAATCGTTGTTCCAATTGGAAGCGATTCACGTACCGCTTGCATTTCTTTTCTGGCGAGTTTGACCACTTCAAGGGTGTTAGCTTTGGATTGCTTAACGATGCCTAAACCGACCATGTTTTTACCATTGCCGCGAAACATATTTTCATCATCCTCAGCGGCCACTTCTACCTTTGCGATATCACCAAGTCGAACCAAACTGTTATCTTGAGATCGCTTTATTACCATTGCGGCAAAATCTTGGCTAGTTAGATAACTTCGCTCTACTCGAATAGAAAAATCACGATCAATAGATTCAACTTGTCCTGCTGGCAATTCGACATTCTCATCGCGAAGTGTCGATTCGATATCTCCCACGGTGACATTTCGAGCGGCCATCGCCGAACGGTTAAGCGAAATCTTCATGGCGTAAGTTCTGCCACCACCGACTCTTACTCGGGCGACACCATCCACCACTGCGAACCGGTCAACAATATACCGCTGGGCGTAATCAGTTAATTCTAACGTTGAAAGACTAGTGCTTTGAAGCACAAACCAAACGATCACATTTTCATCGTCGTTGGCTTTGAATACTTCAGGTGGATCGGCTTGTTCCGGCAGGTTATTCAACGCTCTTGATATTCTGTCTCTGACATCATTGGTTGCTGCATCAATATCGCGATCAAGATTAAACTCAATAGTAATACTCGAGCGGCCAACACGGCTAGATGAGGTTATATTTTTTATCCCTTCGACACCGCTGATCCGATCCTCTAGTATTTGGGTAATCTTGGTTTCAACAATTGCAGCCGAAGCACCTGAATAATTAGTATTTATGCTGACGACTGGTGGATCAATATCTGGATATTCGCGCAGCGGTAATTGCAAAAACGCGACGACACCAAAGGTCACCAGAATAAGATTAATAACGGTGGCAAATACTGGGCGCTTCACCGAAAGATCTGACAATATCATTGCTTAATTCTCCAGTACGGTTACTTGCGAACCGTCTCGAATCTTAAGAGTTCCTTCGGTGACTACTTTTTCGGACGCACTTAATCCAGAGATGACTTCAACAAATCCTGGTTGTCGTCGACCAATTTTGATCTCTTTGCGTTTTACCGAACCATCACTGATGACAAAAACATAATGTCGTTCCTCAATCGGTATTAATGCGCTTTCTGGGATTTGTAACACTGATTCAACCTGCCGGACTATTTTTAATTTTAGTAACATACCCGGTCGAAGTAACCCTTGCTCATTAGTGATTTCTGCACGAACTCTTAGAGTTCGAGTGATCGGATCGATGCGCGGAGAAATTGAAGTAATCTTGCCAGTGAAAAGCTTTTCGCCATAAGCATCACTCGTGGCATTGATCGGTTGACCAACCGCAATGGTTGGCAAAAAGCGTTCAGGCACTGAAAAGTCGAGCTTCATCTGACTAATGTCATCTAAACTAGTTATCACATCACCGGGTACTAAATAGGCACCAACACTGACTTGACGGAACCCTAATATACCCGCAAAAGGTGCTTTGATAGTGGTATCGTTCAACCGAATTCGGGCATTAGTCAGTTGCGCTCTTATCGCTTTAGTCATGGCTTCTTGTTGGTCAACCTGAGATTTTGAGGTTGCCCTGTTTTTTAATAGGTCTTGTAAACGATTTAGTTGTACCACTGCTTCTTCTAAATTGGCCTCTAGCTCTCGCACTTTGGCTTGTTCTTCCTGTCTATCTAACTGAACTAAAACATCACCTTTTTTAACCGATTGTCCATCTTCAAACGACAAACTCTTTACCACATCTGCATATTTGGTGGTTACCAGTATTTGTTCGTTTGCTCGAGTCGTCGCCAATGCTTCTACGATATCTCTAAATTCGGCCAATTGAGCATCGGCGGCTCGCACTTTAGTGACTCTAGCTTTTTGCTCTGAGCCTTTATGACTCTCAGGCCATTGCAAGTAAGTAATCAGAACAGCGAAAAAAAGGATAGTGAGAATGGCTGGGAGTTTTTGTTTCATAGTGTATTTATCATTCTTGGTGTTTAAATGAAGGTCTAACTATAGCTTAGAACGTTACAGCAACCTAGTGACAGTGACAATCCATCATTATACGCGATATGGTTCAATTTAGATGAAGTCACTTGTGGAAAGAGTAGAAGTGTTTTTGGGATTCGAATCTAAATCTGCAAAGCGAATTGTCGCTATCAATTAGAGCGTTCGCAAGACAAACCTTTGAATTCGATGGTATTAATTCGAAGAGAGGGGAGTCAGAACAATGCCAGTCATAATAGGGTCTAGCAAAAAAACTGAACCAAGCGGTGAAGTATGGATCTTAAAAATGTCGAAAAAAATCAAAAGCCCAGATCGATCTACCTTACGATCTGAACTTTTGATAACCAGGGTAATTGACGACTTATACCTCCTCACATTCACATGGTTCGCAGGGCTGTGCCAGTGCAAAAGCGGCAGTGTCGGAATGACGCAAGCCATGCAGTATGCTGTAACCATTTTGCACTTTCGGGACAACGTCTAGCCGTTCTGCAAACGCCGCATTAGCACAACCACCTAACAAACTAGAAACAGCAATATCCTTTTGATAGTTGAAGCCTCCGGTGTTCAGGTAGCCACTATTGCCAGGTTCGCCAGCGATACCCGAAGTGTTGGCAACCGCTAAGGCTGAACCACTCGCACGAAACGTGTTAAAGGTATATCGAGCCAGATGATTAGGGTGCTGAGCGATAAACTTTAGCCTGACCTGATCGCCGAGCTCATAGGTGTGAAACCCGCAGACTGGATCGGGGGATACGTCACCTTCAACGGGGAGCACTTCAGCAAAGCAGTGGTTATTGTCTACTCTAACCGTCATTTTAAAACCGATAGTATCACCGGCCGCATTTTTCACTCGGTTAAACTCTGGTGCAGTCATAGTGTCGATAGTCACACTCCCAAACGGAGCGTTGTTTTCGGTAATCCGTAGGTCGATATTGTTATCAGTCCAATTAACCAAATTTCCGGCCGAATCAAACAATTCTAGTTTGAGTTCGTATCGTCCGGCAGATAAGTCTTCCGGTGCGGGCGTGCTGCTGTCAATAGGCCCACTGGACGGACTGCCTAGCAATTTATTGGTCTCAAAATAACCCGTTGCTAAATCGACGTGTTGATCAAATGATTCCCATGGTTCACCAGATGGTGATGCGTTTGGTCTAATGCGGAATAAGTTTTCAATTGGGGCGGCGTTCGCTCCTACAGTTGGCATTGGTCCCATGACATCCGCTGGATAACTGGTTCCGTCTTTGTAATGTCTGACTACTTCTTTAGTAAGGATCGTCCAATCAGTTGCTGGCGCGTTGGCAGGGTTACTGATAGTGGATATCTTTTCAGATATAGGTGCTGATGCGGTGGTAGAGATACCATCTGGTCCGCTTAGGCGACGATAAGACCAGCGATAATAAGGGATCCCTTTATCTTCGATTAAGCAACTGCGACTAAATCCAACTCGAGGTTCTAATGTTCCACCAAAGGCTTCGCCGGTGGTCAATAAGCCTTCAGCCATGGAACCACTGCTAGCCGTATTAATTTCCCTGACAGCTACGTTATTACCAATTGACTTGATCAACACCTGACAGCCAGGTAAATCAGGCTCATCGGTGCATCCAGGAACTCGAGGGTCTGCCACTCTTATAGTGATTTCGCTACCGCATTGATAATTCCAGTAGGTATGGCAACCGATTAATGGCCGATAAACGGTTTCATATCCGTTACCTAAATCGTATTCAACCCAAAAATACACGTCGGGTTTATCGCCAGCACATGGGTAGAAAATGGTGGTTTCAAAACGTCCATTGGCATCGGTATCGACCGTCGTAATTTCATCACAACGTAAACGCCACCAAGGCCAAATACAAAACCATGGATAGAGTAGCTTCCAATGACTAGCCAAGAGATCGCGTAACACACTAGCTGATTGAGTTTGTAAGCCGTTCAACAATTCAGAACTGAGCACTGATTTATCCAAATTAGTTTGAATAGCATTTACTTGAAAACGATTTGTCGAGATCTGAGCCAATTGGGTCGCTCGAGCATCGACGCTTTGTTTTTGTCTAGTTAACGCTGCGCTTTGCGGTAGCGATTTGTTAAATCGGAAAACCGGACCGTCCGGAATTGGGAGCGGCGGTACTTCTTCGAATGGCGGAGGATCGGGCACTGGACCTTTGGGGCCTATTTTGGGCGGGTTATAGATGACGTCCAACAAGTCTTCTCTAATCTTAAACAGATCGTAATCAGGGAGTCTACGTATCCACAGAGACACTTTGTCGACTTCACAAATATGAACTCTTGCTCCACAAATCGCTGAATGATCACTTTTACGCAGCACTTGGCCATGCACGTAACAACTACAAAATAACCAAAGGTCTATGATGTTGCCCGGAATTTGAATGGTGTCGATTAACTGCCCGTTTAGTGAAATGACGGCTTGATAGGCATTTAATCGATTCATTGTCTCCAGGCTAACCTTAGTCAATTCTTTCGCAGCCATCGGAGCGATAAAGAGTCTCGCTTGTTTTAGTTTAGATTGAGGTAGTTTACTGTTTAGTTTGCCATCTTTAATAGCGCAGCTTTCCAATAGATTACCTGCAGAATCAAAAATTACAGCGCTGGTTGTCCCGCAAAAATCGGGCCGTTGGGACGTGGAAACTTTAAAGCTGGTGCGACTGGATTTAGCATTTTTCATCTTACATCTCCATATGTTTAGTGTTGAATAACCTAATTCAGTCCCCTGAATTACATCAATAGCGCATCCTTGCTGATTTGGCTGGTTGAAGACGCTCGATGGTAATATTGAGAAGACCGACGATAAGTTAGTGCATCAATACGGAAAACTATCCCACCACTCGGTAATTTTTATTTTTTGTATGTAACTGAATAACATTGGGTTGTAAAAAAAGCCTGCCCAGATAAATCTCTTCAGCAAGTCGCTGTTCTTCTATGGTTTCAACTAAAAACAAAAAAGCGGCACTCTTGCCTGTCAATGAAAGGTGTAAACATAGTTTAAAAGTAAATTGATACTTATCGAGGGGGGCTTCGGCGCCAAAGCCAGTTTCGGTAAAATGGAATATCAACTCCATAAAACCGTTACGACTGATGTTTATTTTGGAGGGTAATTGGGCTCGATTTAAGCGACGCGCTTGCTTGTCTTTAATGAGTAATAAATTGAGTTCTTTCTTATTTTCTCGATCGACTTCTATGCGTATGAAATCGCCAAATTCTCTGGGCAATTTATGCCCTGGCTTTATCGCAATATTGCGAGATAAAAACTGAAACAAAAGATGTTGAGAATCCTTTACTGAATATCTTATATTGGCAGTCATAATCGCTCACTAGTTTGGTTATCTTTAGGACTTGTGCAGCGATTGGGATAATTATCTCATTAAATTATAATTTTTATGGGCATCTATCGAATAAGGAGCATTTGCTCCTTTAGGCGCTATGTGAGTTAGCCTCAGAAAGAAAGTGTTCGAACTCAATATGATTATCTGGTTTCACCTTGACACGATGGCCGAGCAAAGCCATGACTACAATAGTTTCGGGGGCGAAGTGACCATCTTCATCCACGTGTTCGGATAATAAGGTGCCGTGGTGATCCCAATGGTCGCCATCGTGGCTTATTTTTTTGCCTTTTAAGACGGGGTATTTTTGCGCATATCTTTCCCTGATCACGCCATTGTGGTCAAATAAGCTTTTCCAAAGTGGACTACCAAAGCCATATATGTGGGCGATTTCGTGCATAATAAACGAGGCAATGATATTGACACCGCGATCTTCCAATTTTGAGTAGCGATCCATAAAGGCAACATTGACCTCGACATGCCAACTATTGTCAACTGATTCGCATGATGGCCCGTCGGGTTGAAAAGCTCTCGCCGCAGTATTTTCAAAGATGTTTATTGCTGACAGCTCGAATTCAATATTGGTTTTTGGTGAAACGTATTTGTTCCAAACCGCGACTGCTTTGTCTGCAGCCTGCTGAAGAGTTTTGTTATCTAAGTCCGTGTTATCGCTTGGATTTAGCTTGTAAGAGATTTTGTGGTTGGTTAAGCCCAACAAATTAAATAGTTTCAATAAAAATAAAACAATAATGTTTAACATGGACATGTGCTCCTTAAATTATATCGGTCCGGTTTAGGGCTGCTTAATTATTCTCGTCCAACACCCGCGGTCGCAGGTTGTTTATGGTTGACATAAACGCGAATTTTTTCGTCTTCATCGTCGAGATTTGTGAAGGTAAATGAGAACACATACTTTGAGTTTGGTTGGGTATCGACAACACTGATATTCATTGCATAAAATTTGCTTTTTACTTTATTATCATTGAGTTTCACATAAGATTTTATGACAAAATTTTTCTCGTTCAAGAAAGTAACTACGGATTTATCAAATGCAGTAAACTTGATAGAGTTTCGTTTTGGGTGAGTGATTATCACGTTTAAATCACAATGACTATCTTGGTGATGTTCGTGTTCATGATGGTGGTGATGTTCAAGCTCTGGAACAAAGTCAAACTCGAAATTGGCATTGTCTAAACTAATGAAGTCAGAATTCTTTACTGAAAACGATTTTCCAACTAACGATTGATAAAATACTTTTCGAGTATCTTCATCAACTGCTTTAAAACGATCGCCTTGATAATTTCTAACCAGTTCAAAGATATCACTGACTGAATTTGGGTTTGAATGGTTATGATCATGATCATGGTCATGCGGACCTTTCGGATGGTCGTGGTGAACATTTTCGTTATGAGCATGCTCATGGTTATGGTCATGTTCTCCAGCTTGCTTGCTAGTCTTATCCGCTAAAGACATTGTATTATCCTCTTCGATTTATTGTTGTTCTTCGCTTCTTATTAGTTACTTCCGCTAGTCAGTAGTGATCCTATAATCGAGTGGCTACCCAGCGTTATTCGTCCAACTAAAAGCCAATCAGGCTAGTGTTGCAGTTCGAATGTAACGGTTCCACTACTTACTTCTCTTTTTTCATTGTTTTCGCTTAGACCTAACAGAGTAAAGCGATAACTTCCGGGGTTTACCACGGATTTGCCTAAATCAATATACAACATATCATTGTGATCGAGTTTCAATTGGTTAAATATCCACGGGTTAGCGTTCTGGCTCTTTACTTGGCTAATGGCACTTAATTCAAAGGTATAACTTGGGTGCACCATTTGTTCTAACTCAGTATCCACAAACATCGAAAGAATCATCCGTTGTTCAGAAAAAGGAACTTTAATCACTTGTTGATCGGCGGAGCGAGTTTCCGTTAAAGGTAAACTAAGGACTGACAGTTCTGCGCTTGGACCGCTTTGTTGCTTGAGTTCGTTGTACATCACTAAAGAAGGAAATAGCGTTATCATCACCATGGCAGCGCTCGCCCAAACCGGCAAACCTTTGCGCCACCATCGACTATCGTTAGCGGCTTTTTTAGTTGCTATAATAGGGGTACTTAAAGGCTGAGAGTCTTTTGCAAATCTCAAGCCTTCCAACAGTCTCTCAGCCATTTCAAGTTGGTCAATGCATTCGTTATTAGACAAATAATAGGCCTCAAATTCAGATGCCTCTTGCTCATCCATCTGTCGAAGCAGATAACGCTCAATTTGTTGATTAGCCGCCATATTATCCATATCCGTTTAACCTTAGTTAGATGTAGTTAGTTAGTGCGCGTTAAATTAAAAATATCTCACTTTACCGGGTATTTTTAACTCAGCGGTGTTCACCGATGTGTTCTACCCACAATTCCTTGAAGCGTTGTCTTGCTCTAAATAGCACTCGATTAAAGTGTAGTTCGCTTAATTGATAGTCTTGGCAGATGCTTTGTTTGTCTTCTTCTTGCAGATAAAAACGCATGATCAGCTCGCGATCCCGCGGAGTCTTTAGCTCTGAAACCAGCTTTTTTACAACCTGAGCAAGGTTGTATTTTTCCAATACCTGCTGAGGTTGGTCTGACATATCGACGGTTTCATCAGCCTTATCATCGAGAGTCACTTTGGTTTGATGACTGCTTCGATAATGCATTAATAACTGATTTTTGGCAGTTTGAACGATGAAAGCGGATAATTTGCTATGATCTTTTAAATCGCCGGCGCGAACTTTTTGCAGAACGATTCGCCAAGTTTCTTGACTGATGTCTTCAGCCAGAGCTCTATTCTTAGAACGATGACGAAGCATAAACAACACACCCCGATTATATCGTTCGACCATTTCTTGTTCGGCCGTTTGGTCACCCTTTAGAATCCGTTCTACCAGCGACTCAGCGGCCTGCGCTTCAGTCATTTTATTCAATCCAAGATTCTCCAATGCCCTGTAAAACAAAACCTGCCCAATAATAGGGATCTCGCCAAGGTCTGCTGTTGTTCTTACGCTTAAAGTTTTTTACATGCAACTTGGCCATACGCAACGATTCTGCCGGTGATAGTTTATCAATTAATAGGCCTCGATAAAAAGCACTCATTAGTTCGGCGGTAGCATCATCTTGCACCGCCCACAAACTGGCGACTACTCGCTTAGCCCCGGCTTCAAAGAAAGACCGGCTTAATCCTTGTAAACCTTCGCCGTCAATTAATCTTCCCAGCGCTGTCTCACAGCCACTTAACACCACTAGCTCAGCATTTAGCGATAAGTTTGATATCTCAGGAGCCAGTAATAAATTATCACTCGATGCGACATTCGATAAAACTAGTCCACCGAGTGACGGTAATTCACTGTTGGCCAATCCATGGGTAGCAAAGTGAATCATTTGATAATTTTCGGGCGATTGTTGATAGAAATCTTGTTTACTAGCGTTTTGCTGACTTAGTAGGGTTGTGGCAGCTGGTGTGATTTTGGCGATGGTATGAGCTTCTTTTTGACTATAAGGTAATTCGCTCATTTCAAATCCAGAGCGTTTTTGAGCAATTTGGTTTTGCGGTTGGATGATTCCCGCAAAACTAGGGTTGGCCAGCAGTAATAGTCTATTACTTTGCAGCAGTTCGGTATTTTTATTAGATTGAAAGTCTTGTTTTAATTGTGCATAAACATTTAACGACGGAATATAAGCGACTTTTTGCTGGTGTAAAATTGGGCGCTTTGAGCCCGGTAACGTCAGCATAGAAAAGGGTAAGTAGTTGAGCGGACCATCTCCAACAATTATGAGTTGTCGATATTTATTCCAATCAATGTTGGATTTAGAAAACAAGGTGTCAGAAAGTTGCTTGAAGATTTTGTCTTGCTGAGTTCGGCGATTTTTTTTGTTAGCACTAGGACGATTGTTGATTAACTTCAATGCTTGTTCTACTTGTTGTGCTATTTCGTTTGCAGATGTGCGCGTGTAACTAACCACTGACTGTCTGGTTAAAAGCCAAAGATAGCTTTGGTTTGGATTGGTATCAAAATAAAGAATAATACTATCGTCGGCTAATTGGCTTTGAATCTCGGAAATTGGTCGTTCTCGGGCAACTTCTTTTGCGGCAGTTTTATCCGTAGAAAGATCAATCCTAGCTTCAAGTTGCTGAAGCTTAGCCGCGAGCCTGCGAGAGTTGTTTAAAATATTCTGACGAGCACCTGGCACAGAAAGTTGCAGGTAATCGACTACGGTTGATTGAAGCTTTTGTTGTAATTCAAAACGCTCATTAGCTAGATCAGCTGGAATGTCGGTATTCGCTTTAAGCTTGAGTAAGTTTTCAGCTAAGGTTTGAGAGCGAAAACTTTCTGCAATAGCAAGACTAGCCATTGCTCCAGATGGTTGTTGAATTAACAGCTCGATTCGCAAAGCGGCGACTTTTTGGTGGAGTGCCAAATAGCTTTGCTTAAGGTCGACCCGCCCGATTTTACTACGTAACAGCTCTATTTTTTTCATCACGGAGTTTAACTGTGTCAAGGCTTTTGACGGTTCTTCTTGAGCTGCATACATCTCTGCCAATCGATAGCCTGTTTCTATCTTTCCACGATGATCTTCAATTTTAGATTGAATTGAATCGGCTTTTTGAATAAAGGCAAAAGCATCTTCTTTCTGTTGATTATAAAAATAGATAGAACCGGCCAAACTATACAACTGACCCTTTATATGTTCGTCATCGACTTGCTCTAGAATGTTGATAGCTTGACCGATATCCTTCAGTGCTTGCTGGTAGTTTTGTTGCTTGAAAGCCACTTCGGCTAAACGAAAATAACTCTGACCAAGATTTGGCTGGTTATCCACTTGTTGGTCAAACTTAAGTACTTCAGCAAAATATTGGTAGGCTTTATCAAAGTCTCCTAGACTATTGTGAATTCTTGCTAAGTAATAGCGACAGTTGATCTCACCGACTTTATCATCGATAGCAGCATAGGCTTTTAGCGCGTCTTCAAACAGGACTTTCGCTAACAAAAAAGTACCTGCGTCGTATAGCAATTTGGCTTTGACCTGTAGTACGCGTCCTCGCCAAACCGGTTTATCTTGTGCATCCGCAAGTGTTAATGCTGAATCCAAATATAAATTGGCTTGGTTAGTATCACCACTGCGAGCATAGACTTCGCCGATTTTGTAGGTCGCATCAATGGTTCGATCGCCCAAATTTGAGGCTTTAGAAAGTGACAAGGCTTGTCGATAGTTATTCAGTGCGAGAGGGTATTTCCCTTGTCGATACTGAGACCAACCTCGATTAATTAAACCGTCAACTGCCTGTCGCCAATCCCCTAAAAGAACAAAGTTTTGGTAGGAGGATTCAAATCGCCGTGAAGCTTCTTCAAGGTGTCCTTGCTTCGCCGCAATTAGCCCAAGCAGGTTATCGCTTGCAGCCAAAAAATGTTGATTGTTTAATTGCTTAGCTAGACGATGTGCTTTTCCAAGAAACTCATTGGCACTTTCGAGTAAGTTTTCCTCATAAGAGAACATACCTAACAAATAGGTGGCCCTCAATTGATACTGATCATCGCTAGCTTGGTTGGCGACTTGCACCGCTATTTTCTCTAGAGTGTCATAATCATCATTATAGTGAGCTGCCTGTGCCGCTAAATATCGACTCCGTTGAAGTGCATCTAACGAATTTAATGCTTTAGCCGACTCAATTGCTTGTTGGTAAATTGCAAACACCGGAGCGAGATCTTTACCAGATTGATTAGCCTTAAACCAAAGTACTGAGGCTTGAGTCATTAGGCTTTCAAATTGGATTTGCTGGCCGTTGCTATCCACCTTTAATTTATCAGCACTTAACTGATAACTACCCGAACGATCACCTTGTTCAAGTGGTTCAATAATGACTTGGCACTTTCTACAATCTACGTGCGTTACTAAAATGCGTTCCGATAACCAATCTAGTGTTGGAAAGCTAACTGTATAGATTGGTTTGGCTTTTTGGCTATCAATTAAAGATAACTTAAACTCGGTATTGAGTCGTGTCACATCAACTAAAACTGCTTGGTTTTCTGAAACCTCAAAAGTATAGGTATTCAAATCACCGATAATGCCTTTGCCAGAAAAGCTGGGTTGAGAGCTTAGAATATTCGTTGTTTTTTGCTGAGGCACAGACGAGTTTGCCTTAACGGCAAGCGATGCCGAAAGCGAAAAAATGATTGGGATGGAAAGCCTTAAAAGATTGATGCTTGTTAACCGCAACTTATTGTATTTATGCATCCATAAAGAATACCGCACTTTAGGTTAGCGTGGAAAGCGACTAGTTAGCTATCTTAGAACAATTCAATTTTATATCTCAAATTGAAATATGTCTGAGATATGAATGACTTATGGTGGATGTTTTTTATTCTTAATGAGACTAATAAATAATTTGATACTAATCGAGGAAAAAGTTATATCGATCAATCATAAGTGTTGTCGTGGTCAGAGGATAAAGTCGGCAGTGAAGATGTAATTAGATTTTATATTGTGTTTTAACTAATTTCAGAAATACATTCGCATAGAATGGCGAAGTGCTTTTAAATAAATACCTAAGTGAGGTGCTTAGCGTTTTGGCCATTTATTTTAGGGATTTAGTAATGTCGAACTAGGCGTTTATTCGATGAGCCCATTGAACAAATCCAACAAGCCCATCGAATGATTCAACTCAAATAGAGTTTATTGATCACCACCATTTTCAGTATCATCAACGGCTTCTTCGGCTTCCTCAACGGCATCTTCAGCTTTTTTCTTAGCATCATCAATCGCATCAGCGGCATCATCTTTTAGTTCTTTTGCTTTATCCATTGCATCTTCGGTTGCAGCTTTTGCGCTATCAACGGCATCTTCTGTTGCATCTTTGACATCATCAACGGCGTCTTCGGTTTTTTCTTGTACTTGTTCGATGGTCTCATCAACTTTTTCTCCAGCTTTTTCAGCAGGGCCATCGTTGCTGTCGCAACCAGTTAATAAAGCAAAAGTCAGAAGTAAAGCGTAGTATTTTTTCATTATTGTCCCCATCCTATTTTTATTGATTAAAAATCGTTAGTTAAAACGATAAACCTTGGCATGCTCCAAGGCTCCAGCATTCGAAATGCCAGCTAGCCATTGTATGGAGTTAAAGGTGAAAATAGCAACCTTTGCTTGTAAAGCATGCGAAATACGTCGCTTTTAAGGGCTCTGATGTCCGTTTAGACGACTAAATCAATAAGATTAGCCGTGAAGCGCTAGTACTTTTTCCCTAAGAATGTGTCTATCAACTTGATCTGCAGGGATCAAATCTCCTACCACTAAGTCGATTTTTGCCATAAAATTTCTAGGTATTCCAGTCATAGCGGCACCGTTTTTTCGACTAAACCAACTGCCCCATAATCCTTTAAGTGCCATTGGTACTACCGGAACGGGTGTACGCTTAATGATTTTTTCGATACCTTGTTTAAATTCGCCAAGCTGACCATCAGCGGTGAGTTTGCCTTCTGGAAAAATGCAAACTACTTCGCCACTTTCTAGCGCCGCGGCAATTTTATCAAACGCTTCATCCATTAGTCGTTGGTTTTCTCTTGCTGGGGCGATTGGTATCGCACCGACTAACTTAAAAAATTGACCGACAATTGGCAATTTAAATATCTTATAATCCATTACAAATTTAACGTTACGTTTACAGTATCCACCAATGATCAAAGCATCGACAAAACTCACATGGTTACAGGCTAAAACACAACCACCTTTCTTGGGGATTGAACTTAAGTTCAATTGGCGAATTCGATAGATACTATTGATTAAACACCAAGTAATAAAACGAGCGATAAATTCTGGCGCTTTGGTGAAAACATATATTGCCACTAAAATATTAATCAAACCTGTGATTAGGAATAGTTGCGGAATAGAGAAGTCATTAGACAATAAAACCATCGAAAACAATCCAGAAATCACCATAAACAGTGCATTCAAAATGTTATTGCCAGCAATCACTCTAGATAGGTGTTTTTCATCAC
The DNA here is from genome assembly GCA_039969155.1 of Kangiellaceae bacterium. GTDB lineage: Bacteria > Pseudomonadota > Gammaproteobacteria > Enterobacterales > Kangiellaceae. Next base: position 76,560 of record JBDVOJ010000108.1, read on the forward strand.
TTCGTTGTTGGACCAATGAGTAGAGTGGCACTGTATAGATCCCACCAAAAATCCCGATAAAGGCAATATCAAATAAAATTCGCCAGTTACCGCTATTTTCAATAAAGTCTTTCCAACTGTAAATAGCTTCGAGTCCAGTCGCGGGATTGGCATGGTAAAGATCAATAGCAAATAGACTTAAACCAATTGCTCCAATAGGAACTAATCCAATTTCAACTCGTCCATTAGAAAGTTTTTCACAAAGCACCGAGCCCACTCCAATCCCTATAGAGAATACCGCGAGAATCAAAGTTGCGACCGTTTCCTTTCCTGCAAGTGTATATTGCGTATAGGTAGCAATTTGAGCTAAGAAAACTGCGCCGTAGAACCAAAACCAGCTGATCCCTAGAATCGCTAAAAACACCACTTTGTTAGAGACTAAAAACTTCAAATTCCTAACCGTTTCGGTTGCGGGGTTCCAGTTAATTTTTAATTCAGGTGCAACTGCGGGCGTGTAAGGGATTTTCCGACTAGTGAAATAGCCAATGACCGAAACGCTAAGAACAGTAGCTGATAACCACAAACCTATATCAGTATCCAGTGAGGCAATAGCGCCGCCAATAATAGTACCAATAAGAATGGCTAAAAAGGTTCCTGATTCTACCAAGGCATTACCACCAACTAGCTCATCTTCACCCAAATGCTGTGGTAATAGGCCGTACTTAATTGGGCCAAAAACTGTCGACTGTAATCCCATCAAGAACAACACACCAAGCAACATTAATGGGCTATCTAAATACAACCCAAGAGTGGCTAAAATCATTATTGCAATTTCGGCCAATTTAATAAAACGAATAGAGCGCGATTTTTCAAATTTATCGGCTAGTTGTCCTACCGTTGCTGAGAATAAAAAGAAAGGCAAAATAAAAATAACTGCAGCCGCTGTTACCAGTAATTTTGAATCCATGCCCAATGCGCTGATACCGCGAAAGCCGATAATAATGACCAATGCATTTTTGAAAATATTGTCGTTTAATGCGCCCAGAGCTTGGGTCAGAAAAAAAGGTAGGAATCGTTTTTGTTTTAACAATGTAAATTGATGTGGTTCGCTATCGACAACTTTTTGTTCAGACATAGACACAATACCTTTTATTGTTAACCATTTTCACTCTGATTAGTTTGTGCACCTTGATTATCTTGAGCAGGTTGCAAGTGCTCAAATTTCGCAAATCTAAGGAAGTGAATTACTTGTTCAATAAGTCGACTATCCCACATCATAAATGAGTGATGCAAGGGCATGACTAGGAAGTCGGACATATTGCTACATTGGGTATTATTTATTTCAACCACGCCATCACCCGGCGCATTATTGGTGGCAACGTTGTAAAACCAAGTCACAGGCACCAAAATGCTACTGCTTTTACTTCCAGCAATAACGCCCGTTTCAATCGTCGGCTCTGGTAGGCTTCTAATCAACTCACTTTCCGGAGTCAGTTGCTTAGCGACTTCTGGGGTAAAGTACTTCAATATTGGGTGAGTGGACATGAAAGAAGCGGTAGAAGTTCCTTGATTAGGCGTCCCTAACATCACGCATCGCCCTAAGGTCCACTGCGAACCGCATTGGTTGAGTAAGCCACGAATTAATATGCCACCAAAAGAATGGCCTACGAAATGAATCGCGACGTTCGGATCAACCCAGTCTCTTAATTCGAGAATTAGTTTTTTCAATATCGCCTGATAGTCTCCGACCAAACCGATGTAACCCGCGTTAAGCACGTTGTAACCGCGCTGAGTTAGGACTTTTTCAAGCTTTCGCATACTGCGTGGTGAACGACCGAGACCATGCAGTAGCACGACTTGTTGTTTGTTAAGGTTTTGTCCGCTCTGCGCTTGATGACTGGGAGTATCACTCACTATGTGGTAATTCCTTATTTCTTAAAATCTAGATTAAAGAATTGAGCGGTATTGTTAAAACACTGCTCGCTCAGATGCTCCAAGCTAGTCTTTCTAATCGCTGCAACTTCGGCTGCTATGTGCGGTAAATATTGAGGTAAGTTGCGACTAGATTTAGGTCGAGGGCGCATATTTCTTGGAGTCAGATAAGGGGCATCGGTTTCTAGCATTAACTTATCATCTGGAATTAAATGCACTATTTTCTGGAGTTCTTGGCCACGTCGTTCATCGCATACCCAGCCTGTGATACCAATATGCAGATCGAGGTCGAGATAGGCAACTAGTTGTTCTTTATTGCCAGTAAAACAATGAACTACAGCTCCGCAAAGCTGATCTCTGTATTGGGTTAATAGCTGGATTTGTTGGTCAAAGGCATCACGCTCATGCAGAAAAACCGGTTTATTACATTTAGTCGCTAAAATTAGCTGTTTTTCAAAGACCTCCAGTTGGGTATCTCTGGGGGAAAAATCTCGATTAAAATCTAAGCCGCATTCTCCCACAGCAACCACTTTATCGTCAGTTAACAAATCGCCTAGCCGCTGCAAATGATCCGCAGCAAAGTTCTTTGCATCGTGAGGGTGACAGCCCGCGGTAGAGAAAAGCTGGGTTGGGTATTGTTGACAAAGCTGTTGGGCTAGCATGCTTTCCTGTAAATTGGTGCCAGTGACGATTTGCGCTAACACGCCAACGGATTCGGCTTGTTCAATGATTTGCTGACGGTCTTGATCGAAACGATTATTGGTAAGGTTAACGCCAATATCTATCCATTTATGAGTCATAGTTATCCTACTGCTGTTGAGCTAACTCTTTGTTCCAATTCACATTCTTGGAGAAATTACGGTGCTTTGTGGGGTTTTGGTATAAACTTAGTTGAATAGAAATAATATAGGGTTATGGAATGATGTCAAACTACACTCTTTATGGTACTGAGTTCTCGCTTTATACCGGCAAAGCAAGGACTTATCTGAACTATAAGAACATCCCCTTTGATGAAGTATTGTCGACCTTAAAAGTCTACAAAGACATCATTGTCCCTCATACTGGCGTAAAGTTTATTCCGGTAGTCAAAACGCCCGATGGTGAGTATTTGCAAGATACCACCAATATCATTGATCAACTGGAAATGCAGTTCCCAGATAAACCCGTTTATCCTACGACACCAAAACAACGGTTAGTTTCATTATTGCTTGAGCTTTATGGTGATGAATGGTTGTTGATCCCTGCCATGTATTATCGCTGGAACAATCCCGATTTAAGCTTTACCTATCGTGAATTTGGCAAAGTAATAAGTCCTAAGCTACCAGGTTTTATTCGAGGCATGATGGGTAAAAAAGTTGGTGATCGATTTAAAGGAATGACCAAAGTCCTAGGGATTACTGAAAAAACGATTCCAGCCATCAAGCAGTGGTTTGAGCAACAGTTTTTAGTTGATTTAGATAAACATTTTCAGCAGCATGAATTCTTATTGGGCGGAGCGCCTTGTGTCGCGGATTTCGCTTTCTACGGACCGCTGTTTGTGCATTTTTATCGTGAGCCTAATTCTCGCGATATCCTGCAGCAAATTGCGCCAAATGTTATCACTTGGATAGAACGTATGCATAATGCGTCATCTTGCGAAGGGGAGTGGTTAGCTGATGATGAAGTTCCAGAAACTTTGTATCCAATACTGAATAACCTATTCGAAAATCAATGGCCAGTACTAGAGCATACCGCGAATCAATTGGCCGAGTGGTATGAGCGTGAAACCAACGGGATCGAAATTTCCGAACCGATAAAAGTTCCAAGAAAACTAGGCACTCATGAATTTACAATTAATGGTGTTGAGGAACAGCGAGGTGTACTACCGCAAGTGCAATGGATGATGCAGCGCCCACTCAATCTTTATCATTCGTTGACGGCAAAGGAAAAGAAAGAAATTGAACCCTTCCTTAAGCAAATTAATGCGTTATATGCAATGCGATTTAATCTTGAACATCAGGTCTTGAGAGTTGATAATCGATTCGTTATTAGATAACTCAAGATGTTGTGATTTGAATCGATGCCCAATCAGCCGAGTGAGAAAGTAAAACGAATTTGGAAAACTGTTCAGGCCGTACCTTTCGGTAAGGTCGCCAGTTACGGACAAATCGCTGACTTAGCTGGTCTACCGGGGCGAGCAAGATTGGTTGGAAAATCACTTGGTCTTGCACCCCATTCAATGCAACTTCCATGGTATAGGATTTTAAGAAGCAGCGGTCAACTGGCTTTTGAAAAGGGCAGTGCTCAAGCTGAAAAACAAAAAGGGTTATTACAGCAAGAAGAAGTGGTGGTTTTTAATAACCGAGTCAAGCTTAGAGATTTTGGCTGGCAGCCGGATTTGGCTGAGATGTTGATGAAGTTGGAGTATTAGTGGAGAATTGCGAGTCGCGGGTTGCGAGTGTCTAGTTGGGGGGCTACCAAATAGCGTCGTCGTGCCTCCTCGCTATGACAAGCACTGAATTGTCATTGCGAGCCAAGCGCGGCAATCCGGTTGAGGTAAAACGAGATAGCCACGTCGTACGGACTCACTAGTCCAGATTTTACCGAGCCGTTACTTTAACCCCATCACCAACATCGTTACCTGGATGAACAATAATCAAATCTCCTTCAATAAGTCCGTTGGTAACCTGAGCAATTCTATCGTTTCTTAAACCAATTTCGACTTTGGTTAGTTGAGCGATACCATCAACGACCTTAAAAACAGACCATTGTTCGTTTTCGCGAAAAAGTGCACTAATTGGCACTGTGACAACATTTTCAGCTTGGTCAATGATAATCTCCGCTTCGACTCTAAACGCATGACCTAGAGACTTCCATTTATCAATGCTATCTGTGAAACGCAAAACCACATTGACTCGCTGCTCTTCTACTCCAAGTGCTGAAATTTTGGTAAAGCCTGCGGGCTCAATAAGTTTTACTTCGGTGTTAATATTTTCGTTGCCACCCCAGCGGGTAATAAATGCTCGGTCGCCGACCTTAACTTGAACAGCATTGGTTGATAACAATTCGATAACGACTTCTAAATCTTCCGCATTACCTACTTCAACTAGCGGGGTGCCGACAGAGACAACACTCTCATTTTTATGAATAACCTTTAGCAGTTGTCCATCAACCGGTGAATAAATGCATATCTGACAATCAGAAGCATTTGACGCTGTATCCTGACTGACGTCGGAAGGTTGTAGTAATCTGGCTTGAGCCGCTTCCAGCCGAGATTGCATGACTTGTAAGTTTGATTCAGCAGTTTCTAACTCTGCTCGAAGCGTTTTCAGTCTCAATTCTGCGCGTTCTAAATTTGCTTTAGAGACGGTATTGGTTTTGTATAGTTCCTGAGTTCGCTTGAAGTCTGCTAGGTCAAATTCTAAATTTGCTTTGACTTGTTTTACTCGGGCATTTGCCAAAGCTCGAGCTGCTCTAGCGCCTTCAACATCCGCTTTCGCTTGTGTTTCGGAACGACGATCTAAAAAACGCGGGTTGGCTGGATGCATATTAGCGATTACGGTTTTACCTGCAGTTACATGGTCACCAGCTTCGCTTTGGATTCGAGTGACTCTTCCTTCTATCGGTGCAGAAACGATGTAAATATCATGGATACGAGTTTTGCCTTCACCTTCAATTGTTACTACTACATCTTGGCGATCAACTTGTGCCAGATCCACTCTTATGGGTTCAGGTAAGAATGCAAAAATCAATGCCGCGAACAGTGCCACGGCTAGTAAGATTTTTAGTATTCGTTTAGCTATTTTACCTTTTTGTCCAGGTGCTGTGATGTTTTGTTGATTAGGCATTTTTATTCAACTCCTTTTTGTGCGCTGACTAAATCAATACTTTCGACTTGTCGCCAGACCAAATAAAATGAAATGAGTGCACTTATTAGAACGACCAATACTGAGTATCCGTAAGTGGAATTATTGATATAAAGTGGGATTCGGAATAATTCAGTCTCTAAAGCGCTGCTCATAGCCTTAGAAAGGATAATCCCGAACCACAATCCAATGGGTAAAGACACTAGTGCTATAAATCCGAGCTCGCCAAATAAAATGTAGGCAACTTCTTTTCGTGTTAAACCCAATACCCGCAAACTTGCAAGCTCTCTAGCTCGCTCAGATAGGGCTATTCTCGCGGTGTTATAAATTACCCCAAAACTGATGATACTAGCGAAGAAGATATTGGTAGTGACCATTTTTAATAAATTTTCAGCCATAATCTCATCGAATATTCGGCGCAAAACCGAGACAATATTAAGCCCAACAATTTGTGGGATTTGTTTGAGCTGTTTAAAGAGCACTGCAGCGTAATTATCATCTATCTGAACGGAAACACCTGAAATTTTAGGGGCTTCATCCAAGAGTTGATTAAGTGAATTAATATTGATGTAAGCACCAGTGCCAATGTATTCTTGAGTAAGAGCTACGACTGGAATTTGCAATGTTGGACGTTTTCCCTCTAAAACCTCTACGGTCAATATCTCTCCAACCTTTATGTGTAGAATTTCCGCTAATTTAGCGCCCAATACTAAGCCTTTTTCGGGAAGTGTCACGGCTGCGAGATTTTCGTCAATGACTCGTCGTAAGTCGGGGTCAGTTCCGAGTCCGGTAATCGCTCCGCGCTTTTGGTAATGCTTGAAAATTAAATTCGCAGGAACGTCCCGAAAGGCCTCGGTTTTGAGTACGCCAGGTAAGGAGCGTATTTCCTCTAACGCCTTCTTAGGTCTAGGTTCTACAAAAGTAAGGTTAAGATCTTCGCGTTGCGTTAACTCATATTGGACATTCACTAAATGTGTCATCGAGTCTTCTAAAAATAAACTAAAAACAAGAATTGCTGAGGCCATCGACATTCCGATTGCTGAGAGCATCGATCTAAATGGGCGCCTTTCAAGTTGACGGAGGACTATTCTGGATAAGAATGAAAGACGCCGATGTAACCCTAACTTTTCTAAAAAGGTTTTCTTATAGACTGGTGGACTAGCCGGTCGCATCGCCTCGGCAGGTGGTAGATTTGCCGCGTTTCTAATTGCTATCAATGTACCAATCACAGCGGAAATGGCACAAGCAAAGACCGCAAATATCATCACCTCAGCTGAAAAACTAAATTTAAGTATAGGAAAGTGAAAAAATTTCGCATAGAGTTCGGTCATACCAACCCCCATCCAAATCCCTAGAATAATACCGACAACACCGCCGCAAGCGGTTATCACTAAAACCATTTTTAAGAAGTGTAATGATATATCGAGGTCACTATAACCAACGGCTTTAAGCATACCGATTTGTTCTCGTTGAGTCGCTATTTGTCGAGACATAACCACGTTAACTAGAAAAGCTGCAACACTTAAAAATATTATTGGCGCAAGCCACCCCAAACTAACCAATTGTTTAAATTCGTTTTCTACAAAAAAATTAGAGACTTGTTCATCGCGTCCAATAGCAATGAGTCCACCATAAGGTTTAAGAATTTGATCGACTCGTTCTTTGACGGTTTCTTGTTTGGTATTTCTTTCTAGCTTTAAGGTCAAATCGTTAAATGCACCTTTCATGTTTACCGCGGCTTCTAACGAGCGTCGTCCCATAAAGAATATGCCGTAACGTTCACCATCCGGCATTAGTGCCCCCGGAGCAATGCTGTATATATACTCAGGCGAAAGTACAACGCCAACAACTTTTAGTTGCCTCTTAAAACCATTCATGATTACCGAGACTTTGTCGCCAAGAGCAAGCTGGTGCGCGATGTAAAAAGACTCATCGACAAGCACGGAATTTTCTTCATTGGGGTACAAGTACCGACCTGACCTTAAATAAACTTTGTTAAGTTTCGGCTCTCCTGAATCAGGATAAGATATTAGTTTTCCGGTTGCTGGTTCATTCAACCCAGGCATTTGCAGGGTAATTCCAAACACAACTCTATGTTGGACACGTGCTACCCCAGGGATTTCTTGGATGCGTTTAGCAACACTTTGCGGTGCTCTCTTAAGTGATGCGAAGACGTCTGCAAATTGATAGTGGTCATAATAAGTATCGCGAGTGAGTTTGAGGCTATCTAATGCACCAAACATGATGATAAAGACCGCGATTCCGGCAGACATAACTAGACTAATCGCAACCATTTGGCCTTTGATATTCCAAGTATCTCTTAGCAGTTTTAAATTGAGCGCGCCAATCATTGCAAAGGACTCACCATTTTATTTCTTCCACAGATTTACGGACTTGGTTAACAACCACATTACTAACGTTGCCATCCGCAAAGTAGATAACGCGATGTGCTAATTCTGCGATCGACGCATTGTGAGTAATGATGATACAAGTGGTATTGAATTTTTGATTAACATCAAATAATGCATTTAGTACAACCGCACCGGTTTCACTATCAAGCGCTCCAGTTGGTTCATCACAAAGTAGAACGTCGGGTTGCTTTGCTAAGGCTCGCGCAATAGCCACTCGTTGTTGTTCACCACCGGATAATTGAGAAGGAAAGTGATTTGCGCGATTGCCAAGTCCAACAAGGTTTAATGCCTCCAATGGGTCCATTGGATAATTGGAGATCTCGGTAACTAGCGCTATATTTTCTAGTGCAGTTAAACTAGGAACTAGGTTGTAGGCTTGAAAAACGAATCCAATGTTATGTCGACGGTATAGTGTCAACTGTTGATTGGTTAAATTTGAAAGGTCTTTTCCGCGAAAATAGACTTGACCGATTGAGGGTGTGTCTAAGCCGCCGATTATATTCAGAAAAGTCGACTTGCCGCTTCCAGAAGGTCCTAAAAGGACAACCAATTCCCCGGTTGGGATTTCTATATTTACACCTCGAAGTGCATGAACTTCTGTTTCTCCTGAAAGGTAAATCTTTTTCAGGTTTTCCGTTTTGAAGCTATAGTCAAAGTGCCGATTTGGTTGCCGTGCTGGATCCATTCTTAATTCCTTTGAATTTTCGCCTATTTGCATGATCGAGCGGAACTCGACGAATTCAACTGAGGGTGTTGTTAATACTCCTATCTAGCTTAATCTTAAAACTTATCATAAAGGCCTACAAGTGAAACAAGCGGTTCACTTGATATCGATCAATCTGTACGATAGTGTAGGTTCAATCACTCTAAATAACTGCATCACTTCTTCTCTTGTGAGGCTAATTTCTAAAAACTCCATCGATTCGAAAAGGAATAAGCACTATGTCTTGGATTAAAACCATTAGTTTTGAAAATGCCTCTGGCAAATTAAAGCAGCTATATCGACGAGTCGCAGGACCTAATGGCAAGATAGATCATATCTTAATGTCGCACAGCCTGCGTCCTCATACACTCGAAGGCCACATGAAGCTGTACAAGAATGTTTTGCACCACAATGCTAACCAACACCCAAAATCTTTGTTAGAGGCTCTTGGTGTGTATGTTAGCATGCTTAACCAATGCGATTATTGCGTTGAGCATCATTACCAGGGATTCCGTCGATTGATAGGAGATGATTCAAGGGCGAAAGCGGTTAGAAATGCGATGCAATCGGATCAGCTCGGTTCGGTATTTACTCCAGAAGAAAATTTGTTGTTTAACTATGCGAAAATCCTTACTCTACAACCCTACCAAGTAAGTAAAAGTCTTTTGAATTCGTTGAGAGAGGCTGGTTGGGATGATGGAAAAATTCTAGAAGCCAATCAAGTCATCGCCTATTTTAATTATGCCAACCGTACCGTCTTAGGGTTGGGCGTTGAACTCGAGCAAAGCGATATCGGTTTATCTCCTAATGATAACGATGATGAAGATAATTGGGGACATAGTTAAGTGGATTAAGTCGAAGATATCTATCGCTAATTTAGCGGGCATTCCAATTATTTCTTGGCAAAAGCGCTACGTTTTAGCCAATGATCGATTGTTGAAGCAAGAGTCTTGTCTCCCAGCAATACGATTTTCTTTTGATCAATTTCTGGTTGCATTTGACTGAGTCCGAGCCAAACAGAGGTTAGCGCTCTTAGATCGGCAGAGACACAAAGGTCAACATCAAAACCTGGATCTTTAGTGCATAAGTCGACGCTAAAACCTGGTTTAGCAATCAACCAATAATGACGTTTCTGTTTACTTAACTCTGGAAAGATAAATTGAATGATGGTTTTACATTTAGGAAGTCTGCTGGCTTCAATTTTTCGACGAACATTCCACATTAGTAAGTGCGCATCAAGCTTTTCAAGTGTTACGTTGGCATCGACATTTTTGTGTGCCCATTGCCCTAAAGCAAAAACAATGGGCGATAACTCTTGACCGACATCGGTAATCTTATAGTCGATATTACCGCTTTTAGAATTCTTCTCTCTGGTAATTAAGCCATTTTCTTCCATCCCTTTTAGGCGAGTCGATAATAGCGTTGGCGACATACCCGGAACGCCTCTTCTGATTTCATTAAAGCGACTAGAGCCAGACCACATCTCGCATAGAATAAGCAAAGTCCACCGTGGTTCGAGTAACTCGCATGCTTTTGCGATAGGACAAAATTGGTTGTAGCTATGTTGTGTCATAGGTCCTCCTTGTGCTGCTTACTCGTCAAACGAGTATAAGCGTTGGTATTCGGTCAATCTAGTACAGAAATAGTACTAGGTTTAGTTCAGTTTCTACACTGGGAGGTTTCCGAGAGATCTCGCACCATAGCGTTTCAACTATACACCTAAAAACAAACGGATCGGAGAAAAGTTATGCCACTAGTCAGTATTGAATTAATCGAAGGAGTGTTTAGCTCGGAGCAAAAGAAAGATATGATCAAAAAAGTAACTGATACCATGGTATCCATAGAAGGCGAAAACCTTCGTCAAGTGACTTGGGTTAAAGTAAGTGAAATAAAGCAGGGTGACTGGGGGATTGGTGGGCAAACGCTGACCGCTAATGATGTTAAAGCAATGGCTAAAGGCTGATCTTATATTCTAGAACCCTAGGAGTTAAGCGAGTTATAATAACTCGCTTAACTTGGTGCATTTTCCTTATCGATTTAGGATTAGCCAGAAACTCTCATATTAGTAATTTTCAGTTTAGAGACTCACTAGTTTATTTAGATAGGCTCTAATCCGATGCTTTCTCGAAATCCAGTCCAAAGAATTGCATCCTTTGTACTTTGCCATTAGAGCCGAGGTTAAAGTTTAGAGATGCACTAAAATGTAAAGTCTTGGACTTCATTTCAAAAGTATCGTAATGCCAATGGGATAGACTAAAATCGAGTCGTCCTGATTTTAGAATTAATTGATCATTCTTTAGAACCACCTGCATGTTCCCAAAGCTTTCGTTTGAATAGGTACCTGCGTATTGCTGTAGTGGAAGAGCGTGTAATTTCTCAGCTTGGCGAGATTCTTTAGCCTTTTTCTCTCTTTGTTTTGAATCTACTTTTTGTTTTTGATACAAATCAAAAACTGATTGATTCCAATCGATTGAATCTGCACCCGTTTGGCTATCCATGACATGCCATAATAATGCATGACGAACTTCCGCATGATCGAGGTTGCCCAGAACAACCATCGCTTTGTTATTTTTTCTATCCAACCCTATGATTGCAATCAGACCAGATAAACTACCGGTATGAAAATCTATTTTTCGACCCTGGAAATCCTGTTGGAACCAGCCTAACCCATAAGTCGTCCAATTTGGATTGGTTAACTGGGTGGTTGGATAAAAGTCACTCTTAGCAACAATCATTTGAGGTTCGAACATTTCCGCGATACTGGCTGGTGTAATCAGTTGTTTGCCGTTGGCAGTTTTTCCATTATTTAATAAGAATTGTGCCCATAGGCTCATGTCATGAATCGATGACCAGACACTTCCGGCGGCATTTGCTTCATCATCATCAAAATTCCAAGCCGTATCTTTCACTTTATCATCTACCATAAAGTAAGGATAAACATGCTTTAAGTGACTGGCGATTTGTTGACGTGTTCCATAAGTCTCCTGCATACCGATCGGCAGCCATAAAGCGTCTGTCAAAAAGTGATCCCAGCGTTTCCCACTGACTCTTTGAATAATTTCGCCCGCGAGTTCATACATGGTATTTTGATAAATAAATCGGCTTCCAGTAGGCGCACTTGCTTCGACTGTACTGAGTTTTCGAATTTGCTCATTTAGAGGCATTTTTTGCAGAAACGCCCAGAGGTCTGTTGAAGGCATGCCGGTGCGGTGCGCTAATAAGTCACGAATGGTGATTTGTTGCGATAAGTGATTATCTTTGAAATGTAATTCTGGAATGTGTTTGATGACTAAGTCATCCAGTTGTAGTTTTTGTTGATCAACTAGAATAAGTATACCTGCAGCGACCATGGCTTTGGTTGTCGACATAATGCCAAAAAGAGTATGTTCGGTGATTTCATGGCCACCCTTGATTTTAGTTTTACCAAATCCCTTTTTAAAATCTACCTTGTCATCCGTCACTACTGAAACCGCAAGGGCAGGAATGTTCCATAGCTCCATTCCTCGTTCAACTTCTTTCTCAGTGAGTGATTTTGCAAGGATATTTTGCGAAAAAATGACGAACAATAGTGCGCTAACTAAAACAGTAAACACCTTTTTCTGTTGGTAAAACATACTAACTCCTTGAATGAAATTGTTATGATTATTTTATTTTTCTTATCACCACTCTATCATAATGGTTAATTATTGCCCACTTTAGCTAAAACGCATTGATAGCTTTGATTAGGTCGATTGTTGGTTACGTCGCTCGAGGTTTGATTGAATCAATAAACAAATAGTAGAAAGCCCGTTACGCTAATAGCAAATATAGTGGTACAGTAAGCAATCAATACGGTAATGATTAGTTCAATTTATCATCTACCTAATCACACTATTTTTACAAATAGTCAAAAACCAAAGAGTAAATATGCAAACAGTTTCGATTTTCGTTGATGTTCAAAATATCTACTACACGACAAGACAAACTTTTAATCGAAATTTTGATTACAATCGTTTTTGGTCACTTGCGACTGAAAATCGAAAAGTAACAAAAGCGATTGCTTACGCTGTTGACCGTGGCGATAAAAAACAACAAGAGTTTCAGAATATTCTTAGAGCGATTGGTTTTGAAGTAAAGTTAAAGCCATTTATTCAACGATCAGATGGATCTGCTAAAGGCGATTGGGATGTTGGGATTGCACTTGATGCTATTGAATCGGCAGCTATTAGTGATACCGTAATCCTTGTAACCGGAGATGGCGATTTTGATATTTTAGCGGAGCGAATTAGAAAGAACCATTCTTGTTCAGTTGAAGTTTATGGTGTCGAGAAACTAACCGCGGCTTCGCTAATTAAAGCGGCTACTCGTTTTGTGCCAGTAGAGTCTGGTTTGTTGTTGTAACGGCAGAGTTTATCAAATATTCTACATTCTAAGGACTTAGTTTCTTCTGATAAAATCAATTACTTTGTCCGGTTGATCGGTAAAGACACCGTCTACTTTTAGCTCGGTCAAAAAGATTTTCAATAGATGGTCAAAATCTGTTGCAAACTCTGGGATCTTACTTCTCTCCGCTCGAAAAGTGTAGGGATGGATCGCTAGTCCGCTCGCTTTAGCATCAACTAGAAGTTTGCTTTCATTGATATTCATTTTATGCGAATCGTCTTTAACCAGCATTGGCATCCAAGGACCTATTCCGTCTGCGTATTGAGAAACTTTTTGCATGGCGCCTTGTTCAAATATCCAATCATAGTTGTAGGGGGTCAGCTCGCCATTTTTCAATCGCATGGTTTCATTCCAATCGGTATGAGCGATAAGTTGAACAAGCTTAATATCCATATTCAAAGATGGCAGCAGTTGGTCATGTACGCGTTGAGTTTCCTCTGGATCAAAGCATTGAAAATAGACTTTATCTTGTTTAGTTAAATATCCGTATTGCTTTAATACTTGTAAGGTTTTTAAACTAATATCTTTACCTTCCATTAAGTGTAGCCATGGTGCCTTGACTTCAACGTAGATACCAATATCTTTCTGAGTGCTATGGTTTAAACCTTGAATTAACTCGATTTCTTCCTCTAAAGTTGAGACTTGAAAGTTAGACTTAAATATCGGAAAGCGATTGGGGTAAGGAGAGCTCATTGAGTTGGTTTTTTCGTCGAATTCAAAGCCTTCTGTCATTTTTAGTGTTTTTATTTCGGCTAAAGTAAAATCGATGGCCAACCAACGTTTTTCTCCAAACACCTCTCTAAATCGTGTCGGGTATTCCGTCATAACATTAGTGACTCGGTCTAGGTAGGGGTCATGCAGGACGACCAAATGATCATCTTTGGTCATCACCACATCTTGCTCTATGTAATCGACGCCCATGGTATGCGCCATTGCTTTTGCTACCAAGGAATGTTCTGGTGCGTACCCACTGGCACCACGATGAGCGATCACGAGTGGCTTGTTTTCAGCTGAAAAGAAAGTAGTTGGTTTCATATTGTCTTGCTCTGAATTTGGTGAGTCTGAACTTGGTGAATGCGCACAGCCGCCGATTAGCCCAGCGGCTAAGCAGTTAAAAACTAATAATGCTTTTATAAGGTGGCTGTGTAATTGCATGATTTCTTCTCGCGTAATAACTGTCTAGGAACGATCGATTTGTTGCTGTCTTTTATGCTCAATCTCAGGTTTAACGGTTAGACCAATTAGAATGATCGCGCCAACACAACCGCCTGTTAGCAAGATAAAACCGCCATCCCACCCAAAGTAATCAACCGTATAACCCAAAGCGATATTAGCAACCACTGCACCGCCTAAATAACCAAACAACCCCGTTAAACCTGCTGCCGTTCCAGCCGCTTTCTTTGGTACTAATTCTAGCGCGTACAGCCCAATCAACATGACTGGACCATAAATTAAAAATCCGATTGCCATCAGCGCGGCAATATCAATACCGGGATTTCCAGCTGGATTCAACCAATACACAACCACGGCGACTAACACTAAAAGCATATATAAAATCGCGGCCGGTGCACGACGGCCTTTAAACCATTTATCGCTAATCCAACCACATAATAAAGTCCCGGGTATTCCAGCCCATTCATAGAAAAAATAAGCCCAAGAGCTCTTATCAACGGTAAAGTCCTTTACTTCGGAAAGATAAACTGGAGCCCAGTCGAGCACTCCATAACGTATCAAGTAAACAAATGCATTGGCAGCAGCAATAAACCAGAGTAACTTGTTGTTTAATACATACGAGACAAAGATCTTTTTGGCAGAGAATTCTTGTTCATGAGATTCGTCATAATCATTGGGAAAATCATTCCGATAAGTTTCGATTGAAGGTAGTCCGCAGGATTGTGGCGTGTCTTTCATTAATAAAAAAACAATGATTGCAATAAAGGTCGCGAAGGCTGCAGGTAGATAAAAAGCCGCATGCCAGTCATTGGTCCAAGCCATACCAAGTATAAAGATAGGGCCAATCAATCCACCACCGACATTGTGTGCAATATTCCAAAATGAAACGGTTTTACCGCGCTCATTACTTGAAAACCAATGCACCATGGTTCTGCCACACGCAGGCCATCCCATTCCTTGAAACCAACCATTTAGGAAGAGTAAGACGAACATGACTGTTACACCGCTGGTTGCCCAAGGTGCAAAACCAAAGGTAAACATGATCGCGGCAGAACACAACAAGCCAAAAGTTAAGAAGTATTTAGGGTTACTTCTATCGGATACACTTCCCATTAAAAATTTACTTAGACCATAAGCGATGGAAACTGCTGAAAGAGCGGTACCAAGTTCGCCTCGTGAATAGCCTTGTTCTTCGATTAAAAAGGGCATTGCAAGAGAAAAATTCTTACGCACTAAATAATAGGCCGCATAACCAATAAAGATACCGACAAATACTTGCCATCTAAGTCGTTTATAATCGCGATCAATAGACTGGTTTGGCGCTGCCATCTTGTGTGGAACAGGTTTAAATAAACCGTACATAGTTAGTCGACTTCCTTAAACAAGATTCTTTCAGTTTTATCAAGTTGTGGAAATTTTTCGGGCATAAATTCATTTAGAATTTCATTTAAAAAAACGTAACCAGTGGAGGTTGGTTTGATGATATTTTGCTCCAACTCGACTAGCCCTCTTTGCTGACAGCGTTCAATTGATTTTTCTATTTGGTTAACGGGTATTCCTGTTCTAGGGGAAAACGAATTTAAACTAACACCCTGTTTCAATCGCATGGCGTTCATCATAAACTCTAAGGGCAATTCTTGATTGGTTACTGTCCGTGTTTTATCAACAAATGATTTTTCTTTATTGAGATAGTCTTTTGGGCTTCGGCGTTTACTGGTTCGAATGATTTCTTGGGTATCAGCCCGAGTGATCTTTCCGTGAGCACCTGCACCAATTCCTACATAGTCACCAAACTGCCAATAGTTAGTATTGTGCCAAGAGGGATGTTTACCATTAAGATTAAATGCAGAAACTTCATATCGTTGATAGTTTTTATCGGTCAAAAACTCTAAGCCAGCTTCGCCAATATCTGCGAGTAAATCGTCGCTAGCCATATTTTTTGGCGGGGTATGATAAAAAGCGGTGTTCGGCTCTAGGGTCAACTGATACCAACTTAAGTGTTCCGGTTGTAAGTCCGTGGCTATGGTCAGATCGCTAAGCGCTTGCTCAATCGTTTGTTCCGGCAGCGCATACATTAAATCGATATTAATATTTTTGAATCCAGCCTGACGTGCAATTTCAAATGCACTTAGCGCTTCATCCGAGTGATGAATTCGTCCAAGTGTTTTTAAAAAAATATCATTAAAGCTTTGCACGCCAATGGAAATACGATT
>JBDVOJ010000109.1:0-55295 GCA_039969155.1 Kangiellaceae bacterium
GCAAGCCGATAATCGCAGTCGGAGCAATGTTAAATAATGTCGAGCCTTGTCCGGGTTGCAACATGATTGTGCCGGCTATATCCATGTCGGTGTAACCTAATTCAACCTGGGTTCCTTTTTTAGCTTCTAAAACTGCTAGAATTCTAGGCTCAACCCAAATCTTCCCTTTTGCAGGGTGGCCGGAAACTACTGCCACTTCGGAATAGGGCGTGTCTGCTATCTCGATCCTTCCTTTCAGTGGGTAATTGTTTGAAACTGCTTTTACAGCCGATAACTGTAATTTGTCATTCGCCGATAAAACACTGGCAAATTCAACCACATCGGCTCTAGTTAATTGGAGTTCATCAGCCTTTTCTAACCAAGCACTGTCCACAGCTTTAGGGGAGCTAATCACCAAATCAGCACCGAGAACTTCAGAGGCTTGGCGATTGGTTGCCGACTCTACTCTGTCTATAATCAGATAAATTACACTGACCGAAGCCATTGCAATTGCCATCGCAAAAATCAGATTTAGCAAATCGCCACGTTTCCAATCACGACTAAATATTCGCCAAGCGATCTTTGCTAATTGAGGTAATTCTTTCATGCCATGCTCTCTGAGGTTTACACCGAATATCGATTTGCCGAACGCTTTTAAGCCGATTGCTCGTTTAAGTCGCTTGGATTAGTTTTCATTGCACTAGCAACGGGTTCAGATTCTTGCTCAGTGCTAGTCACTGAGCTCGCCGAAGCAACATCATTGGAATTCATGGTGTTGGCCACAATTTTTCCAGCACTAATCGTAATGGCATGATCGCAACGTTTGGCAAGTTTTGGGTCGTGGGTCACTAATACCATAGTAGTCTTAAGGGCAGAATTAAGTTCAAACATCAGTTCTACAACTTTCTTTCCAGTCTTAGTATCAAGATTTCCAGTAGGCTCATCCGCGAGCAGTAGTTTTGGTTGTGTGACAAACGCACGAGCAATGGCCACTCGCTGCTGCTCTCCTCCAGATAACTGATTACCAAAATGATTAACTCGATGAGACAATCCGACTTTATCTAACATGCCCATGGCTTTCATCTTAGCTTGTTTATCGCCTTTCAGTTCCAATGGCATCATCACGTTTTCCAACGCCGTCAAGCCATCAATCAACTGAAAGCTCTGAAATACGAACCCTAAGTTGTTTTTTCGTGATAGCGCTCGTTGCTCTTCACTCAATTCAAATATTGAATCTCCAGCTAATAAAACTTGGCCTTCCGAAGGGGAGTCTAATCCTGCTAAAAGCCCAAGGAGAGTTGTTTTTCCTGAGCCTGATTCTCCTACAATTGCTAGACTATTGCCTTGCGCTAGTTGAAATGAAACATCTTTTAGAATGGTTATTTCACCGTCTGATGTAGTAACACGTTTGGTTAAATTCTTAGCTTCTAACATAGGTTCTCTTTTAATCTGACTGTGCAACTGATGATTTTATACTAACCATCTAATATTACAGCATTTTACGTGAAATTGGCGTGAGTAGATCGAAGCCGTTGTTACAAATCGTTTCGGTCAGAGTCGTTTAGGCAAGTTGTCAAACTCTCCAATAGGGCTCTTTGGTAACGCAGAATAAGTCTGATTTATTAATTGAACCGTAAGAATGAGTTCTAGAGTCTTAAACTATATGTTGAACTCTTGGTTTAAAGAGTAAATCATGAGTTTATCGCTTGTCTTTTTAAATCTTGCCACCAATGTATTATGATACGGCTCAATGTTCGGTTACTTGCCTCACCAAACACAATTAAATAAACCTTAAGGTAACTTGTTGATGAAATGGACAAAACTGATTAGTGTAGCACTGCTTTTGAGCATCCCTTTTTTTGCTCAGGCAGCAGACAAAACGGTTTTAGTTTTTGGCGATAGTTTAAGCGCGGCCTACAATTTACCCACTGAAAAAGGTTGGGTGACTCTGCTCGAGCAAAAGTTTGGTCAACATGGCGCTTCCGTCAAGTTTATCAATGGTAGTATTAGTGGAGAGACCTCATCCGGCGGATTAGTGCGCTTCCCAAACCAGCTAAAGCAAGCCGAACCCGATGTAGTGGTACTTGAACTGGGTGCAAATGATGGTTTACGGGGATTCGATCTTGCTACCACTCGCAGCAATTTGACTAAAATGATTGAATTGAGTCATCAGGCTGGAGCAAAAGTTCTGTTAGCCGGCATCCACATTCCGCCTAATTACGGGCGCACCTACACTCGCAAGTTTGATCAGATTTTTCAGGATTTAGCGGCAAAAGATAATGTGGCTTTAATTCCATTCATATTGCAAGGCGTTGCCACGGTTCCAGGCATGATGCTCGATGACGGATTGCATCCTAGTGAAAAAGGTCAAAAGGTTATGGTCGACACGGTCTTTAAATATTTAGAGCCTATGTTGAAGTAACCGCCATAAAACCATTCAATTCGGTCTTGAGTAAAGCCGTAAGATAAAATATTATACGGCTACTCGGTTCAAGGTGTCCCGACGCACTTATCATAGAGGCTAATTATCACGGTCGCAAAAATCAATGATAAATGCCCGATAGATGTGAAATGACGCCTCCTAGAGAAATGCTGTTGAGCTTAAGTCGTTCAATAGCCATTAGGAGCAATCCCAGATGAACCAGTCAAAGACCGCATTTGAAGTCAATTTTGATGGCCTTGTTGGCCCAACTCACAACTATGCCGGCCTATCAGTCGGAAACGTTGCATCCTTAAAAAACGCCGCTCAAGCTTCCAACCCTAAGCAAGGTGCCCTGCAAGGTTTAGCCAAAATGAAGGCTTTATCAGACATGGGGCTCAAGCAAGCAGTATTGCCCCCACTCGAAAGACCGGATGTGCATGTTTTAAGAAAGCTTGGATTTAGTGGTACTGACGAGCAAGTAATTACTAAAGCTGCTAGCGAAGCCCCTGCAGTATTTGCAGCTACCTGTTCGGCATCAAGCATGTGGACAGCCAATGCTTGTACGATATCACCCAGCGCCGATACCCAAAATGGGAAAGTCCATTTCACCGCAGCAAACTTAGCCAACAAATTCCATCGTTCAATAGAGGCGCCGACTACTTCACGAGTGTTAGAAGCGATTTTTGCCAATAGCGATTATTTTGACCACCATCATCCTCTGCCAATGGGTGATCATTTTGGTGACGAGGGAGCAGCTAACCATACACGTTTTTGTTCAGACTATGGTGACCAAGGTGTTGAGTTTTTTGTGTTTGGTAAATACGCGTTTGATTCGACTAAACCATTTCCAAAGAAATATCCTGCTAGACAAACTTTTGAAGCCTCTCAAGCGATTGCTAGATTGCACCAATTATCTGACAACAAAACGGTATTTGCCCAACAAAACCCCGATGTGATTGATGCTGGTGTATTCCATAACGATGTTATTGCAGTCGGCAATAGAGACTGCCTTTTCTATCATGAGATGGCTTTCCTTGATTCTGCAAAAGTGATTAAGGACTTACAAACAGCTTATGGTGATGAGCCGATGCACTTTGTGGAAGTTCCGACTTCAGCGGTTAGCGTCAATGATGCGGTTCATACCTACTTATTTAATAGCCAACTGGTTACCCTAAACGATGGTTCTATGGCGATTATTGCCCCAGGTGAGTGCCGCGAAAATGATAACGTTAGAAATTACCTCGAATCTGTCATCGCGGCTGATAATCCTATCAGCAAAGTTGAAATTTACGATGTGAAACAAAGTATGCAAAACGGCGGCGGCCCAGCTTGTCTAAGACAACGCGTTGTATTAAATGAAACTGAAATCGCTGCAGCCAATCAATCTGTGTTTATCAATGATTCTTTATTTGCGACTTTAAATACTTGGGTAGAAAAGCACTATCGTGATTCATTGGTTGAAAAAGATTTAGCTGATCCTCAGTTATTGGTTGAATCTAGAACGGCATTGGATGAGCTAACTCAGATATTGGAATTAGGTTCGGTTTATCCGTTTCAGCGTTAGGGTTAAGAAACAATATTCTTAGAAAGTTAAATAAATAGCGAATCAATACCAGCGCTCTAGAGATTTTCACCTTTTGTTCTTGGTACAGCGCTGGTGTTTTAACCACCTACCACTTAATCCCAATTCCTATTTTCTAGTGACACGCTTTAGTCCTAATTAGACCCAAACCTCTTCAGTTTTAAGTAATGCGGCCAAACCAGCGATTACACTTGTAACACCCTGTTACTTCTTTCAATGTTGAATTGATTTAACCAATGAAACTAACAAAAAATACGCTGGTCTTCAGAATTCGATTAGAACAACTATTTAATTGAAAGGAGAACATATGATGTCTAGAAAGAGTCCATTGCCGGTTGTTATGATTTTACTGATGGCGGGAATCTCATCATTTTCCAAAGCTTCAAAAATTGAGAGTAGTCATACAGAAAATATCCCAGGGATTATCGGCTCACTACCAGAACTAGTAGAATTGTCACAGGAGCCACTTCCCGCTTTACTCAACTCTGACACAGCTCACTCTTGCGATGATTTAAAGAGTAAGTTTCCCTCTATCTCTCATTCAGAAGTATCAGCAAACATCGAGTTAAACGCAATACTCAGCCAAGATAACCCCGATATTTCAAACAGCGCACTGGCATTTGAAAACTCCAGCTTTGACCAGAAGCTCTCTGAAGCTCGATTAAAAGCATTCAAAATTCTTAGAGAACTACCAACTTTTGGTCGCAGGGAATCAGGCATTATTTTATTTGAAACAGCACAGGGTGAGGTTATCCTAGGCGACATTATCAATGGTAACGCGAGGCACTTGTACGATCCTAAAATAAAATTTGGCCGATTGGCTGGGGACGATAAATTGATAGCTGTTGCGGACGCCCCTGATCATGGCCTAACAGAAAGACTGAGGGTCAGAGAAATTGTCCACAGCCACACCAATCAACATGCCGCGAGGCCATCAGGAGTATCTTGTAACTCCAAGGGGTGCGGTGGTGACGTACTTTATTCTGAGTACTTTAATATTAACATTTCTACCATTAGAAAGAATGAAGGTCGATTATATAGTCATAAGAACATTGACCAAGAGGATCGCAGCTTTGACTACCGTAGCCTTCAAAGAAAACCGGTAGAAGACCAACTAATCTGCAGACGATGTTTTGATTAGGCGTTGCGACCGCCGTAAGTAAGATATTGGCCTGCTAGCTCCTGTAACCGACTGCAAATCAGATTTGCAATTCAACATGTGAATAGATTACCCTGTTTAGAATTTCGTTGATCAATCATCTAGCACCGTAAGGCTCTTTAAACTCGGGCGCTCGGGCAAATAATAACAAGAGATTAAAGTATGAATTTAACCACCAAAGTACTGATAGGGATGGCCGCAGGGATCATCGTCGGGTTAGCAATTAATTTTGCAGGTCTAAATGGCGAAGGTTCTTTCATCAACGAATACATCGTCAATGGCTTTTTCCTCGTCGTTGGAAAGATATTTGTCAACGCATTGAAAATGCTGGTCGTCCCACTGGTTTTGTTCTCGTTAATTTGCGGAGTGTGCGGCATTGGCGATATTAAACTTTTGGGAAGAATAGGAACCAAAGCCTTTGGCCTGTATATGCTAACCACAGCGATCGCAATAGCGACGGCAATAGCGATTGCTGCAGGACTCGGTATCGGCGAAGGAATGAACGCCTCAACCGCGGCGACCTTTACAGGAAAAGAAGCTCCTCCTCTTACTCAAGTATTGATAGATATAGTGCCTAGTAATCCAATACAGTCGATGGCCAACGGCGATATGCTCTCGATTATATTCTTTGCCATTCTAGTTGGAGTGAGTATTCTACTGGTTGGTAAAAAAGCCAAACCTATCGTTGAGTCTACTGAACTCCTCAATGAAGTCATGATGAAAATGGTTGGCGTGGTCATGAGTCTAGCGCCTTACGCAGTGTTCTGCTTATTGGGCAAAGCTATGGCAGAATTAGGCTTCGATTTATTCATTAAACTGTTGGGGTATGTAGTAGTTTTGATCGGCGTTTTACTCTTCCATTTATTCGTAACCCTACAAGGGGTTCTTATATTATTCTCAGGACTCAATCCGTTAGTTTTTCTAAAGAAGATACGGAATGCACAAGTATTTGCATTTAGCACATCGAGCTCTAACGCAACTATACCCGTCACTTTAAGAACGGTCACAGAGCGCCTCGGCGTTAACAATTCAGTGGCTTCATTCACAGTCCCATTTGGCGCTACTATCAATATGGACGGCACAGCAATTATGCAAGGTGTGGCAACTGTATTTATTGCTAACGTTTACAATGTTGATCTCGGAGTTGCAGGTTATTTAACGGTCATTCTAATGTCCGTTCTAGCTTCCATCGGTACCGCAGGTGTTCCTGGTGTTGGGTTAATTATGCTTTCAATGGTTTTCGCGCAAGTCGGATTGCCATTAGAAGGGATTGGTCTGATTTTAGGAGTGGATCGACTACTCGATATGATTCGAACTTCAGTTAATATCTCTGGTGACGCAATTGTTTCTTCGGTGGTTGCCAAGAGCGAGGGAAAATTAGATGTGAATATCTATAACGATCCCGAAGCGGGTTTGTTTAGCGAAGAAGAAATTGAGATTGATCCAGAACAAGAGCTTGAACTGGCAAAAGTTGTTAGCAAAACGCACGATCAATAATCAAACCGATGCCTGGGACGTTTGAAAAAACCCGGGCACCGCTTCTTAACAAGTGCATAAGTTATACACTCGCCTTCCCTTTTGATCACTGGTTAGATGATTTCGATGCTCAAACTCAAACACTAAGGAATATTCATGGAAAATCGTAAGATGTCTTTAAGTATGAAAATAATGCTTGCGATGTTTTTTGGAGTTTTATTCGGTCTAGTTTTTGTCTTTATCCCCGAACAACTTAGCCTATTCGATATATCTCTAAAAGGCTGGCTCAACGAATATTTAATCAGCGGACTGTTTGCGCTCATTAAGACTTGGTTCGTCAATAGTTTAAAACTGATCGTTGTTCCTTTAGTGCTAGTGTCCCTGATTTGTGGTACATGTTCGTTGGCTGATCCCAATAAACTGGGCAGTATGACTATTAGAGCTGGCTCACTCTATTTAGCAACCACTTTAATCGCAGTTACCTTAGGCATTGTATTTGCCATTCTTATCCAACCAGGAGCTGGAGTAGCTCTTTCGTCTGATGTCGCGATGACTGCCCAAGAGACTTCTATTTTTGGAATATTCTCGAATTTAATTTCGCAAAACCCATTTCACTCTGTTTCTCAGTTAAAACCAAACATGTTGCAGATCATTATTTTTGCCATTCTGCTTGGGTTGGCGATCTCTTTAAGTGGCGAGAAAGGTAAACCAGTTGCTCACCTTTTCGAAAGCATGAATGAAGTGATTATGAAACTGGTCACCATGATTATGAAAGTTGCTCCATATGGCATATTTTGTATTATGGCGATTGTGGTTTCGGAGGCAAAGTGGAGTGAACTCTCAAGCCTTCTAAAATATTTTTTATTGGTTATTTTTGTGTTGATAGTTCATGGTTTATTGGTTTACCCCGTACTAATAAAGTTTGTAGCCAAACTTAATCCATTCACTTTTCTTATGAAAATGCGTCCAGCAATGCTATTTGCAATTAGTTCGTCGAGTAGCTCTGCGACTCTACCAGTCACCATAGAAGTGGCAGAAAAAAGAATTGGGGTAAGTAACTCGACAGCAAGTTTTGTACTTCCGTTAGGCTCAACCATTAATATGGATGGAACCGCAATTTTACAGGGTATTGCTGTTGTGTTTATTGCACAACAATATGCTATTGACCTTAGTATTGCACAATACTTGACCGTTATATTGACCGCAACTTTGGCCTCAATTGGTGCGGCAGGTGTTCCAAGTGCTGGGATCGTGCTACTTGTTGGGGTATTGTCATCAGTTGGACTTCCCACAGAAAGCATAGCGATGATTTTGGGAGTCGATCGCATCCTCGATATGGTTAGGACCGCCGTTAATATCACTGGCGATGCCACGGTGGCAACGATTGTTAGTCAATGGGAAGGTAATTTTGATGAACAGATATTTAATGACCCGGATGCTGGTTTAGATTATGAAGCTGAAGAAATCCCTCACTCAACTTAGCCTTAGTATATTTAAACTTCGCCCCTTAGCGTGTTCATTCTGACCGTCTGATAGGATCTTCTGTTTTCCACTCACCGAAAATTCAATAAAGCATCGTTATGAGAACTAGCTAGCTTAATTGATATTCTTGACTGTCATCCCAAATGCTATAATTAAGTCATTCCCTTCAAGCTGTCTAAGATTGAACAGACGAGTGTCGAGTACTTATGACAAAACTTAGAATGCCAACGACTCCGGAACTTGCGATTACCGGAATGGTTCTAGGACTGATAGCCGGATTTAATAGCTCAAGTCTTTTTTGGGGTGTTGATGCTATCGCCGATAGTTTTTATACGCTGCTTCAAATGACGGCACTTCCGTATATATCACTTTCGCTTATCGCAGGTGTTGGAAAACTATCGCCTCGATTTATTAAAGAAACTCTCAGATCGTCGTTAATGATGTTCGCTATCTTTTTAGTCATCTGTGTTTTTGTGATTCTCACCAGTTCGTTAGTCTTTCCTGATTGGGTAAACGCTAATTTTTATAACGCCAATACACTTAAACCTATAGTCGATGTTGATTTTGTCGATCTTTTTATCCCCTCCAACCCATTTAATGCTTATGCCAATACCATCATTCCATCGGTCGTTGTGTTTAGCCTATTCGTTGGTGTTGGGTTAAGAAAAGTGAAAGGTAAGGAATCAACCATTAACGTATTGGAAAGCTTATTATCTGCTATCGCTAATGTGAATAGCCTAATTACGAAGTGGTCTCCATTAGGTATCTTTTGCTTAGTCTACAGAGCCATTTTCACTTTTGATAGTTCTCAAGCTGACGGCTTACTGATTTACCTAATTACGGCTTGTACCGTCGTAATACTATTATCATTTGTTATCCTACCATTGTTTGTTACTTCACTAAGTCAGTATAGTTTTAAGCAAGTTTTTGACACCTCAAAAGAGCCAATGCTATTAGCTTTTGCCACGGGAAGTTTCTTCGCCGTGATACCTATTATCGTAGAGAAAGTAAAAGCGTTGTTTGACACGACCACCAGAAAGCATCGCTATGCGGATTTTATTCCAGAGATTATTGTGCCAATAACATACAGTCTGCCAGTTGGTGGCAAGTTATTGTGTTTACTATTCGCATTATTCGCTACTTGGTCCTCAGGTTCGTTGCTAGTGACAAGTGATTATCTGGTGCTTTTGTCAGAAGGCCTTCCTCAATTATTTGGTACTCAACAAGTCGCAATGCCTGGTCTACTTGAGCTAGTCAATGCACCGGCATCAATGATAGATATTTTTATCCTCGCGGATAACTTAATGATGACCCGAATGGGAACCGTTTTCTCCGTTGCGTTTGCGGTTTGTTTTCCCATTGCGATTATGGCAAGGATAGATCGTAAATTAGAATCAACTTGGAGACCAATAGCGACTTACAGCATTTCAATTCCGTCAATACTTCTATTGGTCTTTGTAAGCTTGTCTTTCAGTTTCGAAAAAATTGATTACCAATACAATGGCTATCAGAGCTTTATAGAAAGGGATCTATTACTCGAACGTGAATCGCAAACCTTATCTGAAGTACCTGCTGACTTTTCGATTCTTTGGGGTAAAAATTCTAACACTTTAGAACGAATTAAGAACGAAGGAGTTATAAAGGTCGGATACTATCGAGACGATCTTCCGTTCAGCTTTTTTAATCAGGATGGCAAATTAGTCGGCTTTGATATAGAACTATTAAACCTACTAGCCAGTGACTTAGGCGTCGCGATTAAATTTATAAAGATTTACCATTCCCAAGCCGCTGAATTATTAGACAAAGGGTACATTGATATTACGACGGGCATTCCAATGATCCCGGAGAACATGCAAACCTACAGTTTAACAATACCGTATACAGCTCAACAATTAGCTTTTGTGGTTAAGAAAGAACGACGAACTGAGTTTACTAACTGGCTAACTGCAATTGACCGTGAAGAAATTGTAATTGGAGTACCTGAAGCTTTTTACTACAAAAATAGAATCGCTAAGACCTTTACTAAAGCAAAAGCATGGGAAATTTCATCTCCAAGACTTTTCTTCAAAAGCCAAAAAGATAAGATTGACGCAATGCTTTTTGGTGCGCCTGCAGCGTCAGCCTGGACTCTCATTTATCCTGAGTATACAGTTGTTGTCCCAAAACCAAGGCTGCCTTCTTTACAGATGGCATTTCCTATTAATAAAAATGACGTGGTTTTTGAAAACTTTATGCGAAGCTGGTTGAATAGTAAAGCGCAAAATAAAACAATAGAATCGTTCTTCGACTATTGGATTAAAGGCCAAAAAAGAAAAGAATAATAAGTGCGAAATTAGTAGTTATACATTAGTGCGGCACTTTTCCACTAATTGCTTGATTGTTGTAATCATCTTCTCTCGGTTCAAGGGTTTTCCTAGATGACCGTTCATCCCAGATTCACGTCCCTGCTCAATATCAGCATCCATGACGTTGGCGGTTATCGCTATAATTGGAATTTTGGTGAGTTTCATATCATTTCTAATGATTCTTGTTGCTTCATAGCCATCTAAGATCGGCATTTGAATATCCATTAAGATAGCGTCAAATTGAGACTCGCGCAGTATATCGATGGCGATTTGACCATTACCAGCTTTGATAACCTGCGCGCCAGATTTTAACAGCATTTTTTCGGCAATGAACAAGTTAACATCATTATCGTCGACGAGGAGAATTTTAACCCCCCGCAGTCTTTGCTCTGCTTTTTTCTTGGCGCCCTCCTCACCTTCAATGCTTTCATTAAACGATTCAAAGAATAATTTAAAGTGAAAACAGCTCCCTTTGCCAAGTTGACTCTCCACCCAAATATCTCCACCCATTAAGCGACAAAGTTGTTTACAGATGCTTAGACCAAGACCTGTTCCACCATAGTTTCTGGTAGCCGGGGTATCAGCTTGACCGAATGTCCGAAACAACTTCTTGATATTTTCTTTCGAGATTCCAACTCCTGAATCTTGCACGTAGAAATCCAGTTCCACTTTTTCTTCCGCAACACCAACCAGACTAACTCCGATAGTAATTTCTCCGCCCGGTGTAAACTTGATCGCATTATGAATCAAATTTAGTAGCACTTGACCTAACCTGACGGAGTCACCCATTAACCTGTTAGGAATAGAGTCATCAATATTAATTGAGAACTTTATTTTATGCTTTTCAAGCTCTAGTTTTACCTGAGAATGAATTCTACTGACCACCTTTTTTAGAGAAAATTCGTGCAGATCTAGCTTTAATTTACCGGCCTCAATTTTCGACAGGTCGAGAATATCATTGATTATTACCAGTAAAGATGCCGCTGAGGTTTGGATTGTATCGTTGTAAAATCTTTGATTTTTGTCTAACGAAGTTTCCTCCATTAAATTTGCCATTCCGACAACAGCATTCATCGGTGTTCGTATTTCATGACTCATATTAGCCAAAAAGCTATTCTTTGCTCTATTGGCTGCATCGGCTTTTTCCTTTTCGCGCTCAAGAGATTTTTCTATTTTCATTCTTTCTTGAATTTCAAGTCTTAATTTTTTATTCGAATAGACTATGTAAATGATGATTACCAACAATATCAACGCGTAAGGCGAAATCTGTTTTGCTATTTCCAAATAGTCTAGGTTGCTCGGTCTTTTAGTAGCAAACCACTTATTGGCTAATATTGATTTTTGCTCATCACTCATCTGCGCTAGGGTTTTGTTTAATATTGGTACCAAAGGCTCTAAACCTTTTCTTACACCGATCGAAACTTCCAGTTCATAAGGGGTAAATGCCGCAATGGTAATGTTGGTTAACTTATTGAGCGTAACCTCTCTGTTATAGCTTGAGAGGTCAGCAATGACGGCATCGACCTCCCCTGACGTTAAGAGCTTTAAAGCATCACTTAATTTTGTAAAAGTGGTGTAGTCAATTTGCGGATGGTTAGTTCGATAAACTTCTTCTAAGATCAGTCCTTTCTCAATTGCCACCAGTTTTCCTTTAAGACTTGTCATGTCATGTACAAAAATCGAATCTTTGTAAGTCGCGACAACCGACGGAAAAACAGCATACGGCTCAGTAAAGTTTATAAACTTCTCTCGCTCTCTAGTTCTGACCACCGCAGACAAAAGATCAATTTCACCTTGTTTAGTTAAATCAAAAGCTTCCCGCCAAGACATTTTGGTTTGCGCGGTAATCTCTAAAGGTAATTGTTGTTTAATATACTGAATATAATCAGCACTTAAGCCGCTATGTATTGAATCTTCATTGATAAAATCATAGGGATACCATTCTAAATCAATACCTAGAGTTAACTCTGGCAATGCTTGCACCCATTCTAACTCTGGCCGCGTAAGCACTGACTCAGAGTTTGCTATTGAGAAAAAGGTTTCCTTGCTCGACAACCATTTATTTTCTAAGGCTATGATTTCAGCAACTGGGATATTCGATATCCCTTGATTAACTTTATTGAGTAACTCAAGGTTACCTTTCGAAACAACACCGTAGATTTCATTAGCAAGAACTTTAGCGTGTCCCAATTTGAACAACCCACGTAGCCCTTTTCCAGCAATTTGTGCATCCATGAAGGGTTGTTCTTCGAAAATGGCAATTAAGTCGCCGGTCAGAAACTGCTCGAATACTTCACTAACCTCATCATATAAAAGCAGCGGTATATCAGGATAATTGAGGTTAATAAACGTTTCTTGATAACTATTTCTTTGAACCGCCAGTAAAAGTCGGCCAGATTCGTTTAGACTTTTTAAATCAGGCATACTTTTCGATGAGGCTAAAAAATAAAGCCCTGTATCTACTCGATGAAATGGTAGAGAAAACTCGCCCCAGCTTTCTCTATCGAAATTCTTAAACAACCCAGAATGTAAATCTATTCTTCCATTCGTTAGATTTTCTCTAACATTCTTGAAACCGTAATCGACAAACCTAACTGGGATATCGGAGTATTGCGACCATAGCTCCCAAAACTCAACATAAAAACCTGTTGCTTGTCCATTCGATAAAAACATCGTAAATGGCGCGCGGTTTGAACCGATATCTATAATGATAGGTCTAACCTTTGTTTCTGCTGCGCCACTTTCATCCGCGCTTAAAATACCGCCATGAGATATTAAGCAGAAAAACACAAACGTTAAGTAGCTGATTACTCTTCGCATAAGATGATTTTTAGTGTTGTCGACATCATTAGTTTAGCCGATAAAGGCTTAATAAGCCTATGAATTTGAATGAAATCTCTCTTAATCCTCTTCGCTATTGAGAAAAATGAATATCGCGTGGTTTATTCTATATCCTTATGGCCAAGTAAAGAGAACCCTATGACTAGCGCGCAGTCACTCACACTTATACATTGGTAATTCGCCAATGACACTACTTGTAACAGTTTCTGATTGATTTACAGATTGAACTCACTCCCAAAATAGCCTAACTTATCTCGTTTGACCTTAATAAACTCATTAGTCACTTGGATTTTAATCATGAAACGAATATTCAGCTTAGTACTCTTTATCGGTCTGACAGCATGCAACCAGCCTCAAACACCCCAAATTCATTCTAGCTCCACAGAATCTGCCACTAAAATTGACCTAGAAAACAATCTGCAAGCTCACATAGAATTCCTAGCTGATGACTATTTACTCGGTCGTGATACAGGCACGGAACAATATGAAATTGCTGCGCGATATGTAGCAAGTCATTTCAAGCAGTTTGATATGAAGCCAGCAGGTAATGAAAACACTTGGTTTCAGTCTGTTCCTTTGGTACGAAGTTCGTTGGATAAGTCTTCTGTTGCATTAAAAATTCATTCAGATGACGAAATATCTTTATCCTATCCCAATGAGTTTTTAATCGGTGCTAATCCCAATAGTACCGAAGATAAAGTCACTTCTAAGTTAGTCTTTGCAGGCTATGGAATTAATGCTCCTGCTCTCAATCATAATGATTATGCCAATATTGATGTTAACGGAAAAATTGTTGTGTTCCTGTCTGGAAAACCTAAGGCTTTTCCAAGTGAGCTAGGGGCGCATGTCGCGTCTGGTGATGAGAAGTCTCGCTATGCAGCAGAGCAAGGCGCTATTGGGGTTATTTCTTTACACACTCCCGAACGCGATAAAGTAAGGACTTATGAAAAAATACTACCATTCGTCGGCCGACCGTCATTTCATTGGCTAAACCAAGATGGCACAGCGGCTGGTACTCAACCTAGTTTAAAAGTCGGAACCTACTTATCAAAGGAAGCCGGTCTTAAGTTATTTAGTGCGGCGGGAGCAGATTTACAAGCCATTTTTGATGGACTTGCAGAAGATAAGATCCCACAAGCTTTTGATTTGGATATAGAAGTCACCATCCAACGCAAGAGCAAGCATGAGCAAGTCAAAAGCTCAAATGTTGCTGGTATCATCGAAGGTTCCGACCCTCAATTAAAAAACGAATACATCGTCTATTCAGCGCATCTCGATCACATTGGAACAGGGGGCATGGTAAAAGAGGATGATCATATTAATAACGGTGCACTGGACAATGCGTCGGGGATAGCCGTTATGCTGGAAACAGCTCGCCAGTTTGCTTTACAACAAGCACCTAAACGCTCAATTCTTTTTGTTGCTGTCACCGGTGAAGAAAAAGGATTACTCGGTTCGGAGTATTTCGCTAAAAACCCAACGGTGGCTGCTGATGCTATGATCGCAAACATTAATTTGGACATGCCACTTATATTATACCCATTTGCTGACGTTATAGCCTTTGGTTCAGAGCATTCAACACTCGATTCTTATGTCTCTAGAGCAGCCGAAGCGCAAGGATTAAAACTAAGCCCGGATCCGATGCCAGAACAAAATCTATTTGTTAGAAGTGATCACTATTCATTTGTTAAAGAAGGCGTTCCATCGATCTTTTTGGTACCTGGATTTGAATCAAAGCAAGAAGGTATTGATGGCCAGAAGATTTTTCAAGACTTTTTTGTTCAACATTATCATCAACCAAGTGATGATACTCATTTAGAAATCAATTATGAGGCCGGAGCAACTTTCGCTCGCGTTAATTATCAAATCGGTAAGGAAATTGCCAATGACAGTCAACGCCCGGCTTGGAATGAAAACAATTTCTTTGGTGATACTTTTGCAAAAAAACCAAAGGAATTAAAATAATCAAAATGTTTAACTCGGTAAGGTGAGCCAAATTGTAGGTTGGGGGTGAGCCTTGCGCCCCCAACGATAGCCGTTGGGGATTCCTACGTCGCCTCAACCTACAAATTTTTTCAATTTAGTAGTCAGCCAATCGCCCTTTTAGCTCCTCTAACATCAAATCAGCACATCCACCTGGTGAAACCCGCTGATTAAGACTATCTATCGCTTTTCGCGAATCAAGCGCTTGTTGCCCTTCTGCGACTTGCTTGTAAGCAGTTCTAAACGGTATATTTTGAGCGCTGAGTTCTATGGCCAAATCGGTTGCGTACATTGGACCATTGATCTTATCTTCACACGATTGAGCATTGAAACGAGATCCTTCCACTAAAGCAGGAAACAGAGTCATAGTATCAATCGCTTTTTTAATGGCTCTTAACATCGGCCCTTTGGTTAATTGCAAGTCGCGTTGATAACCCGATGGCAAGGATAAGATTGATTGCAATTCGATCGAAGCCGATTGAACCACCGCATAACTTGCTCTCATCAACTCAACTAAATCAGGATTGTTCTTGTTCGGCATAATAGAACTTCCGGTCATCATCTCATCAGGCAGAGTGACCAAGGCAAATTCTTGGGTAGTGAATAATGAAATATCCCAACAATAACGACGAATATCTAATAAGCATAATGACATTGAGTTAAGCGCTGCCATCTCTAACTTGCCACGACTATTCTGACAATAGATAGGATTAATCTGCATTCTAGAAAAACCCAATTCATCGGTTGTTAGCTGTCTATCCAATGGTAAATTAACGCCATAGCCAGCAGCGGTTCCTAGGGGGTTGGCATCCACTAGCTTCAATGCTGATTCGAGACTGATCAAATTATCTATCATGGATTCAGCGAAACCAGCAAACCACATACCTACAGATGAAGGTACTGCCTGTTGTAAATGAGTGTAACCTGGCATGGGTATGTTCTTACCCGCTTCTGCTTGATTCAAACAAGCGTTAGCAACTTGCTTGGTTAGCTCTATCATTTGTTCTAACGAGGATTTCAAATGAAGTCTTGTGGCCACCAAAACCTGGTCATTTCTAGAGCGTCCGGTATGTACTTTTTTACCTAAGTCGCCGAGTTTATCCACTAGCCAATATTCAATTGCTGAGTGACAATCTTCGAACCGTGAATCCAATACAAATTCCGATTTTTCGATGGCGACTTCTAGAGCACTGAGTTGTTCTAGCAGCTGGTTAGTTTCAGACTGGTCCAAAAGTTTAATGGATTGCAGGCCGAGTACATGAGCTTTACTGGCGGTAATATCATAGCCGATTAATTGTTGGTCGAGGAGAATGTCTTCACCTGCCATAAACTCCATCATAGCTTGATTAATTGCCGTCGAGGCTTTTTGCCAAAGTGGTTGGGTCATTAGTTCACTCCTAAAATATCAATATCTAGTTGGCAAGCGAGTGCAATATTTTGCAGAGCTTGGCTTGCGGCACCTTTGAGCAAATTGTCTAAGCAGCAAATGACCACTAGACGTTTTCCATCTTTACTAACTTTAAATCCGCCAACAAAGACGAAAGGCGTGTGATTGACTTGTTGAATGTTCGGGATAGCCGGCATAACCTTAACGAAACTTTTGCCTTTATAATAAACAGCAAATATCTTGTTGACCTCACTTTCAGTTAATGCGGTTTTAAGTTCGATCTGCACTGTCATATTAATTCCGCGGAAAAAACTGGCTACATGTGGAGAAAAAGACACCGGCTGATTTAATTGATAGCTCACTTCCTTTTCATGAAGATGTTCTATCAGTCCATAAGAAATAATATTATCGCTTAAATTTTTTGGATCGTTATTAGCTGAAGGTTTGGTTCCGGCGCCACTAAAACCAGAAATACCAAAACAGTTAACTCTCCCCAATACTTTTCCTAACAACGGCGCAATCGCAATTTGCATCGCCGTGGCGTAACATCCTGGATTACTGATTTTTACAATTTCTTTAGAATTTACGGCATGATTAAAATCGATGTTTGGTTTAGTATCTATTTCCGGTAAAGCATAAATCCATGACTCGTCGAATCGATAGTCTGCCGATAGATCAAGAATGAGCTTACAACTATTGCTCTGTTCTATTTTAGTCACAAAATCACTGGCTAGACCATTCGGAAGCGCCAGTACAATAACATCGGTTTTTAAAGCCGCCACTTCATCCGCACGCAAATTTTGGATTTCTAATTGATGAAAGTAGTGCTGCTCATCAATTGCCCTTGCGCGAAAGTTATCATCTTCTATTAACAACTCGGATAATGGCTTCCCCTCTAATTGACGCGAACTAACCCACTCGACTTTTAATTGAGTCTGATTGCTTAACAAGCCAATCAATTCTCTACCGACATAGCCCCTAACTCCCACAATCCCAATGGTAATCGGCTTAACAGAAGCTTTTTTTTCAATTGACTGATTCATCGATTCAACTCACTGTAACGGCTTTATTAGTAGCTTGATTAATACAGTTTTCTAACATCGAAAAGTCAGATAGACCATACCAAAAGATATTCCAGTCTGGCGATTTAACGCATCCGTCGGCCTTACTAAAATAGAATCCATTAATCGAATTACCTGGTCGTGCACGCCAATAAAGAAACGGATTATCCGACCTCACTCTTTCCCAAAGTACTTTACCGAGCCCCTCGCCTTTCGCTTCCTCAGCAACTACAAACTTGTCTAAGTAGGGAACACCATCTAACAAGGTTACAATCGCAGCCGCTCGATAGCAGTAAGTAATATAGGCTTTTTGGATCGTTGTTTTTTCAAAATAGTCTTCATCTAGTGACTTTTTAAAACTTTTTTCAATCAGCTCAGTTAGTTTTTTAAGCTTGATAGTTTCTATGTCATGATGTTCCATGATCGATTCGCCTTTTCTAATTAAAGTCCCAGAGCCCTTATGGGTAAACAATTCTTTGGCAAGATGAGCGGGTTTAGTGATGGAAACCGATGACGTTGCTGGTAATTGACTCAATATTTCCGCTACCTGCTGAATCTTTAATTTCATTCCCCCATGTAACCATTCTTGTTCCATCATTTGGTTGTAGTCGGTAATCAAGTTAACCGACGAAATGATTTTGCCATTTTGATCTAATAATCCACCGGTACTGGTAAGAAAAATGATCTTGTAAGGGTTAATCGCAATGGCTAATTGATTGGTGGCGATGTCAGCATTGATATTAAGTGCTTGACCTGAGGCTGTTTCCGCTAAAGATGATAAAATTGGCACTGCACCCGCTTTTATTGACAGCTTAATTGGTTCTAAATCAATTTCAGTTACTTCGCCAACATAACCCAGTTCAGTTTGCTGAGTTTTTTCGGCGATAAAAACACCCGAAGTGATCGATGCAGTTTTCACCCCCATGGATTGAAGTCGATTAGCTAGCTTTAAGTTTTGTTGGATAAATGTTTTCTTTGCGATCTTAAGTACATCATTATCCGTCACTCTTTGCCCTTCGATAAAAGTCGACTCGACACCAGCCTTCTCTAAGTTTCGATTTAGTTGTGGGCCCGCTCCGTGGACAACGATTGGAAACAGGCCGATTTGTTCTAAGAAGGCCAACGACGAGCAAAGATTTTCAAGATCATTATCCAGAATAGCACCACCGACTTTAATCACTGCAAAACGAGATTGCCCCGCTTCAACAAATCGAGTCATGTATTGGTTAAATTCTTTCGGATTAGCTAAGTTCGAAAGAAGCTGGATGATAGTATCTTTCACCTTACCTTTTTCACTGGTTTGCTTAGCTGAAATATTTTGATTCATAACTCTTCTCTTTAATTAACGTTTGTGTGAGCTTGTTGATTTAAAATGTTGAGGTAGCTATTTTCGACCGCTTGTAGCTGGTTAATAGCAACCCACTCGTCTGCGGTATGAGCCTGAGCGATATCGCCAGGACCAAAAACAAAGGTTGTCATTCCAGCTTGAGAAAATAGACTCGCCTCCGTCCAAAAATTAACCGCATGACCAATATCAATACCTAATGAAATAGCCAAGTCTTTGGCTTTGTTCATAGCTTCTTCAAACGGTTGGTTAGCGGCAGGTAAACAGGGACCAAAGAAACCTTCCTCAATTTCAGGCGAGTTTTCCGAAAGCGCAGCTAATTGCTCAATGACCGATTGCGCGCTTTGACCTGGAAGTGGTCTAAAACCAAATTTAAGTTCACAATTAGCCGCTATCATATTGGCTTTAATACCGCCGTTTACTGTTCCAATGTTAAACGGTAGCCCTGACAGATTTTCAACTTGTTGGTCAAACAGAGATACCCACGAAGTCGCGCGATAAATCCACTCTCCCGCTTTATGGATGGCATTATCTTTTAGTGCCCGCGCCTCTGATGCATGTCCAGATATTCCTTTAAAATGGGCAACAGCTGTTTGAATACCTCGATGAGCAACAATCGCTTTCGCCTGTGTTGGTTCAGCGACAATGACCTTATTAAACGAATTATTGACCGAAAGAAATTTCTTAATGGCCTGGCTAGAACCATGCTCTTCGTCAGAAGAGAATAATAGCGCAACATCGCCCGCTTGCTGATTAACCGCTGACAGCATGCAAGCCGCCGCACCTTTAATATCACATGCCCCCAAACCTATCAGCTTATCGCCCTGTTGTACGAGTTCTAACGGTTCTAGAGTCCAACCGCTCGCAACCGGTACGGTATCAATATGAAAATTGAACAGTAAGTCAGGTTTGCCTCTAATCGCCAACAAACTTAAGCAGCCATCACCTGCGTCGATAAATTCTAGATTGAAATCTTTTAAACGCTCTTTTAAGTAGCCAAAAATTGCACTTTCCGAATCAATCTTCCTAGGAGGATTTTGAGTGTCGAATGAAACTAAATTGGCTAAATGTTTAAACACTAATGAGTGGGTATAATCCATTTTATTGTTTTCCCTTTGCCGTAGTCACTCTTTTGGTCTTGGATGCCATTACCGTTGATTTTCCAAAGAGTTTAATAAAGCCTATCGCTTCTTCAATATTCCACGAAGCTGATTGAGCATAAACGGATTGAGAATCTTTTAGAATATTATCCGAGTCAACCTCGACAGCCATCAATTGACCAGGCGATAATTCCAAAGTCACACTACCAGTCACCTGAGTTTGTGATGATTTCAGAAAAGCTTGTAGGTCATCTTTTAACGGCTCATAGAAAAAACCTTCATAAACAAGTTCAGTCCATTTTTCTGCGACAGTTGCTTTAAACCGATTTTGCGCTTTAGATAAAACTGATTGCTCTAGCGCAGTATGAGCGGCATTTAATGCGACCAATGCAGGCGCTTCAAAAGCGATTCGACCTTTCAGACCGATACTAGTATCACCGGTATATAAACCTCTTCCGATAGAAAATGAACCAACAAGCTGATTGAGTGTTTGCATTACTTGCTCACCGGAAAAATCGTTATCTAACGTTTTTCCATCCAAATGTGTAAGCTGTCCTTTTTCGAAAGTAAAGCTAACCAGTTGGCTCGGTTTGTTCGAGTCGATTTTTGATGGCGTCAGTAAGTAGCTCTGCTCACCCGGTTTTTTCCATTCATCAATTTCTGAGCCGGAAATTGTCGAACCCAATAGATTTTCGTTCACAGAATAAGCCGAGACTTTATCCGAATAACTAAAGCCTTTTTCGACTAAGTAGTTTTTTTCATACTCTCTAACTTCATCTGTGAGCTTTTGAATTTCTCTAACCGGTGACAAAATTTCATAATCACCTAGACATTGAACGGCCAAATCAAATCGAACTTGGTCGTTGCCCATACCAGTACAACCGTGGGCGAACAACTTGGTGCCCAATTTGTCGCAAAGTTTTAAGCAAGTAGCAACGATCAGATATCTATCTGAGCAAAGTAAAGGATATTGATTCTGATACCAATGCCCCCCCCAAATCAATGGTGTGATCACTTCCGACCATAATTCCTCGGCTATCGATTCCTCAACATGCTCAACCGCGCCAAGCTCAATTGCACGCTGTTTTATTTGCAGTTTTTCTTGGGCGGACACACCGCCAGAATCCA
The DNA here is from genome assembly GCA_039969155.1 of Kangiellaceae bacterium. Classification (GTDB taxonomy): domain Bacteria; phylum Pseudomonadota; class Gammaproteobacteria; order Enterobacterales; family Kangiellaceae. The sequence continues at coordinate 21,291 of JBDVOJ010000109.1, forward strand.
CGAAGATGGTGGTGACTTTGTACCCTTGTTCTATCAGGTAAGGAATACAAAAGCTGGTATCTAAGCCGCCCGAAAATGCCAGTACAACATGCTGTTGTGTTTGATTATTCATTCTATTTTCTTCTCCAAATACTTAAAACATAAAACCTAAAAGACTTTCACCACAGAGGCACGGAGGGCACTGAGAAAAAGCCGAATCATTAATACCAATACATTTACCTATTCGTTCTTGAAACCCGAAACTAGTTACTAGTTACTCACATTACCCAGCTCCTAGCTCCTAGCTCCTAGCTCCTAGCTCCTAGCTCCTAGCTCCTAGCTCCTAGCTCCTAGCTCCTAGCTCCTAGCTCCTAGCTCCTAAATCAATGCCGCCATAATCGCCTTTTGCACATGCAGTCTGTTTTCTGCTTCTTCGACAGCAAAGCAATAATCTGCATCCATGACAGCATCTGTCGCCTTAATATTTCTTCTTAAGGGGAGGCAATGAGAGAAGTGGCCACTATTGGTTAAAGCCATCTTTTCTTCGTCAACGATAAAGTGTTTGTATTGATCTCTGATTAATTTTTCTTCATTCCATTTTCCAAAGAATGGCAGCGCGCCCCAGCTTTTCGCATAAACAATATCAGCTCCGCTATAAGCCTCTTCGATGTCATAAGTCACCTTAAAGCTACCGCCATATTGTTCGGCTTGAAGAGCAGCGGCTTCCATATAACGAGCATCTAAGTGGTAGTCTTTGGTCGGGCACAATAGCGTGACATCCATTCCAAACTTGCTCGCTATAAGCACTGATGAATTGGCCACCGCGGTGTTGAGTGGTTTTGGATGATAAGTCCAAGTTAACAAATACTTTTTATTTTGTGGTTTACCAATAAGCGATTGAATGGCTTGCATATGAGCAAGTTCTTGACAGGGATGAGTGATGGTTTCCATATTAACCACCGGTACGCTGGCGTACTTTGCAAATGAGTGAATTACTTTATCCAGTCTGTCTTCCTGCCAATTCTCAAACTTTGGGAAGGCTCTAATGCAGATCATATCCACATACCTAGAGAGCACCTGAGCCACTTCGGCAACATGCTCCTCAGCGGTTCCGTCCATCTTCGTACCCAACTCAAACTCTATCGGCCAAGCATTTTTACCGGGCTCCAATACCACGGCGTGCCCTCCCATTTGCCAGGTTCCTAATTCAAATGACGTTCGTGTTCTTAGTGACGGGTTGAAAAAAAGCAACCCTACAGATTTGCCTTTTAAACTATCACTGCTGGCACCTTGCTTGAACTGGTTTGCATGATCTAACAGTTGTTGCAGCTCGCTCTGACTCCAGTCGATGGTACTAATAAAATTTTTCATATTGGGTCCTGTTAATCTAAAAATTAGTCAATTTGTTTATCTTTTTAACCAGTGAGGCATTTATTTCAGGCATAAAAAAACCCGGCATTTGCCGGGTTTTATTGAAAACGTATTGTCTTTTACTCACACGTCATCGCACCCCAGCACAGCTGCTACGGCGACGGCGGCGGATAATTGTAATTTGTGAGAAAGCTGGTTGTATATTCACGTTATTCGTTCTAAATGATTAGTTTGTTCGTTTGACTTTTTCGGATTTAAACATGAATAATTTTCATTGTCTAACTTTTTTTGAGTATATTAGTCTTTGGTATAAGCCTTAGACTTGAGTGGATTTTCGCAACAACAATCAATCGAACTGCTACAAGCTGATATTTCGATGGATAGGGTTTTGTAGAGAAATTAACGTATCCGTTGCTCTAATTTTTTCAATGGATTGAATCTTGTTGACTAATAAATGGTGTAAGTCATCAATTGACTCACAAAATATCTTTATGAAAATACTGTAAGCACCAGTGGTATAGTAAGCTTCTACCACTTCTTCAATTTTTTCCAATTTGGCAAGTACTTCGGGATAGTCGCCGGCACTTTTCAGCGTAATCCCAATGAAGCAACAGACACTAAATCCCAGTTCTTTCGGCTCTATCGCCAATTTATTTCCGGTGATAATTCCAGCGGCTTTTAACTTTTCGACACGCACGTGCACAGTAGCAGGACTTACACCAAATAGTTTACCTAATTCTGCATAGGAAGTTCGCGCATCAACAACCAAAGAATTGATTATTTGCTTATCCAAGTGGTCAACTTGGTAGTTTTCCTTTTTAGACGTTTTAACGTTTCTTCGGTTTGGCACCCTAATATCTCCCAATATTTAATGGGTTAACAATATTAAGCCATATTATTGAATATCATTCACCTCTTCAACTATTTTTATTAAATACTATTCACTTTTAAACACTTTTAAGTAAACATAAACACCTGAAACTGCTATTTTATTTAATTAAGGTTCAAAAATGTGTTCTATATTTGGCATTCTGGATATTCAGAACGACAGTCAAAAATACCGAAGTTTGGCACTACAACAGTCACAAAAACAACGTCATCGAGGCCCTGATTGGTCTGGGATCTGGACTTGTGATAGTGCTGTGTTGGTCCATGAGCGTTTGGCCATCGTCGATATTGAAACGGGTGAACAACCACTTTTAAACAAGTCGCAGGACATTGCCTTACTGGTTAACGGCGAAATTTACAATCATAAGGATCTGGAACAATCAGAAATATTCAGCAATAGAGCAGCTGACTCAAAGTCACACTATGAATTTCAGACTAAATCCGACTGTGAAATCATTCTGGCGCTTTACCAAAAAGACAAGCACGATGGAGTCGAGCTACATACTTCTCTGATTGAAAAGCGTCTCAACCAATTAGAAGGTATGTTTGCCTTTATTCTATTTGACTCAAAATCAGATCGATACATTGTCGCCAGAGATCCTTTGGGAATAATTCCTCTATATTACGGCTATGACGAACAACAGCAATTGCTAGTTGCTTCTGAGCTGAAAGCGCTGGTCGACATTTGCCAGCAAGTACACAGCTTCCCTCCGGGGCACTATTTAGACAGCCGGCTGGGCGAGATTAAGCCTTATTACCATCCGGCTTGGAAAAGCTTTGATCAAGTGAAAAACAACCAGTCATCAACTGACACTATTCGAACCGCGCTATCTGAGTCTGTCAAAAAACACATGATGTCGGATGTTCCTTACGGCGTTTTGCTTTCCGGTGGATTGGATTCATCACTCATTTCAGCTATCGCTCAGCTAAATGCTGCAAAGCGAATAGAAGACGACCAACAAAGCCCAGCTTGGTGGCCACAACTCCACTCTTTTGCAGTTGGACTTAAAGGTTCACCCGATTTGATCGCCGCACAAAAGGTCGCCGATAAAATCGGAACCATTCATCATGAAATCAATTTTACAGTGCAACAAGGACTCGACGCCTTAGCGGATGTTGTCTATCACTTAGAAACCTTTGACGTCACCACTATTAGAGCCTCTACCCCGATGTTTTTAATGGCGCGCAAAATCAAATCAATGGGAATCAAGATGGTGCTATCAGGCGAAGGCGCTGACGAGATTTTTGGTGGTTACTTATATTTCCATAAAGCGCCTGATGATAAAGAGTTCCACCAAGAAACCGTAAGAAAACTTGAGCGGCTGCATCAATTTGATTGCCTTAGAGCCAACAAAGCCATGGCAGCTTGGGGTGTTGAAACGCGAGTTCCGTTTTTAGACAGAGCATTTTTAGATACCGCGATGAGCCTCGCACCAAAAGATAAGATGTGTGGTGATGGAAAAATTGAAAAACATATTTTACGAGCTTCTTTTGAAGGTTACTTACCCGAAGAAGTGTTGTGGCGACAAAAAGAGCAATTTTCAGACGGGGTCGGCTATTCATGGATTGACTCAATAAAAGAATATGCGGAAGCAAAAATCTCTGACGCTGAACTAACTAATGCTACCGTCGAATTTCCAATTAACACACCAGACACTAAAGAAGGTTTGTTGTATCGACGACTGTTTGCGGAGAAGTTTCCGGGCGATAGCGCTGCACTCACGGTACCTTCAGGAAAATCCATCGCATGCAGCACCAAAGAAGCACTAGCCTGGGATGAAAGTTTTAGCAATAACGCAGACCCATCGGGACGAGCTGTTACCGCCGTTCATTCGATGGCCTCATAACAAATAAAATTGACAGGAGAAAACAAATGAAACTTCAACAACTAAGATTTGTACTAGCCATAGCGGAATACGACTTAAATATTTCTAAAGCAGCTAAACACCTTTACACCTCCCAGCCAGGTGTTAGTCGACAATTACGACTGTTAGAAGAAGAATTAGATATTAGTATTTTTGTCAGAAACGGTAAGCAATTAGTTGATACCACAGCGCAAGGCAAAGTGGTTTTAGAAAAGTTTCAGGCGATAATGGATCTTGTCAACGACATTAAATCAACCGCTAGTACAGAGACTCCACAAAGAGTTTCGTTTTCCGATTTACCACAATTAGCTCAAGCCTCTTAATACATTTAAGAATTGAGTTTTTTAAACAGCGTCATGGAGGTCATGCTTGCTCATCTTAGTTGTAGGGCAAGTATTGGTCTTTTTGTATTGATTTTGCGCTAAGAGAATCTGAAACCGAAACACAGTGTAAATTTTCGTGAACTCATTTAGCCAGGATTAATTTCCTAGTAATATCCATTTTTCCTATACCACTCCACTACTCTTACTTCCAAAAAAGCGAAAGCTACTATAGATAGTAAAAAACTTAATGCATAAGGTTCATCTTCAAAAACGAACGGTCCGACGGTTCCAAGAGCCAAAAGCGGTACTACAATAAACCAGCATCCAAACTTAAAGTGTAATGGAAGAATTTTGTACCTTTCGCCTTTTTCAGGACAGCGCCTGAACTCTTTCTTATCGAAAGCCCACTTTAAGATTAACAAGAATGCATATGTGAGAAACAAGACTACATATGGTTTCATTTTTTAGCCTGTAGGTCGGGTAGAGCTTGTAGCGAAACCCGACGGTTCGGTTGAATCAAGGAACATTGTTTTCGTCTTAAAGTTTATTGTCGGGTTTCGCTGTCGGCTCTACCCGACCTACGGTTAACCCGATTCACGAGTTAGCGGTGTGTACTAACAGCTTTAGATAAGTTATTTGAAACACAGTATTCATTAGCAGTTTTGCCTAAGTACCAACCATCTTCATTAGTGAAATTTCTTCTTATGTAGGAAGCAATGCTTTGGTATAACTTCTCGGTTTCAGGTTTAAGGCCGTTTAACCAAAGACGGCCTGGATAAAAGATGCCGTCTTTCTGATATGAACGATCAAACTCGATTACCTCAACTTTCGTAAAGCCTTTTTCATCCCTCAACTCTAATGTTGAAATCGAGTTGTTTGAAGGCATCAAAATGTGCGTGGAGAGAATTCCAATCTCCCGATTTTGCGACAGGTCTCTAATTTCCGCTCTAGAAAGGACAGGTATTCTGTCTTTCTTAGAGTTCCATAAATCTGTAATGAAATACCCTTCTTTCATCTGGATAAAATCAAGAATCCCCATTTCATCCTGCGGACTTGTGAAAAAATTTATTTGCATAAAACTCTAGCGTTTATTCATTGCAGCAGGCGCCTGAATCGTCGAACTCGAACTGCCGCGACTGAAAGTTTATTGGACCTAATCAACAGTTTATAACGTTTTTCTTTAAATCACCAGCCCGTAGGTCGGGTAGAGCCAACCTACGATTAACTCAACTTATGAGTTTCATAGCCCATCCTGAATGAATGAACTAATTTGAGATAATGTCGCTCAGAGTAGAATTTCGGTCGGATTTGTACTATTTCGTAAAGTCCTATTTTCCTATGATTGAAAGAACCAAGTGAGCAGTCTGGTTACCCGATAAACAACAACTAAAATAGGACAAATCGATGAATATAAAAACACTGTTAGCTTTATTGGCTGCGTTTGTGGTTTCAACGAGCGTATTTGCCAAACAACACTCTGGACTTGAAATTAAAGTCAATCCAATCAAAAACAGCATCGGTAATAATGAAGATGTGGTGGTTAAGCTTTCTATAAAAAATCGTACTGCCGAAACCATTGATATTTTGCGATGGTATTTACCTGATAGCCAAGGCAATCTTGAAGAAGGTATTTTTAAGGTGTCTCGAGATGGTATGCCTGTGAGCTACATGGGACCGCATTATAAAAGACCTGCGGCAACACAATCTGACTATGTTCGTATAAAGCCTAATCAAAAGCTCAATTATCAAGTTGAATTGTCCAGCGACTATGACTTTTCTGAAGCCGGAGCCTACCAGATTGAAGTTGAAACAAGTAACTTTGAAATGTTTGGCCTAAGCCAGTCGGGCAAAGCACAAAATAGTAACCGTAATACCAAAATGCGATCGGATTTTTCTACTGAGATTTATGTTACTAAGGTCACCGCGAGAAAAGGCAAGCCTTGTAATCCGAAGAAAGAAGATTGTGGCGGCGGCGGAACACCAACTGAGGATATTTCATTTACCGGTAACTGTTCAAACTCAGAGCAAAATTCAATCCTTTCCGCGGTTGATGCCGCTAAAAGCATGGCAAACGATTCTGTAAGCTATCTTAGTGGTTCAGTCGGTAATCGCTACACAACTTGGTTTGGTGCGTACTCTAGCAGTCGATGGAATAAGGTTGCAGGAAACTTTGATGCTATCAAAAATGCGCTCGATAACGAGCCAAAAGTATTTGATTGCAGTTGTAACCAAAACTATTTTGCTTATGTTTATCCAAACCAGCCATACAAAGTCTATTTATGTCGCGCTTTTTGGAGTGCAAGCATGACTGGGACTGATTCAAAGGGTGGAACAATCATTCATGAGATTAGTCACTTCAACGCAGTAGCCGGAACGGATGACATTGTTTATGGTCAAGCTGGAGCGCAGAATTTAGCTGATAGCGATCCTAATGGTGCGACTAATAATGCTGATAGTCATGAGTATTTTGCAGAGAATACGCCTAATTTAAATTAGTGTTAGTACTTCCGGTTTGGTTTGCCAAACCGGAATAAAGCAGCTTAAGAAGTCTTTGTAGTTGAAGGTTGCTTTTTTATCTATAGCGGACAATTTCTATTGCCCTTTAATACAAGCCAGAACTCTCGAAAAACCAAAGTCAATACTTCGGCTCCGCTCAGCAACCCTTTGTTTCGCAGCGATTCTGTCTTTGCTATTTATCAAACTAAATCGACAATTTTTTATACTTTTAAGTGCGGTTTCGCAGCGCTGCGCTCTGACTGCGAGTTACTTTTTTCAATAGCAAAAAAAGTAACCAAAAATGCCGATATCGTTGGCACTGGGCTACCGAGATTGACCAAATATTTTGTCTTAACGGTCTGTGGGACGCCCACCACCTGTTCGTTTGTGAGGCCCATCCCACTGCTACTTACTTCGATCATACTTTCTTTACGCGTAATCAACGAAGTGAATATCTTTACGAAAGGTTTACTCGCCTAGCGGCTATAACGGAGAAGTGAAACACATGAGTCAGCGGGTAGACAAGAAAAGCAAATGAGCGTGAGCGAGCTCTTTTCTTCCGCTGACTCTCGTTCAACCAATAAGGACTGTTCAGGCTTGAACTAATTATCAACAAGTAAAAAATGAGTTGTCTTCAGCGAAAGAAGCTTTTGGTTTCTTTTGTCTTCTTACAAAAGAAACTCGCAGGAAAGCTTTAGCGCTGCGAAACAGCACTTAGGGAATCATAAGATGTCAAATAAATTGACTTGCTAGAGCAGAAATGCCGCAAACCGCCTTTGAACTTAGAAATAAAAAGCTTTTCCTTTTGGAAAATAGCAACTTTATTTAATAAATCGAAAAATGAAGCTCTTCGCTGAGCTTCTCAAGCGCATACATCCCCGCCAACGAATTCCCCGCGACATTCAACTCAGGAGACCAAACACATATAGAGTAGTGCCCTGGATAAATCGCCAAAATTCCACCACCCACACCACTCTTGCCCGGTAGACCTACCTTAAAAGCAAACTCCCCCGCTTCATTATACAACCCACAAGTCGCTAACATAGCGTTGACCCGCTTAGTTCGTTTAGGAGTTAGTACTTGTTCTCCATTCAAACCAATCCCCCGATTGGCAAGCGGTAAAGCCGCTTTAACTAAATCGACACAGCTCATTTCAATGGCGCAATGGTGAGTGTAGCTCTCTAAAACTTTTTCAACCGGATTAGGAAAATTCCCAAAGGCTTTCATTAAATAGGCCATAGCCGCATTTCGAGATCCGTGCTCCATTTCCGAACGAGCAACAGCTTTATCAACTTTTAGATGTGAGTTTCCTGAGAGGTTTTTAAGCATTTCAAGTAACTGGTAATTAGGCGCTGAGCAGCGGCTTTCTAACCGATCACAGACTAGTAAAGCTCCAGCATTAATAAACGGATTACGGGGTATACCATTTTCTGATTCCAACTGCACCAATGAGTTAAATCGCTGACCAGAAGGTTCTCGACCTAGACCCTGCCACAGATCATCACCGTATATTTTCATTGCTTGGATCAGAGTAAATAGCTTACTAATACTCTGAATTGAAAAAGGAGTCCTTGCATCACCCGTTGTATAGACTTCACCCTGCAAATTACACACAGCGATTCCAAACTGGTTATTATCCACTTGCGCTAGTGCTGGTATATAATCAGCGACTTTACCCTTGCCGATTTTTTTTCGAGCACTTTCCGATATTTGCTCTAGCTGAGCTTGTAATTGTTGAGATTGATTCATGTTGCTCATAATACCGACAATAGATTGCTCTTAACAACTGATTTAAAACACTTTAATTAATACTTATACTCACTAAACCAAAGCTAAATAGTTTTCATTATGCTAACGATTGAGTTCAGCTTTTAATCGAACTTTTCTAATGCCGTGATCCGGAATCCACGTTTTTATTATAGTAAACCCGAATTTCTGATATAACTTAATGGCTGGTAAGTTTTTTTCTGCAGTCTCCACATAAGCGACTTCACAACCAGTCTTAGGAGCTAAAGATTGAAATAAAAATTTAATTAAATCGCTTGCAACACTCTGTCGAAAAAAATCAGGTTCAACCACTAGACTTGATATTTCAAGCTTAAAATCTGACAGTTCCACCTCGACAACTCCAGCTAGTCGGCCTTTTATCCACAGGCCGTAGAAGCTTCGGTTAGTTTCTTGAATATCATGCGCAGTCCTAGCTAACGGTGGAAACTTAACCGCTCCTATTAGATTAGCCTCGATCTTGTATGAATTTTGAAATACGGAACGGATCAGTTGCGCGCAGTGATTCTCCGAGTTTACTAACTTCGTTATTCTACTCACACTCTCGATATACCTCGGAAGAAACTAACACAAGACACGTTAAATTCTCGCATAAAAGTGATTTATTATTCTAATTCGCTAGCCCTTCAACTGATAGATTTCTTCAACCTGCTCTAGTGAATTGATAGTAACGTTAAGATCTTTTAGTAATCCATCCTCAATACCATAGATAACACCATGTACCGACAATTTTTGCCCTCGTCTCCAAGCTTTTTGTACGATGGTGGTATGGCAAATATTTCTAACCTGTTCAACCACATTGAGCTCACATAATAGGTCTAGTTCTTTATCTTCATCTTCGATACCTTTAAACTTATTAATATAAGTACGATAGGTATCTTTAATAACACGTAGCCAGTTATCGACAATTCCATGCTCACAGCTTTCGAGTGAGGCTTTCACTCCGCCGCATCCATAGTGACCACACAAAATAATATCTTTTACTTGTAATACATTTACCGCATATTCCAATACTGATAAAACATTAAGATCTGAATGATGAACCAGATTAGCAATGTTTCTATGAACAAACACTTCACCCGGTTGAAGCCCTATGATGGTATTTGCAGGAACCCGACTATCACTGCAACCAATCCACAAATATTCTGGCTTTTGTTGCATCGCAAGCTTTTCAAAAATGCCTGGATTACTATCTTCAAATTTCTTTGCCCAATCACGGTTGTTTTCAATCAACTGATTAATGCGGTCACTCATAACTTTTCTCTCTAATTCTTTTGTTGTCGTTAGTATTTATTAAGGCCATAAAAAACAATAGTTATTTTAGAAAATATATTTCAAGCTCCGGAATATCTTCCTGGTCTTCTATATGCAAAATTTGTCGATAAAAACTTAGTTCTGCATTTAATGAACTAATAATGGTACTGGCTTTACGAAAACCATGACCTTCCCCAGAATACAATTGGTACGCGTAAGGGATCTGTTTTTCTCGTAGCGCCGTCACCATCATTTCTGCTTGATTAGGCGGCACTACTTTATCATCTTCACCTTGTAGCAGTAAAATGGGACAGGATAACTTTTCAGTCGCATGGATTGGCGAACGTGCAATATAAACCTCTTTCATTTCCGGATAAGGACCTACCACACTGTCTAAGTAGCGGGCTTCAAACTTGTGACTATCTGAGGCTAAGCTTTCTAAGTCAGCGACACCATATCGACTCATGCCCGCAGCAAATACATCATGGAAAGTGAGAGCGCACAAAGTAGTATAACCACCAGCACTGCCTCCCCTTATTAATAGCGAATTGGGATCAGCGAGTTTGTTATCAACTAAGTAATTGGCGGCGGCAATACAATCCTCGACATCAACGACTCCCCACTGCCCATTAAGTGCGGTTCGATAACGCTTTCCAAAACCAGTACTTCCACCGTAATTCACATCCACTACCGCAAAACCACGATGAGTCCAAAATTGAATCGCTGCGTTTAATGAATTATGAGTCATTGCAGTCGGTCCGCCATGGCTCATAACAATTAACGGAGGCAGTGTATCGTCGGGCGCTTGATAATGGGTGTTGTGAGGAGCGTAATAGAATGCATGAGACATCCGCTGATCATTCGACTCAAATTCGATGGTCTCGGCAATACTTAACTCTTCCACCGGAAGTGGAAAATCGACTGGATTGCTTAGTTTTACGCATTCTTGAGTTTCAATATTAAAAGAATAAATCGCTTCAGAGACGGCTGGACCCGCCGCTCTAAAATACAGATATCCGTTAGCATAAAGTAAGTGTTCACCAAAATCTTTGAAGGGCAACGGGATAGGCTCTATATGTCCGGTTAATTCGCTGATATGGCAAAGTTGCTGTTGACCTTGCTGAATATACACCGCATATATTTGTTCCTTGGAAGCAAAGGTATAGGTAGAAGATGCCAATACCCATTGCGGGATCCCGAACTCTCTATCAATTGGCGTGAGCGCATTCAACACACCATCTCGGCATGAATAGAGATTAGTCCAGCCACTCGCATCACTAATGTAGTGTAGGATCCCCTCATCACTCCACGCTGGTTGATAAACAGCATTCATTGACCAAGGATCAACTTCACCAGCTTTCGCTTGCTCGTCATTAATTTGCTGCTGGTCAATCCCGCCTGCAATCTTGTGTTCCGCATCAGTACGACCGTCCTTATGAAAATCAGCAACCCACAGTTCAGCGGCATCCCAAGGCATTTGCGGTTGGTTCCAACATGTCCATGCGAGTCGATTACCATTTGGACTAATTCTCGGGAAACTGTAAAAGTCGAATCCAGATTCTAAAACTCTAACGTTGCAAACACCTGAGTTTTGATCTTTCGAGTTTAACTCAATGACTACTAGTTCATTGACCACTGCTTTTTTCTGATATGTTTCTCTCACACATACTAAATAGTCTTGCTTTGCTGATAGACAATAATCGGCATAGCGATGTTCTTGATTAATTCCTAAACTGGTTAATTGTTGTAACTGACCATCAAATCGATAGACACATTGGTCGTCAGCTTGACTAAAATAGACAACGCCTTGTTTAACAATAAAATCTCCCGAGCCATATTCGTGAACTTTGGTTCTCACACTGATATTTTTTGGTAAAACTTCCGTTCGATTGCCCAAGCTATCGCATTTGATAAGCACTCCTCGCCCCTGCTCAGATGCTCTAACTTCAAGCCAATATAAATCATCACCATCGACTACCATGTGGCCAAAACGTACACCTTTATCGGCTAATTTTTCAGCTGTTAAAGTTGACTTCCAACTTCCATAGGGACTGGTTTGCTGCATTTATTTTTCCTTAATCGTTAAAGGTTTGGATAGCATGAAAGACTGAATTTTGCCGGTGACTTCTTGAGTTTTAGTCATACCGCCTGCGATATAAAACTGTTGCCCATCGAACAATAAACCACGATGATCCATACTCGGAAATTCGAGTGATTGAAACCCTTGCCATTGTGAGGTTTCAAGGTTATATCCGAATACTTTATCCGAAGGTTTACTCGGGTTGCCGTCGTAACCTATACCATTAAAATTGTAAGGATTATCACTTCCACCCGCGAATAAAATGAGGTTCTTTTGGGGCACTCCGACCGCAGCCATTCTATACAGCGCTGGGTAAGGATGTTTTGGGATAGCACGCCATTGAATCAAGGCAGGGTTACTTGGGTCAATTTCTCCAAGCCAGTTTTGTTCGGAGGCTGCATATTGATTCTTACCATTGACACGCGCAACCACTTTGACACCATCCGCCACCAACAACTGATTACCTACAATCCCAGCAGCATGTCCAAATACTGGATTACCAGGATAGTTAGTCGCTGAAAACCATTGATTGTTTTTGGTATCAAACACCTGAACTAAATCAACATTATTGGTATTGTGCCAACCACTGACCAAATAGATATATCGATTTTTATAAACCGATGCAACACTGTCATCCACAGGTGTAGGCATTTTACTAACTAGTTCGTAGCTATCGATGTCCGGGTCGTAACGATAAACTTCCGGAGTGGAAACTTCAGAATGATCGGCTGCAACCGTATAACCACCAAATAAATAAATTCTATTATTAACCGTCGCAGCAATACTTGCTAGCCTGCCACGATTGTCAGGAAGCGAGGCTATTGGCTTTGATTCGCCAGTGACCATATTGACCGAGAAAGCTTTCGACACAACCGCGTCATAAGTTTTCTTAGGACCTAGACCCGCAAAACTAAATAGATGATTATCACCGTCGACTTCGGCCAATGCAACCGCATTGTTTGCAACAGCGGAAAATAAATTCAGAGGGGACTTAACCGTGCTTTGATCCACTTGTTCAGTAAGTTTATCAGCCAAAGAGTTACCAGTTTGAAAAATAAAACCGAATACTAGCCCCAGCCGAATAGCGGACATTTTTAATTGCTTTTTACTAATCATTTTACTCAAAAGCTCCTCACCATGTGAAATGCCTATCTGGCGGCTAACAAATTATCTATTAAAACTTGCTAATTGAAACTGTGCTTACTACCAGGTAATTTGATAAGCATTTTCAATAAACGAATTTAGTCCTTTGCTTTTAAATCTTGGTTCTTTTTCAATAATATCTTTGCTGTAAAGCAACTCGATTTGAGCGTGATTGAATAAAGCGTTGACCTCTTGTTGAGACACTGAAAACGGTGGTCCAGACATTCTTTCTTGCTCGTACTCAAGGGTTATTAATAACAGATTAGCGGACTTAAACAGCTTTTTAAGATGCGTGACATAGTCAAGTCTCATTGTCTTAGGAAGCGCTATTAGAGCAGCTCTATCATATATAGCGCCGGCATTGTCTAGCTGCTCAACTTGCAATTGAAAAAAATCCCCCTGATAGATACTGATACCATCGCAAGAATATTCAAATAGATTCAAACTGGGTGTATTAGAATCGGCAGTATTCTTGCTTTGGTTAAGCTGTGCTACTTGGGCTTCATCCAGTTGATAGTTTTCAGTATAAAAGGCAATTACCGCTTTTTCACTCAGTTCATTTCCGATAACTCGAAAGCCTTGCTTGGAAAGAAAAATTAAGTCCTTACTTTTTCCACACAATGGAACAAAAACCGTGTTGCTGTTAGCAAACACTTGTCGATAAAATTTCTGCAATAAAGGATGTGCGCTTTCAAGATGAAAGCCGATTTGATCCGCATGCCATTTATCGTGCCAAAACTCTTTTTGCATAAGTTAGTCGGTTATTGTTGTCAATGGATGTAATCTATACGCTCAGCTACATTGGCTAAGCATTCCGCTATTTATTCCGCAAGGCGGTTATCTAAATAACCGCGATTCGATTGATTTTTTCCAGACTGAGAGAATGGCTTTTTCTAGCGCCGAGTTTATTGAAAATGACAAGCGATCTGCCAATGGTTTTTTAACCACATAAGAAACTTCAAAGACATCGCCACCTTTGGCAGCATTAACAATAAAATCATCACTCGTTTGGATTGAGTCGATTAACCCCAAGGCAAGGGCTTGAGTACCATACCAGTGCTCTCCTGTGGCAACCTTATCAATGTCTAAACTAGGTCTATTATCAGTGATAAACTGCTTAAACAGGTCATGGGTTTCTTCAAGTTCCTTTTTGAATTTTTCTCTAGCCGCATCGGTGTTTTCTGAAAACATCGTTAAGGTTCTTTTGTACTCGCCGGCAGTATGTTGTTCGTAATCTACTTTATTATGTCGGAGTAATCGATGGAAGTTAGGAAGTTCAGCGACAACTCCAATCGAACCGACAACAGCAAAGGGAGCTGCAATGATATGGTCTGCAACACAAGCCATCATGTAACCACCAGAGGCTGCCACTTGATCAACTGCGATAGTCAATGACAGGTTTGCTGCTTTTATTCTGCTCAACTGTGACGCGGCTAAACCGTATGCGTGTACCATTCCGCCTGGACTTTCTAGACGAACTAATACTCTATCATTAGGATCAGCGGCAGAAATGATTGCAGTAATTTCTTCACGCAAATTATCCACTGCGGACGCTTCGACGTCACCATCAAAGTCAATGACAAATAATCGATTTTGAACGTCTTCGGCCTGCTCTTGATCGGAAGCCGTGCTTGCTGGAGCTATTTGCTGGTCTGCATCTGGCTCATTTCCGGATTCTGGTTCAACCGATTTTTCGCTGGTTTCTTGAGCTGGTTGCGTTTCTTGGTCGCTAGCTTCTGGAGCTGTTTTCTGCTTATTTTTGTCTTGTTTAAGTCGCTTCTTTTCTGCTTTCGCTTTTTCTTTCTCTTGTTTCTTTTTTTCTTTCTGTAACGACTTGTATTCTTCTTCTGACAACACTTCCTCTAACATACCATCTTTGACTTCTTCAATCTCTTCGGTCAAATTATTGATTTCGATATGACCTTCAGAAGGCTTTTTATTCTTGCTACCGAGATTTGCAATTGCTCCGATAACAACAATAATTGCGATCACGATAGTAACGGCTTTGGCTAAAAACACGCCATATTCAGCTAAAAATTCCAATCTTCACCTCAAAATTGCCTTTGCTAGGCCACTGTTTTCAATTAGTTTTCCCAATACACAAACTCTCACAGCGCAAAAGCAATGAGGCACACAGAGATACTGGGGTTCAGTTAGAATGGATTTTACGGGATTATGTCTAATTGCACTAGTAGCTAATCAGCAGATAATGAAAGAACTATCACTGTATCGATTTTGCTTGTGTTAACTAAGCTAACTAGCCGAATTGAACGACCCAATGAGGATTATTCGAGCTCTTTAAGCGACCCAAGCTCTTGTCTGACCTTCATCCAAAGCTCACCGCTCTTTCGTCCGTAGCTCCAAATGGCCTCATTAAGCTTTTCTACATCTTGTGTTAGCACGATTTCGGCAAGGTTTTGGTAGTGAGCTCGTGCTAAATCTCTGGTTTCTTGGTGACTAAAATAAAAGGTTCCAATCCGATAATAAATAGCCTTAAATCCATTAAGCATCAGTAAATAGACAGGATTTTTAGAAAGAAATGCGCATTGATGCTGAGTATGCCAATCAAAATCTATAAATGATTTGGCATTGTTTTCCACATCGGCGATTTTTTGAAATACTTCGCTCATTTCCTGAGCACTCTCTTTCATTGCTAATCGAAAAAAGATGCCACCAATTTGAGTTCGCGCATCTAACAATTGATCCGCTAACGTCAAAGAGCCGGCATCATCTAGGCGGGTTATCGTTTCAAGAATATGCAGACCACCGGTTTCCCATATATTATTTACTTTGGTCGGCTTGCCATGTTGAATGGTTAACCAACCATCTCTAGCTAATCGTTGAAGCACCTCTCTGAGGGTGGTTCTAGTCACACCGATTAATTCAGATAGCTCTCTTTCCGCAGGGAGTATGGTTCCAGGGGCAAATTTTCCGTTCCAAATTGAATCAACGATATATTCTTCCGCAAAAGCAGCGGGACTGCGAGCTGTGATTAAATTAGCCATTATTATCCTTATTTTCGAATCTTTTATGCAGATGAGTCCCAACTGAGAGCAGACAGAACGCGAACCAAACATTCATCTAAGACTTTAACAAGTATATCAGACTACTGGTCTGATATGTCGAAATATAAACCAACCAGACGAACCGTGTCACCCTAAAAACCAATAAATCCCATCAGGTTGGTTAATCTTTGACCGAAAAGGTAGTAAATAGCTCATCAATTCTCTCAAAGGGTTTGGCAAATGGGTAAATTCAGACTAAAATTCTTAACTAGTTCAACCATTTAAAAGTGTTCAAGTGACTGCGCGAAGAGTCGCTTGAAGGTATTAATTCGGGACCAAACCAAAAGGAACCACAATGAATAGAAGCCTTCCGCAAACTTTTCTCGACAACTTTTTAGGAAACTCTCCTGATTGGTACAAAATGGCGATTGTCACATTTTTAGTGATCAACCCCATTTTAGCTGTCACTGTCGGCCCAGCTGTGACTGGCTGGGTGCTGATTTTAGAGTTCATTTTCACTTTAGCCATGGCGCTCAAGTGCTATCCGCTGCTTCCAGGTGGATTGCTTGCTTTTGAAGCTCTATTTATCGGGTTAACTAGCTATCAAACCGTGTGGCATGAAATAGTCCAAGCTCTCGATGTGGTATTGCTTTTAGTGTTTATGGTTGCCGGTATTTACTTTATGAAGAATTTACTGCTTTTTATCTTCACTAAATTGCTGCTAGGCGTTCGCTCTAAAGTCTTACTTTCTGTATTGTTTAGCTTTGTAGCCGCTTTCTTGTCAGCATTCCTTGATGCATTAACTGTGACCGCAGTTGTGATCGCTGTAGCCGTCGGATTTTATGGAATTTATCACAAAGTGGCATCTGGTAAGAAATTTACTAGCGATCATGATCATGGTACTGACGATGAAGTACATGAACTTCACCGTGAAGATTTAGACGCATTTAGAGCATTCTTAAGAAGCTTAATTATGCATGCCGCAGTCGGTACAGCTCTCGGTGGTGTTTGTACGTTAGTTGGTGAGCCACAAAACTTGTTGATTGCAGCAAAAGCAAATTGGGAGTTTGGCGAGTTTTTCTTAAGAATGTCACCAATTACTATTCCAGTATTTTTTGCGGGTTTAGCAACTGCTGCTGTTTTAGAGATGACGGGTTGGTTTGGCTACGGTCAACAGCTACCGGAAAAAGTTCGGAGAGTAATGGAAGAATATGCCGAACATGAAAATGAAGAAAGAACGATAAAAGATAAAGCCGCATTGATTGCTCAAGCCGTTACCGGTGTTTGGTTAATTATTGCTTTAGCATTGCATTTGGCACCAGTTGGCTTAGTTGGTCTTTCGGTAATTATTTTGGCCACATCTTTTTGTGGAGTCACGGAAGAGCATCAAATCGGCCATGCATTTGAAGAAGCGCTACCTTTCACAGCCCTGCTGACTGTTTTCTTTGCAATTGTTGGGGTTATCGCAGACCAATCTTTATTTAAACCGATTACTGACGCTGTGTTGGCAATGGAAGGAAATACTCAAATAGTGATGTTCTTTATTGCCAACGGTGTGCTATCGATGATTAGTGACAATGTGTTTGTTGCAACGGTTTACATTAATGAAATAGCCCAAGCGGTTATAGATGGAAAAATATCTCGCGAAACTTTTGACATGTTAGCTGTGGCAATTAATACAGGAACAAATATTCCCAGTGTGGCTACACCTAATGGTCAAGCAGCGTTCCTTTTCTTATTGACCTCTGCTATCGCGCCATTGGTACGATTATCCTATGTTAAAATGGTGATTATGGCGCTACCTTACACCATCGTGATGAGTACCGTTGCGCTACTCATGGTTATCTACAGTTTACAGCCCGGGTCTGATTATTTGTTAGAGAAAGGGTTAGTAAAAAAACATAGTGTAGAGCAACTTTGCTTAAATATGAGTGGAGAGTGGAAGGATGGACACTGCCTAGTTGAAGCAAAAAAACCTGGTGCTCACTAGCCAGTTTGACGTGATTAAAACGAAGACTAAAAAAGGCCGCTAATTGCGGCCTTTTTTACAATCTATTCATACAAACTTTCGCTAAATTTGACTTCAGACGAAGAAAAAATCGAGCATTCAGTCTAAGTTATAATTCGCAGAAATTGAGCCATTTTTTAGCGATAGTAGTTTTCTAAGAATTGTTCAAAACTTATTGAGTCACTGTCTTCTATTTGCTGCTTTTTTTGGTGAGATTGCTTTGCCGTTTCTTGAAAATGCTGGAGACGTTCACCGGTTAATGGATTAGCGACAAATTCATCTTTGTGGCGCTGAGAAAGCTCAAATGCATACGGGAAAAAACCCTGCTTGGCAGATTCAATTTCTTTAACAATTCTACCAGAATAAGTCTTGTCTAAATCAACTAACTGCCCGTTTAATTCCGTTATGACGTTACTATGCTCTTTAGTGGAATAGGTGTTATCCAACAATTCCGCAAAAGGCTTAATTTCATTTAGAATTTTAGTGGCTATTTCTTTTAGCGGTACACAATTATTTTGCACCGTTAAACAAAGATCCGGGTGCCGCCCTTTTCGAACAACTCGGTCGAAATTATCTCGATTTTCCCCCATTTCTCGCGCGCTAATTGGTTCTGATTTAGCAAATAAACTACAGAGTAAGAACGAATCCAAAAAGGCAATTTGCGAAGAGTCAATTCCAATCGGAGAAAACGGGTTAATATCTAAGGCTCTCACTTCCACATATTCTATGCCATGTAATTTAAGCGCTTTAGTTGGTCTTTCCCCCGACACTGACACCCGTTTAGGGCGAATACTGCCATAAAACTCATTTTCAATTTGCAAGATATTGGCATTAAGCTGTTGGTATTTACCATCCTTTATGACTCCCATATCTCGGTAGTAAGGATCTTCGGTTCGAATCGCGTTTTCGAGGGCCTCTACATACGATTGTAGACAGTTATAACCAACATTAAGCTGGCTCTGTACTTTGTTTTGATAACCTAAGTCACTCATTCTCAGCGAAGTAGAATAACGTCCGTATCGAGTTCCAGGAACCAGCTCTTCTAGATCAATATTTTTGCCTTTGAGAAAGCTTTCACATAACGCTGGTGAGGCGCCATAAAATAATGGGATTAACCAAGAATAACGTAAATAATTTCTGATCATGCCCATGTATTTATGGGAAATAAAATCTTTTAAAGACAATTCAGAGTTTTCCATCTCATGCAATGCTTTCCAAAATTTTTGAGGCAATGAAAAATTATAGTGGACACCCGCAATGGTCTGCATAAAGCGACCGTAGCGATGACCTAATCCCTCACGATAAACTTCCTTCATTTTCGCACTATTGGATGAACCATAGCGAGCGATCGGAATATCGTTTTCCTCCCCCATGACACAAGGCATGCTGGCTGACCATAAAATCTCATCTCCTAAATGCTGATAACAAAACTGATGAATTTGATAAAGTTGTTTTAAAGGGAGGTTTCTATCTTCACTGGCTTGAGTGATAAACTCTGGAAGTGCCTCTGAGTAATCCGTCGTAATATAAGGATTAGTCAAAGTTGCGCCTAATTCAGTTGGGTGGGTTTTATCGGATAAATATCCATCGGGCTTAATTCTGAGACTTTCTTTTTCGATCCCCCTTTTGATTCCTGATAATAAAGGGGAGAGCTTTTGAGCAAGCTCCAGATTGCACATTTCGATGGGTCGCATAGAATCTCACAGATCAGTTATCTAATAGGCCATTGAATAAGTGCGTAATAGCAGGCACGAATATTAACCTAGTTATTTTTGCCAATAATGCGCACTTTACTAGATTGGGTCAAGTCCATTATCGAAACAACTAAGTCTAATACTAGAACAAAAATGTAAGGGGGATTGTCTAGGCTGCGGCACCAGAATGCCTCAGAATTGCAATTAGCTCTACTTCAGCAGGAGACATGTCACAAGCATCAACCACTTCTTCGATGGTAGCTCCACGAGAAAGCAGAAGCCCAGCTTGTTGATAGGTTTTTTCACTAGTATCTGGTTGATTCTCAGTGATATGACTGATTTCGACATTAGCGATGTCATTAGCGAACTTTTTGATGGTTCTTCCCATGCCTAAAGCACCACTATTGATTGCGCGGATCTCATTTTGTATTTGGGTGATTTGTTGTTTTAACTTTAGGTATTGCCGCTTGTGATTATAAGCGATAAGGATAGCTATTACAGCGATTACAGTCGAACTAACCGACCATAAGGTATTAACGTCTAGTGAGTTGAACCATTGAAGCATTTACTCTTCCTCTAACTTGTTTCGCTTTTGAATGTTAGAGGAAGACGAAATTATTACACTTTCTAATAATCTAGGAAGTCCAACTCATCCCATTCATCTTCACCTAACAACTTGTTTAGGTCGACTAATATCAGTAGCTCCCCTTCTCGGTGGGTCACTCCCTGAATAAATTTAGCAGATTCGTCATTGCCGACATTCGGAGTTGAGTCGATATCCGAACGCTTTAAATAAACAACTTCAGCGACTGCGTCGACCAATATACCAATAACCTGCTGATTGGTTTCTATAACGATAACTCGAGTATTATCGGTCAGTTCGATAGGTGGTAAGCCAAATCGCTGACAAGTGTCAATTACCGTGACAACATTACCCCGAAGGTTAATGATGCCTAGCACATAACTAGGAGCACCAGGAACCGGAGCTATGTCGCTGTATCGCAAGACCTCTTGGACTTGCATTACGTTTATGCCGTATGTTTCGTTGGCTAAACGAAAAGTAACCCATTGAAGTACTGCATCTTCATCGCTTTGTGCTTGTTGTTTATCATCAGAACTCACGACAGTATTTTCCTATTAGTCAAATTATTGTCAGTAGCGCCTAAAAACAACCGCACGGTTATTATTAGGCAAAATATGTACCAAATTTTTAGATTTCTGAGCTAAAGGATAATAA
This sequence comes from Kangiellaceae bacterium, assembly GCA_039969155.1. Lineage (GTDB taxonomy): Bacteria > Pseudomonadota > Gammaproteobacteria > Enterobacterales > Kangiellaceae. Next base: position 42,419 of record JBDVOJ010000109.1, read on the forward strand.
TGTGCGCCTCAAGGCTTAATCTTTACCAAAATCAATCCACTAGCTGTCTTTAAATATAGACAAATTTCAACGGTATGTGGGCTTTTTTCAGAATTTGATGAAAAAAAATAACCAAACAGAGTCAAAAAGGCTTTATATATCAAAAAGTATCTTGACACTCACTCTTGAGAGCGGATAAAGTTGCGACATGAACGCACTAAATTCACATAGAGTTAACAAATTGCATGGCCGTTGGTGGCATTACACCAATCGGGCGCTAGTGTGTGGTTAACCAATTTGATTGGATAACCTTAAGAACTTACAAAAGCCCGTTAGAAAAAATCTAACGGGTTTTTTTTTGATTTTAAATTGAAGAACAATAATGATGATCGAACTTATATTTAACAATTCAGCGACCCAGCAAGTTAGTTGGCACTGGCATACTCTCTAATATCGAGTGGGCTAGGCTGTGGATTAAATATTCATTTCTCTAAAACCCGCTTACCAAGCGGGTTTTTTGTGAGCAAATTTAAACTTAATTAAATGACATTGAAGAATTTAAAGGAACTGTTTAATGATTATCGTACTTAAGCCTATGGCAACGGAAGATGATGCCAAACAAATATTAGGTAAAATTGAACTTAAAGGTTTAAAACCATTGTTTATGCCTGGCGTCGAAAGAATTGTTCTGGGAGCTCTGGGTGATGAACGAAAGCTAACAGAGCTTCAGCTAGCCGCCCACCCGATGGTAGAAAGTGTCAAACCGATCCTAACCAGCTACAAGCAAGTCAGCAGAGAAATGCAATCACATGATAGTCAAGTCGCGATTGGGCAAGGAAAAAGCAAAACAATCATTGGAGGTGAAAACTTTACCGTAATTGCTGGCCCTTGTGCCATAGAAACAAAACAGCAAATAGAACTTTGTTCTGAAATTGTTAGCAAGCATGGTGGGAATATACTTAGAGGTGGTGCCTTCAAGCCCCGAACATCGCCTTATAGTTTTCAAGGGTTAGAAGAGGATGGGTTAGTGTTAATGCAACAAGCGGCTGAAACCGCTGGTATTCCTTGCGTAACAGAAATCATTGATGCTAGTCACGTTGAGCTACTAAGCCAGTATGTCGACGCCTTGCAAATTGGCGCTCGAAATATGCAGAATTTTCGACTACTAAAAGCAGCCGGACAGAGTCAAATTCCGATTATCTTAAAACGCGGAATGTCTGCCACTATCGAAGAATTATTGCTAGCCGCAGAGTATATCTATAATGAAGGTAATCAAAATATCATTCTTTGTGAGCGAGGTATTAGAACCTTTGAAACAGCTACCCGCAACACATTGGATTTAGGTGCCGTCGCTTACATTAAGAATCAATGCCATTTACCTGTCATTGTCGACCCATCTCATGGCACTGGTATTAGAGAACTGGTTAGCCCGATGGCTCGTGCAGCCGCGGCCTGTGGTGCTGACGGAATAATGGTTGAGGTTCATAATGACCCACTATCTGCCCTTTCAGACGGTAAACAGTCATTAAATGAAAGCGAATTTGAATCTCTGATGCGCGGACTAAAACCATTTGTCGATGCTGCGGGCAAGGTATTGAAATAATGAGTCCGATAACTAATGAGAACAGAAAAGTTGAGACATTGCGAAAGCAAGTTGAGTGTCAATATAGCCCGGTTGCGTTGTTCTCCAGACTCTCAGAGCTTGGAGAAAGTAGCAACCGGATTTTACTTGAATCGAGTGAGATTGATAGTAAAGCGCAATTAAAAAGCATAATTGTCAATCGCACAGCTGTTAGAATTGAATGCAACTCTAACACCGTCCAACTTACTGCTGAAACAGCCAATGGCATTAACGCTTTGGCAAGCTTAGTCAAAATTTTTAAACTGCCAATTAAGGTTTCCTCTAGTTCCCGAACTGAGTTAACCCTTTGTTATCCTGAGCCCTCTTTGGCAGAAAACCAGTTGGATGAGGCGACCCGCCTCAAAAGACTAACACCTGTTGATTGCCTCAGAGCGATTAAAACAGCATTTCAACAACCTGAAAACAATCCCTATTCGATATTCTTAGCAGGCCTTTTTTCTTTTGATCTGATCGCTAGTTTCGAACAGCTACCCGAAGTGGATAATGGGATTAATAGTTGTCCAGATTTTGTCTTTTATCTCGCTGAAGAAGTCATTGTTTTTGATCATCAAACTCATCGAAGCACTCTTTATAGCAATATATTCTCAGGTGAGGATCAACAAAAACATTATTATGAGCAGTCTCGCAGAATGCAAATAATTGCCGATGCAATGAGTGAACAAGACCAATGCCTTATTTCAGTTTCACACTCACCGAACTTTTCATCTGATGTGCTCAACAAATTTGGATGCGATGTTTCAGACCAACAATTTGAAAGTATCGTAACTCGCTTAAAAGACGAAATAATAGCAGGCAATGTATTTCAAGTTGTGCCGTCACGAACCTTTTCAATCGCCTGCCCTAACCAATTGTTGAGCTATCAAAAACTTAAAGAAACAAATCCAAGTCCTTACATGTTCTATTTAGAAGACAAAAATTTCATCTTATTTGGAGCCTCTCCAGAAAGCGCGCTCAAATATACCGAAGCTTCTCGTCAAGTAGAGCTTTACCCAATTGCCGGCACAAGAGCTCGCGGTAGAGATTCAACAGGACATATTGATCATGATTTGGATAAGCGTTTAGAAACCGAGCTTAAACTGGATCAAAAAGAAATATCGGAACATATGATGTTGGTCGATTTGGCGCGTAACGATATCGCTAGAATTAGTGAGACGGCCAGTGTCAAAATCCCTCGACTGTTAGAAATTGACCGGTATTCACAGGTAATGCACTTGGTCTCATGCGTACAAGGCAAACTGAGAAATGATCTTGACTGTTTACATGCATACCAAGCATGCATGAATATGGGAACGTTGACCGGTGCGCCAAAAATAAAAGCCACTGAAATAATTAGGAAAACAGAGGGGCGAAGACGTGGAAGTTATGGCGGTGCCGTAGGCTATATAAACAGCTCTGGTGATATGGATAGTTGCATAGTTATTAGAAGTGCCTTCTGTAAGAATGGCCAAGCGTATATTCAAGCGGGTGCAGGTATCGTATTTGACTCAGTTCCAAAGCTTGAAGCTGACGAAACTAAAAATAAAGCTAATGCTGTCATTCTTGCAATTCAGTTAGCAAACCAAGAGCTCATCGACAAGGAGAGCGTCAATGACTAATGATAATCGTCGAAAAATCTTTCTAATCGATAATTTTGATTCTTTCACTTACAACTTGGTCAATCAACTACAGCCATTGGTGAATGAATTGGAAGTTTATCGGAATGATCTTTGTTTTGACAAAATGTGTGACATTATTGACCAATGTGAAGACGAAAAAGTGATTGTGCTCTCGCCAGGTCCAGGCAATCCAAACTCTGCAGGAAATACTTTGGCAATCATCGAACGCTACCAAGCTAGGCTACCTATTTTGGGAATTTGTTTAGGTCATCAGGCGATTATTCAAAGTTTTGAAGGTGTAGTTGGCTCAGCTAAGTCCATTGTTCATGGTAAAGCTGAAGCCATAGAATTAGAGACTGGCGAGCACTCACTATTTCGAAATCTAGCCAACCCTTTTATCGCAGCTCGATATCATTCTTTGGCTGCAACGAGTATTCCAGCTTGTCTTAAGGTGATCGCTAAAACTAAAGACGAAGTGATGGCTGTAAGGCACACTCAGCATAAAATTCTAGGCTATCAATTTCACCCAGAATCGATCCTAACCCCGCAGGGTGGTGCATTATTACAAAATTCGATTGACTGGTTACTCGAGTAGTTACCGAGGAAATCAATTAGAAAAATTAAATCTCAAACTTTAGAGAAAAAATCATGAACCAATCACAGCAAAAACTGTTTGAAAAACAAGATCTCACTCAGCAAGAGTGTAAAAAGATATTTGATGAATTAATAAATGGAAAACTATCAGATGTCGAAATGACTAGCTTACTCGTCAGCTTAAAAATGAAAGGTGAACAACCTTCTGAAATTGCAGGAGCTGCTCAAGCTCTACGAGAAAATGCTGTTGCATTTGATAAAACTGACTATCCAACGGCTGACTCCTGTGGCACTGGTGGTAGTGGTATGAACACCGTCAATATATCCACTATGGTCGCCTTTGTTCTTGCCGAAATGGGCTTGCATATGGTTAAGCACGGAAATCGTTCCATATCTTCTAAGTGTGGCTCTGCGGATGTTTTGGAATCACTCGGCATAAAGATAGATATGCCAGCTGCCATGGCTAAAAGCTGCCTAGATGCAACCGGCTTTTGTTTTCTTTTTGCTCCACTCTACCATCCAGGCGTTGGAAATGTTATGCCTATCCGTAATCAATTAAAAACTCGTACCATTTTTAATTCACTTGGCCCATTGATTAATCCTGCGGCACCGGAGTATCAGCTGATGGGGACTTACTCAGAAGCCTTATGCCTTCCAGCTGCTGAATCTTTGAAGTTGTCGGGATGTAAGAGCGCGTTGATAGTACACAGTAACGGATATGACGAAATTACTTTACATAGTCCAACAAAAGCCGTTGAACTCAATCAGGGTAAAATTGCCAGTTACCAACTTAATGCGAATGACTTTGGGCTGCCACAATGCAATGAAAAGGATATTGCTGGCAGCACACCGGAACTCAACGCGAAGATCTTTACTGATGTCTTGCAAGGTAATATTAACTCAGACAAATTAGTTTCTATCAGCAATACTGTCGCGGCCAATTCCGCGGCTCTACTTAAAGCAGCAGGAATGCAAACCAATCTAATGGAAGCGACTCAGGCAGCACTCAAAGTGATCCACTCAGGAGCGGCTTTTAAGCGACTACAAAAAGTTGTCGATTTTTGTAAACAAGGAAAGTTCGACAACAATCAGGTTGACTCCAATGAGTAATGTGTTAGAAAAAATTGTTGCTAACAAGCGACGCGAATTGGTTCATCGAAAGTCAATTTATCCAGAAAAGGTGCTGGCTTCTAAGCTTCCTCGTTCGACGAGAAGTTTTTTTGACGCGCTTAATCATTCGTATTCAGACTTCATTCTCGAGTGCAAGAAAGCATCGCCGTCAAAAGGACTAATTAGAGAGAATTTCGACTTAACAGAAATTCTTTCAAGCTACTCAAAATATGCCAGTGCTATTTCGGTACTGACCGATAATAAATACTTTAAGGGAAGTTTCTTTTATATGAAACATGTCAGTCAGAACGTAACTCAGCCTGTTTTAGCGAAAGATTTTTTCGTTGACCCCTATCAAGTCACCGAGGCGAGATACTATGGTGCAGACGCAATTCTATTAATGCTTTCGGTTCTGGATGACGCGGAATACTTGCTACTAGCGGAAAAGGCGAAAAGTCTTAATTTAGATATTCTCACTGAAGTTCATGACCAACAAGAAATGCTACGAGCAATCAATTTAGATGCAAAAATTATTGGTATAAACAACCGCAATTTAAAAGATCTGAGCATTAACTTGCAAACTACACCTGACTTAGTGACTAATCTAACCGAACAGCAAAAACAGGGGCGACTTTTTATTTCAGAATCTGGTATTTCTACTAATCAACAGATTAGGCAATTATCACCCTACGTTAATGGCTTTTTGATTGGTTCCAGCATCATGTCGGAACCAGTTATTGAACTTCAATGTCGCTCATTGCTCTATGGGGAAACCAAAGTCTGTGGTTTAAAAGATTTAGAATCAGCTGTTTGCGCGAAGCAAAATGGAGCCACTTTTGGCGGCTTTATTTTCTATGATAAATCACCTAGACATATCAGCCCGCTGACTGCGAAAAAAATAGCTGAATCAGTAGACCTTCAGTGGGTTGGAGTGTTCGTTAACCATACTATTGAGAAGCTGATTGATACTGTCGAAAAAGTCGGGCTCAGCATTGTGCAATTGCACGGAAATGAGAATGGCGAATATATTAAACAGTTAAAAGCTGCTTTGCCGAACATAAAAATCTGGAAGGCGCTAGCTGTTCAAGACCAATTATCAGAAAGCCAAATCGAACTTGTAAACAACTTTCGAGTTGATAGAGTTTTATTAGATACGCAGCACAATGGTTCCTCTGGAGGAACCGGAAAGACTTTTAATTGGGACAGTCTCTCACGCCTCAAAAAGGATCACTTGGTTCTCGCTGGTGGTCTCAACAAGGACAATATTCTCGCTGCGCGAGAGATTGGATGCGCTTGTTTAGATGTAAATTCAGGCGTAGAGACAGAACCTGGCGAAAAATCTTGTGAGCAAATAATAGAACTTTTTAAAACGTTAAGAGTTTAGCAACAAATAACTTCTTTTGGGAAAACTAGAGATGACTAAATTAGATAAAAATTTTGGTGAATTCGGTGGCATGTTCGTACCAGAAATTCTGATGCCCGCCCTACAACAGCTAGAAGACGCCTTTGTCACAGCGCTAAGTGATGAAGAATTTCAGTCAGAGTTTTATGCTCTACTTCGCGATTACGCAGGACGCCCCACCCCTTTGACATTGGCGCGAAATTTTAGCCCTAATAAACAGGTAAAATTGTATCTAAAACGTGAAGACTTATTGCACGGCGGAGCCCATAAAACTAATCAAGTATTAGGCCAAGCACTCTTAGCAAAGCGCATGGGAAAAAAGGAAATCATTGCTGAAACAGGTGCCGGGCAGCACGGGGTGGCCACCGCAATAGCCTGTTCTCTGTTAGGGCTAAACTGTCGAATTTATATGGGTGAAAAGGATTGTGCTCGACAACAACCAAATGTTTTTAGAATGGAATTAATGGGTGCTAAGGTCATCCCTGTTTCTGCAGGAAGCGGCACTTTGAAAGACGCCGTAAACGAAGCGCTTCGCGATTGGTCCGCCACTTATCTGGACGCTCATTATTTACTCGGTACTGCTGCAGGCCCTCACCCTTATCCGACGATGGTTCGAGAATTCCAAAAAATGATCGGTGAAGAAGCTCGTCAACAGTTCTTTGAAAAAGAACAAGAACTACCAGACTATGCCATCGCTTGCGTTGGTGGTGGCTCAAATGCTATTGGTTTATTCCATGACTTTATTCCGCATGAATCTGTAAAACTGATTGGGGTGGAACCCGCAGGTAAAGGGTTAGAAACCAATCAACATGGTGCAACGCTTACCAAAGGAGCAAAGGGAATCCTTCATGGTACACATACTTATGTGATGCAGGACCAAGACGGTCAAATAGAAGAATCTTATTCTGTTTCTGCTGGATTAGACTACCCTGCGGTCGGACCGCAGCATGCTTATTTAAAATCAATTGGCCGAGTTGAGTACGTATCGGTAACTGATGATGAAGCGTTAGACGCCTTTAAGCGTCTCTCAAAAACCGAAGGCATCATTCCCGCTTTGGAATCTTCTCATGCGTTGGCGTACGCATTTAAACTCGCGCAAACACTTAACGCTCCAACCAGTATCGTCGTCAACTTGTCTGGCCGTGGTGACAAAGACTTGGAATATGTCCGTCAATTAAGTAATTAGCGCAGACTGTGACAACAATCGAAAATTAGATAATAGCTTACATTAAAGGGTTAAAACATGACTGACCGATATAGTAATTTATTTCAGGAATTAAAACGTAGACAACAAACAGCATTTGTTCCCTTTGTCACTTTGCATGATCCTGATTTTGATCGAAGTTTAGAAATAATTCAGTGTTTAATTGATAATGGTGCAGATGCGCTAGAACTAGGTATTCCCTTTTCAGACCCAATTGCAGATGGGCCTGTAATTCAAAAAGCGTCGATTCGCGCATTGCAATCTCACTCAACGGTTAGTCGCAGTTTTGAGATAATAGAAAAAATACGTGCTAAAAATCCTGATATACCCATCGGACTTTTAGTTTATTCCAACTTAGTTGTTGCTAATGGAATGGATCATTTCTATAGCTTGGCCGCACAAGCTGAAGTCGACTCAGTGCTAATTGCCGATGTTCCCATTCTGGAAGCTGACCCATTTATTTCTGCAGCTAAATCAGCCGGTATAAAACCTATTTTCATTGCAACTCCCAACGCATCCGATGAAATGCTTAAGCAGGTCGCAGAAAAAAGTGAAGGGTACACTTATTTATTGAGTAGAGCTGGAGTTACTGGGACGGAGGTTAAAGCCGAAATGCCGGTAGAAAATATTGTTTCAGCGTTACAAAAATACTCTGCACCACCAAGCTTGCTGGGTTTTGGCATTTCAACCCCAGAGCAGGTAGCACAGGCGATAAAGCTAAACATAGGAGGAGTAATAAGTGGTTCGGCCGTAGTTAAAATCATTCAGGATAATCTCACCGATCAACCCGCTCTAATTGAACAACTAAGCAGTTTTATTAGAAAAATGAAACAAGCGACTAGTCAGTGATAATTTGGACATTGATTAGGCCTACAATCCACTTCTTGGATGTTTATAAAATTATATGAACACTTTCATACAATTCTTTAGAATATCGACTAGACTCTATTAAGGACTTTGCCTTTAATTATTGAATCGAAAAATATCTCAATTTGTGAACTTATTTTTGAAAAAATGGACTCTGTTATTTGCTGTGGTAATTTGTGGTTTTATTACCACAGTAAACTCAGCTAATAAAATCAATTTCAGAGATTCTGAACTGCAGTTTTTAGCGTCACTAGACAGCATTAAGCTTTGTGTCGGCCCTGACTCGATCCCTTTGGATAGTATTGAGAAAGGTGTTCATGTTGGAGTTAATGCTGAATTTTTGAAATTATTCGAGCAATTGGTTGAGGTACCGATAGAACTCGTCATTACCGAGTCTTGGAACCAATCGATAGAAAACGTAAGAAATGCAAAGTGCGATATTATTTCTCTTATTCAAGAAACGCCAAAACGAAGAGAATTTCTTTTTTTTACCGACAGCTATGTCGAAATACCGTTTGTTGTCGTAACGACTCAAGAAAAATTCTTCAAGGCGAACCTGACCGAAATCATAGATAAACCGCTTGGAATTAGGGCAGGATATGCCTATGCAGAACTACTACGTGCTCGTTACCCTAATATCGATTTAGTTGAATATGACTCGATAGAAGAAGGTTTCGAAATGGTCAATTCGGGAAGAATTTTTGGATACCTCACCGGTTTACAGATTGCGGGTTTCGCTATCCAAGAAGGTGGCTATAGCAACCTCAAAATTAGTGGCCAATTTGACGAACTCACAACTATCAAATTAGGAATAGGCGTTAACAAAACCAAACCGTTTTTGGTAGATATTTTCAACAAAGCCATAGCAAGCATTTCCGACTCAGAAATCAAACGCATTAACAATTCTTGGTTAACTGTTAAGTACGAGATCGGCGAGGACTATCAGAAGATTTACCAAATATCGGCAGTAGCCTTAGCTATAGTATTATTCTTACTCTACCGACAAAGAAATTTGAGGGAGCACAACCGCCAATTAGAAATTAGAGAAAAAGAGATTTGGCAGGAAGCGAAATTTGATTTCCTTACAGGCCTTCCCAACCGGCGTTTTTTTCAAGAAAAAATTAACAATGAAATTGATTTATCGATATCAGGCCAAATCAATTTTACTCTTCTATTAATCGACTTAGATGGATTCAAGGAAGTCAACGACACCTTAGGTCATGATCAAGGTGATGAATTACTCATAGAGGCTTCAAAGCGAGTTAATGATTGTTTACCCCCAGACAGCATTCTTGCTCGACTTGGCGGAGATGAATTTGTAGTGATACTAAAAAATATTAGTGAACAACAACTCATCGGTAGAATCGCTCAAAATATTTTAAATGCTCTGAAAGCACCATTTCAGCTGAGACAACAAGCCTTCGTATCGGCTAGCATAGGTATTACCGTATGCCCTGAAGATTCGACCACTATGGTTGAACTAATGAAAAATGTCGACCAAGCCATGTATGCCGCGAAAGAAAAAGGTCGTAATGTTTTTCATCGATTCACGCCACAAATGAGAAAAGACGCTGTTGCCCGAATGAACTTGGTAGGCGACCTTCGTAAAGCTATCGAAAGAAAAGAGTTTGAAGTGTTTTACCAACCAATTGTTGAACTCGACTCAATGAAAGTTCGTAAGTGTGAAGCTCTTATTCGCTGGAATCATCCTGAAAAAGGCTTCATAAGTCCTGTTACTTTTATTCCGATACTTGAAGATACTCAAATGATTATTGAGGTCGGTGAACAAGTCTTTGAACAATCCGCGAGGCAGGTTAAGCTCTGGCGCGAAAGCATCGACCCTGAATTCCAAATTAGCGTCAATACCTCTCCGGTGCAATTTGAAAATCGCAGTACCGTCGGATGGAGTGATTTTTTGAGTGAGTTACAACTTGATATTTCATCCATCGGAATTGAAATGACTGAAAGCATGTTGATGGAAGGATATGATGATATAACCTCACATCTAAGTGGTTTACGAGAATCTGGTTTTCAAATATCTTTAGATGATTTCGGTACTGGTTACTCTTCCCTCTCCTACCTAAAGAAATTTGATATCGATTATTTGAAAATTGATAAGTCATTTGTGAATAACTTGAAAGCCGGTTCCAGTGATATGGTGCTATGCGAAGCAATTATTGTTATGGCTCACAAGCTTGGCTTAAAAGTAATTGCTGAAGGTGTTGAAACAGTCGATCAGCAAATTCTGCTAAAGGAAGCTGGTTGTGATTTTGGCCAAGGATACCTATTTTCAAAACCCGTTTGTGGTGAAGAATTCAGCTCAATACCTGTGGTCGTTGAAAGCACCCTTGCTTTGCAAAATAGCTAACAGGCAGTTCTCTTTTATACTTTCGAAACATCTCCGTGCAAATGACTTTTCCCTCCATCACTTTATAATTTAATAAATATAATACTTTACATAGTTATTTAAAAAGCAATAATAGTGACTCAGGGGGATTTAATTGAAAACCACAGACAAAATCTTAGAGTTATTAAAACTCAATGGCGCTATGACGGCCAAATCTCTCGCAGCCGAACTCGAGCTTACGACTATGGGAGTTCGACAACACCTTCAGCAACTTGAAGAACAAGATAAATTGACCTATTTCGACCAGCGCGCTGCTAGAGGTCGACCCACTCGCTTTTGGGCCATCAGTCCAAAAGGTCAATTCGAGTTCCCTAATAAGCACGAGGAGCTCACTTTGCAAATGATCGACTCAATAAAAACAGTTTTCGGTGAGCAGGGTCTCGAAGATTTGATTGTTCAACGAGAGCTCGAAGTTTCAAGGCGATATAAACTAGAACTACAGAAATACTCTAATCTTTTGGAAAAACTGTCAGCATTAGTTAAGCTCAGAACAGAAGAAGGTTATATGGCCACTCTGGAACAAAAGGAAGCCGATTTTTGGATAATGGAAAACCACTGTCCTATCTGCTCCGCTGCGAAACAATGTCAAAATTTTTGTCGTTCGGAATTGCAGCTGTTTCAAGAATTACTCCAATCTTTAGCGACAGTCACTCGGGAAGAGCACATTCTTGAAGGAGCACGACGTTGCGCTTATAAAATTATACCGATCCTAACCAGTTAACCGACTCTATGCTTAATTTCTGAAAACAATTGCTTTAGTAATCCGCTCCAAAATTGCTCTGCGCTGGACTAACTTGTAGGTTGTTCTATTTTTCGAAGGACTAAATATCTTACAGGCATTTGGGTAACATCTTTAATTAATTCAAAACCATGTAGCTTAGCCCATTTGGCATAATCCTTCTTATGCCAAGCAGCTACAAACGGCTCAAAAACTCGCTTAGCCAAGAAGCGGAAGTACAGCCCTTTTAGGCCAAACTGCTTAAACATTGCCCAGTACCCCCTATAAAACTGTTCCGGTGCCGGTTCACAGATACTCAATAGCCCGCCCCCCTTTAAAATTCGATGGCACTCGATAAGTACTTTGTTAGAATACTTGGGCGGTATTTCATGAAACACGAAGTTCGCCGAAACGCCCTCAAAACGCTGTTGGGCAAATGGCGTTTTTTCAGCAACACCTTGAACAAACCGAATCTCAGGGTATTTATTGGCGGCATGCCATAACAAATAAGGTGAAGGATCTAACCCCCAAACATCTTTGATTCCCGAATCGAGCAACGAACGTGTAGAACGGCCACCACCACAACCTATATCTAATACCGACTGGCAGCTGATTAGATCTTTCGCAATACTCTCTCTAGCAACTTTCATACTGCCGAGCATGCTGATGTCAAAACCAGTCACATACCCTTTACTGATATTCTTAGAAAAGTTCCCATTTGGAAGATTATGAAATTCTTGTAGCAGGTATTTTGGCAGCTCTAGAGAAAATTGAAATTCATCAGGCAGCTTAACTTTTTCAATTTGCTTGCCTCTAAATTTCTTTAATAACAGTTTGAGATCATCAAAGCGGCTAAATGCGAGAGCATCTGGCCACGCATCGGGCAGTTCAATTGATTTCCAGTCAATGATTTCGGGGTCTGACCTTGAAGGCATGATTTACTTTTTCACAACTAATAATAGTGACTCGGTTTTGGCTCGAATTATACCGAGATACCCCAAAAAGGACAGTATTCTATAAGCTATTGCTAAGGATTCGTTTGCTCCTAGAAGAAGGTTTAATCATTTTGAACTTGATATCGTCTATCCAAAACAAAACCCCAAGCAGCCCCGACAATACTGGCCAGTTGTAATAAACCATTCTTACCAATATGTCTCTGCTGGCTTATTTATATCGATACCGAATGCATGTTTGCCTACATACCATAAGCACTCATCACTTTTGGCTGGCATCAATCCGCAACAGCGAATATCCCGATAAAACCGCTCCATTGGTAAATGCTTGGATATAGTTCCACCACCACAAGCTCTCACTGCCATCGACGCGATCTGTGGACCAAGTTCGCCGACGAAGTACTTG
>JBDVOJ010000110.1:0-24708 GCA_039969155.1 Kangiellaceae bacterium
ACCACGAGACTTTAAACGAGATGATGTCATAGAAATCGGTATTCCTCTGACTCAAATGTGTATCGACAATTACACCAACCCGAGACAACGCCAGTTATTTAAAAATATCATTTATGTTGGAGCGCTAGCTTATCTATTTGATATGGAATTTGAAGTGTTGACTAATATGGTCAAAGACCAATTTGCTAAAAAAGAAAAGCTAATTCCACCTAATATTGGCGCATTGGAATTAGGTTTTAACTATGCCAAAGAACATTTTTCAGATACCTGCGGATTGTCAGTTCAACGCAGAGATAATGTTGGTAATGCCATTATGATAGATGGCAACAGTGCAACTGGGTTAGGGGCAATTTATGGAGGTGCGACCGTTTGCGGTTGGTACCCAATTACTCCGTCAACTTCGGTGGTTGAAGGATTTGAAAAGTACGCTAAGAAATTCCGTGTCGACGAAAATGGTAAAAACAAATATGCACTATTACAAGCCGAAGATGAGTTATCAGCTATCGGTATGGCGATAGGTGCGAACTGGATGGGCGCTAGAGGGTTTACCGCCACTTCCGGTCCAGGGGTTTCCCTAATGAGTGAGTTTTTAGGTCTAGCTTATTTTGCAGAAATTCCAGTCGTCTTAGTGGATGTTCAGCGAAGCGGCCCTAGTACAGGGATGCCGACTCGAACTCAACAATCTGATGTATTTTCTTGTGCCTACGCGTCACACGGTGATACCAAACAGGTTGTTTTAATTCCTTGTGATCCAGCTGATTGTTTTGAAATGATGGCCAAAGCCTTTGATGTTGCCGATCGTTTACAAACTCCGGTGATCGTACTGTCAGATCTAGATTTAGGTATGAATGATCATATGAGTCGTCCATTTGAGTGGGATGACACAAGAGAATACGATCGAGGAAAAGTGCTTACTGCTGAAGATCTCGACAACATGAAAGAGCGTTGGGGTCGTTACAAAGATATCGATGGTGATGGTGTTGGTTACCGAACCTATCCTGGAACCCATCCCACAAAAGGCTCGTATTTTACTCGTGGTTCATCACATGATGAGTACGCCGCGTATACGGAAGACAGCAGCGTTTATGAAGAAAACATGGAACGCTTGGTGCTTAAGTGGGAAACAGCAAAGGAAGTAGCCCCGCACCCGCAAATTAAGTATCGTGACAAAGATTCTAAAGTCGCCGCAATTTTTTATGGTACCTCAGCGCAAGCAAGTTATGAGGCACTGGATGGTCTAGAAGCGGAAGGCACCAAGATTAATACTTGTCGAATTAAGTCTTTCCCATTCCACCCTGATATCGGCCGGTTTATTGAAGAGCACGACAAAATTTTTGTGATTGAACAGAATCGAGATGGCCAAATGAGATCGTTATTAATTAACGAATTCAATATGGGCACAGAAAAGATGCAATCAATTCTCAACATCGATGGTATGCCAATTCGAGCTCGTCGAATTAAACGAAAGATCGAACGCATGTTAAACGGTGAAAAAGTGAGTCCGTTTACAACCGCCAACAGCAGCGTTGAGGGAGCTTAATAATGAGTTATTTAAAGTCGACATTCCGTCACCCAGAATCACCTAAGAATAAACTAGGTTATACCGAAGCCGTTTATGAAGGTGCACTTTCAACCTTGTGTGCAGGTTGTGGTCATGACTCAGTGAGTAACTCAATCATCAAGGCGTGTTTTGAGCTTTCACTTGAGCCTCATAAAATCGCCAAAATGTCTGGTATTGGTTGTTCTTCTAAAACTCCTGCGTATTTCTTAAGAAGTTCACACGGTTTTAATTCGGTGCATGGAAGAATGCCATCAGTTACCACCGGTGCCAATATGGCAAACCGAGACTTAACTTATATCGGTATTTCAGGCGATGGTGATACTGCTTCAATTGGTATGGGCCAGTTTATGCACCTGGTTCGTCGAAACCTAAATATGGTTTACATTTGTATGAACAACGGTGTTTACGGTTTAACCAAAGGTCAAGACTCGGCGACCGCTGATATTGGTAGTGCGAGTAAGAAAGGCGTACCAAATATGTATGAGCCAATGGATCTTTGCGAATTAGCTATTTCCTTAGGTTCTGGTTACGTAGCACGAAGTTTTTCTGGTGATAAAGATCAGTTAGTTCCGTTGATTGAAGGTGCGATTAAACATAACGGCTTTGCATTAATTGATTGTATTTCTCCTTGTGTTACTTTCAATAACACCGGCTCATCAACTAAGAGTTACGAGTGGGTGAGAGATCATAAAGAAGCTACTGGCACCATTGACTTAGTTCCTGAAGAGCAAGAAATTACAGTTCAGCAACCGGATAAGGTATTGGAAACCATTAAGTTACACGATGGTTCTCATCTTAACTTGCATCGACAGCCTAATTCTTTAGACATTAAAAGCCGCGAGTCTGTGCTAATCGCATTAGAAGAAGCTCGACTAAAAGAACAAGTGTTAACGGGTTTACTCTATTTAAACACCGACTCAAAGAATACTCACGAAATCATTAATAGTGCAGATAAGCCGCTAAATGCGATGGGTAAAGAAGAGCTTTGTCCTGGTGTTGAAACTTTAGAGGCGATTAACGAATCGCTACGCTAGATCTGTGAAGCCTAAACAAATCCTAGAAACTCAAATTTGTGTGAATGCTGCTACCGGTAGAATGGGGCAGCAGATTATTCATCAAATTGTTGAATCTACCAGCTGCGAGTTGTCAGCGGCGCTTTGTCGTTCTGCGCATCCATACCGCGGAAAAAGTGTCCGTGGTGGGCATAAAGTTAAATACTCCAATGATATAGACGCCGGATTATTTGTTAGCCAAGTGCTGATTGATTTTAGTTTGCCTAGTGTCTCTATAGCCTTGTTAGAAAAAGCCATTTCGACTAAAACGCCTGTGCTAATTGGAACCACCGGGTTTGATGATAAAGAGTTACAATTGATCGACCAAGCCAGTAAGAAAATTCCAGTATTACTCGCGCCCAATACCAGTATTGGTGTGAATACCACTTTGTCTTTAATCGAAAAGGCCACCCAACTTTTGGGTAAGTCAGCGGACATTGAAATTATAGAAACCCATCATAAACATAAGTTAGATGCACCTTCGGGAACCGCGCTAAAGATTGGCGAGGTAATTTGCGATACGTTAGAAACGGACCTTTCTGAAACGGTTGTTTATGACCGAAGCCAGCGCAGTGCTGAACGTTCACAATCTGAAATTGGAATATCGGTAGTTAGAGCGGGTTCGGTTGTTGGTGAGCATAAAGTCATGTTCGCACTAGAAAATGAGCTGATCAGTATTGAGCATAAAGCTCAGTCTAGACAATGCTTTGCTGAGGGCGCAGTAAAAGCGGCATGTTGGTTAGCCAAACAACCTAACGGGCTTTATTCTATGAAGGACTTTCTTAACCTCTAAGTTCTAAATATATCTAACTCAGTAATAAAAAAAGCCTTGTAACTACAAGGCTTTTTTTGTGTTTATTCTCTAAATTGGCAATTTTATTTTTGGGGCTACTGAGCTTGTTTGGAAAAGTGCTTATTCAAATAATAGTCCACGCTAAATAATCGACCGCCGCCACTGAAAAATAGCGCTAATAACATTACAAAATAAGTAACACCAAATTCGATCCCGTTATTTCCGCTAGTAATTGAGCCTTTCTCTGTTAGCCATTCGTAGTTACCGTGCTCTCTTAAAATATCTTTAGCGATTCCTAAACGTCTTAACGCTTCTTCGGTGTTCTCGTTTGCCCCCCAACTTTGCAAGTCATGGGTAGCTTGCCAACCGTTAGGCCAATGCACTGCAAATATTGCGACCAACATAGTGATCATCAAAGGAATTGCTATCCATCGAGTCGCTAAACCTATCAAAAGTAAAATAGCACCGATTACTTCCGTGGCAGTTGCCAAGAAAGCCATTACTGTCGGCATCGGTAAACCGAGTCCCCAATCTGGATTTCCAAACCATTCAACAATACTTTCGAACCCGTTTAGCTTGTTCATTCCAGCTACCCAAAACACTGGAAATAAGAATAAGCGCAATGCTAATGGCCCGAGTCCACTGAGGATATTATTCTCAAATAAAAAACGGTGTAGTTGATAATATTTTTGTACTAAGTTCATAAATAGCTCCCTAATGTTTGAATAACTGACGTGCATTATTGGTTTTTGTTTCAGTTATTAAAAAAATGAACTGGGTCTGTTTGTAAATACCCATTCAATTGGTCTACCGCAGTTGTTAAATTAAATGCTATTTTGGATACCAGCGTTTAATCGCATACTTATCTAATAAAGATAACTCGAAGTTCGCAGGAATGGTTTTCACCTTGCCGTCGTTCAGGATAAAACTCATGGCATAATTCATGATCGAGCGCTCATCATACGCCGTGGTCAAAGTATTACGGTTGTTTAATTGGCTATTGATCTTGTCACAATGAGAACGAGCCGAAACTTGGTCGTAACCGATAGACTCCATTTGAGGGTAACATCTTTCTCTAATTTGTTGTAAAGCAGCATGTCCGTACGGCCAAAATTTGCTTCGGTACTCATGTTCGAACCCAAGTGCGTGGCCAAATTCATGCAAGATCAAGCGCTTTATTTCTCTAGCGCTTAAATTTGGATTTAATAAACCTTTCAAATTCATTGTGGCGTAATCTGATTGGTAGTCGCTGTGATTACCTAAGACTGAACCAGAGTGAGAATCAAAGCTAATTCGGATGTGTTTATTGGTTGGAAAGGAGTCTGGGTTACTAAAAAATCGAAATCGCAATCCAGTGTCCTTTAACCAAATTGGAGCAATTAGGCTGATTTGTTGATGGACGCTCTGTGAGCCGTCCAAAAACACAACGTTAATTTCGGAGTTATTTGCCCATTGCTTGTCCTTAATTAGAACCGCCGCGTTTAATTGGCTTTGCAGGCATAACAACATCGTTAGTGCCGCCAGCAGGCTCGCAAACTTAGCTTTTGTTGTGGGTAGTTTAGTCAAGGGCATCCTATAAATTCAAAAATATTCGTCAAAGTGTCATTAGGCTAAAGATTATAGGATTATTCTATGATATTTTGCCGACATCATTATAAAATACAGCTAATCCTACCATTTTGGAAATTTAATCATGAAACCACCCATTATTGCCCCCTCTATTTTGTCAGCAGATTTTGCTCGCCTTGGTCAAGATGTTGATGCTGTTCTTGATGCTGGAGCAGATTGGGTACATTTTGATGTTATGGATAACCACTATGTCCCAAACTTAACGATTGGTCCAATGGTCTGTAGCGCATTGCGAAAGTACGGTATTACTGCACCCATCGATGTGCATCTAATGGTAAAACCGGTGGACCGAATCATTGGCGATTTCGCAGAAGCCGGTGCTTCGATTATCACATTTCACCCAGAAGCCAGTGAGCATGTCGACCGTAGTTTGCAGCTTATTAAGCAGTCTGGTTGCAAAGCGGGTTTGGTGATTAACCCAGCAACCAGTTTGAGTTGTTTAGAACATGTGATGGATAAACTTGATGTCATTTTACTAATGTCGGTCAACCCAGGTTTTGGTGGCCAGTCGTTTATCCCAAATACCCTGAATAAACTGGTCGAAGCAAGACGATTGATTACTGAAAGTGGCCAAGATATTCGTTTAGAAGTCGATGGTGGAGTAAAAATAGATAATATTGAAGAAATTGCGAAAGCAGGAGCCGATGCTTTTGTGGCAGGGTCAGCAATTTTTAACACTGACGACTACAAAGCAACTATTTCTGCAATGCGCGAAAATATTGCTAAAGCGATGATGGCATAAGCGTTAGTGATCTCAAGCCATCATTGTGAGCATGATAGGAAATAAGTCGATCAGTATTTTAATGATCGACAACTATGATTCTTTTACCTTTAATCTGGTTCACTATTTAGATGGTTTTGGCGTAAAGGTTCAGGTAAGAAAGAATGACCAGCTGAATCTATCAGAAATCGAAGAATTAACTCCCTCACATATCGTATTGTCTCCTGGGCCTTGCACTCCCAATGAAGCTGGTATTTGTTTGGATGTTGTTGAGAGGTTCAAAACTCAAATACCCATTCTTGGAGTGTGCCTCGGACATCAAGTTATCGCCCAGTCATATGCCGCTAAGATTGTCAGAGCAGCGAACATTATGCATGGTAAAACATCACCAATTCAGCATAACAATAAAGGTATGTTTAACGGCTTGCCCCAAGATTTTCTCGCCACACGCTATCATTCTTTAGTGATTGACCCTAACTCCTTGCCTTCTGAGCTCGAGATAACCGCATGGACCAACGATTCCAACGGACAAATGGAAGCCATTATGGGGATTAAGCACAGAGATTATCCCCTAGAAGGTATTCAATTCCATCCCGAATCCATACTCTCTGAATTCGGAAAAGAAATGTTGGCAAGCTTTATTGGCATAAAACCAATCTAGGCCATTAAAACCAGGTTTTTTTAAGTTGATAACTGGCCAAACGGGTTTTTATTAGTTCCAAATCGGCATCAAGATCATCAGCTTCTTCTAATGCGTCATCTTGGTAGCTTACCGCCTTCTTAAACTTACCCATCGCCGCAAACGCCGCCGCTTTTATCTCATTGGTTGTGATCTCATCTTTAAAACTATTTCTCGGTAGTTTATTAACAAGCTCTATGGCTAACTTAGGGTTTCGGATCTCTTCGAAGGCTGAGGTAGCGTACATCCACGCCTGATCGATGATTACCTGCGGTGACAAGGTCTCGATATCTTTGGTGTATTCCACCGAGCGTTTTTGTGACTCTAGAGTATTTATTTGGCTGGCGTTAGATGCCAAAAGCAACTTGGCTTCTGTTTGGCCGCTATTAGCCGCTCTGGTAAGCCACTCCACGCCTTTGGATTGATCCTGTAAACAACCTTGGCCATAGATTAGACTTTGTCCGAGCAAATATTGTGCTTCGGTTTGCCCTTGTAGTGCCGCTTTTAAAAACCAAGCGTTGGGGTTTTCCTTACCTTTTGAAACGTTCAGCTTTTTCTCATAGTAGCCAATCCTAAACTGTGCATTCGCATCGCCTTGTTGGGCTAACTTTAACTGCTCTTGATAAAGGCCTTCCCTCAATTCCAGCGAACCAACCCCTGCTAGTCTAAATTGCATACTATATTGAATATTCTTCTGCGCAACCGGGTTACCTTGGCTATCGGTAGCGGGTTTAAAGCGCCACTGATAGATCGCTTTAATCGATGGTTTTTCGAAAACGTTTGGCGGGAAAGCCTCAATCAAATGAATGTTTCTTGGCACACCTTTGTTGTCTAAATCAAAGGAAAATCGAGTCCATCCTTGTACGTTTTTCATGGCTGCACCACGTGGATAGCGAGGTTGCACTATTTTGGCTGGCTCAGCATTAAAGCTGGCACCTCCATTGGTACTAATGAGTTTGGGATACAGTGAATCAATTAATACTTCAGTAGAATATTGGTCTACCAGTTGTGTGTACAATTTTTCTGCTGCTGGCAAGTCGGTGAGTTGTTTTTCGATTTGTTTAAGTGCACCGATATGCACTTCATTCATGGTCTCACTGTCGGTGGCTAGTCTTATCCAGGCGTAGGCTTGGTTGATATCCTTGGTAACATGTTGACCCTGAAAATACATTACACCAAGATTGAATTGAGCACGTTTTTCACCAATGACCGCAAGCTCTTGGAATTGTTGATAGGCGGTTTCGAATTTCCCTTGTTCGTAGGCATCTAGGGCGGAGAAAAAGTCAGCTTTTATCGGTAACACAAACCAACAAAGCATGAATAACACGGATTTTTGCATAATCGATCCTTGATATAGAGTTGAATCTAGAAAAGTAGATTTTCTATTGATTCAGGAGGTTAAAAATTCTAGATAACTAAGATTATCATATTTTGTAACAGTTTTTCGATGGTTAGGAGGCGTTACAAATAGCAAACTTGTAATATTACCGAGTCTCAACATCGACGGATATGATACGTTTCTTCCTCTAAAAAATTCCAGTTTCATGTTTGCTGAAACTAATCATTTCAAGTCAATATCAAAATCAGTTACACCACAAGGAGAAAACACCTTATGTTTATTTCTGCTCTCGAGCGCTTTAATTCCGGTCGCAAAGCCAAACTCTCAGTATTTTTATGCTGTTTGTTTGTTGCAGTATCCGGTGCTCAAGTTTCAGCTAAAAAAAGCGCGAAAAAAATTACAGAAGTTGAAGGAATCACTGAATATCGTCTGGATAATGGATTGCGGGTGTTGTTGTTTCCTGATCAAACTAAAGAAACAGTGACAGTCAACATCACCTATAACGTTGGTTCAAAGCACGAAAATTATGGTGAAACGGGGATGGCTCATTTACTTGAGCATTTAGTTTTTAAAGGAACCCCAAAACATAAAGATATTCCCGCAGAGTTGAGTTCGCACGGTGCTCGTCCAAATGGTACCACTTGGACAGACAGAACCAACTATTTCGAAACGTTTGCTGCAACGGATGAAAACATTAATTGGGCTTTAAGTATGGAAGCTTCAAGAATGGTGGATTCCTATATTGCCAAGAAAGATCTAGACAGCGAAATGACTGTCGTTAGAAATGAGTTTGAGCGAGGAGAGAATAATCCTTTCCGCGTTACTCTGCAACGCGCTACCGCAGCTGCTTTTTCGTGGCATAACTATGGTAAGTCGACCATCGGGGCGCGCTCTGATTTAGAGAATGTACCAATTGAAAGACTAAAAGCGTTCTATAAAAAGTACTACCAGCCAGACAATGCGACACTCATTGTAGCTGGTAAGTTTGATAATAAAGACATGATCAAACGAGTCACTAAGTACTTTGCACCAATTCCTAAGCCAAACCGAGAAATACAACCATTGTACACTCAAGAGCCTGCTCAAGATGGCGAACGAGAAGTCAATGTTCGTCGTGTGGGCGACGCGCAATTATTGCTCGCGCTTTACCATATTCCTGCTGGACCTCATAAAGATTATGCTGCGATTGATGTGCTTAACCAAATTCTAGGTGATACGCCTTCAGGAAGGCTTCATAAGCAATTGGTAGAAGGAAAGAAAGCTAGCCGTACATTTGGTTTCGGGTTTCAATGGGCGGAACCTGGTCTAGCTATTTATGCCGCGCAAGCAGACCAAGAGTTTGACCTTGCAAAAACAGAATCTGCGATGCTTGATGTAATCGAAAATATTAACAAACAATCGATTACCGATGCGGAAGTAGAAAAAGCAAAAAGAAACTTACTTAAGAACATAGAGCTTTCTTTTAACTCTTCTGAGCGGATTGCACTTAATTTAAGCGAATGGTTAGCAATGGGCGATTGGCGTCTGTATTTCCTTCACCGTGACCGTCTTGAAAAAGTGACTACCAAAGATGTGCAACGAGTTGCAGAAGCTTATCTACAGCGCAATAACAGAACCATTGGGCGTTTTATTCCGACTAAAACTCCAGAGCGTGTCGACATTCCACAGGCTGAAAGTGTGGCTAAAATGGTCAAAGGATATAAAGGCAAAGAAGCGATTGCCGCGGGTGAAGCGTTTGAGCCGTCTTTTGATAACATTGATTCTCGAACCCGGGTAACGACTTTAAGTAACGGCGTTGAAATGGCGTTACTGTCTAAGAAGACACGTGGCGAATCAGTGGTTGCGACTTTCAGTATCGATATGGGAACCGAAGAAAGTCTTAAAGGACTAAGCACAACGGGTTCTGCGGTTGGTTCAATGCTTATGCGTGGTAGCAAAAGCTTTAATCGAGAAGAGCTACAGGAAGAGTTTGACAAACTAAAAGCGACTGTCCAGATTGGTGGTTCAGCAAGGGGAGCGTACGCCAGTGTAACTACTACTAAAGAAAATCTAGTGCCGGTAGTTCGTTTGATGACCGAGGTATTACAACAACCTTCGTTTTCTAAAAAAGAGTTTGAGTTATACAAAAGTACTTTAAAAGTCGACTTGGAGACCAATCTACAAGATCCTCAAGCCATCGCTTTTAATGAGTATTCTCGTCGACTTAATCCGTATCCAAAAGATCACCCACGCTATGTTCCTACTATCAAAGAACAATTAGAGCGTTTAGAAAAACTGAAGCACAAAGATCTTAAGAAATTCCATGAGCGCTTTTACGGTGCATCAAATATGCAAATTTCAGTGGTCGGAGATTTCAATGAAGGAGTGGTATCGGGCGAGTTGGAAAAACTTTATGGTAGTTGGGAGTCAGAAGTTAACTACCAGCGAGTTGCCAATCCTTATCAGAAATTGGCGGTTAAAGATCAAGAGTTTAATACTCCGGACAAAGAGAACGCTGTATTCGTTGCGGTTACCAGTTTATCGATTGGCGAAAACCATGAAGATGCAGCGGCAATCGAGTTAGGCAACTATATTCTTGGCGGTGGTTTTTTGAATAGCCGTTTAGCGACTCGTCTAAGACAAAAAGACGGACTAAGCTATGGCGCTGGATCATTTATTGGCCAGAGCGCTTACGACCAAAAAACTTCTATGGGGGCTTACGCAATTTGTGCTCCACAAAACTTAGCCAAGGTTGAGCGCGGATTTAAGGAAGAATTACAGCGTTTATTGGATGACGGTTTTACCGAAGACGAGATCAAAAATGCGAAAACAGGTTTACTTCAGGGTAAAAAGGTCAGTCGTTCTCAAGACCGAGAATTAGTAGGTCGATTAGTCGCCAATCTTGATTTAGATCGTAATATGCAATGGCATAAAGACTATGAAAAGAAAATGGCCAGTTTAACATCTGAAGAAGTTAAGCGAGTGATGAATAAGTACATCAAACTCGAAAACTTCTCGATCATTAAAGCTGGTGATATGAGTAAAGTAGAAGCGATTAAATAGTTTCTACTTTTCGTTGAATGGCGTTACCCTTCGACTCCGCTCAGGGGGCTTATTTTTAGGCCAGTTGAGCGAAGTCGAAATCTTACGTACGTCGGTTTTTGACTTTGAATAGTGATCCCCTTCGACTCCGCTCAGGGTGCTTATTTTTAGCCAATTGAGAGAAGTCGAAATCTTACGTACGTCGGCTTTTGAAAATGAATAATGGTACCCTTCGACTCCGCTCAGGGTGCTTGTTTTTAGGCCAGTTGAGCGGAGTCGAAATCTTATATTTTAGCAGTGAGAGAAAATTTAACTTCGAACATTGCTCCACCCAATAACTCAGAATCACCTACGTTTATTTCGGCTTGGTGCCAATGAGCTATGCGCTCGGCAATTGCCAAACCTAATCCGTGACCCAGACTATTGGATTTTATAAAAGGTTTTAGAATATCCTTGCGTTTTGACTTATCTATACCAGCCCCATCATCATGAATACCGACCACAACTTGCTCTGATTGTTTGCTCAATTTAACTGTGACTTGTTGCTTGCAATATCGAAACGCGTTATCTAACAAATTATGAAAAAGCATATTTAAATAATTCTCGTCGCCAATAATGGTTAAGCCTTGAGAGTGGTTGACTAAATCAAAATTCAATTGGTTGGCACTATACTCTAATTTTAACTGCGTAAAGATATCATCTAATCGAATTGAATTTCTCGCGAGTTTGATTAATGATTGTTCAAGTCTTGCATAGTCGATTAACACATTGATCAAGGTTTGCATTTCATCAATGTCTTTACTTAAGCGATCCACATACTTTTGTTGTACTTGCGGATCGTTATTGTCGGCAATAATATCAAGCCCTAATCTTAGCCGAGCCAGTGGTGTTTTTAGATCATGTGAGACCGCACTGCTGATCAATTTGTTGTCGGCGATAAGATTCTCAATTTTTTCGGCCATGCGATTAAATTCGCATTCCAGTTGATTGATATACGAGCTTCTACTTTCTGGAACTCGCTGATTGAGTTGACCGCTACCAAACAGGATGGCGGTTTTGCTAAGTTGATTCAATCGACTGACCAATGGAAATAACCAAATAGCAACAATAGCGACAATTCCAAGATAAAATATGGCGGTCAGAATGAGGTTTAATTGTGAAGCTTTGGAATTAACAGCAAGTTCGTCGGGAGAAAAAGATAGTACGGATGCTTTTCTTGTTAAGTAATAATGAAAAGTGAGTGCGTTTCCATTACTCAGAACCAGCGGCTTGCCAGCTACAAAATCGGGTTGAAGTTCAGCTGGAAGTGGAAATTTTTGTTCAGAAATAATCGTGATTGGGTTGGAGCCTTGTAGGTTCCAGCTAGCGACAAAAGCCTCACTATCATTTAACGCATCAGCACTATCGGCCAATTGTTGGCCTAAGGTTTGATAATGTGCAATTACATCTTTGTCAGTATCGTCAGAATAACTATCAAAGAATTGGTCGATCACCCAACCTAAAGCAAAGGTTGCACAAACAATCAATACGAGCAGAGAAATGGAAAGTTTTTTCATCGTTTTACCAAAAATTAATCAGCAACTATTGCTCCGCTGAAAACAAATAGCCCTTGCCCCAAATAGTTTTAATTCTCTGTTGGCCGTTAGCGTGGTTTCCAAGTTTTTTCCTTAGCCTCGACACTAAAATATCGGTTGAGCGATCGAAGCCGTCGTATTCTATTCCTCTTAGTTGTTGAATGAGAAACTCTCGACTAACGACTTCGCCAGCATGCTGGGCGAGCAACCAAAGCACTTCAAATTCGTTGGAGGAAATGTTGACAACTTGTTGGTCGACTTTAGTGGTACGAGATTTTCGGTCGATAGCGACTTGACCAACGCTCAGTCTATCGCCGTCGTTAGTCACGGGGTTATCCGAAGTATTACGCCGCAATAAACTACGAACTCTAGCCAATAACGCTCTTGCTCTTAAAGGTTTGGTTATGTAGTCATCAGCGCCGAGCTCGAGCCCGAGAACTTCGTCCATCTCATCATCTCTAGCAGTCATCATCAAAATTGGCTTATGAAAAAATTGACGAACTTCGCGGCAAATATCAAAGCCATCTTTTTTGGGAAGATTGATATCGAGCAAAACTAGATCGGGCGAATCAGTTCGGATCAACTCAATCGCGGTATCACCTCGGTTTGCAAAGCTGACTGTAAAATTTTGCGACACTAAGTAATCGATAATCCAATCAGCTAAAGAGGGATCATCTTCTACCACTAAAATGTGAGGGCGATCATTCGCGTCATTTTGCATTGTCATATTTGGTCACTTTGTCGTCTGGCTAACTACTATTCCAACTTTTCGATAATTTGCACCGGCACAAGTTAAAATAATCGCCAACTTGCTCGGCGGCGCTTTTTATTCCCATATACCCAAGCGACTGTCATTTCGGCAGTTGCGACGTCCAAGTTATCATTCATTTGACGCAGCTGATAAACGACCGAATGAGCCGATTGAAAATCAAACGCCAGCTTACCACTAGCGCTTTTTTTCCAGCAATTTATCGGCCTGCTAAGTTTTTTGGAGAATAAGCAATAGTCACCCATTTTATCCGCACGCCACTCTATAATGACATTTTGATAACAAACCTGTCCCTGATGTAACGCAATACACTGCTCCGGCGAAATGCTGAGTTCAGCAGAAGCCAGTGATGATAGTCTTTCCGAACTTTCGCCCAATGATTCCGCGCTGGCTTGATGGGCCAAACACTGACCTAATAATACCAGCGTACCCATCAGCGTTTTTAATTTAACGTTTTTTAGTTTTATTTTAGTCATTTTAGTGTCTCCTAAAATGACGTTAAAAAACGTAAATGATGGCAGCGGATGCCGAAACAAAGTGCTGCGAGTCATCAGCTCTTAATGGGCTATTGGCAAATTCTTCTGAACCATAAGCATAATTGAGTTTTCCTTTGACTATCCAGCTTTCTGAAAGTGGATAAGTCATTCCAAGCTCCGTTGAAAAAGAGACAGAGTCGTCCAATTGATACTCGGCAAATTCCGACGTTGCTTCTTCAGAGTTGACTCCCCAATAATAATCATTAATGCCACTAGAAGAATAATGGATACCGGCGATCAAGTGAGTGTTCAGATTCCGATATTGCCAGCTTGTTCCCGCTAGAATAGACGCCTGAGTGCCATCAAAATCGTCATGCTGTGCTTGACGTACTTCAAATTGAAAAATATGGTTATCGTAAAACCCTGTTGCCCTTACCCCAAAAGTGGCTGCACTTTCCCGTTTTCTTAAAACCTCAAAATCATCACTGTTATCTTTATCGATGCCAAGTAGACGACCGCCAATTAAATCGTAACTCCAGTGTTCGGTATTGATCGCATTATAGCCAAATGAAAATCCATCATCGTCATTCAGATCGACAAATAAGCCATTCCACTGATAACCGAGATTGATCCTAGCGCCAAGACCGGTTTTATTTTCATCTTCATTGCCTTTGAAAATGATCTTGTTTTGCGAGGAAATTCCAACACCCAGTTCAAAATAACCACCGTTTTGTTCGGTTTGTTCGATGCCTGCGGATTCTCGTACATCCCGTGAGATCCCACTCGCCAAGCTGGCGTTGGAGAGACAAACTAAAGCGAAGGTTGGAAATAGTAATTTAAGATTGTTTAAGTACATCTTTGTTGACCTAATATAATTAATGGAAACTCCATGTTACCGACGCCAGGGTATTTTAGACGTAACGGTTCCAATCAGTCTGTAACAAAGTGTAGCAACCGGTTATAGCAGCCAATTATAGCAGCGGTGCGCAGCAGAAGATCGTAGTAACGGAACGTTGCCATAATCTCTAACGGCAATGATGTTTAACAGCAAAGTTTAACAGCAAAATCTAGCAACAGGGAATCTAAGATAAAGCGTCTAAGATATTGAGACCACTAAGATGATTTCTTTTTGCTCTCTCGCATTACCCCTTCTTGCGCTGTGCTTGCGACTAAGCGGCCTTTTCGGTCAAAGAACTTACCCAGTACAAATCCTCTTTGATTGGTCGCAGAGGGACTATCAATTTGATATAGCAGCCAGTCGTCAAACCTAAAATCGCGGTGGAACCACATACTGTGATCGATGGTGGCCATCTGAAAGTTCTTAGTAAAAAATGAAATACCGTGCGGCTGTCCCGCGACGGGTAAAAATGCCATATCTGACGCATAAGCCAACATATACTTGTGTACCCTAGGATCATCAGGCAGTCCGCCATTGGTTTTCATCCACACGTGTCTAACAGGCGATGTAGCTTCCGGCTTTAAGGGGTTAAAAGACTCAACCGGTTTAATGATTATTGGACTCTGTTGCTCAAAGCGTTCCGGCAGGGGCATATTTTCTTCCAGCGCTAGTTTACGGATTCGCTCGCGAGTTGTGGTTAAATTTTCAGGACCTTCAACTTCCGGCATCACTGCTTGATGTTCAAGCCCGTCCGCTTGCACATGAAACGAAGCGGTCATGAAGAAGATTGGCTTGCCATGTTGAATCGCTTTGACTCGCCTGGTAGAAATACTGCGACCATCTCGAAGATTTTCAACATCATAAATAATCGGACGAGAGGCATCGCCAGGTCTCAAGAAATAAGAATGTAACGAATGTACTGGTCGATGATCATTTAAAGTGTCTTTAGTGGCGGATAAAGCTTGCCCAATCACTTGCCCGCCAAATACTTGTGGCAGACCTAAATTTTGACTGTTACCACGATAAATGCCTTCTTCGATTTTCTCTAAACTTAATAAATCAAGTAAGTCAGTCAGTGTATTATTTTCCATTCTTTCACCTATGCGATTAAAATTTGCTAGTTGCTATTTTCTATATTGGGCAAACAAACTAAATTCCCAAGGTCTAATGGCGCCTACCACACTACAGCCTAAACGTTCTTCAAAAGGTAGTTTGGAATCTTGTTTGGCTAGTTCATTAAATTCGTTCACTAGTTTTTCTATTTTTCGATGCATGATCAAAATACTCGCGCGAGATAGCATCGAACCAGAAAACTTCATAGTTTCCTGCGGTTTGGTAAAGTTAGACTGAAAAAATTCTTTTCGAATCTGTTGGTTAAACAAACGTTCTATGGCACCATTTTTTCGCCAACGAAAATTTCGTGAAGTTAATAGTTTGACTCGGTTGCCAGGCAGTAAATCAATAAATTTAATGCGATCAAGGTGCGCTAGCAGTCTTACGCCCTCTAGCTCTTCTATTTCATAATATTCGGTGATCGACTTAAAATCGAAATCATTTAAAAGCATATACGCGACAAATAACAGCTTGGGCTGTTTTACAAATTCGGCTTCTTGCTCTTCGGTCAGCTCGGTAATCTCTTCATGCTGCTGCTCGGCAATACGAGTTAAGTCACAGATTTCCATATTCATCATACGGCACACGGTATCTAACCGCTGGAGAGAGATATTTTCTTCGGAGAAAATTCGTTTGACGCTGGCTTCGCTTAGGTCTAAAGCCTCAGCAACATCCACATAGGTGAGATTGTTTTCTTTTAAGCTCGATTTAAGTGCTTGAATAATTAAACTAGTTTGAGCCATACGGATCCTTTCATTATTGCTATTGATCAATGAGCTAAGTGTTAGCCTATCACTGAACCATTTTATCCAGTGACACTAATCAGAATAATGCAAAAACCAAGCTACCGCTAGGGTGCTTTTGACAATAGTCCAAGAACCGCCTAGAGTGACAGCGGTTTAACCCCGTTCTCAGTTAGAGATAATCTAGCTTACTCACAATATTAAGCAGTATTTGCGATGAAATTATTAATTATCTACAACCCACAAGCTGGTGGTGGCCGAGCCGCTGGATTGCTTCAATCCATCAAGCAATATTTAGAGCGTTTAGAGATTTCAGCGACATTCTTAATGACCGAGTATAGTGGCCATGCCATTGAGTTAGCTCAAAGCGCTGACTTGAGGGGGTATGATGGATTAATTGCTTCAGGTGGAGATGGCACACTATTTGAAGTTTTAAATGGCTATATGCTTAATGCAAGCGGGAATAAGCTGGTCTTAGGATTAATCCCAAATGGCACCGGCAATGCTTTTATGAAAGATTTGGGTTTGCAAAAGCATGACTGGCAACGCGCCATCGACATTATTCTGCAAAATCAGCCTAAACCGCTCGATATTGGTAAGCTAATTAGCCAAGGGCAGACTCATTATTTTATTAATATTGTCGGCATGGGCTTTGTTTCTAAGGTCGCATTAGCTGCGGTTCCATTAAAGTGGATGGGAAACGCCGCTTATACGGCTGCCACCTTACAGAAACTAATCAACTTAAAAGCTCAAGATATCACCTTAGAAATAGATGGTAAAACCATTCAGCGACAGGGGGTATTTGTCGAAGTGGCCAATTCTCGCTACACCGGAACCAGTTTTTTAATGGCGCCTAAAGCCAAACTAGATGACGGATTACTTGATGTGGTGGTGCTGAATAAAATTTCCCGATTAAAACTGTTGCGGCTTTTCACCAGTATCTATGACGGTTCGCATATTGAATATCCTGAAATTGAATATTTTCAAGCCAAGCAAGTTAAAGTGATTGAATCCGAGCCCACTCAATTAATTCCCGATGGCGAGGTGATCGCTGAAACTCCGGCCGAGTTCGAGTGTATTCATCATGCGATACAATTCTTTTGGCCTTGATAGCGGCGTTACGCATAATCCCGAGCACCAGGTGGGTTCAATATTAGCTGTGATAGCTTGTCTATATAAACTTAATATGGAGTGATTATTGCTTTTCAACTTGATAAGTCGTACATTGGTTGCGCACACTAATTTCTACGAAGTTCGGTTATTCATTACCGTCTTTCAGCTTAGACGTTAGTAATTTGAGGTTGGCAAGCTAAACCATCATTAACACGGCAATGTCGATTAAACAGCACAATCAATTCATCTAGACAAAATAACCTCAAACTTACAAAGTTAGCTTCTACGCTTATTGGTTAATAGACACTATAAAAATGAAGACCGATAGAATCACTTGATTGGATCGCTTTTAAGTAGGCATCACTGGTCAAGTGCTAGTCCGTTTTTTGGGTCACTCAGTTTGGATTTGCTCTTAACTAATGACCCTTGGTATTCATTAAAGTAGGGTCACGTTTATGCAAATAGGTATCGTCAAAGAAACGGTTGCTAATGAATCTCGAGTAGCCGCTTCCCCATCAAGTATTTCTCAATTACTCAAACTTAATTTTACAGTTGCGGTGGAATCCAACGCCGGACTGGCTGCCAGTTTTTCAGATGAAGCGTATGAGCAAGCGGGGGCAAGTATTTTGTCTTCGCAAGATGTTTGGCAATCGGACATTTTATTTAAAGTTAATCCACCCAGTGAACAAGAGGTGGCCAAAATAAAATCAGGCGCTACCGTGATTGGCTTTTTTTGGCCGGCACAAAATGAAGCGCTGATGAAGCTGATGGCGGATAAACTCATCAATGTGTTGGCGATGGATTCAGTCCCTAGGATCTCTCGAGCACAATCCATGGATGCGCTTAGTTCAATGGCCAATATCGCTGGTTATCGAGCGGTTGTGGAAGCGTCGCATACTTTTGGAAGCTTTTTCACCGGACAAATTACAGCCGCTGGTAAAGTGCCTCCAGCCAAGGTGATGATCATTGGAGCAGGGGTGGCGGGACTTGCAGCCCTAGGAACCGCCGGTAGTTTGGGGGCAATTGTTAGAGCGTTTGATACCCGCCCCGAAGTGAAAGAACAAATCGAGAGCATGGGGGCGGAATTCTTAGAGTTGGATTTTGAAGAAGAAGCCGGCAGTGGTGATGGTTACGCTAAGGTAATGAGTAAAGAATTTATTGCCGCGGAAATGGCGTTGTTTGCAGAGCAAGCCGAAGAAGTGGATATCATTATTACCACCGCCATGATCCCAGGAAAACCTGCTCCCAAACTAATTACCGCCGAGATGGTTAAGTCGATGAAACCGGGTAGTGTGATTGTCGATCTAGCGGCATTGGGCGGCGGCAATTGTGAATTAACAGAGATGGACAAAGCGGTAGAGGTGCACGGAGTGACTATTATTGGTTACACCGATATGCCATCCAGATTGCCGACTCAATCCAGTAATTTATATTCCAACAATATCCTTAATTTAATCAAATTACTTTGCCCAGAAAAAGATGGGCAAATTGCATTGAATTTTGAAGACGAGATTATTCGTAATGTAACTGTGACAAAAGAAGGGGAAATTACTTGGCCACCACCACCGGTGCAAGTGAGTGCCGCGCCGCAAGTTAAACCGGTGGCAGCACCAGCCCCGCTTAAGGAGCCAGAAAAGAAATCTTCGGGCATGGGAAAACATTTAATGTTGCTCATTGGTGGGCTCTTTTTCGGTTGGATGTCGATGGTGGCACCGCCTGATTTTATGCAGCATTTCACCGTATTTATTCTCGCCTGCATTATTGGTTACTACGTGGTTTGGAATGTCACTCACGCGTTACATACACCGTTAATGAGTGTTACCAATGCTATCAGTGGGATTATTGTGGTGGGTGCCTTGTTACAAATTTCCAGTAGTAATACGGTTGTGATGTGGATTTCAGCGTTTGCGGTATTAATCGCCTTTATCAATGTGGTGGGTGGCTTTGTTGTCACCAAGCGCATGTTGAAGATGTTTAGGAAGGAGGATTAATCATGAGTGCATTTAATCTAATAAAAACTCACACAGCGCAGGCGAGTGAATCGTTAACCGACAAAGCTGCACAAGTCGCACAACAGGCCGGAGAAAAACTAGGCTTGATTGAACCGGCTGCCAATAATATGCCTCTGATAAATGGTGCTTATTTTGTCGCGGCGATTTTGTTTATTTTTAGTTTAGTGGGTTTAAGCAAACAAGAATCCGCCGAGCATGGTGTTTGGTATGGCATTATCGGAATGGTGATCGCGCTGGTTGCGACTATCGCTAATCCGACGGTGACTAACGTTCAAACCATTATGATTGCGATGGTGGTGGGTGGATTAATTGGAACTTGGTTTGCGCTGCGGGTGGAGATGACCCAAATGCCAGAGTTAGTGGCTATGTTGCATAGCTTTGTAGGACTTGCCGCAGTCGCGGTTGGATTTAATAGCTTTTTGGAACATGAACCAATGCAAGGCATCATGCTAAATATCCATTTAGTCGAAGTATTTCTTGGGGTGTTTATTGGTGCCGTGACCTTTACTGGTTCCGTGGTCGCCTATGGAAAACTAAAAGGTATTTTCAGTAGTAAATCTTTGATGTTGCCACACAGACACAAGCTGAATTTACTGGCGGGCATCGTTAGCTTTGCGTTGATGATTTATTTTGTGCAACAGCAAGGCCATATGACAGCATTGTTGATCATGACGGTTATTGCATTGGTTTTTGGGTGGCATTTAGTGGCATCCATTGGTGGTGCGGATATGCCAGTGGTTGTATCAATGTTGAATTCTTATTCGGGTTGGGCGGCAGCCGCAGCCGGATTCTTGCTAGGTAATGATCTGCTGATTGTAACCGGCGCGCTAGTGGGTTCGTCCGGTGCGATCTTAAGTTACATCATGTGTAAAGCGATGAACCGATCGTTTATTAGTGTTATCGCCGGTGGTTTCGGCACCGATGTGGTGGTGGATAGTGATCATGACTATGGTGAGCATGTTGAAATTCAAGCGGAAGAAGTTGCTGAGTTATTAAAGAATGCTAAGTCAGTGATTATTACTCCGGGATACGGAATGGCCGTTGCGCAAGCACAATATCCGGTTTACGAGATGACTAAAAAATTGCGTGATAAAGGCATTGAAGTTCGCTTTGGCATTCATCCGGTAGCAGGTCGCCTGCCCGGTCATATGAATGTGTTGTTAGCCGAAGCCAAAGTGCCTTATGACATCGTTTTAGAAATGGATGAGCTGAATGATGATTTTCCAGAAACCGATGTGGTATTAGTGATTGGTGCAAACGATACGGTTAATCCATCCGCCATGGAAGATCCGAATAGTCCGATCGCAGGAATGCCGGTGTTAAAAGTTTGGAATGCCAAACAAGTGATCGCGTTTAAACGATCGATGAATCCAGGCTATGCAGGAGTTCAAAATCCTTTATTCTTTAAAGAAAACACCAGCATGTTATTTGGTGACGCCAAAGCCAGTGTGGATAATATTGTGAAGGCGTTGTAGGGGGGATGTTTATTTTTTAAAGGCTGTTTCGTAGCGCTTTTATAAGTGGTTTTGATAGAACTACCCTCTCCCTGAGAGAGAGGGAAAAGAAAGTAGTGCGCTGTCATATCAAATTATGCTGCTTAAACTCTAAGTTTTATCAGGCGTTTAATACAAAATCAAAGGTTGTTGATAGTTCGTCCCCTCTCTCTCAGGGAGAGGGTTAGGGAGAGGGAGCTTTTAGCCGTCAGTTATCAATTAACAAGTAATCCAATCCTCACATTTCTTCGTATTAATCAATCAATACAAATACAAAAGATTGACTAGGACGG
Organism: Kangiellaceae bacterium; assembly: GCA_039969155.1. Taxonomy (GTDB): domain Bacteria; phylum Pseudomonadota; class Gammaproteobacteria; order Enterobacterales; family Kangiellaceae. The sequence goes on from JBDVOJ010000110.1 coordinate 21,280, forward strand.
ACTAATGAATGCTCCTGTAGTAGCCTTAACCGATGACTCATTTCATCAGTTATCAAAAGCCTCGGCTCCAGTAATGAATGCCATTATCGAAATTACCAATTTACGTTTAAGAACGTTTATCGGCTTTAATGATGAAGAAAAAACTAAGCAACAAGACATAGTGATCAATGCTGAAATTCACTATCCGCTCAGCAGTGGTTGTCTAGAAGACCAAGTCTCTGATGCACTCAATTATAAAACCATTACCAAGGCTATCATCAAGCATGTTGAATCAGGGCGATTTTTGTTGTTGGAAAAATTGGTTGCCGATGTGCTTGGTATCTGTAGCGAACATCAAGACGTGGTGTATGCCAAAGTCAAAATAGATAAACCTCATGCACTTCGTTTTGCTGACTCGGTATCACTATCACTGGACATGCATAGCAACACAACTCAGGAGAAATAAACATGACACCACAAACAGCTACTTTGAGCGTTGCTAGTAAAAACCAGTCATCTAATTCGATTAGCCAAGAAGCGTTAATGGTTCGGAATGCGTTAATTAAGCGTGGATTAGAAACACCCATGCTAGACAATCAACTGACGGACATTCAAAAGTACGACAAAATCAAAAAAAGCTTTACCGATATTGTTACTACACTCGGTTTAGACCTAACCGACGACAGCTTATGCGAAACGCCTCATCGTCTTGCCAAAATGTACGTGAATGAAATATTTTCAGGGTTAGATTACAAGTCATTTCCTAAGGTGACCGCCATCGAAAACAAGATGAATGTTGATGAAATGGTCAAGGTGGATGGCATTAGTTTAACCAGCACTTGCGAGCATCATTTTGTCACCATTGACGGCACTGCACGAGTTGCTTACATTCCTAACGACAGCATCATTGGCTTATCAAAAATTAATCGTATTGTTCGGTTTTTTGCTCAGCGCCCTCAAGTACAAGAACGACTTACCCAGCAAATTCTAGTTGCATTGCAAACATTATTGAACACGGATAACGTGGCTGTTTCTATTGACGCTACACATTATTGTGTTAAGTCACGCGGTGTGATGGATGCTAATTCGCATACGACTACCACGGCACTAGGTGGCAGTTTTAAAGATAACGCGATTACTCGGCAAGAGTTTCTAAAATAAATGCCTAAGGTTATTATCACCGGAGTTGGTCAACGTCTCGGGCTTTACTTGGCAGATTATTTTATCGATAAGCAATACCAAGTCATCGGAACTTATCGTACTGAGAGACCATCAATCGAAAAGTTAAGATCAAAAGGTGCTGAACTGTATCAAGTAGACTTTTATCAGCATCTGCAAACCCAAAAGTTCATAACCTCGGTGATAGAAAACCATGATACGGTTGACTGCTTAATTCATAATGCATCCGATTGGCACGATGATAAAGACGACCTAGATTTTTCGGATTATCATCAAATATTTTCCAACATGATGACCATTCATGCCGAAGTGCCTTATCAACTTAATTTAGCATTTAAGTCGCTGCTAACTGAGCACAAATTATCTTCGTCTAGCGAATCTATAAAACAGTATACGGATATTATCCACATCAGTGATTATGTGGCGTTTAAAGGCAGTAAAAAACATGTTGCTTATGCCGCTAGTAAAGCCGCGTTAGAAAACTTAACCTTATCGTTTGCGCAGCGTTATTCCCCTCAAGTTAAAGTAAATTCAATTGCTCCCGCTTTATTAGAATTTAATGAGCATGATGATGATAATTACAAAACCAAAGCTCGAAATAAATCATTGCTACAAACCGAAGGTTCGTTTGCGGAAGCTATTAATACGGTTGATTGGTTGATGAATAGTCAATATGTGACTGGGCGTACGATACACTTGGATGGTGGACGGCATTTAAACTAAACGTAATTTGGTGTTGGCTCTTTAACCTTATTTCTGTTCGCGATAATCTTATCTAAAGGACTTAATGAACCCGATTTATTGCGGTTTAGTACATGAGTGTAAATTTGGGTGGTTTTAACATCCGAGTGCCCTAGTAATTCCTGGACCGTTCTCAAATCTGCACCTGATTCCAGTAAGTGGGTTGCGAATGAGTGTCTTAAAACGTGAACAGTTACATGCTTTTGAATACCACTTTTCTCCAGCGCTTTTTTTAGATGTTTGGTCAACACGCTGGGGTGTACGTGATGGCGTCTACGAATTAAAGTTCTTGGATCTAAACTAGTTCTCAAGCTTGGAAAAACCCATTTCCATGCGAGCGAAGTACCGGCATTAGGATACTTTTTATTTATCGCATAAGGTAACTCGACTCCCGGTAAGCTTTCATTCGTATCTTTATTGTGAAGCTTTTCTACAAAAGCGATTTGTACTTTCAAATCATCCACACACGACTCTGGGAGTGGAACTCGTCGATCTTTGTTCCCCTTTCCTTGTCGAACTGTAATTTCCATTCGATCAAAATCAATATCCTTAATTCTTAATCGATGACATTCCATTTTCCTCATTCCTGAACCATAGCAAAGCGAAGCCATAAGCTTAGGTAATCCGTAAAACTGTTCTAACAAATGCATAATTTCGTCAATAGATAGTACGACTGGCACATGCTCCTGTCTTTTAGCCCATTTCATATTAATTTCATCGGTTAAGGGGGTTTTTAAAACATGCTTATAGAGAAATATAATTGAGCACAAAGCTTGGTTTTGGGTGGCGGGCGAAACTTGCTTGTTAACTGCCAAGTAGCTTAAAAAGTCGCCTACTTCCGCATGACCCATCTCATTTGGGTGGCGTTTATTGTGGTAAAGAATGAATTGTCTCACCCAAGATACGTAACACTTCTCAGTAGAGAGAGCATAGTTTAAAGAACGTAAAGCGATTCGAAGTTGTATAAGAAGTTTTGGCTTTTGCATAGTATTGGTCCATCAATAAGCGTCCATTTATACTACTTATACAAGTAGCTATGATCAAGTCAAATTTGTATAGGTTGCCAATATTTATACAAAAATACGTTTAAGTAATTGAAAAATAAATACTATCTCCGGCCAAGATAATCTGTATATGTGCGTTTAGTGTCGATTTTGCGGGTTGCAATTTAAAGAGGGTCGTGTAACCTGTTGAAATTAAAAAATAAATTCAAGTTCAGTAAAAGTCACTAGGGTGTATATGTGTCTTTACTGAACATAATCAGCGTTAATTTAAATAAGGAAACCAATGAAATATTTACAAGTTTTGATTTTAGCTATTATTCTTCAAGGATGTGGTGGGCTTTATAAGCCTGAAAATCTTGTGTATTTAAATAATGCGGAAAAACATCCAAAGCCAGCAATTATTTTTGGAAGCTATATTCTTGGCGGAAAATCAACATACATTGCAGAGCTAAATGGAGAACCTCTTAATACATTTGGTACCTTTACGTCCTATCCAAGTCACCTGACCGTCAACACTGGTAAGCAT
>JBDVOJ010000111.1:0-5820 GCA_039969155.1 Kangiellaceae bacterium
CGCCATGTCGTCTAGCTGTTTGCTTAATGAGTTCTGGATAGACAAAGTAGGGCTGATGGGCAGAAAGCATATCGTTATAGGCGCTGACAATACCGATGTTGGGTGCTTTTTCTTCGGCTAATAACGCTTTATCTTCTGCGCCACAAGCAGCCATTCCGTGCGCTAAGTTGCCGCAGCTAAGGGCTGCACGCTTTGGTCCATTGTTTCTGGCAGCGTTTACTTTGTCTAAATAAGCCGCTCGAGTATCGCGACTGCGATTCATTATTCGCTGTGTAATTTGTTCGATTGGCGTTGTTAATTTCATTAAAGATCCTAAAAGATTCCAATTTTTTGATATTGAGTTGAGTGCTATTCAACTCAAAAACAATAGTGGCCAATTTAATGGCTCTATTTACTCATATGCTGACACCGGTGTCAACGTTGTCCGTTAGTTAAGCTTATTTTTGTTGATTAAATCAAACTATTTAATGATTAATTCTAGAAATTGGCTACCGGTGCACTCGATTCTCGAACTATCAGTTCGTCTTCAAATCGGCTGATTCCAAATTCAATCGGCTTTTGACGGATTGATTGAATTAACAACTTAACACCCTCAGCCGCCATCGATTTAATGGGTTGTTTAACGGTGGTTAACGAAGGCCATATGTAGCGTGAGATCGGTGCATTGTCGAATCCGCATACTGAAAGTTGATGTGGAACGGAGACGCTTCGTTGGGCCGCAACTTTTAGAACACCCGCGGCAATGAAGTCATTGCTTGAAAATATTGCAGATGGTGGATTCTTTAGATTTAATAAACGACGGCCACAATCTTCTCCAGAGCGAAAAGTGAAATAGCCTTGTTCAATAAATTCCGGCTGAGATTCGATAGAAGCTTCTTGCATTGCTTTTAAATAACCATTTAGCCTTAGTTCCGAGACATTGTGTTCGGGGTGTCCCTTAATAAACGCTATTTTGGAGTGACCCAAAGATATTAAATAGCGAGTCATTTGATAGGCAGCATCAAGATCATTGCTGACCACACAAGGTGAGCGTTCAAAGTCTTCTGTTGGTGCAATTCGAACATAGTTCACTTGCAATTGTTCTAGCATTTCGAGTATCGGTTTCATATCCGAGAAGGGTGGGGTAAGTATTAGTCCGTCTAAATGTGCGTTGTTGAGTAATGATCTTAGTCTATCCAACAAATCGATAGCGTCATGCTGTTCAGGGTAAATTACTAAGTTGTAGTTTTCTTTTTGGCAGGTCTCTAATGCGCCAGTTTGAATATCGGTCACATAACTTTTATTAGGGTTGTCGTAGAGCAGACCTATTAAGTATGACTGATTAGTTGCTAGACCGCGGGCTTGCGGATTTGGTCTATAACCTAAGATTTCAAAGGAACGAAGTACTTTTTCTTTGGTGTCTGTACTAACATTCGATTCGTTATTCAGGACTCTTGATATAGTCTTCTTCGATACCCCAGCATGTTTCGCGACATCGTTGATAGTTACTTTTTTCAAACAGCTACTCTCATTTGATCTGAAGTTTCGGGTTTCAGATGATTATCAATCAAAAAGGTTTTGGGTTTATTGAGTTTGGTCAAAATAAGCTGCCGCACCTAACAAAGCCGAATTACCCTCAGTGACTAAATTGACTGGAATCTTATGCATGATTTCAGTCATTTGTCCTTTAGCGACAAAGCCTAGCATAAAGTCACTATTGAGCAAAAAGTCACTAAATCGCAATAAGATTCCACCACCTAAATACACCCCGCCATTAGCGCCTAGTGCTAACGCCAAATCTCCTGTTGCTTGACCGAGCCAATGGCAAAAAAGACCAAGCGTCCGGCACGCCAAGGATGATGGATCTGTTAGCGCTTGTTTGCAAATTTCGGGTGCTAACATTGATTCAAAGGGGTGAGCTTCTAACTCACCTAGCGCTTGGTACAAATTACCAAGACCTGGCCCCGAGAAAATAGTTTCAACCGAAACATGCTCAAAACGTTGCGCTAAAATTCTAACTAATTCCGCCTGTTGCTGAGTTTTTGCTGCCAAGGAAATATGTCCGCCTTCAGCTGGCAAAACCATCCAAGAGTTTCCATTGGGAATTAGACCTGCCGCGCCAAATCCAGTCCCTGGACCTAAAACGGCGATAGGAGAACCAACAGAATGCTCACCCTGATTAATATTGATTAGATTGTGCCGAGCAACCAGTGGGGCTGCGAACGCATGTGCGGCAAAATCGTTAATCACTTTTAAGTTAGTTAGATTGAGCTTTCGCTCGACTTCGGCTCTTGAGAAACTCCAGTTTAGATTGGTGACTTTTATTTGGTCACCAGTCACGGGACCTGCAACCGCCAGACACGCCCCAGCAATTTTGGGCATGTTTAGAGCTTCAAGATAATGCTCAGTTGCTTGATCGATGTTTTCGAAATTGCCGCTAGGGAATGTTTGCTGGGCTTCAATGGTATAGCCATTAGCAGCAGACGAGTTCGGGCTTACTAGTCCAAATCGAGCGTTGGTTCCGCCTATGTCTGCGACGATGTAGGGCATATCACTTGTCATCTGTTAAACTCTTAGCATTGTTAGCTAAATCAATTAAATAGTTAGCTAAATTTATCCAAATTTGCGCAATGATACCGGTGTCATTGTTGTTTTGTCAAAGCAGAATCTGGTAATTGTGCCCATTATTGATGATTATCCTGTAAGTTGCCTTTCATAGCAGCAGCCTATGCGGTATATTTCTTTGTTAACTAATCCGTCTTAATTGTTGGTATTCAGAGGAAAATGAGTGACGTCTAACGATTTAATAAAAGGCAAAGCCACATCATTTGATATTGCTTATCGAGCAGGCGTCTCTCAATCGACTGTTTCTAGAGCACTACGTGATAGTGAATTGGTTAATTTAGAAACACGCAAGAAAATTAAAGCGATAGCCAAAGAGCTAAACTACAAAGTCGATAAGAACGCCAGCAACTTGCGAACCAAGCAAAGTACCACACTTGCATTACTTCTTTTTGAAGATCCGACAAACGACGACTCACAAATCAATCCATTTTTTCTTTCTATGTTAGGAAGTATTACCCGTGCATGCGCCTCCCAGGGTTACGATCTATTGGTTTCCTTTCAGCAACTGAGCAATGATTGGCAAGCAGATTATGAGGACTGCCATAAAGCGGATGGCATCATATTATTAGGCTACGGAGACTTTGAAGCCTATCAAAATAAATTAGTTCAACTTGAGTCTCAGGGTACCCATTTCGTGTTGTGGGGCGCTGGAAAAAGTGAATCTCATGGTGTTGTCATAGGTTGCGATAATATCAAGGGAGGATTTGATTTAACCTCACATTTAATCAAACTAGGTCGCCGCAAAATTGCATTTTTAGGCGGGGTTTCATCTGGAAGTCCAGAGTTTCTAGATCGCTACCTGGGCAGTCGGCAAGCTATAGAAAAGGCAGGCTTAGAATTTAACAGCGAGCTTCAGTTTGATGCGATCACCAATGAGCAGTCGGGATATCAAGCTGCGAGCCAGTTGATAGAATCAGGCTTAGAATTTGATGCGGTGTTTTGTGCTAGTGATTTAATTGCTGTTGGTGCAATTAAGGCGTTAAGAGAGCATCAGTATTTAGTTCCAAAAGATATTGCCGTCGTTGGCTACGATGACATTCCTCTTGCTGAATATGTCCGACCCTCATTAACCACAGCTCATCAAGATACTAAGGCAGCGGGGGAGGTTTTAGTTAGAAACTTAATCAAATTGATTAACAATGAACCTGCGCAAGGGGAGGTTATTCCAGCGACGCTCAAAATTCGTGAGTCTTGTGGGTGTGGGTTAGGTTAAGTTGGGGTTTGTGGATGAGTGCTGTTTTTCCAAAGGGGACATGCTTTTTGGTTCTTTTTAAAGAACCAAATTCAAATTCAAGTTCAAGAGCGTTTCGCAGCGCTAAAGCTTGCCAGCGAGTTACTTTTTTCAAGAGCAAAAAAAGTAACCAAAAACGCCATTTACGTTGCGCACTGGGCGACCGAAATTAACCTAATGTTTAATCATACCTGTCTGTGGGACGCCCACCACCTGTTCGTCTGTGAAGCCCATCCCAATGCCCCTTACTTTGAACATTCTCTCTTCACACGTAATCGATGACGTGAATGACATTGCCGAAGATCTACCCGCCTAGCGGTTTATAACGGACTGGTGTAACTCAAGAGGCTGCTGGTAGATAAGAAAAGTAAATGACAGAAAATTGCTCCTGCATTTTCTGCATACCTAACATCTAGGTAAGTAAGCGCCAGTGACAGTTTTTCGCTCCTGCAAAAACGGTATTAAGCTAGTGCAGGAGCAGCTAGCTGTCGCAGGAAAGCTTTAGCACTGCGAAATCGCCCTTAAAGAAAGCCGAGATATTCTGAATCGTTTGCTGAGCGCCGTGGAAGCATTGAATTTGGTTCTTTTAAAAAAACAACCTATAGCTTCCGCTATAGATAGAAACCAGAAATCCAATATTAATTTTGAACCATTCTTTTAGCCAACATTTTAACTAACTCTGAGTTGTTATTAACCCCATTAAAAACATAAACTGCGACATCATGTGCTGGTACTGTAGCTTGCAATATCAGATCACTATTGACAAGTATTTCTTTTCCCGATTTAGCATCTACCCAACGCCCAACTTCTAAAAATTGGTCGATTTGGAAACTCGCTTCACTGTCACCTTTGTTCAATAAAATCAATGCAGTTTGGTTGATACCTTGATGTTGGTAAACTCGCACAAAAGAGGCTTGGTTTCCAGCCATTTTGATATTAGCTTGCAACCCTTTTTGTAATGCTATTGAGTTCTTTCTAATGTTTGCAATTTCACTTAAAGCGGAATGTATTGAATGAGTTTTTGCTTGTTCTATTCTGTCTTGACCAAAGTAATTGCGATTGCCTTGATGTTCTGTTTTTCCTGTCATAAAGCCTATTTCAGAACCGTAATAGACAACTGGGATCCCACGAGAAGTAAATAACCAATTGTGTGCGTCGATATAACCATTTTCAGTTGTGTTAATTCGAGACATGTCGTGATTGTCATAAAAGGTCATTAGCTCGTAAGGATTCGCGTATGGCCCGTTTACTAAGTATAAATAAGTGCTTAATTCTGCAAAATCACCAGCAGGGTCTTCAAAGACTTTTAACATGGCTTCTCTACCCGGAAAATCTAAAACACTAACCGCTCCATTTTGTGGTTGAGTGTGTTGCGCAATGAATTCTGCATCAAACGAATAGCTTTCGGCGAACATGAAAAAATCCGGGTGCTTTTCCCTGATGTTGTCAGAAAAACTTTTCCAAAAGTGGTGAGGCATGTGTTTTATGGTATCGATCCTAAACGCGTCAGCTCCTTGCTCTATCCAGTGCAAATAAGCGCGAGTAAAATAATCTAATACTTCTGGGTTATTCTCGTTCATATCTGACAACTGCATGATGTCAGGTTCTTTATTATAAAACTTGTGAAGCAGATTATTATGATCTAATTGATTAGGATGAAGATTCTGGTGATCGGCTACTAGTTGGCCATTCTCATCAAACAATTGGCCGAACTTTGCCTGCTGCTTTGGTTGCATGGTAAAAGCAGGAGAACCGTGATTAGTAACAACATCTAATACTGTTTTTATTTGGTGTTGTTTTAATCGCTGGGTTAATTGTTTAAAAGATAAATCTGTTGAAGGAAGATGCTCGTCGACTTTGAAAAAATTACTTCCCCAATAACCATGATAACCAGTTTTACCACCATCCTTAAATGCACCGCCAAATTCAATTGGTTCGCCGCCAGCAAAGGCCTCATCAGGTTGGTCTACAATCGGTGTCAGCCA
>JBDVOJ010000112.1:0-99337 GCA_039969155.1 Kangiellaceae bacterium
TAGGGATCCTGGGGCGATTACAAGAAGAATCGGAGATTCTCTTGCCGAATGCGTCAAAGCTGATGGAACAGATTCAGACCTGAATTCGGCAGGACTTCCTTGCTTCTATTCTAATGCCACAGCTGCAACGACAACTGAACCGGCTTTCTTTGGTGGACTAGGTCAGGTATACGGAAACAGAGTAACAATTCGTGCAACAATCCTAGGGGAAGAGAGCTTTACAGATTCTAACGCAAATGGCCAATTTGACGCTGGTGAAGCGTTCACTGATCTCACCGAGGCATTTACTGATGACAATGAAGATGGCGTATTTAATGGCAAACTTGCTAATGGTTCCCCAGCAGCAGGAGGCGCCGATGTTGACGCAAAATGCTATGGAACAGGCAACACGACCGAATGTTATCAAGTAGGCGGGGATAACGAAGAGTTTGTAGATTTTAATATAAATCAACAATTTGATTTAGGTAATAACCTATATAACGGTGTTTTATGCCCAGTTGCAAGCGCACAGGCAGGGATCTGTAGTCGCCAATTATTAACAATTTGGAAAAATATAACTTTATTACAGGCCGGTTCCAATGCAAGAATTGGTTTGATAGAGTCTAGCCTGGACAACACAAATAGTGCGAATTACTTCTTAGAGACTGCGCTGCCGGCGACATTTACAGCTCACGTAGCGGACCTTCACAACGGCTCAATGCCAAATGGCACTATCATTGCGTTTGAGACTGGCAATGGTCGAATTGTAGGTCCATCCCAGTGTATTGTTGGAAATTCAAGCGCGTTTGGTATTAACAGCTGCTCTGTTTCTGTAACACCAGATACAACTCCAAGTACTGGCCCCTTGATTGTGTCGGTTACTACACCAAGTGGCGCAGTTACAACGGAATCTATTTCAATGACCGATTAATTTAGTTTCGTGAAAAAGAAACAAAAAAGGCGCTTAAAGCGCCTTTTTTATTGTTTTAACATTTTAAGATTACTTGTGATACTTTTCACTATGCTGATGAACTGCATTAACGTAGGCTTCAACGTTTAGCGGAGCAATTGTCGGGTGAATCCCATGGCCTAGGTTGAATACGTGACCACTGCCGTCACCAAATTTAGCTAGAATATCAGCAACCTCTGCTTCGATTCTTTCCGGAGTGGAGTATAAAATACAAGGATCCATATTTCCTTGCAGCGCCACCTTATCGCCTATTCTTGCTCTCGCTTGATCGATATCGATACTCCAGTCTAATCCTATACAATCGGCCCCCGTATCTGCTATAGCCTCAAGCCAGCCAGAACCGCCTTTGGTATAGAGTGTGACAGGAATTTTTTGTCCGTCTTTTTCTCTTATTAAACCATCTACAATTTGTTGCATGTATCTAAGTGAAAACTCTTGATAATCTCGGGTCGATAAAACGCCTCCCCAAGTGTCAAAAACCATCACTGCTTGCGCGCCTGATTCGATTTGTGCGTTTAAATAAGCAGTCACTGATTTAGCTAAAACATCCAGCAGCTGGTGCATCGCTTTTGGCTCTGAAAACATCATTCCTTTAACTTTACCAAAGTTCTTGGTGGTGCCACCTTCAACCATGTAAGTCGCTAGAGTCCACGGGCTACCTGAAAAGCCGATCAGCGGCGTTTCATTATCCAGCGCTTTTCGTATAGTTGAAACCGCGTCCGTGACGTATTTAAGTTCTGAATAAATATCCGGAACTTCTAGCTCAGCAATAGCTTTAACCGATTGAACCGGCTTTTCAAATGCAGGGCCTTCGCCGGTTTTGAAGTACAAACCTAATCCCATCGCATCAGGAATGGTGAGAATGTCCGAAAACAAAATCGCAGCATCTAAATCATACCGCCGCAGCGGTTGCAGAGTGACTTCACAAGCCAACTCTGGATTAGTGCAAAGCGACATAAAATCGCCTGCCTGTGCCCGCAATTCTCGATACTCAGGCAAGTACCGACCAGCTTGTCGCATCATCCAAACAGGGGTTTTATCGACAGCTTGACTAAGTGCAGCTTTAATATAACGATCGTTTTTCAACATAGATTCACACCAATAACAAAATTTACCGGATTCTACCTGAGGAAGTTGAATATTGATACTGTACAGTGTGCGGAATCATTGACTCACATCAGCCCATACGCATTCTAAACTGAAGGATTTAAGGTTTGCTCTGCTCGAATTGTCGAATTTCCTTGTGGACTAGTTCAAATGATTTAATCCATGGTTTTTCTTTGATGCCTTGTTGGATGTAATCATTTAGAGCGAATTCTGCGAGTGCACGATTAGAAAAACGATCACTTACAACGATGAAAAGGGTTTTCCCATTATTTGCTCGTCGGTAAATACTCATTTGTTCTTTTGCACTATGGTTATCACGATATTTTTCGGCTGCTTCTCTGCTGCTAACGCCAGCCCATTGCAACAAAAATAAATCGGAGTCCTCAGCTAACAGTCTCAGCTCTTCAGTGGTTAGGCTTTGCGCTCCTTCAATCCGGCTTTTCGTCGATTGCGTTTCAACAGGCAATTGCGTCTGACTTTCTGATAAAGCGTTGTTTGGATTGTTAGTTTTTTTAGTTTTACGCGACGACTCTAAGACCGTTGACTCCTCTATCTCACTTTGATTTTCCTTTACCTTTTCAGTGCTGAGCTGTGATCCGGCTGCGGAATCAACCGCCTTCTCGGTTTTTTCAAGCTCTCGGTCAAACCCTTGCTTGGTTTTCTTTTGAGCTTCGCTAGTTGTTGATTCTGCTAGTTCATTTGAGTCGCCGACAACTTGCTGTTTAGCCAGTTGTTCTTTTTCATTGGTTTCGAGTTTTAGCGGTGTATTATTGGCTAGAGTCTGGTCACTAATTTCCTTGTTCGACTCTGAAGGAGGAGATATCCATTGATTGATTTCATCTTGATAAACCAGCATCGCACTTAAGACAATCGCTAGTAACGAGTACACAACCGCCTTCAACACCGCATTCGGATTGGTTTTTGTATCGACCTCTACCACTTGAGTTGGAGAGTGCTCATCGAGCCAACGAGACATATGGTAGTTTAACTCGGCGGGATTACCTTTGGCTAATTGCCAAAAATAATCAAGCTTAGACCCATTTTTAAGCTCCTTCAGCACCTCTGAATTAGGGTGACTAAAAGTATCGATAATCGCTCTTGTTTCAGACTGTTGAATTGGCTCCACTTCAAAAACAACGCACATTTCTGGATGTTGAATAAAGGTAGGTGTTTTGTTAATCGAAACGGGTAAGCTACTCTCTCCAGCCAACAAGATAAATAATGATGATTGCTTTTCTGAAAGCTGACTTTGATTTAGTTTTAAAACAAATTCTAGGCAACTAGCAGAAAGTAGGTGGGCATTATCAATGGTTATTAAAACTTTTTCAGAGTGAGTATTAGAAATTCGGGTAGCCAAATCTGAATTTGACTCTTGCCAACTTAGTCCTAGTTGTAAACTAATGGTTTTGTCTAGCTGGTCGTCAGACATTGCCATGCTGGCATCGACACTTGCAATAGCCACTTCGTCTTTAAGTCGATGATGCAGCTGTTCTAATAAAAATGACTTGCCAAGTCCTCTAGCACCAACTAACACAGCGACCAATTGTGAGAATCTCACTTGGGTTTCTAACGAATCAAGAAGCTCGCTTTTTTGTTGGCTGACGTAAAGACTCACAGTCCATCCAGGTTCTAAACACAATTTTAACCCATCTTAGCACAGTCAAAATTATTTCTTAAAATTTCTTAGCTGCAATATTGATTTATGATTTCAGTGATTAACTGAAAATCATTTTCTTCTTCAAGAATACAACCGCTTGGGGTTGCTAAAACCAGTCTAATCGCTTCACTTTGGTTTTTTTTATCTTTTCTCATAGCGGCCACAAAATCTTTACTCGCTAATTTTATACCGGTCGCAACGGGTAGTCCGAGTTCGGATATTAATTGATGGTATTGCTTAACAACCTGCGAGTTGATCAGTGACTTTTTCGCACTAATTGATAGCGCCATCAAGATACCTATTGATACAGCTTCGCCATGTAAGAATCGCTCATAATCTGTCAGGGTTTCAATTGCATGTGCAAAAGTATGGCCTAAGTTCAATAAAGCCCTTTCCCCTTTTTCTTTCTCATCTCGTGCAACAATATTGGCTTTCATTTGGCAACTTAGGAATATCAGCTCTTCTAGAAGTGGTTTATTTCTCTCTTTTAAGCTAACTAAGTTACTTTGCAATATCTCTGCAATTTGCTTTTCTCCGAGTAACGCATATTTGACGATTTCACCAAATCCCGAAAGGAATTCTCTTATTGGTAAAGAGTCCAATGTATCTACGTCAATAATTACCGCACTGGGCTGATAAAAAGCCCCTATAAGGTTTTTACCTTGCTGATGGTTTATTGCTGTCTTGCCACCGACAGAAGAGTCCACTTGCGAAAGCAAGGTCGTTGGCACTTGAACTAAATTCATCCCCCTTTGGTAACTGGCTGCAGCAAACCCCGCTAGGTCACCGATAACTCCGCCACCTAGAGCAATCAGGGTGTCATTTCTTCGAAAATTATTTTCCACCAAGAAGTCGATGATCTTAAATAAGCTTTCTCTACTCTTATTAACTTCACCATCGTCAATTAATAGATGATAAACCGTTTTGCCTTCAATGGTATTTTGTACTTTGTCCAAATACAACGGAGCAACCAACTGATTGGTCACGATCAGTACATTCTCACCTTCACAAAAAGATGAGACGAGTTGTTTGTTTTGAAGGAGCCCAGATCCGATATGAATAGTATATGGGTTATCTTTTAGTGGCAGGGGTAATAGGCGCATCAGAAATGCACCTAGTTTTCATTTATTTGGTTAGCTATTTTATTGGCAACAGACTTGATCGAGTTTTCGTTAGTGGCGACAATGACATCAGCAATTTCTCGATATTGAGCATCTCGCTCTTTGTGCAGTGCTATTAGGGTAGCTTCTGGGTCATCGGTATTTTGTAATAAAGGGCGTCGTTTATCTTTACGGGTTCGCTCTAACTGCTGCTCTATAGATGTCTCTAAATAAACCACAATTCCGCGGCCCGCTAAAAATGTCCGATTCTCAGGAGTAACCACCGCTCCTCCACCAGTCGCGAGTACAATTCCCTGACGCTGAGAAAGTTCAGCTATGATCTCTTTTTCCCTTGCTCTAAAGCCATCTTCACCTTCAATATCGAAAATCCAATCGATTGGCGCACCGGTTCTAGATTCTATCTCTTGGTCTGTATCGATGAATTCCAAGTGAAGAAGTTGCGCTAACTGTTTTCCGATAGTGGTTTTTCCAGCGCCCATAGGGCCGACCAAGAATATATTGCGTTTACCTTTCATAAGTTCAGCTTATTATTATGTCCGCGTTAAATTGTTGTCATGTTAAAACGCAAGAACCCGCAACAGCGGGTTGTTTGCGCAAACATTCTAATGAATCTATTGAATCGTGTCTTTGACTATTTTTGGAGTTACAAACATCAATAGTTCTTGTTTTGCAGATGAATCAGAGGTCGACCGGAATAAAGCCCCTATTCCCGGTAAGTCACCAAGTAGAGGAACTTTGGTCACTTCTCGGTTAACTCGTTGTTGGTATACACCACCTAAAACAATGGTTTCTCCATTCTCAACAAGCACCCTCGTTCCAACCTCACGGGTGTTGATAGCTGGTCCAAATACCGTATCTTCGCCTCGCGTATCCTGATTGATTTGCAGATCTAGGATTATACGATCATCTGGGGTGATTTGTGGAGTCACCTTTAGACTTAATACCGCTTTTTTGAAGGTTACTGTCGTATTACCAGCAGAACTTGCTTGTAAATACGGAATTTGCTCTCCCGACTCAATATAAGCTTCGTTATTATTAGTTGTAAATACTCGAGGAGAAGCAATAACTTCACCACGCGACTCGCTTTCTAAAGCGGATAATTCTACATCTAAGATTGTCCCCTCAGCTAGTCGAGCGAAAGTCAATCCGATCGTTCCAGCGGCTTGGGATACTGGAAGATTAACAGATAACGAACGATCTTGTGGATCGGCACCAAACAATAAGTTATTAGTACCTTGTTGCGTACCCGAAATAGCGGCTTGACTACCTAAGTCGGAAACACCGAATCTAACACCTAGTTCATCGGTAAAACCGTTATCTGCCACCACTATTCTCGATTCTATCAATACTTGTCGAATCGGAATATCTAGCTTGTTAACCATCTGGCGAATCGAATCTAATTTTTTGGCTGTATCTTGGATCAACAGTGTATTAGTTCTTTCATCCACAGAAACGCTTCCGCGAGGACTCAAATAATTAGCCCCTTTGGTCAATATCAACTCTGACATGGTTGTCGCTTTGGCATAGTTAACTTGAATAAATTCAGATTGCAATGGCGCCAACTGTTCAATTTGTTTTTCAGTTTGTAGTTGCAATGCTTCGCGCGCGGCTATCTCCTCTGCCGGAGCAATTAACATCACGTTACCAGTCTGTCGCTTATCTAAACCCTTTGTTTTAAGAATTAAGTCCAAAGCTTGATCCCAAGGAACCTGATTTAATCTTAAAGCAATTGAACCTGACACGGTATCACTAGTAATCATATTGATATTAGTAAATTCCGATAGAATAGTTAGCGCAGACCGAACTGGGATAATTTGGAAATTAAGCGAAAGCCTTTCGCCAGTATAAACGGGCGCCTGTAAACTCTTTCTTTCGATCTCTTCTTGAGTTAATGGCTTTAATTCTATGATGTAAGAATCATTGGCTTGATAGGCCAAATACTCAAATTCGTTAAGCGTTTCAATTGCCAGTCTAACGTTGCCACCGACCCGACTGGTTGAGATCAATTGAGCTGGAGTTGCAAAATCAACCACGTCTAACTTTCGGACTAATTCATCAGCGATACTTGCATCGACAAAATCGGCTAGAACGGTACGCCCTTCTTTACGCAAATCAATTCCGAGGTTGGTATTTCCTAAATCAATAATGACTCTTCCTTCGCCATTTTCCCCGCGACGAAAATCGATATTGGTAATGTCCTTAGATGATCGGCTTGAATTACTCGGACTAGCAGCAACACTGGGTGATTGCGACGCAGCACTGCTTGGAGTGGTACCATAACCGACAGTCACCACTAAATCATTACCGTCTATTCGGGTTGAATAAGGTGCCATTTCTACTAGATTAACCACTAGCCTTGTACGGCCTCCGGCTTCAACCGCAGTGACACTTCTAGTCACTCCAACACCAATATTATGCGTCTTTTGACTTAAGTTAGTCGTTACCCCAGCGAAATCCATTGCGATACGCGCGGGATTATTGGTCGTAAACTCTTGAAAGCTTGGCGGAGGTGAATCCATGGAAACGCGTATCTCCACTTTATCACCAGGCAAGACATTAAACCCCACATTAGATATTTCTGTGGCACTGGCGACACTGACAAACATTGTCAAAACAAAAGCCAAACAGTGTTTCAATTTTTGGCTAGCCATAACGACCGCTCCTATTCTTTTTGATTTGGTGTTATCCCATGTACTCATAAATGCTCCTAGTGCCCGCTACCCTTCTGACAGCGCTAAAAATACTTTTCTTTTTTCCCAACAACCTTTGCTATCGGGCACCAAAGTTGATATCTCAATTTGTTGTTCTGTAATTGCGTTAATTTGACCGTGGTTTATACCTAAATACTCGCCAACTTGAACTTTGACAACATTGCCACTAATTGGCCCAGCTGTCATTCTAATCAGTCCCCACTCCTTACCCGGTCGGTCCAAAGTACCAACCATTTCCATTGAGTCGAGAGAATAACGTTCTAAGTCTTCACGCCGTCTATCAGGATCAGGCCGAATGGCTTCATCACAGCCGTCATGTAGCAATTTTAGTTGCTGCTCTAATTCTAATTCCATTATTGCGAACGGACTTCGTAACGCTGCAGATGAATAATCATGAGGTTGGTAAACCTTAACATCAGGCATCGGTTCGATCCGCCCAGGAGGTTTAGCCTTGATATTATCAACCCACACTTCTAAATCTTCAGTGTTACCACCGCAAGCGGAAAGCACCATGCTTAAAAGTCCGAGAGATAATAGTCGTTTGCTAACCATAACTTTGGCTCGCATTGCATTTTGACGCGGATTAAGAAAATTTAACATTACTTTTCCCCCGCATCAGCACGGTATGTTTTCGCCGTGACATTCATAACTAACAATTTTTCATCCGGTGCACTGCTTACTACACCATCTCCAATTTTAATGGTGAAGTCATGCAACGTTACGATTCTGGGTAATCGAGAAACCCGACTCACAAAATCAGCAATTTGGTGATATCCACCAGTGACTTGAATTTCTATCGGTTTTTCGGAATAGAATTCTGCATCTTTTTCTTCTTTAAAAGATGCCGCTGAAATCTCACAACCAGCACCTGTCGCAGCATAGGAAATCTCATCTAGCAGTTCCGCCATTTGATCAGCTTTGGGCAACTGCTGTAACAGGGTTTGAAAACTATCTTTGATAGTTTGCATCTGTCTTTTGTATGCTTCTAGATTGACCGCTTTCGCCTGCTTTTTTTCAAATTCTTTTTTCAGCTCGATTTCTTTTCGTTCAATATTAACCAACGCATCGGCTTGGTCGGCAATAAAAAAGTAATAGCCTAAAAATAATACCGCACCAAAAACGATGGAAGCCATAACAGCTTTTCCAGCGGTTGGCCACGAGCCCATATTGGTAAAATCGATGTCATTGACATCAAAATCTTTGAGACCTTCTAAATCCATTATTCGGCCTCCTTATTCACAGCATTGGGCGTAGTGATTTTTGCTTTCAACTTAAACATCTTTCTGCCTGCACCAGATTCTTTATCATCTTCAATATCATCAATGTCCGGCTTAGTAACCCATTGTGAGGCTGCTAAATTACGCATAAAGTTTGAAATTCGAGGTGAAGACTCCGCAATTCCGGTAAAAATAACTTCGTCCTTATTACGCGCGATTTCTATCAAATTCATGCCTTCGGGAATTTTTTGAACTATTTCATCAAACAAATGCACAATTTGCGGCCGACTTTTCTGTAGGTCTTGAATTAGCTCCATACGGTCGACTAATTCTTTTCTCTCTGCTTCGAGAGTGGTGATTTCTTTAATCTTTGTGTCTAACTTTCTTGTTTGACCTTCTAGATAATTATTTCTATTTCGCTGGTTTTCTATTTGGTCACCATAATACATATAGACAGACCACATCACGACCACACCTAAAACAGCGACCAATCCTAGGACACTAACAAACTGGCGTTGTCGCTCAGCTCGTTCTTCCTCGCGCCATGGTAAGAGATTAATGTTAGCCATTAGTCAAAACTCCTTAATGCTAAGCCGCAGCAATTAACTAAAGAGGGCGCATCGGCACTCAAGGCTTGAGCATTTACTCGAGATGACAAAGACATATCTGCAAACGGGTTAGCGGTTGATGCAGTTGTTCCGAGCCTCTCTTCTATCATTTCTTCTAGTCCGTCGATTACCGCACATCCGCCAGCTAACACGATATGGTCAACTTCTCCATACTGACTTGAACCGTAAAAGAATTGCAATGAACGACTGACTTGCTGAATTACAGCTTCTTTAAAAGGCTCCAAGACTTCAGGTTCATAGTCATCTGGCAGTCCGCCTTGTTTCTTCGCCATTCCAGCTTCTTCAAATGAGAGTCCGTAGCGACGTTGAATTTCTTCCGTTAACTGAGAGCCACCAAAAGTCTGCTCTCGGGTATATATTGTATTGAAATCTTCCAGAACGCTTAGGCTGGTATTCGTTGCGCCAATATCCGCAATCGCAATAATCTGGCCCTCACCTTGGTCTGGTAATTGATTGGCCAACAATTTAAACGCTCGTTCGATGGTATAAGCTTCTACATCAACCACTTTTGCGGTCAATCCGGCAAGTTCAAGCGCATCAACTCGACTATAAACATTTTCTGATCGAGATGCGGCCAACAGTACATCAACCTTATCGGGGACTTTCTCTGACTCACCAATCACTTGGAAGTCCAGTGCGACTTCCTCTAACGGGTAGGGAATATATTGGTCTGCTTCTACTTCAATTTGGCTTTCCATTTCTTCTTCACTCAATCCCTTATCCATTTGGATAACCTTGGTTATGACTGAAGAACCAGCAACAGACACCGCTGCATGCTTGATACTTGTTCCTGAACGACTGATAACTCTTTTTAGAGCTTCTCCGACCACTTCTGGATCACGGATATCCCGGTCAGCCATGGCATCTTGAGGTAATGGCTCGACAGCATAGCTTTCCACTCGATAGCGAGAACCAACCTTTCCTAATTCGATCAGCTTACATGCGGTCGAACTAATATCGATTCCGACTAAAGCTGTCTTTTTTGAGCCGAATAAATTAGCCAGCATAATTTAAGATTTTCCTATCATTTTATCCAGTTACAACTGAAAACTATGTTTCACTTTAAATAATAGCCCTAACTATAAGAAATTTCACCTGTTTTTTATTTTTATGTGGTCAATTTCGCGTTATTTGGGCAAATTCCTTGTTCATAACGCCTTCAATTATCAGAAGGGATCAACACAATTGTAGTATCGAATTCAAGAATTTTTTTGTTTATTGCTTTTTTACCTAAAAATTTTTCTCTTTAATCTCGGGAATTTACGCACATTTCCTAAACTTAAAGGTTATGAGGATGAACAAATCCCGTTATACTTTGTCGACTAACCAACTATGGCAATCTATTTGACAAACCGGTATGAAACGAATCACAAAGATAGCAGCAAAATTCGGCTATATCGTGACCCTGTTCACAATATGCACCGCAATGGGATTTACTGGCCTCTATCTTGCGGTTGGACCCGACTTACCTGAAGTCGAAACAATTAGAGAAATACGCCTGCAAACACCTATGAGTGTATTTACTAAAGATGGTCAATTAATCAATGAATTTGGTAATGTCCGGCGTATACCTATAACTCTAGACCAAGTTCCACAGGATTTCATAAATGCCTTGCTAGCTACAGAAGATGTTCGCTTCTATGAACACACAGGTGTCGATCTGAAAGGAGTTTTGCGAGCAATTCTAAATCTTGCCACCACAGGAACTAAGAGTCAGGGAGCCAGCACCATCACCATGCTAGTAGCTCGAAACTACTACTTAACTAGGGAAAAACGATTCTCTCGTAAATTTACTGAGATGTTTGTCGCTTGGAAACTAGAATCCGAACTATCCAAAAATGAAATTTTAGAACTCTTCTTAAACAAAATACTGTTTGGACATCGCGCGTTCGGCCTGGGAGCTGCCTCCCAAGTTTACTACGGTAAGCCTTTAAACCAGCTAAACCTTCCTCAATTGGCCACGTTAGCCGGAATCCCTAATGGCCCTTCTATCTTCAACCCAATTAGTAAACCGAAACTTGCGAAACAGCGTCGTAAACACGTACTAGGTAGGATGTTAGCCGAAGGACACATATCTCAGGCGGAATATGAAGCTGCAGATGCTTCTCCAATTCGTACTCAGCGCCACGGCGCTAAAACCACCGTTGACGCGCAATATGTCGCTGAAATGGTTCATATGGACATTATTCGACAATATGGACAAGAAGTTGCCCACAGTGATGGACTAAAGGTTTACACCAGCTTAAACCCAACCTTGCAAGAATTTGCTCAACAAGCTTTGCGTACGAGTTTACTAGAATACGATCGCCGCCACGGTTACCGAGAGGTCGAACAGCACCTTGATATCGCTCAGGTGTCAGAACAAGAAAGAATTGATTACATCAGTGATTTCACCCAAGTCGGAGCGTTAATCCCTGCTTTGGTTACCCAAACCGAAGGTAATATGGCAAAAATACTCATGCCGGATTCAACTAAAGGGGTCGTGTTACTTGAAGACTCCTTGTGGGCTCGTAAATATATTGATGAAAATCATCGAGACACCACTAAATTGGAAGATATTAACCAAATTTTTGTTGTTGGAGATGTGATTCGTGTATTACCTACGGAACGTCAGCACCATTTCAACACCGATGCGGAAGATTCCAAAGCTAATGACGCTGAAAAACCTGAACAAGTCGCCGATTCAGAGAGCCCTTCCGAAGAGTCGGCTGCAAACGCCGAACAATTAGATTTGGCCGAGGAGGCGATCTCTCAAACAACGCCTATCTATTTGCTTTCCCAAATTCCCGATGTAAATGGCGGTTTTGTAGTACTAAACCCAAATAATGGTGCCGTAGAAGCGCTGGCTGGGGGATTTAATTACAGTAACAGCAAATTCAATATGGTAACCCAAGCTCAGCGACAGCCTGGCTCTAACATCAAACCATTTATATACTCTGCGGCTTTAGAAAAAGGCTTTACTGCGGCTTCACTGATCAATGATTCACCTTACATAGAAAATGATGTCTCCGCGGGAAACTTTTGGCGACCTGAAAACGACAGTGGTAATTATCGAGGTCCAACGCGACTAAGAGTCGCATTAAGTTGGTCGATTAATACCGTAGCAATTCGGTTAATAAAGAAGGTAGGTCCCAAATTTGCGAAACAATACTTAGAACAAATTGGATTTCCTGGCTCTCGAATGCAGCCTTATCCTTCACTAGCGTTGGGTTCTGCCTCATTCACCCCGCTGGAAGTGGCAACCGGATATTCAACCCTGGCTAACGGAGGCTATCAGGTCAAGCCTTGGTATATCGAAAGAATTGAAGACACCAATGGTCAAATACTTTTTCAACAAGAACCGATTCAGGTTTGTGAACTGTGTTTGGAAATGATTGAACAAAAAGAACGACAAGCCATGGAGGAGCAGCTGGAACGAGAGGCCCAGTTAGCGCTAGGAGACTCCCAAGACTCACTACAACTAAATCAAAGTGATACTGAAGAGACTGAATCTCGCGATTCCGTTAAACAATCGCTTACAACTGAGATTACGACTAATCCAAATGCCGATTTAATTCCAGAGCCTTGGTTGCCAGTCGCAGAAGAAAAAATTGCGCCGAGAGTGATCGAAGCAAGGAACCGATACATCATAGACGATATGTTAAAAGACGTAATTCATGCTGGAACTGCTTGGAACTCGTTAAACCGATCCAAAAGCCCACTGCTTAAACGGCGAGATATCGCAGGTAAGACTGGTACCACTAATGATGTTAAAGATGCATGGTTTTCTGGTTATAACTATAAATACGTAGCTTCTGCCTGGGTTGGTTTTAGAGATCACAGTAAAAAGCTGGGCAAGAGCGAATTCGGTGGACGAGCCGCATTACCTATCTGGCAAAAGTTTATGGAAAAGGCATTAGATGGTGTGAAGCAGTACAACTTGCCAAGACCAGATGGTATCGTCGAAGTAAAAATAGACCTAACCAACGGAAAATTAGCCAGCGCAAATACTCAGAAATCGAATTTTGAAGTCTTTAGGGTGGAAAATACGCCAACAGAATATTCTGAGGCTCCTTCTGAAAATGTTTTGGATGAGCTTGATGAGGTCTTAGACTCTGAGACTATCGAAGAATCTGATGAAATTGATTTCTAGTCCTTCGGTTACTGGTTTTAAAACGGTAGTGCCCAGTGATACGGTAGCTAAACAGCGAATCGCTAAGTTCTGGCCCTCGACCTATGTTATGTACAATCAATGGTCTTTTAGTTATCGGATCAACACGATCCGAAACAAATCCTATATGCGGTAAATTTCCAGGCAACATCCAAGTAACAAGGTCACCAGGCTGATAATCGCTGGAAATATTAGAGCCTTGGAGCGTTTCGCCATGTCGAATAAAAAAGCGCTGTAGATTGGGGACGCGGCGATGGTCTATATTCCTATCAGGTTTATTCAGCCCCTAAATTCGCTTTGACGGGTACTGGTCGAAATTGTTAGTGATATCTTCGTGTAACAATCGTTGTAAATCGATCCCTAATTTTCGATAACTTCTAATAACAACATCTGTGCAGACACCAATGTTTGGTGGGACATCACCGTTGGGATAATCAATCTTGCGATAAGCACCATCATATCGAACTTTCAGTTTCGTTCTCTCGATAGCAGCCTCGACAAGCTTTTGTTCGAAACTGCGCTCAGCGACGGCATAACCAGGGTTGAATAAAGACCATAATAAGACTGAGGCAAGGATAGAGTGATTCTTCAATTTACCATTCCTTGTTGGTGTGCTTAAAATTTAGACAATAAAAAAGGCCAGAGTTCGGCCTTTTATCTCTATATTTTATTTACAGCTATTATCGCGTTCCGTAAATAACCATCGTTTTGCCTTTGACATGGATGTGCTCTTGCTCTTCTAACACCTTCAGTACTCGACCTACCATTTCTCTTGAACAGCCCACAATGCGTCCAAGCTCCTGTCTAGTGACTTTTATCTGCATGCCGTCCGGATGAGTGATCGCATCAGGCTCTTTAGCTAAGTCCAATAGCGCTCTAGCCACTCGACCTGTAACATCCATAAAGGCTAAATCACCTACTTTACGACTGGTCTTACGCAATCTTAGTGACATTTGCTCGGCTAATTTGAACATGATCTCTGGTTTTTCTTTTGATAGCGCCTCAAATCGGGCATAGCTAATTTCCGCCAAATCAGCTTCTACTTTCGCTCTAACCCAGGCACTTCGATTGTTTTCTCCATCAAATAAACCCATTTCACCAAAGAAATCACCTGAGTTTAGGTAAGCGAGTACTAACTCTTTACCATCATCATCTTCGATAAGAACTGTCACCGAACCTTTAATTATAAAATACAAAGTCTCTGGCTTATCACCAGCAAATATGATGGTTGTTTTTGCCGCGTAGCGGCGCTTGTGGCACTGAGAAACAAACCACTGCAAAGTGGGATCTTTCTGTATGTTATGTGGAAGAATAAGGGGCTCTTTAATTAAGGCCATAGCAATACCTGCAATAATTTCAGTTTCCATCACCAAACAGCGATTGTTTCTATCGAGCTCTAAACTTCAGAGCGAGAAATCACCTTTGGCGCTATTTAATCATTGTGACTGACATATTCGGAACAATAAAGTTCGACTAACAATCGCCAGATTCGCGAGAGCAAAAATACAAGTACTAAACCAATCGTATTTTAATGCGATACTTCTTAGATACTGATTTTTAATGATATGTGGTAAAGAAGCAAGCATAATTAAGGATAATTAGTCACAAACAAGTTTAAACAGGAAAATAATCGTGAGAATAATTACCAATTGGCAAGAAAAGCAAAAATTTGAAGCCGTAACAGAGCAGGGCGATAAAATTATCATGGATGGCGAAGGATCAGCGCCTTCACCGATGCAACTGGTTCTAGCCGCAGTGGGCGGTTGCTCTTCAATTGATGTAGTTATGATTCTAGAAAAGGGTAGAAATCAAATTACCGATTGCCAATGTGAATTAACAGCTGAGCGCGCAGAATCCGCTCCAGCAGTGTTTACAAACATTAATGCTCACTACATTGTTACCGGTAAAGACTTGAAGGAATCCACTGTAGAAAGGGCTTGCGAGCTATCAATTAACAAATACTGCTCCGCCGCTTTAATGCTAAAACCTAACGTAGATATCAGCTACTCGTACGAAATCAGGAATAGCTGACATTTCAAAAGGCTTATATATCCATTTCCTTTTTGATTTTATCAAGATTGGTATGCCGAACATCTTTACCTTTCACTAGATAAACAATGTACTCACAAATATTCTTGGTGTGATCGCCAATCCTTTCGAGCGCTCTAGCACACCAAGATATTCTCAAGGCATCCTTGATCTGTCGAGGATCTTCCATCATTTTCAAAACCAATAATCGTGAGATGTTATCAAATTCTTGGTTGATATTGCGATCACTTTGAATAACGTCAAGGGCCTCTTCCACATCCATACGAGCATAGGCATTCAAAGAACGATTAAGCATCTTTTTGACGCTTTCACCAAGATGACGGAGTTCAATGTACTCTCTAGCACTGCCTTCAGCATCGGCCAACTCGATCGCATTACGTCCAAGCTTCTCTGCTTCATCTCCAATTCGCTCAAGATCGGTAATCGTTTTAATAATACTGACCATCAAACGTAAATCACTGGCGGCAGGTTGTCTTCGTGCCAGAATCTCAGTACAGGTTTCGTCAATTTCAACTTCCATGCCATTAACTTGCTTATCAGTATCCACCACTTTTTTAGCGAGCTCAGTATCAGCTTCTAGCAACGCCACTAGTCCATCAGAAACTTGCTGCTCGACCAAGCCACCCATTTTCAAAACTTGATTTCGGACTTCTTCTAGCTCTTGATTAAAGCGCTTCGAAATATGCTGTGATAAATGAAGATCGTTTTCCATATTGTTTCTCCCGAAGACGTTTGGCTTAGCCAAACCTGCCAGTAATGTAGTTTTCTGTCAATTTATGCGACGGATTAGTAAAGATTTGAGCCGTTTCACCCATTTCAACTAATTGCCCCATGTGGAAGTATGCGGTTGTTTGCGAGATTCTCGCCGCTTGCTGCATTGAGTGAGTGACGATAGCAATAGTGTATTTTTCTTTCAACTCGTCAATTAGTTCTTCAATGACTGCAGTCGCTATCGGATCAAGTGCGGATGCAGGTTCATCCATCAAAATAACTTCGGGACTCACGGCAATCGTTCTGGCAATACAAAGTCGCTGCTGTTGTCCGCCCGACAAACCGGTTCCCGGAGCATCAAGTCGGTCTTTAACCTCTTCAAAAAGACCCGCTTTTTGTAGACTCGTGATCACAATTTCATCTAATTCCGCTTTATTTGAGGCTAAACCATGGATTTTTGGCCCATAAGCAACATTTTCATAAATAGACTTAGGAAATGGGTTGGGCTTTTGGAACACCATGCCAACTCTTGCTCTCAACAGCACAGGATCCATTTTCTTGGCGTAAATGTCTTCGCCATCCAGAGTCAATTCTCCTTCGACTCGACAAATTGGAATGGTGTCATTCATCCGATTCATACAGCGCAAAAAAGTCGACTTACCACAACCGGAAGGACCAATTAAAGCAGTCACTTGATGTTTCGCTAAATCTAAACTGACGTCTTTGATCGCTTGTTTTTGCTCATAAAAAACATTGACATTACGCATCGACATTTTTGCGTCATCGGAAAAACAGTTTCCGACGGTTCCGTCAATTTTAGTGTCGTCTGATAACAAACTTTCTGAAGAAGATATATCAACCATATTATTAACCTACTTTTCAAATTTCTTTCTAAGAATGGCAGCACTGACATTCATGACTAAAAGAAAACTTAA
Organism: Kangiellaceae bacterium; assembly: GCA_039969155.1. Lineage (GTDB taxonomy): Bacteria > Pseudomonadota > Gammaproteobacteria > Enterobacterales > Kangiellaceae. The sequence goes on from JBDVOJ010000112.1 coordinate 17,237, forward strand.
TAAAACTAAAATTGCTGCAGAGGTCTTTGCCAAGAACGCTCGTTCGGGACTATCCGCCCATAAAAAGATCTGCACCGGTAACACCGTCGCTGCATCAGTTACAGAAGCAGGAACATCTACAATAAACGCTACCATTCCTATCATTAACAGTGGAGCTGTCTCACCTAGCGCTTGCGCCATACCAATAATTGTCCCTGTCAAAATTCCAGGCATTGCCATGGGTAACACGTGCCCAAATGCAGTTTGCATTTTAGATGCTCCAATGCCTAATGCAGCTTCGCGAATAGACGGAGGAACCGCTTTTATCGATGCACGACTAGCGATGATAATGGTTGGTAGAGTCATCAATGATAATACAATCCCTCCCACAAGAGGCGCAGATCGGGGCAAGCCAAAAAGGTTTATGATGACCGCTAAACCTAGCAAACCAAATATTATCGATGGCACCGCTGCTAGATTGTTGATATTGACTTCAATTATATCCGTCCAGCGATTTCGCGGGGCAAATTCTTCTAAGTATAAAGCTGCAGCAACCCCAAGTGGAAATGAAATAGCTAGAGTCACTAACATGGTAAGAATCGTTCCTGTGAACGCCCCTCTTACACCTGCTAGTTCAGGTTCTCTAGAATCTCCATTGGTAAAAAAAGTCACGTTAAATCGTTTTTCGACTCGTCCTTGCTGTTGCAATTGCTGAACCCATTTGGCTTGTTCGTCATCGACTCTCGAACCAGCAACACCAGGCTTGGGATCGTCTTTTAAATAGGTATCGACGTCATCATCAAATCTTATCCAAACAGCTTGGGTGGAATTAAATGCATCGGGATTTTCAGCTAAATAATCCTGCAAGGTGAACTCTGCATTACTACTAAATAATCCGAAAAGTTTTTTCTTGCCTTTTCTACCACTAGCATCAGGAAACGACTGATACAACGAACGCTTAAGTGCTTTTCGATAATTAGCTTTGCGGATGCTTTTCTCATCGACCTGATCAATATTCAACCAATCGCTGGTAAACGAAACATCCACTTTTACCCAATGCTGATGGAACGCAGGAATCGCTTTATAAGTTATGTCCGAAATCAACACAAAGACTAAACAAAAACCAAATAGTACGGCTAAAAAGCCAACCGTTTTGAAGCGTGTTTCTTTTTTATGCCGCTTTTTTAGACTGGCAGCCACTTTTTCTGTGACAGAGTAAGTCATATCGCTCTTGCTCGAGTTTGATTCTGAATTAGTCATATTGTTCACGATATTTCCTCACAACTTTTAACGCGATAACATTCAACGCAAGAGTCGTTACGAACAGCATTAAACCGAGGGCAAATGCCGCTAAAGTTTTTGGACTGTCAAATTCCTGGTCACCAGTTAACAAAGTAACGATCTGAACTGTCACTGTAGTCACTGATTCGAGTGGATTAGCGGTTAGATTGGCCGCCATTCCCGCAGCCATTACCACAATCATGGTCTCGCCAATCGCCCGAGAGAGTGCCAACAAGATAGCACCAACGATACCCGGTATAGCCGCCGGTAATAGAACTCTTTTAATCGTTTCTGATGGAGTCGCTCCCAACCCTAAAGAACCTTCTTTTAGCGTCTTAGGAACAGCGCTAATAGCATCATCGGATAGACTAGAGATAAAAGGAATGATCATAATTCCCATCACAAGACCTGCAGCAAGCGCGCTTTCTGACGCAACACTTAAACCAAGCCATCCTCCAAAATCTCGAATCAATGGAGCAACAGTCAAAGCGGCAAAAAAACCGTAAACAACCGTCGGAACACCAGCAAGAATTTCTAGCATTGGCTTAGCAATAGAACGTAATCTTTCGGAGGCGTATTGTGACAAATAAACCGCTATCATTAACCCAGTTGGAATCGACAACAGCATCGCTATGGCGGTTATCAAAAGAGTTCCTGCAAATAGCGGAACGGCACCAAAAGCACCGGAGCCACCGACTTGATCGGTTCTCATAGCAATTTGTGGGCTCCATTCGGTACCGAATAAGAATTCCCAAGGTGGTACCGCAGAGAAAAACTGGATAGACTCGAATAAAACCGAAAAAATGATTCCGATAGTTGTCAGCAAAGCCACTCCAGAGCAAGTCCAAAGTAGTCCGGCGATTACCCGCTCCATTTGCACTCTCGCCTTAAACTCAACCGTAAAGCGACTGACTAAAAAACTAACGCTGGTTATCGCCACTAGGATGACTAAGATACTTTTAAATAAACTCGCCCTATTTTGTGCGTCTACTAAAAACTGCGCCGCAACATGCTTTACATCATTATCATTAAATTGCAGTAGAGTTGATTCGTGAATCTGCCCTGCGATAACTTGGATATCGTTTAAGTAAAGACTCAACTCATCTGGGTTGAGTTTACTGACTTCGGCGGGTAAAAAGTCGACTAATTGGGCTTGAATGACCCCAGCCTCAAAAATCGACCACACCAATAAAACAAACAGTGCAGGCAAACCACACCAAAAAGCAGTCAGCGCTCCAAATTGACGAGGTAACGAAGTAAGTCTTTTGACTTTCGTCAACCCGCCGGCTACCTTGACCGCTCTTTGAATAGCAAACCAATAGCTAAATAAAGCTAAAAAGGCTATTACAAATATGAGTGTGGATGAATTCATTTATTTGTTACCCAAGTTTTCAATTAATTTTTTTCCAGTTAAACTTTTGCTGCTCGAAAATATAAAAAATTGAGGTAATAGCTTTCGCTAATACCTCTTTTTTAAAACAACCTACAGACTGAGAAATCTATAATTTTAACTCTGTTAAAGACAATACTTCTTTTCTAATTTTGTTAAGCTTTTCTTCGCCAAGTGGAATCAAGCCTTTATCAGTTAAATAACCCTCTTCACCCATTGATGCTTCACTGGTGAATTCAGTTAAAAACTCTAAGATTCCCGGGATTTTTCCAACATGAGCATTTTTCACGTAGAAGTAAAGAGGACGAGACACTGGGTAAGAACCATCTGAAATCCCTTCAAAAGTAGGAGCAGTACCATCAACTTTCGAACCTTGCAAAGTATCAGAGTTTTGGTCTAAAAAGCTAAATCCAAATACACCAAAAGCATTAGGGTTAGCAGTTAATTTTTGAACGATAAGATTATCGTTTTCACCAGCTTCAATGTAGACGTGATCTTCTCTTACAGCATGACACACTTCCTTATACTGTTTTTTGTTAGTTTTCTTCATGGCTTTAATCCAAGGAAACGCCTTACATCCACCTTCAAGTACTAGCTCAGCGAATGCATCACGAGTTCCTGAAGTTGGTGGAGGGCCTAACACTTCGATTTTTGTAGCTGGTAATTTCGAATTGATTTCGTTCCAAGTCTTGTATGGATTGGCCACTAATTTCTCAGAACCATCTTTTGCAGGAACGTCTTTAGCAAGCGCTAAGAACAGTTCCTTTCTAGTAACAGTCATTTGCTTGGATTCTTTAGAGTTAGCGATGACTATTCCGTCATATCCAACCAAAACTTCTGTAATACTTTTGACGCCATTCTTGGCACACATTTCAACTTCTGTCTTTTTGATTCGACGCGATGCATTTGACATATCAGGCGTATCGATCCCAGCGCCCGCACAAAATAATTTCATTCCACCGCCAGTTCCGGTTGATTCGATTTTAGGTGTTTTGAAGTCCGTAGACTTTCCAAATCTTTCCGCTACAACAGTGGTGAAAGGGTAAACTGTTGATGAGCCCACAACATTGATAGTATCTCGACCAGCAGAAAAAGCTGCTGTACTTGTTGCTAATAAACTGATAGCTAGAGTTAATTTTTTCATTACAAAATCCTTAAATTTGTTAACGCATAATACCCAGAGGGATATCGCTTTCAAACCAGAAATACCGTATTTGATATCGTTGGTAATTTCGATTTGTAGTCAGTGTATGGCTCAATTGTGACTAATATATTACGGTAATATGACAGCTTTATTACAAGAGTTTCACTATTTCTAAGTTGGCAAAAAGAACCACTTAACTTAAGCTAAGCGGTTCTTTTTATTAAGAAATAACTGAGCAGTTAATTAAAACTTCTGAACAATTCCAACACCAAGGATGGTGTCGTCATCGCCCGTCGCACCTTCTTCGTTGAAGCTCAAATAGCTAACAAAAGTAGTTTTCTTGCTTGCTTTATAGTCCCAACCAATGGTGGTCTGTGACGTGTATTTAACTTTTGAACTGACTTCAGCTTCCCAAGCGTCAGACTCAACCAATTGGAGTTTGAACGAATGCTTATCCATTTTGTATTTTCCACTAACAACATACCCGTCACCTGAAAGGTCTCCGTTGTCTGTGTCGTGGTACATAAAGCCTAACTGGAAGTTATCAATATTGTATTTTACGATAGCCCGACGAGTTTCAACATCTTCACCTTCAACACCATCATCGATAGCCGCTCCAAATGTGATTTGGCCAGTTTTGTATTCAAATGATGCTGAAATTCCATCTGCCAAACCGTCATTGTTTCCAGTATCTTCGCCTGGAATGATTGCGATTTTACCTTTAAAACCACCCATTTTAGGTGTTGAGTATTGAACGATATCACTTGCTCTCACTTCACCATTGAAAGCAGTTTTGAATTCCATTTGGTAATCATTGAATAAATCAACACTCTTAACTAATGATTTAGCCGGAGTATCATGACGACCTGCAAGAATGTCACCAAAGCTGCCTCGCAATCCGATGAATTGGTTACGTGAGCTGATATTTTCCTCTTTGCTTTCGTCAGTAACATCAACAGCCCATTCCATTTGGTAAAAGACTTCTAACCCTTCAACCCCAGTATCTCCATATCCTTTTACTCCAAATCGAGTGGCATTACTGTTCAATTCCCACTGATCGTCGCCATTATCTTCGTCGACTTTATCCAAAGTTAGCATTACTTTACCGTATACATCGACCCAGTTGTCATCGGCAATCGCAGCCGCAGGCGAAAGGATTCCAGCAATTGCTAGAGTAATAATTGAAGGTTTTAAGACTTTCATTTGAATCTCCAAATTGAATTTAAATAATTTATAAGTTTCTGAAAAACGCACAATTAAGGCTAGTTTTTAAGTTGAGCGTATAATAGGGCGGTTATATGACAGATTTATGACAACTAGTCATAATTCTTTAATAATTCTGAAACAATCTAAATTTAGCTTGAAAATATAGCCGTATGCTATTGATAAAAAAGGATTAAATCGAGTTGTTCAATAACTAAATCATGCTTAGATATTCACAGATTAATTACCTTACAAGCGTTCTTTTTAAAGGTTTATGACACAATATATGACATAAACCAACACACTCACCGGAGAATAACTGAATTAAGACAAGTGACTACTTGTTTTGAGAGAAGAGTAAAATTGAGCTCGGATAGACTGAATACTCGGAGCATTCAGCCTATCTAGCACTATGGCGGGTCTAGTTAGATGCCAGAATAATCGACTCGATATACTCTAGCGCTTCTTCATCCTTCGATTGACCTAACCAAAAAATCGCTTTTTGTTTGATCTTGCGATTATCAGCTGATTGCAGGACTTTTACTAAGCTCTTAGTCGCATTGCCATGAGTTAGTTGCGAAAGAGCGAATACCGCATGTTCTCGAATCCGCATCGGAGAAGCTCCAAGCGCTATCCGAATTAACAATGCTGATGAATCACGTTGCTTATTTTGAGACAGCCAAAACACGGCTTGTTTTTGGACTTCCAAAATCGGATGCTGGGTGGCAATGGAAATAAGCTTTTTCCAAGCCTTATCACTTTTTAGTTGTGACAATGCGAAAACAGCTTTGTCGTGTATAGAACGAGAATTACCGCTTTCCAATGCTTGCTCAATGACTTCCAACGCTTGTGGCAAATTGTTTTGTGCTACCCAAAAAATTGCCTCACTTCGAATCAATTCATCGGTTGGCGCCTTAGCTAATGCCACTAGCTTTTTCTTTGAACCATCATACTTATTCACACTTAATGCAAATACCGCGCGCTTTTTTGTTTGTTGCGAGAACTCTGAACTATCCAAGAGCTGAACCAAAGAGTTATAACCGGCTTTATTTCTAGCCTGCCCCAGCCAAAAAATCGCGTTCTCGGTCTGAGGATGACGTTCTTTAAAAGCCAGTGCTGCTAACTGTTCATGTGCAAACTTTCCTCGGTGGAGTGCAATAGCAGCAACAGCTTGGTCAGCCACTTTTCTAGCGCTGCGGTTAACATTTGATTTTTGACTGAGTAACTCAGTTAGGAATTCAACGCTTTGTTGTTGATTGACGTTCTCAAACGATGTAATTGACAAACCATCTCGCTCGACAGGACACTCACTGCCGGCAATAAACAATTCATTAACCACTCCATTATTCGATTTAAAATAAATGTCGAGAAGCTTAGAGTCCTGTTGCACTCCGGAGTGTGAAGTTCCCCAAGAGTTTCCGCGCTCTGTTAATGAACACCCTTGCTGCTTCGCTCCTTGGAAACAACACGGCATACCATTATTGACTTCCATTTTAACTTGATAGTTAAACCAATTTATTTGGCTTTTAGCTTCTTTGGTTACTAGCTCAAAAACCTTTTCGCTGGGGCTAAGCTTAATTGATTGATCAGCTTTAACTATATTGATAAAAGTCCCTAATAAAAGAAAAATAAAAGCGACGACTTGCAGACCTGTTTTGTTTAAGTAGTTCATTATTGTTCTCCTATTGCTGCAATGACTGGCTGAAGAATTCTAAAACTTCGTCAGAATTAATCATGGAAAGTCTTTTTAGTGCTTTACGTTTAAGCGCATTATCTTTCTCAGTCTTAACGATGTTAATCAATGCTTTGGCGTTACTTTGGATAAACAAGGCTTGAATCACCGCACTTTTAGTGACCGAACTAGCATCCGAGGTGTATAGATCTAATAGTTTTCCTTCGGCCTTATCTTGATTAACAATCCCCATTTTATGAATAGCTTCTAGAACCAATTTTTGGTCACTTTCATTTTGAGCAATACTTAACAATTCATCGACACCCCCACCGATTGCAATCGCGTTGATAATATCTTCTCTAAGTCCTCTAAATGATTTTTGCTTGTAGAGCTGAACCAACTCATCAATTCCATTCATGACGCCGATTAAATGGATCGAATGCTTCTGTAACTCTAAATCTTTTTCTGATTTTGCTAGTTCAAAGAGCGTGTTTTTCTCACCGGCAATCATATAACTCTTTAATATTTGATGCTTTATTTCTTGGCTATTACTTTCCGAATAAACTTGCTTAAGTAGCGCAAGCGATTTACCGGAACCAGTCATTCCCAATGTCTGAATAGCAACCATTTGTAATTCTTGATTGCTGGCATCGCTAGCCAATTGCGTAATCAAACCGTAGGCTTGCTCGTGTGAAGATTGGCTTAGCACGAAAATAGCTCGTTTCTTGACTCGGTCACTGGATTCACTCTTGATGATTTTCGCAAGTATCTCGACCGTTCGCTCAGACGATGAGCTCAACAATGAGTTAATAGCATATAACTTCATTTCATCATCGCTAATTTCTGAGGCATCTCCTAGTTGGTCTTTTATTTCTGCTGTTAGCGCATTGGCATCATCTCGCCAATTACTTTTTGGAAACCGTTTTTTCAAACTCGACAGCGTTTTCAAAGCATCTGAATACTCCGAGCTTTTAGCTTGCGCATAGGCCTTCCAATATAAAGCCGCATCCTGATTTTTACCTTTATTCTTGGAAACTTCATCAAAGATGGCTTTCGCTTGGCTCCAGTTTTGCTGGTCTAAGTATTCTTGACCTTTTTCATAGTCTGAAGCGTTTGCTACCAGACTGCTCATCGACAAAACTCCACAGATTAAGCCGGTAGCAATTACCTTGCTTGACGCTTTAACTAGCTGATTAAATCGTTTCATTGTTCAACTTCCTTTGGTTATCATTTGCCTTTTAAGGACATTCTGCAGCATGTCACCAAGTTTAATTTTCAGTACTTTCAATTAGTTTGACGGACTAATTGGATTTCGGTTTGGTCTAAATCGTTCTTTGCTGTAATTTTTTATTGGAAACCTTCATTTTAAATAAAAGATCAGAACTGTTTAGTCGTTTTTTGACATTCTCTAATTCATCTGGGCTCATTAGAGTTTTATCACTAGTAGCGATGTTTGCATTTCTTAGCTCCAATAAGATCGACTCCATTTGCATTAACAAATGAGCCAATTGTTTATCACCTGATTTAACCATTAGCTGACGATAGAGGCGATTAAACGAAATTAAATCATCAAGGTGCTGATTTCTTTGTGACATTGGATCAGAGTCTACGCTATCTGTATTGATCACATTGGTTAGCAATCTGCTACTTGAATCTAAATGTTTTTCTAAACTCGCATATAATACCCGCTGACTATCGCGCTCGCTAAACGCCTGTTGCTGATTGCTATTTTTTTTGCCTTCATTAGCGATTGCCCATTCTTGAGTCTCAGGCGTATCGACACTCATACGTCCCATATAAAAGAGACTAAATCCAAGAACTGCAACTAAACAAAAAGAAAATGCATAACTTGGTTTAAATTCCAAAAACCAATTCAACAATAGATTTTTTTTCTGTTGAACTAAATGAGTCTTTGACTCGTTATTGTGAGACTCTTGCTGCTCGATTGATTGGTATACTGCAGCCATGATATTTTGATTCAAATTGTTGTTGGGGCTGGGAATTGCTTTATTAAGTCCGCTATCAAGCATCCTAGTTAAAGCCCGGTAACGAGTTTGCAGTTTGTCTGAGTGAGCTAACTCTTGCGCCAATTTTTTTGCTTCTACCGACTCTAACTCTCGATAGTAAAACAAGATAAGAGACTCATCACTCCAAGCCATATTTGAATGTCCTATGTTACTCATATTTCTTCACCTTCATTCTGTCTGCCCACGGCTCTAACACTGTCATTAATCTGAGAACTCAAAAGCTCTTTCAGTCGAGACACCCCTCGAAATATGCGATTCTTTACGGTGTTAGGATTAACCTCTAGTATCTGGCTGATTTCATCGATCGTCCTTTCTTCAAAATGTTTTAGTACAAACGCTACTCTGACTTCAGGGCTAAGCTTAGCAAGCGCATTGCTGGTTGATTGAATTAAGCTCTGATTTTGGTGCTGCTGTTCAGGACTATTTGTTTCATGATCCAAGTAGTGCTGCAAGTGTTCTTCCCCAACACTATTTTGATGACGAGCCAATTTACGCTGCATATCAATGGCGCAATTAACTACTATCGAATAATGCCAAGTCGAAAACTTGGCTCTTTGATCAAACGAGCCTAGTTTGTGGTAAAGCTTTACAAACACTTCTTGGGCGCAATCTTGCGCATGCCCTTTATCATTAAGGATTCGATAGGCGATCGCGTAGGTCTTGTGGCTATAAGTTTCCACAATTTGCTGAAAAGCCATCATGTTGCCAGACTTAGCTTGCTGTATTAATTGAATAGGTTCCTGCATATATCATAGTATGACGAATGCAATTGAATATGGTTTGGTTTATTTGCTCTTTTTTAGAAAATTGGCTTTATGAATGAGGAAAAGCTCGGCAGAAGAAGGTCTGGGTAAAGGAGCCAGAATTGAATTCAGGCTCCTTTTTGTCGCTAATTTACTTGATAAACCGCGACTGTGCCGCTGATTTCGTTACCAACGATGACTAGCGGATAACCACTTGGGCTGTCTTCTGCTTTTACAAAAGTCATTCCTTCTGGCGCTAGGTCGCCATTGTTGATGTCATTGAAGTCTCGATTATTAGTGTAACTAATAAACTGAACGCCGTAAGGGTTAGTAATGTCGTACATAGCGATCCCCCCCATTCTTTCCATACCAATAAAAGCATATGTGCGCTCACCAACTTGACCAACCGTTAGCGCTTCAGGTTCTGGGCCTTTTGCATCAGATCGAGTATCAGGGTCATTTTCATCTTCATCATTATTAAAGTTAACACCATAAAGACCGGCCGTGGTTTTCTCAAATTCAGCGCCACTGTCATAGACTAACTCACCCGATTCATCCCAGATGGAAAATGAGCGCGCACCAAATGAATAAAGCGTCTCATATTCCTCATTCTCATTTTTACCCAAATAAGGAATCACTTTTAAACGACCCAACTGCTCATCCGTCTGTAAATTAACAGCATCGGGAAATGCTGCCGCATCTAGGGCTAAATCTTCGACACGCTCATCTACATCTTGGAACCCATCACCCGCATCACCTTCATTAGCCGTCAATAAATAGGTTTTTCCGTTAACCTGATAACTAGTGATGGTATCTGGCTGATATAAACCTAAGAGATTGTTATAGTTTCTAATGTTAACTTTGTCGTCCTTGTCGCTCGCGTCCAACTGGTTAGACTGCAAGCTATGATCTTTAAATCCTAGTCCTTTAACAGTCGTGATACTTTTGGCATTAAGGTCGACAATTGCCAACGCATTAATTTCTTGAAGCGTCACATAGGCGGTGGACGAATCGTCAGAGATGGTGACATATTCGGGCTCTATCGCATGAGCAAGGTCTAGCGCATCAGGATTGACATTAATACCAGGAATAGATGTGCCATTGAAATTATCAAAATAAAGCGTTGTAGCAACGCTCTCGGCAATACCGTTATTTACATCGATGATTGACACTGAGCCTTTTTGATCATTTGCGGGATCATCCGTCGCCTGAGCTTCATTAGCTACGACAATTTTAGAGCCGTTTTTAGAAAATGCGACGTTATCTGGCAACACTCCCACCCGTACTGGTACAAAGTCATTGACATCAAAGCTGCCATCGGCATTTAATGAATAAACAAGGACTACACCACTTTCCATCAAGTCATCATCATGGGCAATCGCAACAGCCATTAGATTTTCGTGAATAGCGATACTATTAATATCTGATACTGCGATCACTTCACTATCGATGATAACGCTATTCGGTAAATCATAAGTTACACCTATCAAATTAAAATCAGTAGTCGGTGAAGCGAGAGCCTGTGTCGGAATCGCTGCTAAACTCGCGACTTCAATTCGATTGCCTAAGTCTCCATTGATTGCGAACACTGAATTTGAACTATGATGGTATTGAACGATTTCCGCAGCCCCCTCACCGGTTGAACTAGATTGGTATCGAGCTACCAAAGTCATCTCCAATTTCTCAGAAACATCTGATTGACTTGAAGTGAATTTATCGCCGATATTAAGAACATTTATTTCACTAGCGCTGCCTTCGATACCAAAATCGTTATCATTAATTAGCATAATATGTTGAGCATCTAACCACGCAATGCCCTCAATCTTTTTAGGTAGATCAGGAGCGTCAACCATGCTATTAAAAACCAGAGATTTACTGACCGGTGTCGCGTCAACGGCAGACAGGTTGTAAACGTCTTCAAGTGTTTTCAATTCATCTGACTCGTTAGCGATCACACCCATGCTGCTTAGAGTCGAGTTAAGAATATTTTTACCGCTTGCTAAATTGATTCGATAGAGCTTAGTCGTTTTACTGATTCTTTCTAGAATGATGAGGTCATCATCGCCAACCGCTAATATTTCCGAAATTTTGACATCACTCTGATTTTTATTCAGATCGCCAATGACTCCGTCAGTGAAAGTTTCAGGCATATCGATTTGATAAACATATTCACCAACCGCGTCTCCAAGCTCTCCGTCGACTAGCATATACTTCATCACACGAACGTTTCTAGACACTTTGTAATTAGGATTCTGTAAAGGGCTTTGCATAATAAAATAAAGCGAGGTTTCGTCAGGTGATACCGCAATCGATTCAATACCTCGATTCAATTTTCGCTTATGATAAACTGCTGGAAGATCACCCGCGATAGGGTAGTTAGCATCGGCTAATTGGGTTTCCATTCCCGCAGGAACCGACCGAGAAATAATAGTGCCATCTGCGGCAACGTGAAGAATTGAAACGCCATACTCTTCGGCTATCCAAAAGCTTCCGTCGCTAAGCCTAACCATGGCTTCCGGATCTAACCCTTCAGAATCGAATGCTACTTCCGCGCCATTTGCATCAAATGCAAGCTCGGTATTGCTAGTATCATCGCTGAATGTTAGTGGATTTGGAAGGCCAGTAATCGGAACGCCATCCGCATCTTTCAAAGTAATGGTCTCCAGCAATTTAACTTGCTTAGCACCGGCAGTATTCTCAACTAATTCCCATTTATAAATACTCGGAGAAAAATCCAATATTGGAAATATCTTACCGCTCGTCGGTTCACCATTAACAACACAAAAGTTAGCAATATTGATTATCTCTTCGGCATCACTACACTTTATATTGGGTCCGCGATCGGAAATAGTATAAAACACATTCGCTGCGTCTTCTGGGTAATGGTAAGCTCCTGAGCCAAATCCTATGGTTAAGTCGATGGTATTTCCAACTTGCGCACCCAGTTGAAATGAAGATGTCGCGAGAGCTTCAGCTCCTTGTTCAAATGTAAATGTTATTTTGCTCGCGAGCAAATTACTGATGTTAGTCGCCAAGCTTGGACTACAAACATTTCCTGTAGCGTCAATTTCTGAATCATCCAGGATATTGTTTGCATTATTATCGAGACCACTATCGATTCTAACTCCACCATTAAAACATGCTGTAGAACCAACAGCTATTTGAGTTTGTGTTACCAAACTATTTAAGCCGTTTTCTCCGGCCTCACCCTGACTTCCATCCTCGCCATCATCGTAGCAAGCCGAAAGCGCCGTAGTTAAACTTATTATAAGAATTGATTTTTTGAAGTTCACAAGAATATCCTAGTATTGAGATTAATTTTCGGCTCAATGTTAAGAGTGATTTGTTAAACTAATATGACACTATTATGATAGGTTGATTGCACGTTCCTTAGTTAGAATTAGACCTACAATATGATTCGACTAAGCCTTAAAGTGTAAATGGGTGTGACTTTTAGCGAATATCCCTTGTAGTTTTATTTCAAGAATTTTATAGTCAGGCTCACACACTTTGTGTTGTTTAAAGCATATCGAGATTCTGCAAGCAGAAGGGATACCACTATGACTAACTTACGAGCTATTTTCGGTTTTACCTGTATCATCTTAACTAATCTCCTGGTCACCGGTTGCACCGCTGTAACAAAGCAACAATCAGATAACATGGCTACGCCGCCAATGGGTTCTCTTGTTTCTACGGAATGGCTCAGTGAAAATTTAGACCAACCGGATTTGGTAGTTGTTGATAGCACAGTCATCGTAAAAATGGATGAGCAAGGCAAAATGAGCAACATCAGTGGTTATTCTCGATATCAACAAGAGCACATACCGAACGCTCGATTTGCTGATTTAAAAGGTGCGATGTCAAGCCATGATAGTCCGTTAGACTTTGTGATGCCGACACCAAGACAATTTGCTGCAGAGCTCGGCAAACTAGGCATCGACAACAACTCCAAAGTAGTAATTTATAGTACTGATAATCATGTGTGGGCGGCTCGATTATGGTGGATGCTGCGTTGGGCTGGGTTACAACAAGTAGCGATTTTAGATGGTGGGTTTGCCGCTTGGAAGGCCGAGAGTAGAGCGATTAGCTCTCAAGAACCTAAGTTTTCAGAAAAGAAGTTTAAATTAGCTTTAAAACCGGAATTAATCGCCGATCGCAATCAAGTTTTTAATGCAATCAGCGATCCAACCGTTCGTATCGTGGATGCACTTCCTGCCGCCTCATATAGCGGGCAGTTTTCAATGTACGCCAGACCAGGTCATATTCCTACGGCAAGCAATATGCCTACATCTGATCTGGTTAACGAAACAGGCCATTACAAGTCATTCGACGAACTCGATATGATGCAAGAAGGTAATCGCGAGCAACGAGTCATTACTTATTGTGGTGGTGGCGTGGCAGCGTCTGGTGCGGCATTCACTTTACATCGGTTAGGTTTCAAGAATGTAGCGGTTTATATGGGATCGCTCCAAGAGTGGGCGGAGGATCCTAAGAATCCAATGACCACTGATGTCACTGAATAATACGATTTAACTTTGCAAGCCAGGATTTAGAAATGGTGTTGAAACACTCTCCAGTTAGATGGTTAGTCTTGGTTTCAATGTTGCTTAGCTCGTGTACTTACTTGAAATATTCTTCGATTCAAGCCGAGTACGCTCGAATTCAAAATGCCTCACCCAGCCAAATGACTCTCAAGCATATGCTTGACCGAGACACTTTTTTTGTCGTAGGGAAAACAGTCGATTCACTTGGAAAATCGCAAAAAGAACCAATGGCAGTCGCTGCATTTTCCAATAAATTTTCTTTGAACGAAAGAGTCGATACGATGTATCTGAATCGTTCGGGAACCCATTTCGGACTGAATCTCCCAGCCGGAGAATTTCAGCTAATTGTGGTAAGAGATACCAATCATGACGGAATTTTTACAAGTGACGAAGTAATAGGCGAGCAGTCAATTACACTGAATTTGGAATCCCACCCGCAGAAAATAGTATCACAAGTTGAAATAGACTTAACTCAATCGAAAACTCATATTAGTTTCGATTCATTTCCTGTGAAAGATAGCGAGGTCGAACAACCTTCGCTCTACTTTCCAAATGGCGCAATAAGAAAACTTACCGACCCGATATTCGATAAAAACATCGCAACACTCGGGATGTACGATCCTGCGTCATTCCTTGAACATGCTCCTACAACTTTCTTCGCACTTGAGGAAGATCAAGTACATAAGATCCCTGTCATCTTTGTTCACGGTATTGATGACAGTCCTAGAGCCTTCGAAACGATTATTTCGCAACTTGACCGCAACAGATATAAGCCCTGGTTTTTCTATTACCCGTCTGGTGGGGACTTAAATCAGTTAGCAGAATTATTTTATAATGTATTTCTTTCAGGGAAAGTTATCTCGCTTAGTGATATGCCACTTATTGTGGTAGCTCATAGTATGGGAGGGCTGGTTGTTCGCGAATCGATTAATCAATACTTAGGCGACCATTACGAGAATAAACTGAAATTATTTGTCAGTATCGCAAGCCCCTTAGGCGGTCATCCAGACGCTAAGTCTGGAGTCGAAAATGGACTCATCGTACTGCCAGCCTGGAGAGATTTAGATCCCTCTAGTCAATTTATTCAAAACCTTTATAGGCGCCAATTACCTACGGATTTAGAACATCACCTATTTTACGCATATCATAATTCTGACACCCTAAAACTAGGGGAGAATAGTGATGGTGTGGTTCCGCTTTCAAGCCAGCTTCATCAAATAGCACAACGCCAATCAAACTTACAAATAGGTTTCAAAAACAACCACACCGATATCCTAGAAAGCCAAGTTATGATCGATCAGCTGCTCGAAACTATGTCGACAATTACCAGCATATTTCCTGAAGATCATATGGAGATGCTAGAAAACGCCGGTCTAGATTTAGCGTTAGACGATTCATATGATCCGAGAACCAAGCACCTTCTAAGTTATGCGGGAAAATACATTGCAAAATTGATTAGCGGAGAAATTCCAACAATACACCCTCATCAAGATATATTTCTAGAGGCTGTTCTAGGTAAAAGAAAGCCGGCAACTACCATTGAAAAAGACTTTGTGAAGCTAGTTGCGGCCTATCCGCATATTTTCACAGTAGGACCCGATTCACATGACGAATGATCCAAAAAGCGACCTATCTGAATCAAAACAAAAGCGTGTAAAGGTCTTTATTATCGTTTATCCATTCGCATTAATCACTATCGCGATACTTGTGAATTGGCTATTGCTTGGTATCAACAATCTGACATTCAGTTCGCCGAACGATCACGTTGTTACCGTTTTGATTCTAACAACCATTGGTTTGCTAGCTAATCACACTTGGTTAATGACCGCGACCGAACTCACCCGACTGCGTTATCGTTTATATGCAACACCAGAAGAATGGCGAAACAGTGGTAGAGATAAACAGCAAGCATCCAGTAAAGGTCTCGAAGAATTAGAAAGGATTCATAATGCGCATAGAAATACCACGGAAAACACCGTATATTTCGTATTACTCGGAACGCTTTTTGTGATGTTTTCGCCAACCGTGCTAGCAGCCTCTGTCTGGTTAAGCATTTTCGCTTTCGCTAGACTCGGTTACACTTATAGTTATTTAAAAGGTTTAGATAATATTCGCGGAATCTTTATGAGTTTAGGGTTACTCAGCTTATTTGGGATGGCGAGTAATTTACTTTTAGCGCTTCTCGCGCTTTAGCCACCTAAACATTCGAGGGCCGAAAAACCCTATTTATCCGCTCTATGCTTTACTCAAGTGCTTGAGTTATATCTGCCATCAAGTCATCTAGCTTTTCACAACCGACACTTAATCGAATTAGCCCTGGTGACACATCATCGGTTCCCCATCGCGCTCGGCGTTCAGCCATTGAATGGATCCCTCCAAAACTGGTCGCCTCAAAGATTAATTGCGAACGCTCTAAAAACTTATCTGCTGATTGTTGTTCACCTAAGTCAAAACTAATGATAAATCCGAAATGATGCATTTGTTTGCTCGCGATAGCATGAGATGGGTCAGTCACTAAACCTGGAAACCTGACTGATTTAACTTTGCTGTTGCTCGCCAAATACTCAGCAATTTTTTGAGCGTTGTTTACCATTCTTTCTAGTCGTAAATCTAAACTAGCCAACCCTCGATGTACTAACCATGACTCCATAGGGCCAGCAATATTCCCAGACAGCTTGCGCCATAATCGCATTGCTTCTAGCATTTCGGAATTATTAGTGGCGATATGACCAAAAAGCACATCGCTATGACCATTAACAGCCTTGGTATCAGAACACATTGAAATGTCAGCACCCAGCAACAAGGGCTGCTGCCCGAGCGGTGTGCTGGTGGTGTTATCAATCGCTAAAATCGCTCCAGCTTGGTGCACCTTATCCGCCAATAGTTGAATGTCGACAACATCTAACAGCGGGTTGCTAGGCGTTTCTATGAAGACTAATTTAATGCCTGTGAAATCCTGTAGCAATAACTCATTCGTTGGCACCGCTTTAATAATGACTCCAAATTTCTTGAGAAATGATTCAGCGTAAGCACGAGTGGCGTAGTAACCATCGGATTGCAATAACAATACATCGCCAGCTTCAACTAACGAAGTCATTACCGCAGCACCCGCCGCCATCCCAGAAGGAAACACCAGTGCATCGCCGCCTTCAAGTTGACCGAGTGCCTCCTCTAGCGAATCCCAAGTGGGATTATGAAATCTTGCATATTGGTGATGGTCATTGTCGACTTCGCCCGACAAATGAAATGCACTGGCAAACGTTGGACCACTCACAAAAGGCGCCCCCTGTTTTGCTGGTTTGATACCGGCGTGAATGGTTTTGGTCGCTAGAGAAACTGTTGGTTTTTTGGTCATAAAAATCTCAATCAAAGGTTTGGCAGTGTATTGAATGCTCAAATTCTAAGTTAATGCTTCAACATGTTTAAGCTTTATCAATCGTGTTACTCTTTGATAAAGAGTAACAGCTTATACTACCACGTGAAATAAATGAAAAGTTAGTACCTAGTTGAGCTTGTTCTGATTGACCATTAACTACTTAGCAAAGGAACAAAGATTTGCCTGACTCAATTAAAATCTTCGTGATAACAGGCTTAGCCTTGTTAGCCTTTGCGGCTAACTCAATTTTTTGCCGATTAGCTCTGCAGCCTTCCAATATAGACCCTGCAAGTTTCACTAGTATTCGATTGATTTCAGGAGCGTTAGCCTTAATTATCATTTTGGCGATACGTCCGGGAAGCGATTCATTAAATATCACCAAGACCCTATTTACCAAGCAAGGCTGGAACTGGTTAGGTGCTTTGTTGTTGTTTTCGTATGCCATATTGTTTTCGTTCGCTTACACCTTGTTAGACACAGCAACCGGTGCGCTTATTCTATTTGCTACGGTTCAAATTTTCCTGTTGATAAGCCAATTAGTACAGGGCTATCGATTTAGCAAGGTAGAAATTATTGGGATTATTCTTGCGATGATAGGATTCATCTATTTAACTTTGCCCGGTGCATCTCGCCCCGATTGGTTAGGCTTATTATTAATGAGTTTGGCCGGTATATCTTGGGCAGGCTATACCCTAGCAGGGAAGCACGCCAGTCACCCGACTAAGAATACCGCCGAGAATTTCGTACGCTGTGTTCCGATCACCATAATTGCGTGGATTATTTTTAGTGATCAACACTCTATTAATGCTTGGGGAATTTTATGGGCAGTATTGTCTGGTGTATTCGCCTCAGCTATGGGATACAGTCTCTGGTATTATTCAGTTAAGCATATCAATATGACTCAAGCGGCGTTATCTCAACTGCTAGTCCCTGTACTGGCGGCAATTGGAGGAGTCTTGTTGGTTAAAGAGTCAGTGACTAGCTCGTTTATAATTTCGGCCGTGTTGATAGTATTAGGGATCGCAATGGTTTCGCTCACCAAAAAAAAAGGTTAGATGCGGTACTTAAAAATTAACTCGGTGAAATTTTAACAACGGCGTGTATACCTCAACATCAAATTAGCAACCAAAATTAAAAGGATTAACTATGAAAGCCACAGGTTCATTCGATATTACCCTCGAACCACAAGCTGGAGAGTCTTACCCGGTCGGTAGAATGCAAATTGATAAAACCTACACTGGTGATCTGGTCGGAACGGGGACAGGCCAAATGATCAGTAAAAGAACAGAAACTGGCGATGCAGTATACTCAGCAATAGAAGAATTCGAAGGCTCAATTCAAGGAAAATCGGGTGGTTGCACTTTTTTTCATATTGGGCGGATGTCTACTGCAGAGCAAACACTCGATATCACCATAGTGTCAGGTTCTGGTACGGGCGAATTGGTTGGAATTGAAGGGCAGTTATCTATCAACCAAGAACAAGGTTCGCATCACTATGAATTAGAATACACTTTATGAAATAGCTTAGTACAGGATGTTACTCTATCACCATTACATTTTTACTTGGAGGACCTACTAATGTCACAAGAATTAAACAGCGAAATTCCTAAAGAAGCTTTTGATTGGTACGACGAATATGCACACGGCGGCATGGATAGGCGGACCTTTATGAAAAAGCTTGGTAGTCTGGCAGCGGTCGGATATTCGATGTCCGTATTAACTTCTGCGTTATTACCTAATTATGCCTTAGCGGAACAAGTTTCTTTTAACGACGCTGATATTAAAGCGGCTTATGAGAATTTTGACTCACCCGAAGGACATGGTCAAGGACAGGGCTACTTAGTTACCCCGACTACGGCTAGCGATCATTTTCCGGTGGTTCTAGTCATTCACGAAAATAGGGGGCTAAACCCCTATATTAAAGACGTAGCCAGGCGACTGGCAAAAGCGGGTTATATGGCTTTTGCCCCTGACGCTCTCTATCCTTTGGGTGGTTACCCAGGTAATGATGATCAAGGTCGTTCGATGCAACGCTCAATGGACCGCGCAAAAATTCAGCATGATTTTGTTGCAGCGGCTAAGTTTCTTAAGATGCATAAACGTAGCAACGGAAAACTCGGTGCCGTCGGTTTTTGCTTTGGTGGATATATCGTTAATTATTTAGCGGCTGTTGATTCAACATTATTATCCGCAGGCGTGCCATTCTATGGAACACCCGCAACCAAAGAGTTAAGAAAAAATATCAAGTCCTCGCTATTGATTCAACTTGGCGAATTAGATGAGAGAGTGAATAAATCTTGGCCTGAATATCAAAATGATTTGGAAGCAGCTGGCGTCGATTTCAAAATGCATATGTACAAGAACGCCAAGCACGGATTTCACAATGACTCTACTGGGCGTTACGATAAAGAAAATGCCGAACTAGCTTGGCAACGTACGTTAGATTTTTTCAAACAAAAATTAACTTAGTCATTATATTTTCAAACAGGAAAAGAAGATTAAACAATGCCAATAAGACAATACTATCACCACCAAAACGTTGAAGGTTGCAAAGTTGGCCGATTTAATATGGGGATCAATACTCAGTTTATTGTCTATCGAATTGGTGATACCGTGATTGACACCGGCCCGAGTAATCAATGGCGACACGTAAAGAAATTCTTATCGCAAGCCCCGGTTAAACAGCTTCTCCTGACCCATCATCATGAAGACCATAGCGGAAATGCTCAACGGATCGCTAACCGCTTCAATCTAATACCTAGAGCACCGGCACTTTCTCAAGCAAAATTATCGACAGGATATCGCACACCATTAATTCAAAAAATAATATGGGGTAGTCCTAGGAAAACAAAGTCAAATGCTATTGATGAAACTGAGTATTTAAGTGACGGGAGTCCAGTTATTCCAATTCATACTCCTGGACATGCTAAAGATTTAACTTGCTACCTTCTTCCCAAACAAGGCTATTTCTTTAGTGGTGATCTGTATATCGCTAGAAACTTAAAGTTGTTGAGAAGTGACGAGAATTTGCCATTATTGGTTGATAGTTTGCGAAAGGCGATAAAATTAGACTTCGAGACTTTGTTTTGCCCGCACGGTGGTATCTTTGAAAATGGCAAAGAAATGCTAACCACCAAACTTAACAATATCTTAGGACTTTGTGAGAAAGCTCAAAAACTTGAGCAGCAAGGTATCGATCTCAGTGAAATAGCACTAAAACTGCTGGGTCCGGAGGACATGGTCGGTAAACTATCTGGTGGCAATTTTAGTAAAATGAATCTAATTAAACAGTGCAGCCAAGTTAAGCTATAATTTGGCTATTCATACAATCACTTGGAAAAAACTTTGTCGACACCTGTTTTAGAAACACTCTCCGATTTAGCAACCGAAGCACACACCCGTATTCAACAAGACTTTGCCAACATTAATCCGGTGGTTGGCATCAGTCAAAGTATGCGCAAAAGCGGCTTTCCAGCAGACGCAATGACTATCGACTGCCTAAAAACTAATCGCCGCATTATTATCATCTTACATGATGAGAACCCTGATATTCTTCAATATCAATTTGCTCGTCGAGATGCGGATCCAAGCGATGACTTTAAAGTCTTAGAATTTGATAAACTAACCGCTCAAATTTTGTACGATTGGATCGCTAGTTACTTTTCAGATAAAAGTAACTAGCGATTTGTGGGAATCAGTTTGAATATTTTCTAGCTTGCGTAACTGTTAAGTTCGGCTAATTGTTGCGCTTTCTCTTTTTCCTTCTTAGCGTATTTAATCCATTGCTCTGCAATTCGCCTTTGTTGTTTCTTGTCAGTTGCTTTAGAGAAACTGGCAATCGCTTGGTCGAACTGCTTCAGATTAAAGTGAGCAATTCCTAGAATTACGTCAAGATTACCAGGTCGATCAAGGTTACCTTTTTGCTTAGCCGTATTAGCCGAATCGATTGCTGACTGCCATTGTTCCAGTTCAATCAAAGCTTCTGCCAAACGTGCATCCAAATTGCCGCTTTTACTCAGGTTGGCCGCTCGTCGTAAAACCGGAACCGCCTTTTCAGTTTCCTTGGCGCTTAACCATGCTTGCGCTAGATAGTTTAAGATTTTAACGTTTTCTAACACAATGCCATCTTCAATACTTTTACTCAGTAATTTCGCTGCTTTGTAAGGTGCTCCGCTTTCATAATAGAGTTGGGACAATGTTTGAAGGTCGATCTTCTTAGTCACAAAACCCTGTTGATAAGCGGCTTCCATCACAGATAGTTGTTTTTCTGGTTGTTCGGTTTCCCCATACATATTGGCTAGATCAATCCAATAATTAGCCTTCGAATAGTAACGTACTAGCTGCTCAGAGACTTCAGTCACCTTAGCGGTTTGTTTTAATTCGTAGTGTAATGCTCTTTTTAGAACCAACCAGTTTTCTTTAGGAACATCGCCTTTCTGGAAAGCTTGTGCCACCACTTGACTGATCGATTTTTCCGCCTCAATGTAATTTTTCATCGCATAGAAAGCATTGGCTTTTAACACTAACGCATTGCTATTTAGCTCGCCTTTAACAACTTGCCACTGGTTGAGGTAATCGATGGTTTTGTTATAGTTCTCAGATGCCATATTTAATTGTGCAAGACTAAACAAGGTCGACAGCTCTAAGGACTCGGGAATATTTTTTTGCTCCACAACCTTTTCAAATGATTTTATTGCAGCCGCTGAATCATTCTTGCCATAATAAATAAAGCCATAAAAATTCCACAGCATCGCTTTTTCATAAGAGTTGATTTGATCTATTCGGGTCTTGACGCGATCGAGTACCGCTAATCCCTCGTTCACTTGACCTTCATCAGCTAATTTTTGCGCCCGTGCAAGTTGGCTATAAACACGCTCTCGCATCGCTGGCGTCTTGCGTGTTTTGCGTTTCTTTGAGCTGTCTTCTGCCGCATAGATCTTTGAACCAATGGTTATCGAGAAGCTCGAGGATTGGCTACCAATATTTAGATTCAATCCAATATACAGTAACGTAAATAGAGCGCTAGTTTTGAATATTTGACTCAATATTTTCATGGCGTATTTCTCCAACAAAAGGGGGTATCTCTTTTAGTGACAGCTTTTTAGGTCACAGTTAGTTCATTTTAAATGTGATTTTATTTTGTACACCAGCAACTTCAGTTGCTTGACCGTCAATGACTCTTGGTTTGTATTTAAATTTTAATGCCGCTTCTTTAGCGGCTTGGTCGAAAATACCTTGCGGTTGAGCATCTACGACTATCGGATCTCTGACGCTTCCATTTTTGGTCACTACAAATTCAACAATCACATAACCTTCTATGCCTCGAGACAGAGCTCTTCGTGGATAAATCGGAGCAACTTTCACTATCGGTAAATACTCTCCATCTCCCGACTCTAACGCGAGCCCAGAGGACAAATTGGTATCTGCTGCAACATCAGCGGAAAAGCCAATTTGACCGATATCTGCCACAAGATCTTGCGATTCCATTGGCGGTTGTTCTATCGGTGGCGGCTCGTCTTCTGGTTTTGGTGGCTTTTTGGGTTTGCGTTTTTTGGTTTGTACGTTTTCGTCTTTCTTAAGCCGAACAAAATCAATCACTCGACCTTGAGGCCCTTCTTCTAACCCATTATCATCATTAATAATTAAGTAACGCATGCCTAGGAAGAGTCCAGCGGTTATAACAAACGCAAGTAACACAGCGTAAATGTAGCGACTCATCAGTTACATCTCTTTAGCGGCAATGGATACGTCATAAACTCCAGCAGAGCGCGCTCCGTCCATTACTTTAATCAAAACATCTGTAGTGGCTTTTTTATCAGCCTGAACTACAACAGTTGCTTGCGGGTTTTCTGCGTGTAATCTTGCAACATTAGCTTCAACCGCTCGAACATCAATTCGACGTTTGTTAATCCATACTTCGCCCTTTTCGTTAATGGCGATTAAAATACCTGCGCGATCTTTCTGTACCGCAGTTGCCGCTTCTGGGCGATTAACATCAATTCCTGCTTCTCGCACAAAAGACGCAGTCACAATAAAAAAGATCAACATAATAAATACAACATCCAACATAGGTGTCATATTAATTTCAGACTCTTCTTCATCTTCTAATAATTTTGCAAACGGTGCTCTCATCGCACGCTACCTCTTAAAATATTTGGCTTATCTAACTAAACCACTCTCGACGTTTGTTTAATGGTCAAGTAGCAGTTTATCTTCCATTAATTCTGTTTCTTTCTTGGCGGTTCTTTTTAGCCAAGTCGAAGCGAAAACGCCTGACAAAGCCCCGACCATACCCGCCATTGTTGGAATGGTTGCCTTGGACACTCCGGACGCCATCGAACGAGCATTACTACTACCCGTAACAGCCATCACATCAAACACTTCGATCATTCCTGTTACGGTACCTAACAGTCCCAACAACGGACAAAGTGCCACAAACGCTTGAATAGTTGGGAGCGACTGATGAAGTGCCGCTTTAGTTCGCGAAATCATAGCGGTACGTATTTGTTCTGCATACCAAGAGTTTCTTTCAGAACGAGACATCCAAGTATCGATTACCGATTGACGATAATCACGATAGAAAAATCGAAGATAAATAAACCGTTCCAAAATTAGCATCCACATAATAAAAATGAGAATGCCAATATAATTTAGAACGACTCCTCCAGTCTCTAAGAACTCTCGGATCATCTCGATGTATTCGGTTAAAGTCGGCACGCTTATGCTTCCTGCTCTGCTCGTTCAGCAATCACACCAGCAGCCTGCTCTTGCAGAACATGTAAGATGCTTTTACTGCGAGTATTTAGCCAGGTAAACAACATAACCGTAGGGATAGCTACCACCAGACCTAACACTGTTGTTACTAAAGCCGTAGAAATACCGCCGGCCATCAACTTAGGGTCGCCGGTTCCGAAAAGAGTGATAGCCTGAAATGTCGTAATCATCCCGGTAACTGTTCCTAGTAGGCCTAGCAAAGGAGCAACTACCGAAATGATTTTGATAAAAGTGATACCTTTAGTTAGTTTCGGTAACTCTTTTAAAATTGCTTCACTCAACTTTAACTCTAACGTATCGGTCGCTACATCAGAATATTTCTCTTTAACTCTCAATACCCGGCCCAAGGGATTGTTATCATTCAGCTGATTCGACTTCAGTTGACGTTTAACTTTTTGTTCAGTTAAAAATAGCGCTACATATTGTTTAATCGCTATGACCAATGCGATAAGACCTAAAGATAAAATCACGTATCCAACCGGACCACCTTGGTCAACTCTTTCCATTTGGTCAGGAGCCTGAACTAACAAGCCCAAAATACTTCCGCCGGTTGGATCGAGAGCAAAAGCTGAAAAACCTTGTTCAGTATTTTCTAAATCGACCACTGTATCAAGAAAGCGGCCGGTTGGCTGTCTGACGAGTTCAGCAATTGTATTAGTCGCGTTAAGCCACTCTAAGTAAACCCCATCAGAAACCAGATTAAATGTCCCTACTCGAGTAACAGGTTTCACTACTTTATTACCGTCAGCTAACGTGACTTCTTTTTCGAAGGTCTTTACTTTTCCTGACTCCGACATCTCTCTGGTAAGCTCGTACCAAACTTGTTCAATTTCTTCGATAGAAGCTAGACTGGTTGACGAACCCATTTTTGCCGACAATTCATCAAGAAATTTTTCTCGTCCAGGAATTTCCGCGGAAATAATACTGGTAGTGAACTTACCGCTAGTATCACCTGACACTTGTTGCAACACGCCAAAAAGTTCTTTTAATGACCCAAGACGCTTATTTAAAGCGTCGTTAAGATCATTAATCTTTATTTCATTTTCTTCGAAGGCTGTTTCCAGCTTGTCGGAAATGGTAACTTGCTCATCTCGAGCAGCCACTGCATTGGATAACAGTTTATCCTGCTGATCTTTTTGCTTGATAAAAACATTTTCACGTTGCTTGTTTTCTTGAGACTGCTGGTACTGACCTTTTTTTAACTTGGCTAACAAATCATCAATGTTAATTGCCTTTTCTTCTGCTGCTGAAGTAAAAGGCATGACCAACATCGCAGAAATTGCAAAGATTACAGTCTGGATTCGATTGTTTTTAAGATTAAATTTCATAGCGATAATTCCTAGTTAGACCTATATTTACTTAGCTTCAGCTGCGGCAATCGGAACAATGATCATATCCGGCGCAAGTTGTTTTTTAGCCATTCTTAGGCCCTTACTAATTTGACTGCGATAGTTACTATCTAGTGGTTTCCACTCTTTCACTTTGTCATCCCAGATTCCCATATTTTGTTTATCTCTGCTTTGAAAAACTAGCGCAACCCGTCCTATTCGTAAGTAGTTCACTTCTTGTTGCTGGCCATTAACTTCTGCATTTCCGGCATAGGATTCTATGGTTCTGCCATAATCGACTTCCACTTGATAGGCTTCTAATACTCTTCTGAACTTTTCCGAAACAGCAACATCGGCTCTATCCATCATTTCGTTCAATTGAGTTAGTCGGTTTTGTCGTTCTTCTGGAAGGAATGGAACATCAAGCTTCACAAATTCTTCTAACCCAGAAATCATGCGTAGCATTAGCGGTGTAATTTGTCTTTCAATGACCGTAACCTGATCCATTGATTCGGAAAGACGGGTCATTTCAAGTAGTTGATTTTCTATCTGGCGATTCATTTGAGCGTTATAGATTTTTAAGCCATCAGTTTCTTTATTGACCGACTTGAATTGCTGTAACTTACTCTGAATCTCGTCGGCTAAACGATCGACTTTCTGTTGTGATTTAATCGCAGATTCATTGATTACTGCGCTGTTATCGACAACCACTTTTAATTCATCGGCTTCAACATAGCTATTCATCGCGAATAACAGTGATACTAAAGTGAAGCTTTTTAATATATTCATGTAACTTTGACCTCAAATAAGGAATTCATAATTCGTGCTATATCGCCAAACAGTAAAGATTCAAACACGATCTGGGTAATAGGGCGCTAGTGTAGTGAGCTTATGTGACAGATTTTTTACAGCTAGATGACATGAAAGTTACTGGTGTAATATCAGTGAGTTAGCTTGAAATGTTTCTAAGGTTGAATGAAGCAAAGCATGGTATTAGCTAAGAAGCTGGCGGAACGTATTAGACGTATTTTAATCTCAAATCGTATCGATAATGCTAGCACTTCGCCTACGCTCAGTGAGCATTTAGTTTTAGAAAAAACCATGCACTTCCCGAAAGCCGGCTGAGCGCAGTCGAAGCCTTACGAACTCCAACTATATCGATAATGCAGACACTTCGACTCCGCTCAGTGAACTTAATTTTTTAGAAAAGAACCGCACTCCCACACCAGCCGGCTGAGCGCAGTCGAAGCCTTACGAACTCCAACTATATCGATAATGTAGACACTTCGACTCCGCTGATTGAGCTTTAGTTTTTGGAGCCCTTTAGTCGTCGGATTTGATCACCATAATGAGATTCATTTTGACAACTTGCAGCCTTTTTTAGACGATTGAAATCCGAGTTAATGAGTGCCTGTTTCTTTTTCTTACTCCAACCTTGGAGTTGTTTCTCTCGATAAAAAGCTTCATCTATACGTTCGAATTCTTCTAGATACACAAGAGTGATTGGAAGTCTATGTTTTGTGTAACTTGCACCTAAACCAGACCGGTGTTGCCAGACTCGTAGGTCTATATTTTTGGTGCTTCCTATATAGTAGCTTTGGTCACTACAAAGAAGTATATAAGTGAATCCTTTCATGATGGTTTCCTTTCATTGCCGAAAACGTCCTGTTTAAAGTTAGGATAACACAATAGAGGATTTTACATCTAGGAGGCAACACTTCGACTCCGCTCAGTGAGCATTTAGTTTTAGAAAAAAACCATGCACTCCTTGCAAGCCGGCTGAGCGCAGTCGAAGCCTTACGATCTTCAAGCATACTGATAATGCAAACACTTCGACCACGCTCAGTGTGCTTTTAGTTTTAGAAGAAACCCTGCACTCCTTGCAAGCCGGCTGAGCGCAGTCGAAGCCTTACGATCTCCAACCATACTGATAATGCAAACACTTCGACTACGCTCAGTGTGCTTTTAGTTTTAGAAAAAACCTGCACTCCTTGCAAGCCGGCTGAGCGCAGTCGAAGCCTTACGATCTTCACCCACACCCATAAGGCTGACATTTCGACTCCGTAGTTCGACTCCGCTCACCACAGCGCTCAATGGACCTTTACTTTTTAAAAACAAAAGCTAGAAATTTACAGAAACTTGCAGGCTTAATTCAGTTCCAACTGTTTCTGTTAGTATATCAACGTCTTCTTGCTCAATCGTTTTATCTTCACCTAACAAATTTTTCACTTGGAATTTTAAAGTGGTATCGTAGGTCGGATACCAAGTGTAAATGAAATCCAATGAATGAAAAGAGTTCTCTTCCGCATCTTCAAAACCGCTCACCCCAGGTACGATTATTCGAGGACCGAACACGTTGTAAACCAAGGTAGCTGCATGTTCGTTATTTAATGCGTCCCAACCCATTTGTAGGTTAACTACCCACTCTGAATGACCAATTAATCGACGAGTGTTATTGGTAATTACCGAAGTAACACTCTGATCAGTATTCAAAGCTTCTTTTAATTGGTCTTCAAATAAACAGTTAGCAGCACCAACAGAAGAACAAATATTCACTTCAGAATCACTATAAGTAAAGTTACCAGTAACAAAATAGTTGGCCATATCGTCACTGATAAACGATAGATCTTTTAAGAACTCAACTTCTACCCCATATAGCTGCCCGTCGGTGGCGTTAGCCGTCAACAGTTGAGGTGCCCCTTCAGTGGCACTCGGTAATTCAATTTGCTCAATCGGATTGGTGATATCTTTCCAGAAAAACGCTACAGAGACATTTTCACCAGTTTCTAAATACCACTCCCAACGGAAGTCAATGTTGTCGACTGCAGAACTTTTAAGAGACGTTGAACCTCTGACTAAGAACTCGGTTAAAGGATCGATATAGAAGCTAGTAGAGATGTCTCGGAAATCTGGACGAATCGTGGTTTCGCTATAATTAAATCGAAATTGCATCTCACTATCAACAATATAAGTCGCTGCGAGGGAAGGAAACAACTCATCTTCTAGCAACGGTAATTCTGAAATTGAATCAGTATCGCCAGCAAAAAAGTCTGAATGAGGCTGAAAAGGGATGGAGACTTGTCTAAAATCTTCATATCTAACGCCACCAGTCACTCGCCAGTTTTTGTTCAAATCAAAATCCGCCATAAAGTAATAAGCATCAATTAAAGTAGCAGCTTTGTATTTATCACCGTTTGAAGTCGCGTCATCCAAACGAATATTATAATCACTTTGCGACAAATTATTATCTGACATGATTTGCGAAAAATCGTCGCCAGCTAGATATTGGGATGGGATCGAAAATGTTTGAAGTACGATTCCGATACTTTCAGCATCACGATTTTTTTCTACAAAATCAGCGCCTGCTTTTAACTCAACACTCCACGAATCGTTATAGATTGGCATGGAAAGATTAAAGCCATAGTTTTCAACATCATCTTCCAAGAATTGAAAACCATAAGTCGTATTAATATCTCTAGCCAGCTGAGAACTAGAAACACCACCAACGCGGTCGATTCTAAACGTGGTTTCAAATGCTCCAGGAGCATCTCTCTCTGTTTTACTTTTAGACACATACCAATCAGCGCCTAGATTAAACCAGTCTGGAAAGTTATGACGACCTTTTAGCTGGTGAGAAATCAATTCCCTTTCTTCATAAAGTACATCAACTTTGCGACGAGATTCGTCTGGCTCATTAATGGTGTTGGTGTTTTCGAATTGTCGATTTCTCAATCGATCTTTAGTATCACTAAGAAATATGTTATTCAGTTCCAAATGATGATCTTGATTAAAGTCATAACCAAGATTTAACATCCCACTCCATTTTATTTGATGTTCGGTAGACTGGCCGTCAGCAAACTCATTAATTCTAATTTCGCCACCGGATTTCGCTAGGTTGTTAATATTTCTTTCTTCACTAACATTCCATTCGTTTTTGTAGGACAGGCTCGCCAAAAAGCCAATTCGAGAATCACTGCCAAAGTCAATTTTGTCACCATAGGTTAGATCAAATCCGTAGTCAGGGTCGATTGACTGTTCTTGCGCATCAATGTCTCTGTTTAATGAGCTAACAATCGCAACAGATTCTTGGGTAGATAATCCATTGAGTCCATCTCCATTAAGAGTAGAACTTAGTAAAGACGATAATTCTCTAGTTCCATCATCGCTGCCAAAGTTATCGTCGCTACCACCAGCATACCAAGCAGAGTCATCGTTATCGAAATTAAATCCTAATTTACCACCGACTTTAAAAACTCTTTCGCTTGGGATGGATTTAGTTCGAATATCAACATTTCCTCCAGCAAAATGAGCGGGAAGGGCAGGTGAATATGATTTTTGTACATTAAGACTTTCGATAATTCCAGATGGAAATAAATCGAGTGGTAAAACCGAACGAGTCGGATCTGGACTCGGGACGGTAGCACCATTTAACAAGGTGCTAGAATATCGCTCACCTAGTCCACGGATGTATATGTATTTTCCATCAACCAGGGTTAAGCCTGTGACACGTCTAAGTGCGGAGGCAGCATCACTATCACCCGTTCGTGAGATTTGTTCCGCACCTAGAATATCGGCAACAAAGGCTTGATCTTTTCGTTCGTCTAAAACGGCTTGAGCACTACCCTGTAGGCGGCTTCCAGTAACCACTACTTCTTCTAACTCAGTTTCTTGATTTTCTTCCTCGGCAACCACCGAAAGCGGTGCGAGACTAGTTAACAGAGCGAAGCTGACCGCCGTCGCTGCTTTTTTAACTAGATATTTATTGTGTAATCTATTCATTACTTACTCCAACAAAATTGTTGCTTTTTTGTTTCATTTCTCGCGCTAAGGGGTTTGAAAAATCGAAGAATCTATCAACTCAAGATTACTCCTGCCGCGATGAACTTATGATTCAATTAATATTCTTTTCTATCTAATTTAAATAAAGGGAAATAAGATCTTCGATCCTATTTCCCTCATAGTCTGGATTTATGATTAGTCGTCTAGACCAACAGTGACCCAGCCAGCAGTCCAATCGTTGTCTTCACCAACCGCACCGATAAAGTCAGGGCTATCAAACCAGCTGTCAATGCTATTCATATCAGCAGCCGCTGCAGAAGTTGCAGTCTCGTATCCAGTGATAACATCAGCCATTGTTGCTTCGACACTGTTACCTGTTTGTGCCAAGAACCAGTCTTCAGTCGTTGTTGTTGCTGTTGCGTTACCTTTGAAGTTTTCGCCGTTTTCGCAAGCAACTACACTGTTTTGCATGATAAGTGCACCAGACTCTGCATTCGCTTGAGTTTCAGGGAAGCTATCAACTTCCAAGCACTCTCCCATGCCTGCAGGTCCAGTGATTAGCACGTTGTATAATTCGCCAGCAGTTCCGTGTCTTAATAAAACGCCTTCTGAATCTTCATTAGCGGCGCCAATAATGGTGAAATTAGCGATGACTGGAGTCGTTAGCGGAGTAGCCGCTGGCGCTTCTTCACCGTTGTCAGCTTCAATACCACGATTAACAAAAGCTGCATCATGTTTGATTAATACGTACTGAGCTCTGCCAGTCCAACCAAATGACCAGTCGAAAGAGTCATCGCCGTTAGCAGTCAACACTAAATGTCTAACGTCTACGGTACCGCCAAAGAACTCGACACCGTCATCTAAATTCATATGAACTTGGATGTAGTCAACATTTGTCTCGCTTCCAACACCCGCGAATGAAATTCCGTTTAGCTCATCACCTGAACCAAGTGCTTTACCTGCGTACTTAACAACCACATAACGTAGCGTTCCAGAATTATCTTCAGCGTTGTCGCCACCGTACAATCCAGCGTCACCTTCTGCACTAATTCCACAGTTAGCCAACTCAGTTGCATCAGCAACGTCATCACCATTTCCATCACAAAGATTAGATGGCGCATTACCTAACAATACTAATCCACCCCATTGTCCAACAGCCGTTGCTTGACCTGTCACATCTTGAACCGAAGTCATGATGATTGGAGACGATGCACTACCTAACGCTTCAATTTTTGAACCACGGCGAGCGACTAAGAAGTCATCACCCGTTTCGCCAATTAGGGTTGTTCCTGGCTCGATATATAGAGTGGCGCTATTTGCGTTGTCTTCACCAACCGCTGTACGACCTTTTAACACCCAATGCTTGTCATTAGTTAGAACCACATCGGATGTAAACACGACGTCAGCATCTAACTTATAAACGGGCTTATCAGTAATTGCAGCAAACTCTCCAGAGGCATCGGTCGCTAGACCTTGCGCATCAGCAGAAGTGATATCGGTAGGGATACCTGTGTTAACACCAACAGTCCAACCTTCCATCCAGTTACTTTCACCATCAAATGCACCAATGTAATCAGTTGAGCGGAACCAAGAGTCGCTATAGGCATCTGCTGCGTCTACACCTGCTCCTAGTAAAGGAGAACCAGATTGAGGAGTAAATCCATCAGCTAATAGAACTAAGGCTTCTGAGTTATCAAATGCACTGTTACCAGTTTGACCTAAGAACCAATCTTCAGTGGTAGTCGCGTCAGTCGCATTCCCTTTAAAGTTCTCACCATTTTCACAAGCTACGATAGAATGAGTCATGATTAATGAACCGTTCTCAGCATTCGCTCGAGTTTCTGGGAAACTATCAACTTCTAAACATTCGCCCATGCCTGCAGGACCCGTAATTACAAAGTTGTGTAATCGTCCAGCCGTTCCGTGACGAAGTAGGACACCTTCAGAATCACTGCCCGGAGCGTTAGCACCACGAATGGTTACATTACTTACGATAGGGTTAGTTAAAGGAGTCGCAGCTGGAAACTCTTCGCCGTTGTCGGCTTCGAAACCGCGATTGGCTTGTGTGTCGTTGTGCTGTACATAGATGAATTGAGCGCGACCAGTCCAACCAAATGACCAATCAAAGCTATCGTCACCATTTCCGGTTAAAACAACGTGGCTAACATCAATACTTCCACCAAAAAACTCAACACCGTCGTCAAGATTTTCGTGAACTTGAATGTAATCAACAATCGTTCCACTACCAACACCCGCAAATGAAATACCATTTAGCTCATCACCTGAACCAAGTGCTTTACCTGCTTGTTTAACCACTACAAACTTAAGTGTTCCAGAGTCGTCTTCAGAATCATTACCACCGTAAAGACCTGCATCACCTTCAGCATTGATACTACATCCAGCTAACTCATCAGCATCAGCAACATTGTCGCCATTTGCATCACACAAATTCGAAGGCGCGTTACCTAAGAGAACTAAACCACCCCATTGCCCGATATCTGTTTCTTCGCCAGTCACATCTTGAATCGAAGTCATTATAATCGGAGCACCGGCTGTACCAACTGCCTCAATTTTAGAATCACGACGAACCACTAAGAAGTCATCACCCGATTCTCCAATCAAAGTGGTACCTTGTTGGATATATAGAGTGGCACTGTTGGCTCGATCATTACCGACAGCCGTTCGGCCATTTAGGATCCAATGAGCATCGTTAGTCAGAGTCACATCAGAAGTAAACGTGGTGCCATTGGCCAAACGATAAACTGGCTTGTCAGTAATTTCTGGAAACTCGCTAGAAACGTTTGAAGCTAAACCTTGTTGAAGTGCATTTTGAATGTTAGCAGGGAAACCGCCTTTAACGCCCACAGCCCATCCTTCGGTCCAGTCATTAGTTCCATCGAAAGCACCGACATAATCAACACTATCGAAGAAGCTATCAACTGCAGAAACATCTAGTCCAGCTCCTAGAAGTGGCGAACTTGTTGTTGGCATATAACCGTTGACTTCCATTTGTACTGATGAAGAATCGGCAAATGCAAGGTTCCCTGTTTGGCCTAAGAACCAATCTTCTGTGGTCAATGTATCGGTGGCATTCCCTTTAAAATTTTCACCATTATCACAAGCGATCACAGAGTGAGTCATGGTCAACTCTCCACTTTCGGCATTCGCTCGAGTTTCTGGAAAGCTGTCTACTTCTAAACATTCGCCCATTCCAGTTGGACCTGTTACCACGATATTATGTAGGTTGCCTGCGGTTCCATGACGAAGAAGAACACCTTCTGAATTGGCATCAGGAACATTGCCACCAACAATCGTAAAATTTGAAATAATTGGCTTTGTTAATGGAGTTGCTGCTGGAAATTCTTCGCCGTTGTCTGCTTCTATAGCACGATTTCCAGCTGTGTCATTTGCTTGAACATAAACGTATTGTGCTTTTCCTGTCCAACCGAATGACCAATCAAAAGCGTCATCGCCGTTGCCTGTTAAAACAACATGTTTAACATTGACCGAACCACCGAAAAACTCAACACCGTCATCAAGGTTTTCGTGAACCTGAATGTAATCAACATTCGTTCCACTACCAACACCAGCAAATGAAATACCGTTTAGCTCATCACCTGAACCTAACGCTTTACCCGCTTGTTTAACAATCACATATTCAAGCGAACCAGAATTATCTTCTGAATCGTCGCCACCATATAGTCCGGCATCTCCTTCTGCACTAATGCTACAGTTAGCTAGCTCAGTTGCATCGGCGACATCGTCACCATTGGCATCACACAGGTTTGACGGAGCGTTACCCAAAAGGACCAATCCGCCCCATTGACCTATAGCGGTTTCTCCTCCAGTGACATCTTCAAGTGACGTCATAGTAATGGGTGAAGATTGATTACCATTTGCTTGGATAGTTGAACCACGACGAACCACCAAAAAGTCGTCTCCTGAACGTCCGATAACAGTTGTGCCTGCTTCAATGGTCAACTCAGATGAACTTGCTCGGTCTTCACCAACAGCAACTCTTCCAGTCAATACCCATAAAGCATCATTGCTAAAAGTCGCGTCTGCGGTGAGGGTTCCAGTCACTTCACACACATTGTCGAAACTACCAATTGCGTCAATTTTTGTTGCGAAACTAGGACAGGTAAATCCTGTCACTGGGGGTTGGACTACTGGGGGCTGAACGACTTCATCGCCTTCAACAATTGAAATATCTCCACCGCCGCAACCCGTGAGTGCTAAAACACCCGCCACTGCACTAACAGAGATTAGTTGGTTAAATTTCATAGTTTACTCCACTCGGATAACAATTTGTTTTATTAAGATCGGTTACAGAATAGGCCGAGTAGATTTCAGAAAAATGACAACTTGTGACAGTTAAATGACATTCTAAAAATTGAGATATTTGAGTGGTGACGCTTTATTCTTAGGAATTCTCTAGCACTAGTAATTCCACATAACTGGATTTAACAGAGAATTATTAACAAATTCTTACGAGTTTATTTCTTATTAATTTCAAATGTTTAGAGCGATTCTTACGGATTATAACGTTAAAAACTAATTTATTAGTTGATAGCTAAAGTTTCATCTTATACACTTAAAAACTAAATAATTAGTAGGACGTAAACGATGGCTAGAAAACCCTCGTCACAATTGACCGATAGCGAACAAAATATCATGCGAATACTCTGGGATAGGGGAGAGGCCTCGGTTAGAGAGATCACCGATATTTTGTCGCAAGATAAAAAAACGGCTTACACCACGGTGCAAACCATGTGCAAGATTTTGGCTGACAAAGGTTACGCCGACTTCCACAAACAAGGCAAAGCGTTTATCTACTCACCCAAAATTACTCAGCAAGAGGCTAGGCAGGGCGCGCTGACGAGTATGTTGAATAAATTTTTTGGTGGCTCGCCAAAGGTATTGGCTCAGCATTTGTTAGAAGAAACCAATATCGATTTAAAAGATCTTGAAGAATTACAGAATAAAATAGATCAAGCAGAAGATTAATTGTAATGGAAATTTATTCTCCGGGACTAAGAATATTATGATTGCCGAATTTACTGTATTTGTGACTCTAGCAACTCATCATCTAATTATTGGTGTTGCGCTTTTTGTTCTATTGCGCCTGCTCTTTACCACAATAAGAGTTTCACCCGAACTTAGAAGTTGGCTTTGGCTCACGGCTTTTTTTATGGCGACTATTGTTCCAGTCACTTTAATTCAAGAAAGTAATGATGCGATTAATCAAACATTGTTTGCTACTAAGGCAAATAAAACGGCAACGCCAAAGGCCCAGGCTCCAAGTCTAAATAAGCAGCCAATACTCGCCGATGCCAATACCATTTGGATAGCTCCTACCGAAGTTATTTTCCATTCTAATCAATTGCTAAAGCTATTTTGCATGATTTGGATTCTTGGCAGTTTATGGCGCTGCTATAACTTGTTTCAGTCACATCAAAAGACTATTGGACTTTTAACGCTAAGTAGAGACTCCGAAACACTTAAATCTTTAGCGAAACGATTTCAAATTGAAATTTTAGAATCAAATGAAATTGGCAGCCCCTCAGTGATTGGCCTTTTTAAACCCAAAGTCGTTATTCCACGTCAGTTTATTGAACAGTTTTCATTAGAACAGCTTGAGCCAATCGTGTTGCATGAAATGGCACATATTCAGCGGCGTGATACTTGGATTAGCATGCTGCAAGAATTAATAGCCGTAATCTTTTGGTGGAGTCCAATCGTTAGGATTTTAAACAAACGAATTCATATTGATAGAGAACTCGCTTGTGATCTGCGAGCCGCCAAACAAATCAGTAACAAACAATATGCTCAGTCATTAGTTGATTGTGCTCGAATAATGATTACCCAAAAAAGGAGCATCCTAGCTATGGGACTTTTTAGTCAGAAAAAAGAATTATTACAACGCGTTGACCAGGTGTTACGCAGTCGAAAAGTTATGCAACCTAGCCTCTGGTTGGTCAGTGGTGTTTGCCTCTCACTCTCACTAGTGACAATTGGTGCGACTCAAACCTTTTCGCCGAAAGTGAGTATTGTAAAGGCAAAAAATGATGCCAAACAATATTCTTTCCTTTCCCAAAGAACAGGACAACAGCTAATTGCGGCTGTTTCGGCCAATGACATAGAAACTATTCGCTTCCTGCAATCAAGAGGGGTTGATATAGATACGCCAGCAATTGGCGACGGAACCGCATTAATGATAGCCGTTAAAGAGAATAACCGAACGATGGTCGAAGCCTTATTGCAACTAGGTGCCAATGTAAACCAAGCCTCTCGCTTTGATGGCAATCCGTTGATTGTAGCAGCCATGAGAAATCGCCTTGAATTAGCTCAGCTTTTAATTGACAGCGGTGCCGATGTAAATGCCATTGTCACTTATGATGAAACTCCTTTGATTAACGCGACTCGTCGAGGTTATTTAGAAATGACTAAATTGCTGATCGATAATGGTGCTGATGTGAACTTAGCTGTGCAAACTGGAGCACTCGACGGTTCTAAAATTCGCTCACCTTTGAACATGGCGAATAATGCCGAGGTTCGTGAATTTCTAATAGAGCAGGGCGCCGTCGAATAAGTAATACGCAATCAAGCGCTTAGAGAATTCTAAGCTGACCCACTTAAAACTAATTTTCAACACCGAAGTTTAAACTTGGATTTATTCAAGCGGACGCTCTCGGCTTAAAAAAGGATAACAGCATGTACAATGCATCAAAACACAAACAATCGGAGAGGTTTATATGATATTTAATACACCGATCTTTTTCTGGTTCTTTTTAATCTTTATGATTTTCTACGGACTAGTGTTTGTTAAACAAAAAGCTAAAGTTTATTTGGTAATAGTTGCCAGCTTGGTTTTTTATGGTGCGTGGAACTACGCTTTTATTCCGCTTCTGGTGGGCAGTGCGGTTGCTGATTATTTTATCGCTCAAGCAATTGGTAATAGTGATAGCCAACAACATAAAAAGCGATGGGTCACACTCTCTCTGGTGATTAACCTTGGAATATTGGCAACCTTTAAATATGCCGATTTTGTGCTAGTGTCGGTTGCCGATTTACTTTCAGTGTTTGGTTATCATGCTTCAATTGATACCTTAGGCTGGGTACTACCTGTTGGCATATCCTTTTACACCTTTCAAAGTTTAAGTTATACCATCGATGTTTATCGCGGTGATATGAAGCCGAGAAAAGGCCTGTTGGAGTTTGTAGCAGCACTATCTTTTTTCCCACAGTTAGTCGCTGGGCCAATTCTAAGAGCAAGACATATCTTGCCCCAAATGCATGCTATATCACTACCTAAGTGGGATGCGGTTAAACATGGTTTTTTATTGATCACTGTAGGGTTACTTAAAAAGACCGGTGCAGACTTACTCGCTATCCCTGCCCAAAAAGCGTTTGAAGCACACGAGAATTTGAGCACCTTGGAAATTTGGACTGGGGTTCTTGCATTTGCAGGGCAAATCTATGGTGACTTTTCAGGTTACACAGACATGGCCATTGGTATCGCCTTGTTACTAGGTTTTAGCATTCCACTCAATTTTAGAGTGCCCTACTTTGCTGTTTCACCGGTCGACTTTTGGAGACGCTGGCACATATCGCTGTCTAGCTGGTTAAAAGATTACCTTTATATTTCTCTCGGCGGTAATAGAAACAATCATCGAACAAGAAACGTTTTTATTACCATGCTTCTCGGCGGCTTATGGCACGGCGCCGCTTGGACTTTTGTCGCTTGGGGGGCGTTTCACGGTTTAATCATTACCTTAACTCATTATCTTGCGGGCTTAAAAGTATTTGCGGCGTTTAATAGCGGTAACAATAAATTAATCACTATGGTTAAGTGGGCAGCAACTTTTTATCTAATACTGATTGGCTGGGTTTTCTTTAGGGCCACCGATATCACTAGCGCAATTCAAATACTATCCGCTATGCATAGTTTTACCAATGATGCAGAATTAGGACGGCATGCTATGGCCATTTTCATTATGACCAGTGTCTGGATTTTATTGGTTCATATTATGGATTTCTATGTCATCAAAGGTGCAGATAAGTTAGAGAAAAAACCTTGGTTGTTTTGGTTTCTTATCATATTAATTCAATCAATATGCATCATGGTAGGGGAACCTAGTAATGAATTCATCTACTTCCAATTTTAGTCACAGGAGCAATCACAATGAATGAACGAATGATATATGCAAAAATCCTATTCGCCATCACATTATGTGCTGGTGTGACCGTAGCCATTATGCAGGGATTTATAGCAATTGCAGATGCCAAGAACCAAGGCGTGTTTGCACG
This sequence comes from Kangiellaceae bacterium, assembly GCA_039969155.1. Lineage (GTDB taxonomy): Bacteria > Pseudomonadota > Gammaproteobacteria > Enterobacterales > Kangiellaceae. The sequence continues at coordinate 55,787 of JBDVOJ010000112.1, forward strand.
CACCTCACTCGCAAGAGAAGCGTTGCCTCAAATTGTCAAAGAACCTCATGATCTAGTGATCTTTTATGGATCATCAATGACCAGAGCGGGATTCTCTCCAAGACTTTTTGATAGAAAGCTCAATGAAATGGGTAAAAACGTCAAGTCTTTTAACTATGGATTCGGTGGATTAAATCCCTATTTTCAAGATTTTTTATCACGGCGAATTAAAGATGAGTTTGTTGCCAATGATAAAAAACTAAAACTAGCAATGATTGAGTTTAATCCGTTTCAAACCACTCAAACACGATGGCAAGGTGCGAAGCCAGTGGTTGACTCCTTTTTGTCGATGCTGGCGAGTGATGAAGAGTTGTTTGAAATTGCCAAGCAAGATATTACTCGTGGTACTTTATTGTTCAACATACGCTACATTCGAAATAATATATCTTCTGAAATTATTACTAGTTCCTTTGGAAGAGGAATCTTTCCGCCCTATCGGTGGCGACAATTTGAAGATACAGAAGAAGTACAACAAGCTCGTCGGGAAATTGGTAGAAAGTTAGGTGAGTTTTTTGAAAAGGATTATCCTGATCTAGACTACCAAGACTGGATGTATGAATGGCAGGGTGCTGGAACCATTCCAGAGGAACGCTCAGAAGAAACGTTAATAGCATTCGAGGAGTACTACGATTTAAATCAAACCGATGCACAAATGAAAAATGATCGGTTAAGTCGAATTAGAAGTGCGGATATTGAGGAGCTGAATTTTGAGCCGCTGTTAGTAGAAAGCTTTATTCAAATTGTTAAGAACTTCCAGCAATTTTCAGAAAAAGTCGAAGTGATCATGTTACCAAGAAATACCAAGTGGATTACTAATACACCGGAAGGGAAGAAGCGGTTAGCCTTGGCAATCAATCAAATTGAAGAGGCCACCGGAATTACGATTAGAGACCATCAGGATTTGGATATCATCGATCCAACGATGTTTAGTGATACGACTCATTTGGCGAGATATCGTGGTGATGTTCCGTATACCAATTATTTGATTGAGCAGTATGCGAATGATTTATAATCGTTTTGTAGGCTGCGGGTGACGAAGGACCCCCAACGAGTTCGGTTGGGGATAAAAAAAGTGTTGACGTATTTTTTTGAAAGAAGAGTTATCAAGGCCAACCTGGGAGATTAATTATCGATTGCTACCCAGCGTAGTAATATAGTCAGTTAGTACACAAACCATTTTATTTCATAAGGACTCTTAGTCGAGTACAATCCCACATGCTTAGCATATGGTCTCAATTCAATTTCCTTAGTATTTCGATTCGGTCGTTGACCTTGTATAGTATTGATTTGAGCATAAACATTTCCTTCAAAAATAGAAATGAAGCCAGCATCCATTGAATGTTCTACAAAACCAAGGTTCATATACAACCTAACTTGCTTGCCATCACGAATGGCTTGCATTAGTTTTTCTTTCGAACCTTCGATCGCTTTTAAATCGGCATCTTGGTGAAAGAGTAATTGATAATCATTTTTTTCATTCGCATAACTTGTCATAGTGACAGACATAAGAATTGCACAAAGAATTAGTTTCAAAACAGACTCCTGACGAGATGTAATAAATAATATCTGCGAATGATGCGCAGAACCTTATTTCGCAAAGGCGAGAATTCTAGAAGTTAAATCTAACCAGATTTAGCTTGAATTACAAGGGATCACGGGAACTGGTTTTAAACGCTTTGTGATTTGTCTGCATGAATCCGCGCAATGGGTAGATTTAACTATTAGCCCCTAGTGTCCAGAGAAAACCGCTAGTCAACAACTTAATTCTAGCTACCTGTCTGCACTCAGACTCTTGAGGAATAACATATGAGGAGCTAGTTCTAAAAAAGCACTCACCAATCTCTGAAGTAGCTCGGATTACTTTTTGCGAATAACTAAGAAACTCCGTTGCTAGGCGGAGTTTCTCGAGTTCTTAAGCTGAGAGTTACTGATCTCGTTTTAACTTTAACGTCACAATAATTGGATCATGATCTGATGCTCGATAGGGCGATTCACTATATAGCGAGTCAATCTGTTCATCTGATTTATATTCTGTATTGTAATCTAGGGCACGCGGCTCATCCGCGTTGATATGCCAAACTTCTGCGTCAAGAATTTGAGAACGCAATTTAGGACTGGCTAACGCATGATCTAAAGTTCCGGCTTGACCTCTAAATACGTATGAATAACCTTTGTCTGAATATTTCTTTTTCATAAGATTAATCATTCTGTTATCTTCGAGATAACGGATCGGGTCTTCCATCGCATAGGCATTTAGATCTCCTAAAACAAGCAAATCCTTATCGTCAACTCCCGTTGGCTTTCCAATCAACCAAGCTAATAGCTGTTGAGAAGCTTCAAGGCGCTTTGCATTCCAACAGCCTTGGCCGTCATTTTGGTCTGCATTTATATCAGTTGAATCGCTTGGACAACTACCTTTTGATTTAAAGTGGTTTACTGCGACCGTCGAGATGCCATCCGTTGAATGCTCCTTAAAAGATTGGACTAATGGTTGACGGTTATAGAATGAAAATGCATCAGTACTTAAAGTGCTAGCAACACCTACTTCTTCCACTTTCTCAGAGTCATAAATAATTCCGACGGCAATTTGGTCGCCACCAAGAAACTCCGACTGAGGTTTTACAAAGGTAAATTTACGGCCAGTTCTTTGATTAATACCGCTGACTAAATCGGCAATTGCACTTAAGTCAGCATACCCATCGTTTTCAATTTCCATAAGACCAACGATATCCGCGTCCATAGCAGCAATCGCGTTAATGATTTTTGCTCTTTGCCGAGCAAATTCTTCAGCGCTATCAGCACCTCTAGCTGTTGGAAAACCGGCACCTTGTCCATCGCCATTGAAATAGTTCAACACATTGAAACTAGCAACTCTTAACCCTTGATTTTCAAGAGTCGGTTCTAAAGTTCGGTAGTTGGCTTGCTCAAACTCTGGTGTTTCAGTCGCCTGAATTTGATAGTTACCAAATGCTTCTTGCACTATTCCTGACAACTGCTTTAGTTGATCACCACTACGCACCGTGCGATAGGCACTTAGTGCTGGAGTAGGGAAAACGATAGTTTCTGGATTTTGTCGAGTACTGCCGTCATCCAGCAATATTTGATTTAAATCATTTTCAGCCTGCATCTCAACTGCAGCATTACCCGGAAGCACAACATTGGTTGGATTAAATAATCGACCATTGGAAAGTAAAAGCTGTCCATAACGACCCAGGTTATAGTTTTCAGAAACTGTTAGGGTCTGCTCAAACCGAACCTTCATTCCTTCGTACTGCTCCAACTGGTCACTTGAAGAAAGTGGTAAAGTAATACTTTCGCTAGTTACATCAAGACCAGTTTGACAAATCACTAGCTGCTCAATTCGGCTTAACTGAGTCATGTTGTTGTATTCGCCGACTTGTCCCAGTAATCTAACTTTGTCCCCATTAGATACTTCCACATTAAAGTTATTATCAAATACAAAGAGTCCTTCGGAGGTCTGTTCTTTGTCGTCACGATCGGTATCTTCTTCTTGAATAAAGAAACCTCTTAAGGCTGAACTACCTTGATAGTCACCTGTAACAATACCTTCGATTTCCACTAACTCCCCGATTAAGTTTGGAGTCGATGACTCACCTTGAATATCGTGGATCATGGTTGCTGGCTCATCACATTGGATAACGACTGGCTCTACTGGTTCGTCGACATTGCTTAACAGACCTAGATTAGAAAAATCGTTTGATTCAAATCCTAGCCATTCGATACTTGGGTCAAAACTGTCATTTGGATTATTATCCGAAAAATCTAATGGTAGAATTCTACGAATCGTATTGTTTTGGGTACTGGTTAGTCCCTCACCCCATTGGCTTCCTGGGTCAACGCCGATTTGACCTAGACTATCAATAATCACACCAGCATTAGACAAAGTGATCGCATCGTCACCGTTAAACAGTCCTGCGCCAGAAGTTTGATCGGCAACCGCTAAGATCGCTTCATCGGCGCTGGAATGAGCAAAAACAAACACATCATTTGCTGGGATAACGCCTTGTAAGTCAATGGTTAAACCCGAATTAGAATTTCCATTGTAATAAATGTCGAGCTGGTAGCCGGTTAAATCAATCTCTAATTCAGATAAGTTGGCAATTTCGATTGCCTTATTGTTACTACTACCCTCAACATATTCTGATATAAACAAGTTATTAACTTCGGCATTGGCTTGGCTTGCTAACAAAACTGTCAAAACAACTGATAAAGTTGGTTTTTTCATCACATTCTCCATAATAGGTTAATCAATGGTCCACCTTAGGTGATCCTGCAGCTGAAGTTTCTAGGACAAATGTAACCGGTTGGTGACAGTTTCTTGAAGGTTGTTTGACCGGTTTATGACAACCAGACAATTCCGATTTCTTTCTATAGATTGTGAAGGATTTTCAATCTTTCTCTGATCAAGTTGAAGTCATCATATTACCAAGAAATACTAAGTGGATTACTAATACGCAGGAAGGGAAAGTACGATCAACTGATATGATTATGCAAACCGAGCAACCCGCCGGAATTACCATTAGAGACCATCAGGATTTGGATATCATCAATCCGACGATGTTCAGTAATACACCCCATTTGGCGAGATATCGAGGAGATGTTCCCTATACCAACTGTTTAGTAGAACAATATGCGAATGATTTGTAATCGTTTTATGGGTTGCGGGTGACGAAGGAACCCCAACGATTTTGGTTGAGGATAAAAATTGGTATTGATGTGTTTGTCAGTGGGGAAACTTATCAACATTGGTTCGAATGTATTGAGCGTTTTTTGTTGGGATTATCACCTCCAGCCTAAGCGGTTGATTTGTTGCCCAACATACCGCGATTCTTCATTTGTTTTTTGTTATGTGCTCTCAACTAATTTACGAAACTTAGATTATATATTATGAGAGTAGGATGTATCCGACATAAAGAAAACCAGATTATCAAGTTGGCAACATAAAGGATGATTAAAACCCAAGCGACTACTGCAAGAACCGGTTTCTTGATAGGCCTACTCATAGCGCTTAACGATTTACTAAGTCGAATGCGCTTTTCAGCATTTCGAATTCCAGTTTATGGTTATGCATTTTTGCTAAGAACATAATGCCTCACTCGTACATAGTCATTGTGATGTCACCATGAATGGTATGAACCGCCCATCCTTCTTCTTTAGTGAGATCCAATTCTTTTGCATCTTGACTGTACACAAAGACTTCAAAGTCTTGACGGCCTGGGTTAAGTTCGAATTCACATTTTGCTGAAACTAATAGCTCATCAGAAAACGTGGCATTTGATGCTTTATCGCATGTTTCACCGTTGAACTTAACTTCAATTCCCACTTCACTCTTAAATTTTTTGTATAGCTCTGAGGAAGCATTTGCCGTGAATAATACTCTACCACCTTTTTCAAAGTTGATATAAGTATCATATGTCCTTTCGAATCCTCCCATAGAATAACCTTCAGTCCAAGTGTCCGAATTACAGCCAGAAACAAATACAGAGAGAGCTATAAGCTTTAAAGTTAGGGATAGTTTCATAATGTATTTATGCATAGACATAATGACTCCCACTAGAGCCTTTAATAAATTAGTGCTAGCCCCCTTTTTCGTGGGTTAGCGTGAGCCAGTGCCATAATATATGCGTTCAAACCATATAACGGAGGCTAGCATGAACAACGATACCATAATTTTTATTGGCATGGATACTCATAAAGTGTTCACTGAAATCGCTTATTCTGAGTATCAACGAGAATCTAGTATTGAGCATTTTGGTCGGATTAAAACGACGAAACCGGCCATTAAGAAGTTTGCTAAACAAATGCAATCTAAATACAGCAATGCAACATTACATTTTGTTTATGAAGCGGGTCCCTGTGGTTATTGGGTCTATCGGTTGTTAACGAGTTTGGGGCATTGTTGTTTCGTCGTCGCACCTTCCCTGCTCCCTAAAAAGCCAGGTGATAAAATTAAAACCGATAAACGTGATGCGATAAAGCTAACTCGTTTACTTAAGAACTGCGATATTGAGCCAATCTATGTGCCCGAGCCTGAAGACGAAGCCATTAGAGATTTATCTCGTGCAAGAGAGCGAGCGATGAATGATTTATGTGATGCTAAATACCAACTTAAAGCTTTGCTCCTGAGAAATCATATTAACTACGATGGAAAAGCCAATTGGTCGCTTAAACACATGCGTTGGTTAACCGATATGGTATTACCTTTTCCCGCACAGCAAATCGTATTACAAGAAATGATCCAAACTGTTTCTGAGCGTGCCGAGCGATTAAAACGATTGGATAATGAGCTACTTCATCAAGTCAAACTATGGCGATATTATCCAGTGGTCAAAGCAATTCAAGCGATGCGTGGCGTTCGGTTATTAGTCGCTGCTGGAGTCATTGCAGAACTTGGCGATCTCACTCGTTTTGACCATCCGAGAAAATTGATGAGCTATGTCGTTTTAGTTCCGGGAGAACATTCCAGTGGAGGACGGCGCAAAGTCGGTAGCATTACAAAGTGCGGAAATGGGCGGCCCGTCGGTTGTTAACTGAAGGCGCACATAGTTATCGTTATCCTGCCAACATATCCCACGATTTACAAATAAGGCAAGAAGGATTGAGTAAAGAAATAGTCGATATTGCTTGGAAAGCACAGCTTAGATTATGTAAACGGTACCAAAGATTAATGAAACGAGGCAAACATTACAACGTCGCTATTACTGCAATTTCGAGAGAGATGATTGCTTATATATAGGCCATTACTCGAGAAGTAGTTGTCTCACCAGTTGATCCTAAGAAACGTTTATCAAGAGTTCCATCGTGAAGCAGGTTTTGAGTTCAACCATAGGTTTAGCCACGGTAGGTGGTGCAATCTCCGAGGGCGTTAGGATGGCTAGTTATGATTTATAATTAGATCTACAAGCATAGACTGAAGACAGACACCACGACGAAATAAGCAAGGTCGGTAATCCGCTTAGCGGTGTAATCCACGAATACCATCATGAGAACCGTCGAATATTTACTGGCTTTAATTTGTGATTGAACTCACTCTATAAATTGACGATGCTCTGAAATAACGGGAAGGGATTTTTATGTTTTTATTGACAGTGGGAGTCATACCAGACGCCTCGTTAAGAGGCAAAAAAATAATTGGCTAAAATTAGCGACGAAGGAGCAAAAGCCAACTGTTTTTTGTCCTTTTAAACGACTTGTTATGCGCCAACTTCAAACGCTTTAATTCCCGCAATCAATTTATCATCAAACGAGTTTAGTAATTCTGTATTCTTAACAAGGATATCCAAGTATTGGTTCACGTAATCAGAATAGGAAACTTTCCTACTACTACACATAATTTCTAATATTTTAGAGCAATCTAGAATAGAGAACATATCTTCTGATAATTCATCACTAGTAAGTTTTTCAACTAATTTTTGTGCGAATAGTGCAGATTTACCTTTGTTGAAAATTTTACCTTTTTGCCGCTGGATTATGCTTAAAATATCTGTTTTAACTTCATCTTCATTTATACCAAATATTTCAGCACAATAAACTGGCGACAACAGATAGGATTCAATTGAATATTTTTCTAGCTTCACAATCCGATCTTCATTAGTGAACTCTTTATCCTCTCCAGTATTATCTCCATCTAAAATGAATAAGCCTCTGTTTCTTACAGGTGATGACTCGTGTAGCGACAACCTAAATAGACTTTTAACATTTTCACAATTGCCACAAATAATTACATTACACTCAACATTTAGCTTCGCGCAAAGGTGTTCTATAGCAACTTTTTGAGCAGTATCTTCAACAAAAATTGAATTTCCAGTCTCTAAAATAGTTTCAGTTACGTTTAACAAGTCTCCAACTAATGCTTGTTGTTGCTCTTCCGTAACCTCATTACGGCATTTCACATGCCCTTGTTCCCAGACTAAAAACTTCACATCTTTATAATATTTATCTGTAAATATAAGTCTAGAGTGCGTACTTATAATTAGTTGTTTATTAAACTTAGAACAAAACCAATCAAAATATTCAAATAACCCTTTTTCTAGATTCCAATTAAGGTGAACTTCTGGTTCATCAATGACATATATATGATGCTTATCTTTAGTTACGTACAGATTGAAAGCAAGCGACAAAATTTCTTGCTGACCGCAACTTAGATTTTCAATATTAAACACAGAAGTGTTATTAGTTTTAAATTTTACGTCAGGTCTACCTGTGTTTTGGTCCCAATCTGTAGCTAGCTCTAAACTAGGGAATATCTTATCAATTATCTCATTAAATTCTTTAGTTACATCAATGAGCACTTCTTTCGGTGGACGTTCTCCACTTTTACATTTCAACTCAAAAAATATTGTAAATAGTTCACCAAACGAAGCATACGTATCAAATGTTTGATCGTTGATTTGTTTGCTTTTTGTTTCGTTAAGAAGTGTATCAATAGTTTTATTTTGCTGACGTATAAATTGATATAACTGCGCTATATTTTTCTTTTCAGAATTTCGCTTAGGGCTTAAAGCAAATATCTCTAATTGGTTAGCCGCAGTAATTGTTGCTATATCACTGACAAACTTCAAAGAAGGGTTATTGTTGCTTGCAAATTCTTTAATTTTTTTGATTAATGTCGTTTTACCAGTACCATTTTCACCACTTAAGAAATTCAATCCCTGATTAAAGCTGATCTTTTCAGTAAAACGACCACTAAACTCATTAAGTTCTATGCTTTGTAGATATACAGTCATCAATATTCCTTATAATTAGCAGAATTCTGCAAGTTCCGATTTTGGCGCATAACGCCGCCATAAAAGGCGAGCAACTTGTTGCGAGTCCAGCGCTGAAAGCGCGATTTTTAATGGCCTTGTTAGAGGGCGATTAACTATCAGCATATGCGACCCATGCTAGAGTTATTAACAACCCAATAAGGCTTACTAACGCTAGTGCATATTCTGATACCCAAGTAAAAGCTAGGTTATAAAAACGAACCGCATTCACTATAGCCATACCAAAAGCTGCCACAGTAATAATTGCTTTGTATTTTTTAATACGCTGCCACATACAGTGGCCGAAAAAGAATAATTTACAACGCAATAATCCAAATTTACTGTGAGTCAAACCATCATATTTTAGGCCTTTTAGAGTAACCCGATATTCTAAACGAGGAGGGATTATTCCTCTTTTTCTTTCCATAAGCCCTAACTCACACAGTACTCCAGCATTATGGATTATTGCCTCCATTAGCTCTTCCTCTCTTCCTTGCCCTTTTTCGTAAGGAATACCACACAGAGAGAGTTTTCCTTGTTCAAAACGTTTAGCGAAATCGTCGATATTTATAAAACCATCGTTATTATTTGAGGTACCATCATCTTGAATTTTATGTATAACCATTCCAGAGAATAGTGACAACCATGGAATGTAAGAATCTCCAAGCATGTTTAGCCCTCTAACAGTTTATTCCTACACGAGACGCGCAGTATCTAATTCCGCAACCACGAAAAATCTAAATACCAATTTAACCAGAATCATCTTTGATTACAAGGGATTACAAAAAGTCGCCTTTGACGTATCAAGATTTGCCGGCGTGAGTCCGCGCAACCACTGCATTTAGCAACAGCTTCTCGTATTGAGATATTACAGATTAATCAAATACTTAACTCTAGCGAAAGACTATTGCCCGGACTCGCGCGCAATAACCGATTTATGTAATTCAAAAAAGTGCTTACTGATTTAAAAACAAACTAATCAGAAGCACCCACCACATAAGTATCAATCATCTCCTCAACCGCCTCTGAACAAACACCACAAAAGTCCTTTGTTCGAGTAAACATCACACAATTCATCGACGAACGATAATATCCCTGCGATTGATAGTTAGCTCCTTCAAACGCACCAACCACTTGATGATTTTTATGTTTAGAAAATAGACCTTCAACAATGCTTTGGTTTTTAACAAACAACTGATTCATTTCTGATTCTGGTTTGTTATCCGCGCGTAGCTTGGCTCTAACCTTTTGGTATTTTAATGAATGCTGCTCAAATTTATCTTTGGGCCATTCGGTAGGTAGAGGAGTATTTTCACTCACCATATGTTTCCACTTTAGATTCTTAGGGTCGAGTAGCGCGGTCACATTTGGTTCATAAGGTTCAACAATTTTTGCTGGCGCTTGATAAGCTACTGAGCTGGTATAGTACTCATCGGCCAAGCCTGCAAAATGATGTCCAAATTCATGGACAAAAAGATACTCCGCCCAATCGCTATTGGCCGCAGCAGTAGAATAAAGTCCATAAATTCCACCGCCACCATAAGTCTCACTATTAGTAATGATAATCACCGCATCATAGGGCGCAGACGAAGCGACTTGTCGCCAGTTTTTATTGTCATAGGTTAATACGTAGCGTTCTGATCGAAACGCGTCGTAAGTCGCTCCTAAAGGCGAATCGATATACTTGCCCGATGAGGGTCTTGAAACACCGCTTTGTATGGCATTAGGCGCAAGAGCCCAAACGTTGATGTCTTTTCTTCGTTTACTAAACGGATAGCTAGTTAGGAAATACTCACTGAGTTCACGCGCTTTTTTCTCAAAAGCTGGTTGCTCTTTTGCGGTATAACCATCACCCAAAATTAACAGGTCGACTTTTTTGGCGGGATCACCATTATTTTCAATCGCGATCACTTGCTGTTTGTAATTAGCTTGTTCTCTGTGATTCATATAATCATCGGCATCTAATTCGGTTTGCCATATAAGTACAAATTGATTATTGGCATCACGTTTTTTTAGATTGAGTGCAAACTTCCCTTTGGGTTTGGGGAATCTAACCGACTCATGAAAAGTTCGTTTCATTTTGGAGGCTTCGGCAGTTGTCTCCCATTCACCATAAATGCTAGAAAAACTCCTCGAGTAGACTATTTTTTCTTGTTGAGTGATTTCAAAAAGATATTTACCTCTTAACAGCTTGTCTTCTGGCTGATTAATATTGCCTGGCCATTCCAAAGGTTCGATAATCAGCTGGTCAATGCTAAACACTTCCGAGTTAGCATTACCGGTATGAAAATAGTCTAAGCGCATTGTCTGCTCTGCCAAAAGCGACTGACTTTGAAAAACTACCACTAGAAATGCGGTTGCTAAAAATTTAATTGAATTCATAAAATTACCTACCTTGGAATGCTTTTTAATTCGTGAGATTAGAAATCTTCTCTGAAATACTAACTCTATAAGTTCTATACTAGATTATCTAATTCTGTACCAGTCAACCTAAAAATACTCAATTCGTTAAGCTGCTTAGCGCCTAACTTCTTGTAAAATTGAATAGCGGGCAAGTTGCTATTAACGACCCACCATTCAAATCTTGCGCACTCTTTTGCAACAGCTAGTTCCGCTAGGTATTGCATAATTTGTTTACCGAATCCGTTGCCATGATATTCGGGTTCTATATAAAGGTCTTCTAAGTGAAGTCCATTTTTACCAACGCAGGTTGAAAACGTAAAATAATAAACCGCAAAACCAATCGGTTTATCATCAATAAAGAATAATAGGCACTCTGCGACAGATGAATCTCCAAAGAGGTTTACTTGTAAATCCTCTAAGGTCACTAATACATCGAAAGGAAACTCTTCTGCTTTTGCCAGCTTGATAATAAATTGGTAAATAAGCGCACAATCATCGATAGCTGCATTTTCTATTTTTAAATTAGTTTTGTTCATGACGTTTGGTTCGCATCTAAGATGAATCAGTCAACAATTCAATATCGAACTCAACATTGTTCGCATTCCAATACTTTTTTTCTTGAAACAATGAATCGTAAATAAGCGGGTGCTCATTAATCCAAGACTGAGACACTCTAATGGTGAGCTGCTCTGGATGAATGGACAAAGCTAGTTGTTTACATTGATTCTTTTTACCATTTTGAGTAATAATAAAGCAGAGTCTAAGTATAAAAATGACCGGGATTAGTGAGGGCGTTGCTTGCTTTTCAAATCCCATATGCTCTAACGATGATAGCTTTATTTTTCGTCGATGATTTTTGACGATCTCAGCGAGTATTTTTCGTTCTTTAATGGTAAAACCATGAAGTTCGCTGTTGGCAATCAAATAGGCGCTATGATTCTGATATTGGCTATGACTAATTGCCAATCCAATTTGACTACAGCTAGCAGCCCAGAGTAAAAAACGTTTACTCTCTTCACTAATAGGTGACTCGAATTCAGACCTTTCAAGTAGAGTATTAACAACGGTTCGATTAAGTTTGATTCGGCTGATGTGTTGCCCATAACGCTTACTGAGTGCGGTAATACTTCGCTCTCTAATATCCTCGGAATGTCTGCGCCCAATAAGGTCGTACAAAATACCTTCTCGTAGTCCGCCTCGAGATAATTGCATATGCTCTATCTTTAATAACTTGAATATTGCAACAGCAATAGCAACACCAGGAACAATGGTTTTCTTTCTAAGTTCTTTTAGCCCATCGAGTTCAATGGCATCCATACTGTCGAAATCAAGAAGCCTATTTTTCAATTCCATCAAAGCCTCAAATGAAATACCTTCTTCAGTTAAGCCTTGCCTAATGGCAAGCTGTTCAATAGCCTTAAAGGTACCGGCAGACCCCACCACATTGGTCCACAGCTTTGGTTTAAAATCTGTCAGAATATTGGCTAGCTGAACTTCAGCGGCTCGTTCAGCCTTATCAAAAAAAGCCTCGGTAATTTGGTCATCGATAAAGTAACGACGAAAAGCGACGCACCCCATTCGCAAGCTTTCCGCTTTTCTCATAGAGAAGGTTCTACCAATAATAAACTCCGTTGAACCGCCACCAATATCAATCACTAATTGTTTCGAATCGGTTCTGATACTACTCCAAGTATGATTGACACCTAAGAAAATAAGCCGAGCTTCTTCGATACCAGAAATAATATCGATAGGGATATGATTAAGTGTTTTCTCAAGTGCCTTGATATATTCGCGGCTATTGCTGGCGGCTCTTAAAGTATTGGTTCCTACAATTCTTATGTTCTCTGTCGGGATACTCTCAAGACGTTGGGCGAAGCGCTCAAGACACTCTAGTCCGCGAATTTTTGCCTGTTCCGAAATACCAGTCTGTTTTGATAAACCATCAGCCAACATGACTTTCTCTGAAACCGAATCCAGAATTTTGATTTCATTAAACTCTAGGGCCGCGGTCAGCATATGAAAGCTATTCGACCCTAGGTCAATAGTGGCATAAAGCTCCTTCATTATTCTATTAGTTAGTACTCGCTACTTTTCCATTATCGTATTTATTAAACCACCAAAGGATATGAGCAACCTTCGACATAAGATTGCTTGGTCTTTTGTAAATACCGTGCCCAGCATTAGGAATTCTAACCATAGCCGCTGGTACTTTTTCCAACTTTAAGGCTTGATAGAATTGCTCACTTTCAGAAATAGGGGTTCGATAATCGGATTCGCCGGTTAAAAGCATGGTAGGTGTTTCAACATTGCCTACATAACTGATCGGCGAACGTTCCATATAGCGCTCAGCATCTTCCCATGGCTTTTTAGCAAACCAATTTTTGACAAAAAATGGATAATAATCTGCGCTAAGTACAAAGCTGTACCAGTTGATTACAGGCTTTGCGACTACCGCAGCGGCGAATCGATTAGTGTGACCAATAATCCATGCGGTTAATACACCGCCACCCGAACCGCCGGTAACAAATAATCGCTTCTTATCGATTGACTCCTGAGCTATCACCGCATCAACGGTTGACATTAAATCGTCATAGTCATTACTCGGATAATTGTGATGGATTGTTTGGGCAAACTCTTTGCCATAGCTACTACTACCACGCGGATTTGCATAAACAACCACATATCCCGCCGCAGCCATCAATTGGATTTCAGTTGAAAAATGAGGACCGTATGCCGTCGTTGGGCCACCATGAATTTCCAAGATAAGCGGGAATTTTTGACCTTGTTTTTTAGCTTGTTGATAACCTGGAGGATAAGCAATCCACGCCTGTATGTTGCGACCGTCAAACGAAGATTTTAAATTAATTTCTTTAATAGTCGCTAACTCTTTGTGAGCTAAGGCGTCTTCATTTAACGAAGTTAATACACTCGTTTTTCCTCGTCGATTGATCGCTACATCGGCGGGCCTTAATGGGTCCGAATAAGTAAATGCGATAGTGCCATTGTTCGAAACATCAAATTCACCGCCAGTATAAGGTCGCCCGAAAGCTTGGCCGCCCATTTTTCGAGTAATGATTTTGCGTTTTCCCTTTAAAGGCTGGTACGCCACAACCGAGTCACCTTGATCATCATATTCGATATACAGGCCCTTGCTATTGGTCTCCCATTTAATATTGGCGACACTACGGTCAAAATCTGCGGTAATCGTTCGGCTCTTACTACCATCGAGATTCATAATGTACAACTGCGTGTTTTCATAATTTGAGTTAGCTTGATCAAAACCCAAGTAAGCGATTAGTTTTCCACTTGGGGAAACCTGAGGATTGGAATCGGGTCCGTCTCGGGTTGTTAACCGGGTGATTTTTCCATCGTTAAGTTGAACCGAAAAGATCTCAGAATTCATCGGATTTAATTCACCTTGTTCATCACGATTAGCTGAAAAGATGATTTCCTTACTATCGCGACTCCAACTCAATGGTCCAGAATGATTAAAAAGACCACTGGTTATCTGTCTTGCGGTACCGCCATCTGCTGACATGACAAATATATGAGTGTTGCCCTTTGGAACATAGCCTGCGCCATCAAATCGATAATACACATCATCGATATAAATCGCTGGTTTAGCCCATTTAGCGCCTTTAGGTTTTCCGGGTAATGAAACTGGTGAGTTTGGCTTGCCTTCAACGAATTGAGTGAAGGCAATTAGCTTTCCATCGGGAGACCAGCTTAGATTACTGGGTGCTGAACTAAAATGAGTCATTTGACCCGTTTGCCCAGAATCTAACCATTTGATATGAATTTGTGCTTTACCACTGGCGGTAGAGATATAAGCCAATTTCTCTTCATCAGGAGAAAGTCTAGGGGAGTAGTCCATATGCAACCCATTAGTAACGGGTGTTAGGTTTTGGTCTTTATCGACTTTCCAAATATTTCCCAACTTTTTGTCGGTTTGAATATCCATATAATTCCGAACAAAGTACACGTCATTGCCGTTATTAGAGACTTGTAAACTAGAGGCATATTCTAAAGTGAACACATCTTCAAGTTGTAAAGTGTTTTGAGCGTCAGCATAAACAGACTGCGACATTATTAAGAATACTGACACGAATAATTTTTTCATTTGGGGGTTCCCGATAGTTCTTATCTTTGTTGTTTAGGGTTGGGACATAATCACAAGGCGATAGTCCAAGCCATTCAATATATAGTAATTTATCTGAGAAATAAAAATATTAAGGAGATTTTTCCATTTGCTCACTGAGTTCTCAGTTCGCTCCTTGCTACTCAAGCACAGTGATTGTTATAGTTGCTCACTACAAACTATCCGAGTTATGAGTTTATTATGAAATCACTTTATCCATTTAAATTACTGCTAATTGCGTTAGTTGTTAGTGGTTGCGCGGGAAAAACTAATTATCGCTCTGCCTGCTCTGCGGAGGTTGATGCCGCATGGAAAGAACTCAATATTGCCAAGGCAGATGGTTTTTCAGGAACAATTAGTTACTCTAAAGCAGTCGGTTTGATTACCCTTGCGAAATCTATGCAAACCGTTGAAAATTTTGATAATTGCGTCGAGCACGCAAAAGATGCCCGATACTACATACGCCAATCACAAGCCGGACAATAAACAAGAAAAATGGATAATCAAACCAAAGAACAAATAATTGAAACCAGTTGGTCGCTACATAACAAGGTCGAGCAAAGCTATTTGCAGCATAAAGCCAAAAAAGGCGATTCAGACTGGTTAGACAAACAAAGACTTTTACTGGCTGATATGTCACTACATTTATTACAAACTGCGCTAAATCCAACCGATATCGAACTAGAAAAGTTGCGTAATAACTTACACTCCATTCTAACCATTAGCGATCAGTTCTTACCCGACAGTGAACTAAAAAAAGCTACTGAGCGACTTTTTCCTTAAAGGACTAAAAAGTCTGAACGGTTTGAATGATTTGAGCGGTTAGAATAATCAAGGAGCAAAAATACAATGGCAGGTATGGAAAATCTCGAACAACTACTAAGAACTATCGACCCGATACTAAATCCAAAATTGTATGTCATTTGTTGCTTACAAGGTAGATTAAGCGAATATGCTCACTTAGACCCAGTAGCAAGTTGCGTTGAGAGCGAAGGCCTCACTTTAATTTTAGAAAAACAACAAGCAGATCTTAATGCTTTTCACTACGAACAAATCTACCAGAAAATCACTCTGTCAGTTCATTCAAGTTTGCAAGCGGTAGGATTAACTGCGGCGTTTTCCAAAAAACTTACAGAACATAATATAAGCGCCAATGTTGTAGCTGGGTATTACCATGATCATATATTTGTTCAAACTGAAGTTGCAGAGCAAGCTATAGTGGCGTTAAAGGAGTTGCAACGACAAAATTAAATCTTGTGCAGATAACATCCATCGCAACAATCAGTTATGATATTGCAGCGACTTGCATTACATTTTTAGGAATCTCTCTATGCCAACTGTCGTATTTACTAGCAATCTAAAACGTCATCTCGATTGCCCACCCCAACAAGTTTCCGGGGGCAGTCTGCATGACGTCTTAAAATCAATCTTTAGTGACAATCCAAAGCTAGTTTCCTATATAGTCGATGACCAATTTCGCATTCGCAAACACATTTTAATTTCAATAGATAACGAACTAATAACAGACCGAATCCATTTAACGGATAAGGTCACTTCCGAATCCAAAATATATATCTTCCAAGCATTATCCGGTGGATAAATTTTTCACCATAGGAAAGCTATTATGAAACCAATCGCGCTTATTGCCACCCGAAAAGGACTTTTTAAATTAGATAGTGAACATAATATTTCCGAAGTCGCATTCATTGGTGATCCTGTCTCAATGGTATTAACCGATAATAAAAATAATGTTTGGTATGCAGCATTAGACCTCGGTCACTTTGGAGTAAAACTGCATCGCTCCGATGATCAAGGCCAATCTTGGAAAGAGGTTTCCGCGCCGAGTTACCCTCAAACAGATGATAAAGCAAAGGGTGATTCGCTAGAGTTAATTTGGTGTTTGGAATTCGCTGAGCCGGGCAATCCCGATAAACTATGGGCTGGAACCGTTCCTGGTGGACTGTTCTTTTCTGAGGATGGTGGTCAGCACTGGGCTTTGAATCAAACCTTGTGGCAATTCAAACAACAGCAAGAGTGGTTTGGCGGCGGGTTTGACCACGCTGGAATACACTCTATTTGTGTTGACCCGCGAGATCATAATGAAATCAAAGTCGCGGTGTCGTGTGCTGGTGTTTGGGTGACCAAAGATGCAGGAAAGACTTGGCAGAATCAATCGGAAGGTATGCGCGCAGCATACATGCCACCTGAACAAGAATTCGACCCAATTATTCAAGATCCTCATCGGCTAGTTCAGTGTCCGTCCAATCCCGACGTATTGTGGGTACAACATCATAATGGCATTTTTAGTTCAATCGACAACAGCCAAAGCTGGCAAGAATATAAAGAAGTGCCACCTTCTACCTTTGGTTTTGCTACCGTAGTTCATCCACAAGATGCTAATAAGGCTTGGTTTGTTCCTGGAATCAAAGATGAAAGTAGAATTCCGGTGGCCGCTCAGTTGGTGGTTACACGAACAACCGATGGTGGTAAAACGTTTGAGTCGTTGAGCGAAGGTCTTCCGCAGCAAGCTTGTTACGATTTGGTATTTCGTCATGCGCTAGATATCGATACCACAGGTGAAAAATTGTTGATGGGTTCAACTACAGGAAATTTATGGTTATCGGATAATCAAGGAGATAAATGGCAGTGTTTGTCTAATTACTTACCACCAATTTATGCGATTAGATTTATTGAATGATTGGCTAATAATATCCGTTAAACACAACGTTGTATGCACTTCATAAATTGTTTATCTCCACAGAACAAAGTCACCTAAAAGTCATAAAGACGTCAGATCTTTTGAAGCCAGATAAGTTAAATTAACCGCTTATTCAATCAAGTTTAAGCGGCGTCAATTTACTCGTTAACTTCAAAATAAGGAAATAAATCATGAAATCTGTTTGCTCTCTAATATACCTGTTACTTTTTCTGTCGGTTACAAGCTGCACAAAGCATACTCAAAGAGACTCTCCAGTACTCGATTCCCCTCATATTATTGCTGTCAGTGGGGCTGGAGGAAAAGTTTATTTGACTGATAGTGAAGGTCAATCAAGTACTAAAATACCAAATGTGACAGGTGACTACTTAACTTGGTCGCCTGATGGAGCCAAAATTGCCTTTCGTAAAAAATATGATGACAGAAAAACCTGGTCTATTCATACGATAAATAGTGACGGTACGAATTGGAAACGGTTAACCCATGAAAAAAATAAATGGGACAGCGTACCAGCTTGGTCTCCAGATGGAAAAAAGATTGCGTTTGCAAGAGAATACAAGGATTCGGAAGGCGTTTTTCAAGCAGAAATTTGGATGATGAATTCAGATGGAAGCGAAAAGACTCAAATAGAATCACTAAAAGGGAGTAATCCTCATTTTACTCCAGATGGGCGAATAGTCTTCTCTACAGAATACAAGGATAAGAAAAGTGAGATAAGCATTGCCGATAGTGATGGTAGCAACATTATGCACTTGACAGATAATGAAGCTGAAGAATGGCATCCTGAAGTTTCTCCCGATGGCAAGCACATTGCTTTTATGTCTAAAAGAGATGGAAATTATGAAATCTACGTAATGGACATAGATGGTTCTAATCAAAAACGCTTAACATCTAACAAGACTGGTGATTGGAACCCATCTTGGTCCCCTGACAGTTCCAAAATTTTGTTTTCACATCACACGGATACAAGTTGGGATATCTATATTATGAATAAAGATGGTTCTTCATTAAAAAAAATGATCTCCGGTCGAGATGCTATGTTTAAGCCTTAGCCAGATCTAAATAGTGAAGTATATAGCAATCGCAGTATAAACGACGCCAAAACACGGCGCGCCTTCTGCAAACGTTGAAAGTGCTTCAACTTATCTTTTGCGGACAATTTTTATTGTCCTTTAATAAGAGCTAAAACCCAAACAAAAAATTAAAGTCAATGCTTCGACTCCGCTCAGCAACCTATACAGTATCTTGGCTTTCTTTAAGGGTGGTTTCGCAGCGCTGGCGCTCTCACTGCGACCTTCTTTTTTCTAGCCAAACCAAAAGTAGGCGTTCTTAGACGAAAGAAGGCAAAAAGGCTTGGTCGTTGGCACTAGGCTACCGAGATTGACCTAATATTTTGTCTTAACGGTCTGTGGGACGCCCACCAGCCGTTCGTTTGTGAGGCCCATCCCACAGGTAATTACTTCGAATATTCTTTCTTTACACGTAATTAGTGACATGATTATCATTACCGAAGATTTACTCGCCCAGTGGCTACGAGCAAACCGACATCCCCATGTCCATCGGATAAGTGGAAAAGTTGTTTGAGCCTCCGGCGAGTTCTTTTCCACCCGATGGGCGCTAAAAGCCAGTACCGTTTATATTTAAGCTGCCGAAACTGACCGCTAATTCAAAACGCGCTCGTTTCAACGAAAAAGATTTTTGCCTACTTTTGTTCTTTCACAAAAGTAGGTCGCAGTCAGAGCGCCAGCGCTGCGAAACGCCTTTAAATTTTGTTCTTAAAAAAGAACAAAAAGAATGTCCCCTTTGGGAACTTAGCTGCCAAAATCGCTTACATTTTTAGACTTAAACATTGCAAACGAAACATATCTCTGACAAATTCTACAATCTATATTGTTAACTAATAAGAATCACGAAATACAGAGTTTTCCATCGATTTCCTATCATCCCATTGCAACCTTTCTAATTCAGGTCTATCAAAAAACTCTTTAACGTACCCAATGCAAAGATAAGCGACTAATTTATTTTCTGATGGAGCGTTGAGTATTTCTTTGACAGAATTGGGATTCAATATGCTAACCCATCCAATACCAACATTTAACGCTCTTGCCATTAACCACATATTTTGTACCGCACAAACCACACTGTACTCACCGACCTCTGCGATAGAAGTTTGACCAAGCACCGGAGCGTCTGATGGTTTGTAGAATACAGCTAAGTTGATGGGCGCTTCTAAAATACCTTCTAACTTCAATTTCGCATAAAGATTTCTCTTCTTATCCAGAAATAGCTTTTGAGCCTTTTCATTTTCAGCTTTGAAATTCTCGCCGATTTGCTGTTTTACTTTTTTATTTTTTATGATCACAAACTCCCAAGGTTGAGAAAACCCAACAGAAGGAGCCATAGTTGCTGCGGCTAATATTTTGTCAAGTACTTCGTCAGTAATCGGCTGATTGGTAAAATTATTTCCACGGACATCTCTTCTTTGTAACATGATATTTTCAAGAACTTGTTGCTCTTGCGAAGTGAATTGATTATTTTTCATGAAGTATTCTTTATTTGGAGTTATAAGGATTGTATTGCTAAAGATTATCGGTGTTCAATCTTGATAGAGTTAGGCTCGATTAAGCGCTTGAGTCATTTTTTCTAATTCTTGTTGGGCTTCTTTTACAAATAACAGACTTTCACTAGCGTCCGTTTCCAACATTGGATGGTTATTAAAGTAGTTTAATTCTTGCAATCTTGGTAGCTGTTTAAATTCAGGTTGACCTAATAAACTATGCCAAATCGCCAAATTCACTAAATCGACTAGTGGTTCCCGTTGCTTCAGTTTCCACTTTCTGGCTCCTTTTGCAACCGCAATAAGATCATCTTCTAATCCCCAATAAGCCAAAACTCTGGCACCGATATTGTTGGCGGTACGGGTTATTTGAGACCAGTTATCCATGATTTCTTTTTCGCTATGTTTTTGTTGAGTGAGTTTTACCAAAAGTGGAATCATACCAACATTATGAAACATACCCGCGACCAAAGCACGATTAGGATCCGCCGTTTTGCTGTGTCTTGCAATCACGAAAGCAAGTGCAGCAACTTGCCGTGATTGCTTCCAAACTAAGGTCAGCAACTTTTTACACAGGGGATCTCGAGTTCGAAGTAACGATCTTACTGCAAAGATCATGGCTGAATTTCGAGTTGATTCAAGCCCAATCCTACCAAGGGCATTTGGTAATGAATCAATACTAGCAACGCCTCTAAACAAAGGAGAGTTGGCTATATTGATTAAGAAAGCAGTAAAAGGTGGATCGAGACTGACTACTTGACCAAGTTTAGCCATATCCATATTGGGATCCTGCACCGCTTGCTTTACCTTAAGCGCAATGGTGGGCAACGCAGGTATAGTAAAATTACCGGACACAAATTCTTTTTCAATTTGTAATAAAATGGGGATTAGCTTCATCCGCTAAGCATAAAGGCTAACCATTTTTCGGACAAGCTAATTAGTTAGATTGCGGATAAATTCCAAGCAATAAAATCATCAGATGGTTGCGTCTGGCTCAATATCGAATGCTTAATGAGCATGCACATGAGGCGCGCTTGAATTCTTGTGTATGCCGTTTTTACCACTATAATAAAATGGATCGGAATGAGCGACAAAACCTAAGTTAATCATTTTTTGTAGAAATGGATCAGACTCGTTATCACCAATATCGCTATAATCGATCAATGGATAGTTATCGAGCTTTTGCAAATAGTCAGTTATCTTGTCTAATTGATTCTCAAGGCCAACCAACTTCCAACTCATTTTCACATTGTCTCGTCTGTGTTGCATACTTTCCGGAAGCCGCAGGTTGGAAAGCCAAACTATCTTTAGTTTTTCAATACTTTCTTTTCGATTTTTATTATTGATCTTCAATGGTTTTTCATCATTAGTTTTCGCTTGATATAGATGATATTGCTTACAGTTCTTACTTTTTTGTTTCTCTAACATAAATTGATTTAAAAAGTTTTCAGATACAAGCTGCCGCTTTGCCAGCCAGTCAATTTGCTCTGAATTAACGATGTCAATGGGTTGATATTCGATTCCTCGCTTATGCTGGTTAAAATACTTATACAACTTTATCTGATCATTTGAGGTCTTTTCCCAAACTTCTGTCAATCCATCTCTATTGTAAGCAACACGATTTCCGCTACGAACGATTGTTAGTGAATTTTTTTCTTTCGCATTACCAACCGAAGTTGTGATTTCATATTGCACCAAAACAGGCTTTTCGATGGCATTTTCAGGCAAACAGTTTTCACTAGCGATGGACTCACTTATAAAGAAAAAGCTAATAGAGATTAAAACAAACATCAAGAAGTCAGCAACACTGATTTTATATTTCGACATTTTCTGCTAATTCATAGTAATTAAACACCTTGATAATCTAATTCAAAATTATTTCATATTTGTGTCAGCTTTATTACACGACTATTTCAATACCTATAACTATTATTAATGCCGCTTTATCAACGATTTAATACCCGCTATACTCATTAAGATATTTACCTGGAGACAATTTGATGAAGTTCACTAAGCTAAAAGCCCCAGCAACCAAAAAGATTGCCTTGGTAGCCCATGATCATATGAAGGACGAGTTATCACATTGGTGCAATAAGCATTTACAGCTACTGCAATCGCAGCAACTCTTTGCCACAGGAACAACCGCACACAGTATTGCTCAATCAACAGGGTTAGCGATTAATCCATTATTAAGCGGGCCGCTAGGTGGTGACCAGCAGATAGGTGCGCGAATAGCGGAACACCAAATAGATATGTTAATTTTCTTTTGGGATCCGCTGGCCTCAATGCCGCACGATCCGGATGTAAAAGCACTTTTAAGAATTGCTGCAGTGTGGAATATTCCAGTAGCGTGTAACCCGAGTAGCGCGGATTATTTAATTAGCTCGCCATTACTCGCTGAAGAATATCAATATAGAGTACCTGACTACAAAGCCTACTCCGAAGAACGAAAACAATTATAAAACGATGGTTAGCGATTATTAAGATTTGTTTGGCTGAATTCTAAAGTTTGGAAAGCATGCCGTAAAAGTAGAGCCGACGCTTATTTCGCTTTGAATATCGAGATAGCCACCATAGTTTTCTAAAATATGTTTTACGATCGATAAACCTAAGCCAGTACCATTCACCTTTCGGGTGCGATTAGTGTTTACTCGATAGAATCGCTCAGTTAAGCGGGATAAATGCTCTTGAGCTATCCCTTCGCCGTTATCAATTACTTTTAAACAAGCCTTGCCGTCGTCAGCTTTAGCCCAACATACTTTAACCACGGAACCTGTTGGAGAGTACTTTACTGCATTGCTTAGTAGATTTTGGCACAAGCTGTAAAACTCTGTCTCAACCACTTTGACAAATAAGTTTTCGTCAACCAACAACTCTATTTGATGTGTATCGCGAGCTTTGGTTTTTTGAAAATCTGAAACTAAACGTTTTAAGAGCGAAGGGACATTTACCGTTTCCCCACTGCTTTCGGAATAACCTTTTTCCTCTAGCTTTGATAAAACGAGTAAGTCATTCAGTATTTGATCCATTCGAATGGCTTGCATATGGGCATTATTAATAATTCTGCTCATAGATGGTGGCAAATCATCATCGCTATCTAACATTTCTAGATAACCGGAAATGACCGTTAATGGCGTTCTTAATTCATGTGATGCATTAGCGATAAATGCTTTTCGAAGTTTTTGTAAAGCTATTCTTTGACTAATATCTCTGGCTGTTAATAGAGTTTTATCCTGTCCATACTTTATTTTAGTCAGCACCAAGTGCTTGGTGGGATCCACTGGTGACGTTATTTCTACTTCTTCTTCATCAGATTCAGATTCCAGTAAGTCGAGCAACACTGTGTCTCGGACGATATTGCTTAATTTGTGACCCGAATCGATATTAGGGTCAATCCCAAGAATTTTTTGCGATGTTTTATTGGCCCATTCTATTTCCAAATTTTCATTTAGTACTAGTGTGGCATCGGGTAGTGCCGACATAACCGCATGATAGTGTCCAGCTAAATTCGAAAGATGCTTCTTTCTATCTTTATTTGACTTTTGTGTTCGATAAATGTGTTGAACGATTAACTCCCAAACGCCACTCGAATCGGGAGCGCTTGAAGCAGGTGCGCCTTTGCGTATCCAGCGTTCAAAAATTCGAAGCTGATAAACATTCCAGCCAATATACAGTGCACTGTGAAGAATAACGGATAGGATCCAATAACTGGAGACAAAACCAAACAGAATAGTTGAAATTAATGTGACGAGAATTCGAGAGAACTCTATCGACCAAGCTGTATTCATTTAAAATCGCTCTATTCTATATTTCCATCAGAGAACATGTAACCCATTCCTCTGACTGTAATAAAGTGAGTATGCTTTTCGTAGGGTTTTAGTACTTTTCTTAAACGTAGCATATGTACATCAACGGTTCGCTCTTCAAGATAAACACCTTGCCCCCAAACGAAATCAAGTAATTGAGAACGAGAATAAACACGATTCTTATGAGTTAAAAAGAATTTGAGCAAATTAAATTCTGCCGTTCCGATGGAAGTGAGCTTACCATCAATTGACAATTGGTGAGTCGCCAAATTTAGCTTAATACCCAAAGACTCGATAATTTGGTTATCAACTGATTTACTGGTTCGTCTTAATAAAGCTTTTACTCTCGCTTGAAATTCCTTAATCGCGACGGGCTTAGTCATATAGTCATCAGCACCGCTTTCCAAGCCGTTAACTTTGTCCATTTCTTCAACTCGTGCGGTTAACATCATGGTTGGAATTTCCGCTAGAATTTCGTCTTTCTTTAATCGCTTAACAAAATCCACTCCAGACTCACCTGGCATCATCCAATCAACAATCAATAGGTCGGGCCGATTGGTCATCAATATTTCTCGCGCTTGTTTAACATTTTCAGCTTCAATCACTAAGTGATCTTGCTTTTCTAGTGAATATCGAAGCATCTCCCGAATGGGCTGTTCATCTTCGACCAACATGATTTTTGATGACATAAATTTAAACTCACTACCGATTTATCGATTGTTTGGTAGTTTCTATCGACAATATGACTACTTTATGACAAATTCGCCGAATATTACCCTTTGTTGTCATATTATAGATTATTCATCCCGCAAAGCCGCTAAAAATATGAATATAAGCCCTTTTAGCCTAAATTTGAATGATGCATTCGGATGCAATTATTGCTAGAATTCGCCGCAATTCGTCGCGATCCGGCCCAAATATGAACAAAGCACAACTGACCACCGAAATTAAGCAACTGTTAATCGAAACTCTATCCTTGGACATTACCCCGGAAGAAATGGACGATGATGCGTTGCTTTTGGGTGATATTCCTGAATTCGATTCAATGGCAATTGTTTCAATCATTACCGCGCTGGAAGAAAACTATCATTTTACTAGTGCTGATGACGAGCTAACAGCTGAAGTCTTTGAGTCGGTTGAAACCGTAGTAGCATTTGTATCTGAACATATTGAGTGAGTCTTAGCTGATTGTGGTTAGTTGATTGGACACAATCCGCTGTGTTTAATGACTTATTACTAAATAATATGGTCTATATCACCGGTTAAACGACTAAATCGCTAGCCAATCTATCAATTTTTTCATATGCTTTTCCGGTGTTATCTGCTCAAGTCTATCTAACCATCTCCTAGGGAATTTAAAAGTGGCTCAAACAACATCTTTAGCTAAAGACAATATTAAGATCGTTCTATTAGAAGGTATTCATCCTAGCGCCGAAGAGGTCTTTAGAAACGACGGCTACAACAATATCTTTACTGCTGCTAAATCGCTACCTCAAGACGAATTACGAGAAGTATTAGCCGATGCAAATTTCTTAGGGATACGTTCCCGCACTCAGGTCACCGAGGAATTACTTGGCTATGCACCTAAACTTTCAGCGATCGGTTGTTTTTGCATAGGCACTAACCAGGTCGATCTAGAGGCTGCCACTAAACATGGTATCCCAGTATTTAACGCGCCATTTGCTAATACTCGGAGTGTTGCGGAGTTAGTACTAGCAGAAATCATTTTGTTACTACGCGGTGTACCAGCTAAAAGCGCTGCAGCTCATCGTGGTGAATGGCATAAATCGGCAATTAATTCTTACGAAACTCGCGGCAAAATACTTGGAATTGTTGGCTACGGTCATATCGGCACCCAAATAGGCATTTTAGCCGAAGGACTTGGTATGAAAGTCCAGTTCTTTGATGTTGAAAAACGCTTATCGCTTGGCAATGCTAGACCGGCAGAAAGCTTCGAGCAATTACTCGCAACCTCAGACGTGGTCACTTTCCATGTACCTGAAACAGAACAGACGCAAAACATGATGGACAGCGCTGCATTCGAGCGCTTAAAAGAAGGAGCTATCATAGTCAACGCATCTCGCGGAACGGTAGTAGATATCGATGCATTAGAGCAAGCCTTGGAAACAGGAAGAGTGAACGGTGCTGCAATAGACGTTTTCCCAACTGAACCAAAATCTAACCAAGAAGAATTTATCTCGCCACTTAGAAAATTCGACAATACAATTCTTACCCCGCACATTGGTGGGAGCACCAAGGAAGCACAAGTCAACATTGGGATAGAAGTTAGCGAGAAGTTAGTAAAGTACAGTAACAATGGCTCAACACTTTCTTCGGTTAACTTCCCAGAAGTTGGTTTGCCAGAGCTCGTTAAGAAACACCGAATATGCCATATTCACCACAACGCTCCAGGTGTATTAGCCAAAATCAATGACACGTTTTCAGCTACTGGGGTTAATATTTCTGCCCAATACCTTCAAACCAATGCCTTGGTTGGTTACGTTGTAACTGATATTGACCATGCATCAAGTGACAATGCATTTGAAAAACTAAAGGAAATTGACGGAACTATTAAAAGTCGAATTTTGTATTAAGGCACACTAGATTATGGGACTTAGCTGTTGCTTAAGTCCTTGCTAATACTTGATTGCACGCTTACTAGCTCAGCTGATAAGTGAACCGGCATTTCAAAAATCAAGACCCTTTAAAGAGTAATAACAGCGAGCATATCTTCGTTGTCATCATCCATACCGACCTCAACAAAACCAAAGCTAGAGTAAAACGCCTTAGCAACGGGATTGTTCGGGTTGTAGCAAATCTCAATTTCTTTGAGACCATCAGTTAGCTTAATTTCGTTGAGCGCTAGATTTAAAGCGATACGTCCGATCCCATTTTTTTGATGTTTGTGATCTATCATAAACCGCCAGATTGAAACTTTACTGAGCGTCTCTGTTACCCACATAAAGAAGCCTACAGGCTCTTCTCCTAAGTAGATCGCTCGAGTTTCGTATCCATCATTAAATGATGATTCAACCAGTGACCACATATTGCTGGCCACATAGTCTTGTTGTTCTTCGGATACATCAAGATCACCAACTTGCTCATAGTTACTCTTGGTGATCCGGCGAAGTGATACTGCCATGTTTTCCCTTTTCAACTTAATAGTTTAAGTCAGTAAACTAGACTCATTTGATTTTTCTTGGAACTTGATCTGATTGATACATTGATAACTGATGATTATCTGGATCGGCAATTTCCGCTGACCAGCCTCCTGGAGCATGGCTAACCGGTGTCACGATCGTGACGCCTTTTTCCGATAAAGTCGTTACGACATCATCGATGCCTCCTTCCGGCAGATCAAACACAACAATCGGAGAATTCCCTGGTTGTGATTCTTGCTCAAAAAAGAGCAATTCCAACTCATTCGCGGTTGTCGCTAACAGCCAGTCACCACCTTCATCTTCCATTCTTTGAATGTCCAGCCCTAACGCATCACGGTAAAAAGCCTCTGTTTTATTGATGTCGTTGACGTAATAACAAATGGCTCCAATTTTGTTCTTGCCTAGCATGTTCTATTCCTCTTTTTCGGTTGATATCACCCTATGTTGCCGCGAGTGGCCATTTTGTGAGCTCACCATAAAAAGATGACCGTCGGGGTCATGGCTGGCTAGCGCCACTTTGTCATTATGAGGTGTTTTTTGCTGTGCTTTTATCAGCGCCTTGCGTATCCGACCAAACGCCAATCCGCCCCTTAAGCCGCCAAACTTGGATATATTCCGCCCGTCAAAATCTCTCCAACGGCGTTTGATTTGCACAATGCGTTGTCGAAGTGCGGAATCTGACACCCGCAGAAGCCAGGTTATCTCTGCCTTAGTGTGCCCAGTCCATGCCAAAAGTGCAGTGGTTTTTAAACTTGGTGGTAAGGTGCTTACAAATTCAGTTATTGATATGGCGCTTTCTGTTGGAGAGTTATCTAAATAGGCTACAGAGGCTTCTCGTGCTCGTCGTCTTAGAGCCGTTCTGGCGTCGAAGGCTGCACGATTTCGTATCGTACCAATCAACCAACGACGGTTTTTGATGCAAGACATATCAGCGCGACCAGCTTCAATAGCTGCAAGAAGTGCCGTTTGGAGAAGATCTTCAGCTTCATCAGTACGCAGTGTTACTTTGTGTGCGTACTTGAGGAAGTCGGTATAGAGTTTATTGTTTCTCATATTACTCAAATCATGCGAGTGTGGCTATTCGCGTACATTTTTTTGTTATAGGTACTAATAAACATATTCATACTCTAGATTATCGTTGTGTAGTTTCATAACCCAATCACTCATTTTCTGTTTATCATAAATGCCATGAATTTCTCCGATAGGAAATGTATAAAAAGCATTGTCTTCGGATAGATTTTTGAACATATGTCCGAACTCTTCATCGACACCATCATAAATAAAAGTCTGAATACGAGGATAGGTGAAGTCACTGTCATAAAACGTGCAGTAAAAGTAAACTTCACCTTTAATTAGCCGGATTGTTCGATTTACAGTCACCTTGGTTTTACCTATAACGTTTATTTAAATTGTGAGGCATTTTTTCGCCGAATCTAATTTCTAATTTTTGTTAGCTGTTTTTTTGAGTTTACAGCAACGTCATTTATTGCGGCTGCCATTTCTTGCTGAATTAGTGGTCGTAATCTTATAAACTTGTTGAATGCAGGATGTTCCAGCATTGTTGAAATCTGTTCAAGTTCAATCAAAGTAAAATGCTTAATATAGGTGTTTTCTATTTTTTTGATGAATTCATCTGATTTAATTAGTGTCATAACTTTAATTGCATACGAACTGGCTTCCTCTTCCGAATATCCACCAGAAACATAAACTTTAGTTAAGGACTCCTTATTGTAGGAAGAAGCAGACCCTTCGAATATTTTTCTTGCTAATTGCCGAGCCTGAACATCATCCGTAGCATATACGTTAAAGCTTAAGCCAAAAATGATTATAAAAACCAAAAAACCTGCCTTTTGCATATTACCTATTTCCTTTTGTAGTTAACGCCGATTATGTTCAGTAAAGACACATATACACACTTGTGATTTTTACTGGAACTTGAATTTGTTATTTAGTTTCAAAGAGTTACACGAGTCCGACTAAATTGCAACCCCGCAAAATCGACACAAAACGCACATAGTCAGATTATCTTGGCCGAAGATAATGTTTATATATCAAACGCTTAAAACGAATTTTGTATAAATCTTGGCAACCGATGCAGATTTTCTGAAAAAGCGGGCTTTCCGCTGCGCATATACAAATAAGTTATGCACCATTTCCGTGCAACGCACCAAAAAGTTGAGTAGAATATAGTAATCTCCGTTACGAGCTATTATTTTGTCTCAAAAACAAGCGCATCCTATATTAGACATATCCATCCTCAGTACCGCGTTGGTACTGATCGATGATACCGATAAGATCTGCCAGCTTAATCCAGCGGCAGAGCAACTCTTGGGCTATTCCAGCCGGCAATTAGAAAACGAATCCTTTTACGAGTTAGTCACTGGGGACTTATCATCCTCAGCCCTAAACGTGTTTAGAGAACAAGAGAAATCCGGTTTTATTGAAGATGTTGAACTGCATGTTGCCACCGGAATCATCCGCACTAACCTGATGGTAACCCCCTGTTCAATATTATCCGGCGACGATCTGCTGTTGGAATTACAAACCAATGCCCATCTACAAAATATTAGAAAAGATATGCAGATCCAACAACAAAGCAGAGTGAGTGAACACTTAATTAGAAACTTAGCTCATGAGATTAAAAACCCTCTCGGCGGTATTAAGGGAGCAGCACAACTATTAGAGCGAAAGCTTCCCGATGATTTTAGTAATAAGTATTCTCAAGTCATTATTCGAGAAGCTGATAGATTAGGTGCTTTGGTTGATAGACTATTAATGCCTGCAAAGCCGGAGCCAGCTCAAGTTGTGAATCCGCATTTAGTCTTAGAGCAAGCCATAGAAATTGTCGAACTGCAGTTTTCCAGAGTCATTCAAATTACCCGCGATTATGATCCGAGCCTACCTGATATCAATATTTCGCAAAACCAAATTCAACAAGTCTTTTTAAACCTCATTAAGAATTCGGCTGAAGCGATCCAAAGTCATAAGAAAACCAAAGAGGAAGCTCAGTTAACGGTTAGAACTCGAATGGTGCATCAACACACCATTGGTCAATCTCAATACCGACAAGTGATTAGATTTGATATTGAAGACAATGGTTCTGGAATCAGTAAAGAATTAGGAAACGATATATTTTTTCCGACAATTAGCGGAAAACAATCAAGCGGATTAGGGCTAAGTATCGCGCAGAGCTTAGTACAAAGACATAACGGAATCATTGAATTAGACCGACGTTCATCACCTACACGTTTTAGTGTTTATTTACCGGTCTAAGTATTGGTGATTATGAAAACATCCCGGGAAAGTTATGAATATTGATTATTCTTCTAAACATATTTTACTAGTCGACGATGACGATAGCATTCGCTGGGTGCTAAACGAAGCTCTCGCTGATCTTGGATTACAGGTCACTCAAACCAGTGACGCTGATTCGGCGATTAAATTTCTCGAAGCAGAAAACTACGATTTAATTATTTCTGATGTTCGAATGCCCGGTACTTCCGGCATAGAATTACTGAAGCATTGTCAGCAATACTTTCCTGAATTACCTGTGATCATCATGACCGCACACTCTGATTTAGATAGCGCCGTGACCGCCTATACTAAAGGTGCTTTTGAGTACTTACCGAAACCCTTCGACCTCGATGAAGTCAATGACATTATCGAAAGGGCACTTACTCCCAAACAACAAAAAAGCGAATCTGGTTCAACCACCATTACCAATCGTTTTTCGATTGTGGGTGAAGCACCTAGTATGCAAAATTTGTATCGTGCGATTGGTCGGCTTTCTAACTCCCATGTTAGCGTATTGATCAGAGGGGAATCAGGAACGGGTAAAGAGCTGGTTGCACAAGCACTACATCAGCATAGCCCGCGCAAAGATAAACCCTTTATCGCTTTAAACATGGCAGCTATTCCAAAAGACTTAATCGAGTCAGAATTATTTGGACATGAAAAAGGATCCTTTACAGGCGCAGCCGGTCGTTCTCTGGGTCGATTCGAACAAGCCAATCAAGGAACACTTTTCTTAGATGAAATTGGCGACATGCCTTTGGAAACACAAACACGATTACTAAGAGTACTTTCAGAAGGAACTTTTTACAGAATCGGTTCCATCCATCCAGTGTCAGTCGACGTAAGAATTGTCGCTGCAACTCACCAAAATTTATTAAAGAAAGTCGAGCTCGGAGAGTTTAGAGAAGATCTTTACCACCGGCTAAATGTTATCCCGCTCGAGCTGCCTCCTTTGAGAGAGCGAGCTGACGATATTGGACTTCTATCTGATTTTTTCTTAGCTAAAATCGCCCAAGAACTGAATGAGCCCAAAATACAAATCTCAGAGCAAGCCCTAGAAAAAATGAAACAATTTGACTGGCCCGGCAATGTTCGCCAATTAGAAAATACTTGTCGCTGGCTTTCAGTCATGGCCAACAGTCAATACATTACTCCTGCGGACTTACCCCATGAACTCTCCAATAACAATAAACGAACACCGGAAAATCAGTGGCATAAATCACTGGCCAACCATATAAAAAACCGCTTTATTGACGGTGATTCCAATATTCTTTGTGGCATACAAGAAGAGATCGAACAACTGCTTATTAAAACCGCATTGGAGCTATCGGCAGGAAAGAAAGCTGAGGCGGCTGGTTTGTTAGGATGGGGAAGAAATACTCTGACTCGAAAACAAAAAGAATAATGATGTTAATCCATTAACAACATTATTCCTCAGCCGTAACCTAAAGCCAGATTACCTTTTTATTGTTCTCTACGATAAACCATTTTGTATAGCGCAGGCAGAATTATAAGCGATAGAATCGTAGAAGAAATAATTCCACCAATCACCACTGTTGCTAAGGGTCGTTGAACTTCTGCACCAGCACCGGTATTAAATGCCATAGGAACAAATCCTAAACTAGCGACTAGCGCAGTCATTAGTATCGGTCTTAGTCGTTGACTTGCTCCATGCTTAATCGCTTCGATTAACCGCATTCCATCTTCACGAATTTGTCGTATGAAGGTGAGCATTACCACTCCATTTAGTACCGATATCCCAGAAAGTGCAATAAACCCGACAGCCGCTGAAATAGATAACGGCATCTCTCTTAAAGTTAATGCTATCACTCCCCCCGTTAAAGCCAATGGAATACCGGTAAAAATAATTAGACTATCTTTAAAGGAACCGAAGGCGCTAAACAATAACGAAAAAATAAGTAAGAGGGTAATAGGAACGACAATTGATAAACGTTTGCTGGCAGATTCCAATTGTTCAAAAGTACCACCATACTCGATCCAGTAACCACTTGGTAAGCCCAGTCGTTCATTCATAATTGATTGAGTCTCTCCAATAAACGAACCTAAGTCTCTGCCTTCTACATTAGCGGTTGCAACAACATTACGTTTTCCATTTTGCCGGTTTATTTGATTGGGCCCTTGGATTTCCCTGATATTTGCAATTTCACCTAATGGCACGTAACTTAATTCTGGGCTTTTGTCTCGCGACAGCGCAATTGGAATTTGCCCTAAACTCTCTGGATTTTTGCGTACCGACTCATCCATTCTCACGACTAATTTAAAACGACGATCGCCCTCATAGATCAATCCAGTTTGCACTCCACTGATTGCCGCTTGAATTGCGAACTGTAACTCACTAATACTTAAACCTAACAACGCCATATGATCGCGTTGCGGTTCAATCGATAACATTGGCAAACCTTTCATTTGTTCAACGCGCACATCCTTCGCACCTTGAATACGCCCTAAGAGCATACTGGCCTTTTCACCATACTCAGCAAGTACATCAAGGTCGTCTCCGTAAATTCTAACCGCAACATCAGATCTAACGCCCGCGATAAGCTCGTTAAAGCGCATTTCAATCGGTTGGGTAAACTCATATTTATTTCCGGGAACTTGCTCTACAGCTTGCCTTAGCTCTTCGATAAATTCTTGCTTAGTTTTATCAGGATTTTTCCACTCATCCTTAGGTTTTAAGATAATGTAAGTATCCGCAACACTCGGTGGCATAGGATCCGTAGCGACTTCCGGTGTTCCGATTTTCGCAAATACTCTTTCCACTTCATCAAACTCTCGGATGACTTCGCCAAGTTGGATTTGCATTTCCACCGCTTGCTCAAGACCAGTTCCTGGAATTCTTAAGGCGTGAAGTGCGATATCGTGTTCATCAAGTTGTGGTAAAAACTCTGTACCTAACTTAGATGCTTGATAAACACTTAATCCGACAACAACAACAGCGATTAGCAAAACCGATACCGGCTTTCTTACCGAGAAAGCTAATAGTGGTTGATAAAACTCTCGTGCCTTTCTCATAATAAGGTTTTCTTTTTCACTCACTTTGCCAGTGACAAAAATTGCAACAGCGGCTGGAATAAATGTAATCGAAAAGACTAAGGCACCTAGCAATGCGGCAATAACCGTGAAAGCCATCGGTTGGAACATTTTCCCTTCAACGCCACTCAAGGTAAGAATTGGCAAATAGACCAAGATGATAATTAGAACGCCAAAAACAGCAGGCTTAATCACCTCAACAGTGCTTTGAGTAACTTCTTGTAAACGTTCGGGCAAAGTTAAATTTCTTGCTAACTTCGATTGTGCCAAAGCTAATCGGCGTAATGCATTTTCCACGACGATAACGGCACCATCGACGATTAAACCAAAATCGATTGCTCCTAAACTCATTAAATTTCCAGAAACCTTATTGGTTGCCATACCTGTAATAGCAAACAACATACTAAGAGGGATCACTAAAGCCGTAATTAACGCCGCTCGAATATTTCCAAGTAATAAGAAAAGAACCGCTATCACTAACAATGCTCCTTCTAATAGGTTTTTTTCCACCGTTGCAATGGTTTTGTCCACTAGAGAAGTTCGATCATAAACGGCTTGTGCGACTACACCTTGTGGCAAACTGTTGTTGACCTGAATTAGCTTTTCAGCAACCGCTCTAGACACCGTTCGGCTGTTTTCGCCTAACAACATAAACGCCGTACCCAAAACGGTTTCTTTCCCATTTTGAGTAGCTGCTCCAGTGCGTAGCTCTTTACCTAATTGAACAATGGCAACATCTTTAATTCGAACGGGAGCGTCATCCCTTTTTGCAATAACAGTATTTGCAATTTCCTGCATATTTTGTAATTGTCCCGGAGAGCGAACTAACCACTGCTCGCCATTCCTTTCGATATAACCGGCACCGGCATTTTGATTGTTATTTTCCAAAGCGATGATCAAGTCTTGGATTGTCACTTTGTATGCCAGTAATTTTCCTGGGAGGGGAGTAACTTGAAATTCTCGTTCAAAACCACCGATACTATTGATTTCAGTAATGCCCGGCACTTTGACTAACTGTGGTCGAATTATCCAGTCTTGAATGGTGCGTAAATCTTCGGCGGTATAACTTTCTCCGGTTGATTTTTTAGCACCTTCTTTAGCAAAAATGCTATAAGTAAATATCTCTCCAAGTCCGCTAGCAATCGGCCCCAACTCTGGTTTTATACCTTGTGGTAGGTCTTTACTAATACCTGACAGTCGCTCGCTAATTTGTTGTCTTGCCCAATAGATATCGGTTCCATCTTCAAATACCACCGTTACTTGAGATAAACCATAGCGAGACAGCGATCGAGTGTAGTCCATTTGAGGAATACCAGACATCGCATTCTCCACCACATAGGTTACTCGCTGTTCAGATTCAAGAGGAGAGAACCCTTCAACTTGGGTGTTAATTTGAACCTGAACATTAGTGATATCGGGTACTGCATCAATTGGTAATTTTAGTGCGTTATAGAGCCCCAAACCGGCTATGAATAAAGTCGCTAAGATAATTAGCCAGCGTTTTTCAACCGCAAAGGCGATTAATCGATTAATCATGATTTATCTCCTAGTGGTCGTGGCTTGCGCCATCTTTAAGTACTTCAGCTTTTAACAAAAAACTATTGCTTGTGACATACTCGGTTCCCGGCGCTATACCACCTAAAACTTCGATATATTCGCCATCACTATCTCCAAGCTCCACCATCCGCACTTCAAAAGTATTTCCGAATTTTGCGAAAACGACAGGCATGTCTCTAAAAGACTGAATAGCTGAAGTCCTTACCGCCATTTCGGTGTCCGATTGACTAATTTCAATATCGGCTTTAATGTGCATTCCTGGTCGCCAATGCCCTTGTTGATTGGAAACAATTGCGCGCGCTCTAGCTATGTGACCACCAGTCATTTTTGGTGCAATATAAGAAATACTAGAGCTCACTCGTTGGTGCTGATGTAAATCGTAGAGTTCAATTTTCTGCCCAATAGCAAGGCGTTCGATATTTTCAGGAAATGCCGAAAGGTCAACCCAGACTTCGGAAAGATCGGTAACTTCAACCAATGCAGAGTTTTCAGCCTTATCACCAACGTTAGCAAAAACACCGCTGACTTCACCATCACTCGGACTGGTTAAAGAATAATTTTGTAATGTTTGGGTATTTAACAACGTAGCAATTACTTGACCTTTCTTGACCTTGTCCCCAACTTTAACTCGCATTGTTTTAACGATCCCAGGATAGGCAGCATGTAAATTAAATAGCTTATTATCTGGAACACTAATCACCCCAAATAATGTGTCTTTTTGAATCAAGGTTTTCGCCGATACTTTTTCCGTTTCAATTTTTGAGAGTGCTAATAAACGGTCACTGATAACAGCTCGTCCCTCATGGTTTTCATAATTCCAAGCGTAGTTTTTTCCCTGATAGTTCGCCTTGAGTTCGACGTCAAAAGAGTGAGGTTCAACGACTTCACGATTTCCAACTAAGTAATCTCCTTCAGCAGCGAAGTCAATTTGGTCTTGAACACCACCGAGACGCCCTAGAGTGACATCAATCTTTACTAATTTAGGGTCGACCAACTGACTTTCTTTATAGACGTAGAGTCTCATTTCTGGTGGTATACCTTTTTCGAAAATAGTGACTTCCACTCTGAAGCCCTCTGACTCGAGTAGTTTACCTCCGTTAGGACCTTTAGGTTCTTCTTCCACTTGATGATCTGCGCCATGGTCGCCGGATGCCATGACGAAAGGTGTTAAAAGTATATATAGGACTATCAATAAAATGTGTTTCATTATTTGTTACCTGCCATCGATATGGTCTTAGCACTCATCGAGCGACCAGTAATTCGCTCGAGCTCTAAAAATTGGGTGTGGATCTGCCAACGAATTTGATTGGCCGATTCTTCGATTGAGAACAATTCCGATTGCGCATCAATCCACTGCAATACTGAGTAGCGGCCTTTTTCAAAACCCTTTTCAGTTTCTTTTAATAATTGAATTGCCTTAGGACGAAGCTGATTTTGCAATGATGCTAATTGTTGTTTCAGAAAGCTTAATCGCTGCTGGATTTCAATCAATGACAAGCGAAGTTGAAGCTTTTGAGAGTCGCTGTCTAGAGCACTTTGCTCAACTTGGATCTGAGCGGCCTCAATGCTACCTTTATTTGGATTGGTATAGGCCAGAGGCATCGAAAGGGATAAACTAACGGACTGATCACTAGTCCTTTGGTGTTGTCTGATTCCGATTCCCCAAGTGATATCGCTTTCCCCCATAGAACGAGCCAAGTTTAATCTAGACTCTGACAAACGCTGTAATGCAAATTGGTATTGCATACTGGGCAACTGCTCTATGGCCTCTGAAATATCTTCCAGAGTTGGGAGGTCGGGCAACTCCCTAAGGTTGCCTGATATCATATTCAGTGGCGACGATGACATCCACATAGCAGCCAGCCTCAGCGAAGCGAGTTTTAGCTCACCTTCAAGCTGACGCTTGGTTAGTTCAGAGCGAGTAAGTCTGACAGCCATTTTCGAAACATCCGCCTCACCAACTGCGCCGGCTTTTGCTCTTTGGTTGATGATCTTCAATGAACTCTTTTCACTCTGAATTTGTTGAGTAATTAGTCCAATTCTTTCTTGAATATAGAGACATTGATAATACCGTCGACTGGTTTCGGCCAGAATATCTAAACGTGATATCAAATACTGTTTTTGCATTCTCTGAGTTTCTGCATTGGCGAACTGTAAACGCTGCTGTTGCTTACCACCCCGTTCAATTTGCTGGCTATAAACTAGATTGATTTCAGCAGCATCAAACCCTTGATAGTCGCCAGAACCAAAAGCATTCTCAACTTCAACTCCAATCGTAGGATTAGGAGTAAGCTCTGCTTGTATTAGCATCGCTTCTGCCGCTCTAATAGCGAGCGGGTAACGTTTAAGTTGTGTATTTTCTTTGAGAGTAAGCTGTAATGCTTGCTTCAATGTAATTGATGACCCAGACGACGCCAAACTAGCGCTAGCAAGACAAATACTCGAAAGTAATATCATTGCACGTCTAAAAATACCTGGCGGAATGGCCAGAATACAAATAGCTTTCATTTTTTAACTCCATAACAAACTGCATTAATCTATTTAGGCTGCGTTTAAGAAAACAGACACAGGCCAAATAGAACAGTTTTCACAGTTCGAATTTTCAATATAGAAATTGCTAGAAAAATCACCCTGTAAGAGCAAAGTTCTAACTAACGGTTTGATTAACTTAAGGAGTCAATATTAGGTGGAGGGGTAGGAGGTGTCGGATAAATACTGATGAATTGAGAATTAAATCCGAATAAGTTAAAAGTATCTCGTTTTTCAAATACTCTTAGCTCATCGGCTTTCAAAAATACACTCACATACAAATGGAAATGCTTCTGACTTTCATTATCACCTGACTCTATTTGGTTGGACACTGCGTCTATGATTGCATGGTGTACTAGTTCAAAGTGAACATGAGGAGCATCTGAAGAGTTATGGTTTTCTTCATTAATATGCACCGTCGCTGATACGCCATTAAATAATAACGGTATTAATATCAGGATAATGGCAACTTTTCTTAACATATTAAAAAGACGATTAAAGTATTACTTGTTTCTCGGCAAACCAGCAAATTCTGGTTTTTGTTGGACATTTCTAATTTCATTTATCCACCGATTGATACTAAAGATAGTATCAGAGAGTATGGATTTTGCAAGTGTCTTGGACTTGAGAGAGTAATATCTTACATTTTATCTTTCGAAGATTTCTTTATCTCAGATTCGTCTAGCAAATCAAACCCAGAGTCCTGATCTTCAGACTCACTAATCTTTTGTTTTTTGTCTTCTTGAACTACTTTGATGGTTCTCTCAACATAAGGATCAGGCATAAACATTTGAACTAAAGCACCAAAGACCACCGCGGAGGTTTTCTTTTTTCTAGCCCAACCAAAGAGTTTGAAGAAAACCAATACCGAGATAACCAGAATTAACCATGGAAGCAACAAATAGCCAATTTCAATTAGCTTATCCAATAAGTTCTCCTTTTTGATTAAAGCTTTAGCCTATTTAACTCTAGCCGCTACTAATTAAGTGGTCATCGAATAAGGTATTTTCAATGACCAAAGAAAACTAATTTGTCACTAACACGCTTTAACCAACTAACCTAACTTTTTAGTCCGAATTCATTAATATTGAGCGCAAAATCCTTGCCATTGGTCGCTATCAGGCCGATGTTTGTTAGATGGTTATAATCTTCGAATTCTAGCCCCCGACTATCAATCCACATAACACTTTGACTTAAACCTATCGAGACGCTCACAATTATCCCTATGAAACAGTAAACTAAAGTTGTTATAGTCTAATCTGCTATTTCAAGCATAATCGGTTTTCAGCTTAAACAGTGAAGAATTCGGGGAGCATATAATGAGTTATGTCAGCGCAATGAAATGCACTGGATGCGGAAAAACCTATCCTTTTAAGCAGCTACTGAATCTGTGCCCCGAAGATCAACGACCACTTGAACTGGTCATTGATATTGAAAAGCTAAAATCGGAAAAGCCGAATCTTAAATGGTATCGGCCGGATATAACATCACTCTGGCGATTCGGCTCCCTCCTAGGTCTAGATATTAATCATCCTCAGGACCAACAAAATATTGTTTCATTGGGCGAGGGCTTTACCCCGGAGATCCCTTACCACCATCAAAAACTCGCCAAGCAGCATGGTTTTGAGCTGTCGATTAAAGATGAAGGCCAACCTCATAAAGGTTGGGGAGCAAATCCAACCGGAAGTTTTAAAGATCGTGGAATGTGTATGGCTATTTCCATGGCTAAACATTATGGACTCAAAAAAGTGGTGGTGCCGACCCAAGGAAACGCTGGTGATTCAATGGCCGAGTATGCCATGGCTGCTGGCATGGAAGCGGTAGTTATAATGCCCGATGACACTCCAATGCCAATTCTAGGCAGAGTTTCCGCATTGGCAAAAATGAGGGATGATATTCACATCGAGCTAGTCAAGGGCACCATTAAAGAAGCTGGAATGTTAATGAAGGAAAAATATCTACCCCAAGGCTTTTTTAATATGGCAACGTTTCAAGAACCGGGCTGGCGAATAGATGGTAAAAAGACACTCGGTTTAGAAATTGCGGAACCCAAGAATGGTGCACAAGGTAAATGGGCATTACCGGATGTCGTTCTTTATCCAACCGGTGGAGGAACCGGAATCTTAGGAATGTGGAAAGCGTTTGATGAACTTCAAGCCCTCGGTTTAATTGATGAACAACGACCGAGAATCATATCTGTTCAAGCTGAAAACACCAAACCAATAGTCAATGCTTATTTGGCTAAACAGTCGGACACAACACCAGTAAATGCAGGTCAAACAATCGCTACCGGGCTCAATGTTCCTGGAGGAGTCGGTCACTTTAAAGTACTCGATATCATCAAGCAAAGTGGTGGAATGGCAATTGCCGTTAATGAGTCGCAAATTGAACAAAGTTTTTGCCAGACCTATCGACAAACTGGCGTATGGATCTGCCCAGAAGGTGCCGCTACCATTGCAGCACTAGAACAAGCAATTGACCATCAATTAATAAAATCCAAGGATCGAGTGGTGGCATTTAATACCGGTTCGTTTGAAAAATATTTACCTAATTTACGCCATTTAGTATTTAGCTAATTGGCAATAAAATTCAAAAAAGCCTAGTCGCTAAATGATGGTGTATAAAAGGGGGTACACTATCTCGTAGGAGCAAAGCCGACTAGGCTGAAACTTTGAATTTTAGATCGTTTAACTCGATAA
Source organism: Kangiellaceae bacterium (assembly GCA_039969155.1). Taxonomy (GTDB): domain Bacteria; phylum Pseudomonadota; class Gammaproteobacteria; order Enterobacterales; family Kangiellaceae. The sequence goes on from JBDVOJ010000112.1 coordinate 96,502, forward strand.
CTTTAGTTATAGCAAACAGTGTGCCAATTTCTAGAAATATTAAAAAGCTCGTGCTACGGCATACACAAACAAGTTAAAACCTAACAAGCGTGAGCGCTTATGACTGATTTAAGTGCAACCAATTAACACCATGAACCAATAAAGTGCGGTTGGAAAATGAACGACTTTGAGCGATTAAGAAACGAAATATCTAACTGTCAAATTTGCCAAGACTTTTTGCCAGCAGGCCCTAACCCAGTAGTTCAAATTAATCCTATGGCTAAAATACTAGTCGCCGGTCAAGCTCCGGGAGTTAAAGTTCACCAGTCAAATATTCCTTTCAATGATGCGAGCGGGGATCGATTAAGAACCTGGATGGATATTGGCCCCGAAGTTTTTTACGACGACTCAATAATAGCGATTTTGCCAATGGGGTTTTGTTATCCAGGAAAAGGAAAATCAGGCGACCTACCTCCAAGAAAAGAGTGCGCTATTCACTGGCGAAATAGGGTACTCGAACAATTAGGGAATATTGAGTTCACACTAGTAATCGGCCAATATGCCGCGAAATGGCACTTCCCCGAGCTAAATCACTTGAACTTAACCGACACCGTAAAACAGGTTTGCGCGACCCCATCTGACAAGTTAGTTCTTCCGCATCCCAGCCCGCGTAATTTTGCTTGGTTTAAACGAAATCCGTGGTTTGAAGGGGAGGTAGTTCCTAACATTAAACGAAAAGTAAAATTGATATTAAAGCACAATTAAAACAGAAAGTTGACCGCCTCAGGATTGAGCCATACGTTTGATAAAGCTCTCATATTCTATTTAGTTAAAAGGTTGTCCAAGGCATGTCCTAAGGTTGCAAATTCAAATTTGAAACCGTTATCTAGTGCCACTTGTGGAACAACCCTTTGACCTTTAAGCAGTAACTCATCCGCCATTTCACCGAACAATAGTTTTGCCAACAATGCAGGCATTCTAAGCTTTGCTGGGCGCCTCAAAACACTGGCTAAGGTTTTACTGAAGTATTGATTCGAAACAGGCGACGGCGCAACACCATTGACAGGTCCTTGAATAGATTCATTATCAATCATCCAAATGATCATGGAAACTAGATCATCAATATGGATCCATGACATCCATTGATTGCCATGTCCTAGTGGACCTCCAAGATATAATTTGAATGGTAAGAGCATAGCTGACAAAGCTCCGCCATTATCACCTAAAACAATACCAGTCCGAAGTAGGCAAACTCGTACACCCAATGGTTCCGCTTTTAGTGCTTTGCTCTCCCATTCAGAACAGAGTTGATGTGAAAAACTGGAACGGCCGGAATCTTGTTCGGTTAATTTTTGATTTTTTCTTGGACCATAAAAACCAATCGCTGAGCCATTAATTAGCAGTTCTGGTTTGTGAGAAGTCTGTTCAATAAACTCAGTGACCATGGTTGTCGCTTGAACACGACTAGCGATAATTTGCTGCTTAACTTTATCATTCCAGCGGTGTTCATCCAGAGGCTTTCCAGCAAGATTAATAACGATATTGTAGCTCTTGTCGATATCTAATTGGTCAACGACTTTTACTTTTTCATCTAAATAGCTCGATAGAAACAGAGATTTGGTTTTGGCAAGATTTCGAGTATAAATAGTGACCTTGAAGCTAAGTTCAACTAGTTGTTTAACTAATGCTTGGCCAATAAACCCCGATCCACCAACAATTAACACAGTTTTAAGTTGGTAGTTCGGTTTATCAATAGGAGACTGTTTCAACTGAGCCGCTCTCAAAGTGTCTGCTCCGCTAATTCATTAGGCAGCCAAGAAGAATAATTTTCAACCGCTTCGGCTCGCCGATTTATGGTACCTGTTACTTTAGTATACGCTCAATCCTTCGATATGGACGAGATGAGGGTTGCTTATCTTAAGAAACTCTCAATAATTGTTATTTATATAGCCAAACGCATTACCTAGCTTTCCTAGGATTGTGTATTATCATTACTCCTAAATTTGGAATGTTTGAATCCAATGAACGCAAAAGTCGCTTCGGTTTATTTACTTGTTGTACTTATCTGGTCCACTACACCACTTGGTATAGTTTGGAGTAGCGAAACCGTGCACCCAACTATGGCAGTGTTACTAAGAATGCTTATTGCGGTGGTTTTAGGTGCGATTGTAATCATCTATAAGAAAATAGAGGTTCCGACTCACAAAACAGCATTAAAGCTCTATAGCTACTCAGCTTTAGGTATATTCGGTGGAATGTCTTCCGCCTATATGGCGGCTCAATACCTACCTTCAGGGATCATGTCGTTGATATTTGGTCTAGCGCCGCTAATATCAGGGCTTATAGCGCGAAAAATACTCGACGAACCACGCTTTAGCGGTTTGCGAAAAATAGCGCTAACCATCGCTTTTTTCGGTTTAGCCGTTGTCTGTTCGGATAACCTTATAGTGGCAAAAGATAATTGGCTTGGACTAATTTACATACTAGCAGCAGTAATTTTTTTCAGCTTAAGCGGCGTTTTAGTAAAAAGCGTCAAGTTGGATATAAATCCGTTGTCTACTACCATCGGAGCGTTGACTCTAACTCTACCGGGATTCATTGCCGTTTGGCTTATTTTTGATGGCTCCTTATCCGTTGAACAGTGGCAGTCAAGAGCCGTTTACTCAATCTTATATCTAGGTGTATTTGGTTCGCTGATTGGCTTTGTTGGGTATTACTACATCCTGCAAAAATTAGAAGCCAGCACGGTAGCCTTAGTCACACTAATGACACCGGTCATCGCGATGATTTTTGGAGCGGTGTTTAATCAAGAAGTAATTACTGACAAAATACTTATAGGCGCAGTGCTGGTTATGCT
>JBDVOJ010000113.1:0-76092 GCA_039969155.1 Kangiellaceae bacterium
GATCACCCCGTATGAATGCTATTTTTCGCTAGGTAAAAGTGAGACAGAAAGACAGCGAAACTATAGCGAACTATTTAAAGAAGCAATTCCTGATGCTAAACTTGAAGAGATTCGTTGTGCAACAAGCCGAGCATGGGTATTAGGTGGAGAGCGGTTTGTAAACCAGATAGTTAAACAGACTGGGCAAAAGCTTCCGCTTACTGTGGGCGGTGATAGAGAATCTGTTAGTTTTAACGATATTAGATATCAGCGAATCTGACCCCGTGATCTCGACCCCGTGATCCGAAAGTTTTGCTAGTTTATACTTATGGAAAATCGTTGACTAATTCAGATTAACCAATAGGTCACAAATTATTACAAGCCTCAACATTATGAAATGTTGTAAAGTGATATGTTTAACGTATAAATGCGTTTGAGTATCTTATTTTTCCTGTTTTAATTTGGGCCGAAGTAAATGAAAGAATTACTGCTTTTAGTCGTAATGACTTCCTTATCAAGTTGTATACTTGCAGATTCACCGATTCAAGTCACACTAGAGAAATCTCAGGATAGTTCTTGGCAAGTTACCTATCAATCAGACAAGCCAGTAAAATACTTAAGTTTTGTAAGAAACCCTAACGATGCGAGAGTCGCTCGTTGGACACCTAAAAACAAAGCTTTCCAAATTGTACGAGAAAATGATATCGAAATAATTCGAAGGTTCGATAAAAAAACATTTTCAAAAATTACAATTGGGCTGCAATCTAGCTACATTCATTTACCAAAAGACTATGCACCTTTCTCTCCCTTCAGCGATGGTGGAATTTTAATTTACACTGGTCGTTTTTTTGCGTGCCCCAATCAATGTAAAGAATCGTACAATCAATGGGAATTTCATGTCGTCGCCAACGAAAATGAAAATATCATTATAAATGGTCTAATCTACAAACGGAATGCAAGCTGGCTAGACCAAGACAGTGGCTCCAATATTTACGTAGGTAATCAGACGCCAATAGCTACTTCCCACGTTATTGCAGTTATAGATAAAGGATTACCAAATGAAATAAAAACATCGCTATCTTCATTTCTCCCTGAGCTGATGGATTTTTATGGACAATATTTGAATAAACCGACAACTAAACCATCATTGTTTGCTTCCTATGGGGAAAATACCGGTTCGAGTTATGGTCGACAAGGCGGAACATTTTCCAGTCAGATTTTTATGCACTGGTACGGAAGTAATCTAAATAAGCTTGTTAAACAGCCTGATTATTTACATGAAATAGTATGGTTTTTTGCTCATGAAGCGGCTCATTTTCATCAAGATCAATTATTTGATGAACGAGACGCTTGGATTCATGAAGGCGGAGCGGAGTTTATGGCGTCTGATGCCTTAATTAAAAAGTGGCCAGAGCGTCAGCCTCTTCTAGATAAAAAATTTGGAGAAGCTCACTCCGTTTGTATCAATGGTTTGACTTCTATGAGCTTACAGCAAGCCAGTAAAAAGGGGCGATATGATCTACATTATAGTTGTGGATTATTGATTTCAAATGCCATTCACAAGGCAGTGATGTCAAAAAACAAGACTTCAAATGGAATTTATTCCGTTCAAAAAACTTATAAGAGATTGGTCGATGACGGAGATAAGGTTGGATTATCGACCTATTTGAAAAGTATCAAACAATACACGTCAGAACCATTTATTACTGAGATAAGAGAACTCGTAACAAGCGTACATTTAATTGAAACGCTCGCAAATAATCCTCTTTTGGAATTTTCTAATTAGATAGCAATTGAATATGAAAGAGAGAGAGTTATTTATTCGTCTTTAAAAAAGTAAGAAATTTTACGTTTAAATAGGAAGGTTTATGGCATAAATATGTCTGGTACTATTTATATTGTTGTTTGAATTTCAATCGTCTGCTTTGGGCGTGGAAATCACCGAAGAAAAAAGAGTATACGTATACGGTACAGGCTCATTTTACAATATATAGTTGCTTCTCAATGCTATCGAATCAAGAGGTCAGATTCGCTGATCACTCACTTTCTCGAGAGCGAATATCTTAATCGCTTTTAAACAATCAGGCATTGTTCCTTTCTGATGAAATCTTCAAACTGTTGCTAGGATTTTATTCTAGGAAAGACGTTCAATTGATCACCCCGCATGAATACTATTTTTCGCTAGGTAAAAGTGAGACAGAAAGACAGCGAAACTATAGTGAACTATTTAAAGACGCTATTCCTGATGCTAAACTTGAAGAGATTCGTTGTGCAACAAGCCGAGCATGGGTATTAGGTGAAGAGCGGTTAGTAAACCAGATAGTTAAACAGATTGGGCAAAAGCTTCCGCTTACTGTGGGCGGTGATAGAAAATCTGTTAGTTTTAACGATATTAGATATCAGCGAATCTGACCCCGTGATCGGGATGAGAACTAATAACTATGCCAAAAATTGCTTTAGATACTATTCGCTCACTCATTAACTACTCGAGTTATCGCGGGATAGAGCGAGAAAGTCTGCTGAACCTAATCAACTTAACGGAGGCCGAACTCAGCGGTTCACAGCAGCTGGTTAGCATCAACCAATATGAACGCCTTTACGCCTACTTAGAGAAGCATTCAGAAATGGAAAATATTGGTTTCCAATTTGGTCAAGCAATCGAACCAGATCGATGGGGTTTACTAGGTTACATTGCATTCACTTCGCCAGACCTGAACACCGCTATCGAAAACCAGAAACGATACCAATCACTGGTTGGAAATCTAGGGAATCCCATCTTTGAAACCGAACAAAATTCCGTTCGGCTTAAGTGGTTGCCATCGTATCAATGTAGTCATCATACCGTTGAAGAAATTATTACCGGCTGGTTCTCTTTCGCAAAAAAGTTGAGCATTAAGCAATTCAATCCGAACAAAATTTTGTTTCGACATGCTATAACTAACGATAGTCAACAAAACTATCAAGATTACTTTGGGTGCGAGGTAGAATTTAATTGCGATTTCAATGGTATAGAAGTTCCCCGAGAATTGCTACAAACCAAACTAAATCGATACGATTTAGAGCTCAACCAATTACTTTGCCAAAAAGCGACTTTGTTATTGGATCAAATGATCGAAGCTTCGCCAGTTAAAATGATTACAGAATTCGTCATAAAATCGTTACCTTCCGGCGTTCCAGAAATAGAACTCGTTGCCAAAAATTTACATTTAAGTGTTAGAACACTGCAAAGAAAACTCAATGACCATCAACTAACATTCAGCAGACTTGTTGCCAAAATACGTCGAGAAGTTGCGTGTAGCTATCTTATAGAAACGGATACCAAAATCGTTCAGATAGCGCAAATGTTAGGGTTTTCAGAACAAAGCGCCTTTCAACGCGCATTTAAGCGATGGACGGGCAGTTCGCCACTGCAATTTAGATTAGCAAACAAACGACTAGTTAAAAATGAACCAGATTAGATCAGTCGTTGTTCATAAAGCAAGTAATGCACCTTACTCTGTGGACATAACACGCCACATCATTGGCGTCTAAAGTCATTTTTTTATCGACAAAATAGATTAAACTGTTGGATTCTTAACATGGGATTCATCAATGGAATACGGGCAAGTCTATTATGATGCTGGTAGTCAATGGGCGCTAAACTTAGTATTAGCGAGCATGATATTAAGTATCGCGCTTGATATTCATTGGCGAGATTTCAAAGCGGTTGCGAAAATGCCGAAAGCAATCTTTGCTGGTCTGATTGCTCAATTTCTCATTCTTCCAGCCGTTACTGCCGGTTTTACGCTAATACTTGATTTGCCTGCTGGGATTGAGCTCGGAATGATTTTAGTGGCCGCTTGTCCCGGCGGCGCACTGTCCAATTTTATTACCCATTTATCTGGTGGCAATGCCGCGTTGTCCATTTCAATGACTGCCATTTCAAGCGGCTTGGCACTGTTTATGATGCCGATTAACTTTATGGTTTGGGCAGAGATTAATCCTAACACTTCGCAATTGCTACAAGCCATACAAGTGGACGGTTTTTCGTTGTTTGTGAGTTTATTTTGGGTGTTAGCTATTCCGCTCGGGCTCGGACTTTTCGTGAAGGCTCAATTTGAATCAATCGCCTATAAACTTCATCAATTGTTACGAGTAACCAGTCTGTTATCCCTATTTGTTTTTATATTTATCGCGGTTTCTAATAATTTAAGTGCATTCCTATCGAATTTTCTCTTACTCTTTTTGGTCGTACTTCTTCATAATTCTACTGCGCTAATTCTTGGATTTTGCGCGGGTAAGTTGTCTAGTCTTGGTATTAGCGATATCAAAGCAACCACCATTGAGGTAGGTATGCAGAATTCTTCGTTGGCTATCGCTATCGTATTTACTCAGTTTAATGGTGAGCCCGGAATGGCTTTAATCAGTGCGTTTTGGGGAACTTGGCATATCGTATCAGGATTAATGATTGCCACGGGCTTTAGGTTTTGGGTCGGACCGAATCAAGAAAAACTGAATCAAGAAAAACCAGTAGGATTGGATGCATGAAAGTTTTAATCACAGGAGCGGCAGGAAGTTTAGGTCGACAACTGATAGAACGGCTTAGTAAAAATCAAACTATCGAAATCTTCGCGACGGATATCAAAGTCGATCCGTTTTCTAACGGTCGATTTTCAAATGAAAAATTTCATTATTTTCAAGTTGACTTGACCCATTCAAAATTTAACCAATGGGTAAGAGATGTGGAGCCGCAGGTCGTGGTACATCTCGCATCCATCTTGCAGCTCTCCCCAAAGATGACCAAAGAGAAAGCCTATGAAATCGATGTTGAGGCGACTCAATCTTTATTACAAACTAGTGTTGAAATTGGTGTCGATAAACTCATTGTCACTAGTAGCGGTGCTGCTTACGGGTATTTCCCAGAAAATAAAAGTACTATTACTGAACAAAGACAACCAAAAGGCAACAAAGATTATTTTTATTCGGCACATAAAGCCGAAGTTGAATCAATTTTAGCCAGTTATCGTGACAAACATCCAGCACTGAAGCAAATTGTATTTCGCCCAGGAGCTATTCTTGGACCAGACTTTAATGGACCAATCTTAGATTTACTTAATCAAAAACTAATTGTCGGGCTTATTGGTTATCCCGGGCCTTTCAATTTTATTTGGTCGGATGATGTCGTTGATTATATTCGTGAAGGTATTTATTCAGACATTACTGGCATTTTTAATATTGCCGGTGACGGTGTGCTTACCATGGCAGAAATCGCAAGAAAACTAGGAAAATCCTATCTCGCTTTACCGGCGTCTCTCGTTCAACTAGCTCTGGCAATAGCCAAGCCACTCGGAATTACTCAATTTGGACCGGAGCAGGTTAAATTTATTAAGTATCGACCCGTTTTATCAAACCAAAAGATTAAGCGGGTCTTTCAACATCAACCAAAATACTCAACGAGCCAGGTGCTTGAACTATTCTTATCGCGCAATCGATTTTCGCATTCAGAGTCTCAGCATTCAAATAGAGAGGAGATCAAGTGAAGCCTACAATTTACACCATGCTGTTATTTTTTATTATCAGCGTTCCCAATATTTGTGTTGCTGCAAAATTGCATGTTGTTGATGAAGCTGGACAACCACTTTCAAACGTCATGGTATTACAAACTCCTACCCATGGGGCCACCCTTGATTTATCCGATATGGGTTACCCGCCGGCAGGAAAAGTCAATCTTGCCAATGTTAGCTACACCAAATTTACCAATGACGAAGGTTGGGTGGAGTTTGATAGCTATTTAAATCAAAAGGTGAGGTATCGATTTCGATTACCTGACTTCTTGGATATCACTCTTCAAGTCAGTGGGGCCGAAAGTAAAAAAGTAGTGATGAAGCCAATAACAGATCCCTTGGCCTTAGCCGAATCGAGGCCTGCAAATACTTGGTTAGCTATGCTCGATCTTGGGGGAGACCAAAAATTAAAAAAACACTATGTGATGCAATGCGGTTTTTGTCATCAGCAAGGCTCTAGTTTTTTTAGACGGCCACGAACAGAGGACAATTGGGAGGAGATTATTTATCGAATGGTGGGTTACGGCTCAAGACTACATGATGATGCGCAAGACCAACTGCCTAAATTACTGGCGGATGAATACGCCCGGTTATTTAATAATCCAGCATTAATTCCAGAAGGAACGCCTTGGAAAAAACATATACAACAAAGCAAAATAACGGAATGGCCAATTGGCGATTCGTTTTCTCAAATGCACGACCTATTGTACCACTCTAATGGTCTGATTTATGTTGGTGATAACTTGCAGGACCGAATGTATGAGATCAATCCAAATTCTGGCGAGTACGTTGTTTATAAACTCAAACGTGAGGAGTCAGATGAGCATGGCGGACTACTTGGCAAACGTCTAAGCTCATTTCCTAAGCATGACACATACGCAGGAATTCATTCGTTGGCGGAATCAAAAAAAGATGGGCATATTTTTATTACGACCTCTTATCAACAAAGATTGGTTGAATTTGATCCGAAAACCAAACAGTTTATCAATCACGAGATGGATGAAGGTTACTATCCTCATACTATTCGAATCGATCAAAAAGACAGAGTCTGGTTTACACTAGCGCTCTCCAATCAAGTAGCAATGTTTGAACGACAATCGAAAAAATTTCGACTTTTTGACTTGCCGACTAGAAGCGCTAAAGAAAGCATGACAATTTCTTCGATGGGCTCGATTTTGAGTTTGATGAATATGGGAGTTCCACTGGCAAATTGGTTCTCAATTGATGAGCAATCAACCGGTGTGCCGTTACCTTATGGTATCGATATTACGCCCAATGGCAATGTTTGGTTTGCGCGACTTCATGCTGATTCGATTGGAAAAATAGATGCTGAATCACTTGAAATAACAATGTATGACACACCTTTTATTGGTCCTCGAAGGCTGCGTTCAGATGCTCAGGGAAACCTTTGGATTGCAGCATTCCCGGAATCAATGATCGTTAAGTTTGATCCTGTCAAACAAAAATTTACCCAGTTTCCCCTTCCCGTGATTCCAGCCGGAAGTGAAACGCCCTATTCACTAAATGTTGATCGACAGCGCGACATTGTTTGGGTAAATGGAAATACGTCCGATGCTTTGTACCGATACGATATCAAGAAAAACCAATGGCAACATTTTCCGATGTCTAAGCGGGTTACATTTACCCGCGATGTTGAAATCGCACCAAATGGCGATGTCTTTACCACCAGTGCGAGTTTTCCAAGTTGGCATATTGAAGATGCTCAACCGACCCTGATTAGGTTACAAATTGATACGGATCATCGAGTCAATTAGCTATTGACTCGTTCTATAATCAAGGCGATCCCTTGGCCACCACCAATACACATAGTGATCAATCCGAACTGGCCATCAATTCTTTCTAACTCTGCTAGCGCTTTAATGATTAAAATACTGCCAGTTGCTCCTACCGGATGACCTAGTGCTACAGCACCTCCATTGGGATTAACTTTTTCTGTTGGAAAAGCGAGAGTTTTTGATACTGCCATTGCTTGCGCAGCAAAAGCCTCGTTAGACTCGATCACATCCATGTCGGCGATGGTCAGTTTTACCTGCTGCAATGCTGTGTTAACCGCAGGGATCGGACCCAGTCCCATAAGGTTTGGTTTAACGCCAGCAAAAGCATAGCTGATAAAACGAGCGCGTGGTTTTAATCCTCGCGCTTCGGCTTCTAGTTGACTAGTTAAAACCAAAGCGGCTGCTCCATCGTTAAGCCCCGAAGCATTACCTGCGGTGACAATGCCATCTTTTTTAAATGCGGGTTTAAGTCGAGCTAGACTATCCAGATCAGTATCTTGGCGAGGATGTTCATCTTGCGAAAACATTACGCTTTCGCGGCCTCGCATAATCGGCACGTCGACAATCTGTTGATCAAAGTAACCAGCCTTAATTGCTGCACATGCTCTACGCTGACTTTCCACAGAAAATTCATCTAACTGAATACGCTCAAAACCATATTGCTCAGCTATGTTCTCCGCAGTAATTCCCATATGCCCACTACCAAATGGGTCGCTTAAAATACCGATGGTTAGGTCTACGACTTTGCCGTCACCCATTCGTAAACCTTGTCGTGCGTTAGCCAGTAAATAGGCACCTCGGCTCATACTTTCAGTACCACCCGCCAAGGCGATTTTACTATCACCTAACATTAATAATTGCACCGCAGAAATAACTGATTGGACCGAAGAGCCGCATAAGCGATTAACGTTAAACGCGGCAGAGCTCTCTAACATCCCTGAATTCAGTGCGATATGGCGGGCGACATAAGCGTCCTCTGGTGAGGTAGTAATGATATGGCCAAACACGGCATGGTCGATCGCTTCAGCTTCAACTTGAGAACGACTAATGGCTTCCTGGGCTGCAAAAGTACCTAGCTGTGCTGGGGATAAGGAAGACAAGCTTCCACCGAAAGATCCGATAGCGGTGCGTGCTCCGCTTAGAATAACAATGTCTGATAATTTCATATTAAATTCCTACTAATTATGCTTAACGACTTCGCCTATTGTTGAACATGTACAATACTAAAAATAGTATTTCTTTGCTATTGGTGGCCAGACAATCATTTACTTCAAACTAGACAAAGTAACAAACTGACCTCAAAAATCTTAATTCAACTAGTAAGCACCGCGTCCCAGCTCCAATAAAGTGCTTACCCGCTCAATCGTCCAAATCTGGTAGCAAAACAGAACAATACTCTAGACTAAAGTTTAATCGATATTTGAGATAATTCTTGTTAGCTTGGTTATTCGTTCATTGTTAGTACGTAAGAGCGTGGCGGCAAATTTGTCGGAAGATTGATTCTTCCGTTGCAGTTTTTTTCGACTTGTAATTACTGAAACACTCAGTGAGTGCCCCTGTGTTATTGGAGTTTCATTAGAATGAGAAATTACTATGTTAAAACCTGAAAAGCGAGCGCTTTAAGCCTATGGACCCGCAAGATTTTACTCGCTCGATTCTGGATAAAATTAACGATAGTTTATTAGATGAGATTGGTCCTGTTGCCTTAGTTCTTTGTGAAGAAGCTGAGCGAGAGTGGAATGATGAATTGGAGAAAAAGAAAATAAGAAAGAACTTACGTTCGATCCTTTTGTATATCGATAGGATCGCGTTGTATATCGATAATCCAGATAGAAGAGAAAATTTTACCAATGCAGTTTACGAAATTAATGGCTTAAAAGGTTATAAAGCATAAAAAGATCTCCAATCAATATCTATCTCAGTAATAGCATTTTGAGCCTATCAGTCCAGAACGATCAACGAGGAACACAATGAAAATCAGAGCAAAAATCACACTATTTACCTCATTGTTTTTAGTTTTAATGGTAATAGTCATTACATACTTCAGTGTTCTAAATGTTGAGAAACAAGGTGAAGAGCGATTGCAGACTTACAAGAACGAAGCAATCGATGATATCCGCGAACACTTGAAAGATTTGGTCGATGTTGCGTACGAAACCATTGATAAAAACTACAGTAACTTATCAGACCTTGACTATCTAAGTAAATTTTATGAAAGACGACTCCACAATATCATTGATACGGGCGAGACTATCATCAAACGTTATCAGAGGATGGTTAAGCGGGGTGAATTGTCTGAAAAACAAGCCAAGGCAAGAGCCATGTCTGAAATCAAGGAACTAAGATTTGATGGCGGAACTGGCTACATTTGGATCAACGACACTACCGCTCCTTTTCCCACCATGATTATGCATCCTACGGTTCCAAATCTTGATGGCAAAGTGCTCAGCTCTCGAAAATATAATAATGCAATGGGGATAAGAAAAAATCTATTCAGTGCTTTTGTAGAAGTCACTCGAAACAATAAAGACGGCTATGTTGATTATATGTGGCCTAAACCAACTCCAACTGGATTAACCAAAGAAGAGCCCAAGCTTTCATACGTAAGACGCTATAGCGATTGGAATTGGATTTTAGGTACCGGTATTTACATCGACGATGCGAGGGTAGAGATAGAAAATCGAATTAAGGAGAGTGTTAAATCAATGCGTTATGCAGATGGAACAGGCTACTTTTGGATTAACGATAATACCTTACCTTATCCAACTATGGTGATGCATCCGACGGTGCCTGATTTGGATGGAAAAGTTCTTGATGATCCTAAATACAACAATGCTTTGGGCAAAGATCAAAACTTGTTTCAAGCGTTCGCGGAAATTACCAAGAGAGAGCCAGGAGAAGGATTTGTTGACTATCTCTGGCCAAAGCCCGTCAAGGATGGCTTGACAGAAAGAACCGCCAAGATTTCCTATGTCAGGTTACATAAGCCAACAGGTTGGATTATTGGCTCAGGTGCTTATGTCGATAATATCGACCAAGTCGTTGCCGACAAAAAAACAGAAATAGAAAGTCAGATAGTGAGTCTAATAGAGAGTAATATATTGGTTTCTCTTCTATTTATAGCGCTTGCCGTTGGTGTCTCTTATGTTTTTTCTAATACTCTTGCAAAGCCAATTCAAAATTTGACCTTAGTTGCCGAGCATATTAGTAAAGGAAGACAACTTAACGATCCTATTGAAGAAACAAAACGAGAAGATGAAATTGGTGAGTTAGCTCAGTCCATCGATAGACTAAAAATCAGCGTTAGAATTATGATAGAACGGATGAGTAGAAAATAACTGAATTATTGTTCTTATCGCTAGATTCTATCGTTCAGACATTTTGACAGTGACCGCATCATTGTAGTATTAGTTGTGGTTATCACTATGTCTAGACTCCTGAAATATGATTAATACAATATCAATCAGCAACTACCGCTCTCTATTGAATCTAGTGATTCCTCTTGGTCAGCTAAATTTAGTGACCGGAGCTAATGCCAGTGGAAAATCGAATCTCTATAAATCCCTTAGGCTCCTCGCTGAAACAGCTCAAGGTGGAGTGGTTAATGCTCTAGCCAAAGAAGGTGGGTTGGACTCCACGTTTTGGGCTGGTCCAGAGACTCTCTCCAAGAGAATGAAAAGCGGAGAAGTTCCGGTTCAAGGTGGGCCGAAACAAAAGTTAACACGTTTGCGTTTAGGATTTTCTGGCGACGATTTTGGCTACTCAATTTCGCTGGGGTTACCAATACCTTCAAACTCTGCGTTTTCTCTCGACCCAGAAATAAAAAAGGAAACAATCTGGAATGGCAGCACTTATCGACCAGCAAGTTCTTTGGTAGATAGGGAAGGCGGGGTGATTAAAGTCCGCTCTGGCAGAAACTGGGAAGTGATTAGCCAACATACCAATACGTTTGATAGTTTGTTTAGTCAAATTGCTGATCCAATGAGAGCACCAGAAGTTCTAACGCTAAGAGAAAGAATCAGAAATTGGCGGTTCTATGATCACTTTAGAACGGATGCAGATGCTCCGGCTCGACTACCTCAATTGGGAACCCGAACACCGGTTTTGCATAACGATGGTCATAACCTCGCAGCGGCCTTGCAAACAATCAAAGAAATTGGCGATGCTAACGCATTGGACGACGCAATAAGTGATGCTTTTCCTGGTGCGAAATTAGGAATTAAAATTGAACCAGACGGCAGGTTTTCTATCGAATTTAGCCAATATGGTTTACTTCGACCGCTGTCAGGTTTAGAGCTGTCTGATGGAACTCTGCGGTATTTACTTTGGGTTGCTGTTTTACTAACACCTCGACCACCATCATTAATGGTATTGAATGAGCCGGAAACCAGTTTGCATCCTGATTTATTACCTGCTTTGGCAAAGCTAATTATTAAGGCCTCTGATACCACTCAGGTTTGGGTTGTATCTCATGCAACACGACTAATCGCTGCCATCGAACAATCACCGGAGTGTAACTCGATTCAACTCCAGAAAGAGTTAGGAGAAACTCAAGTTGTTGGCCAAGGGCTGCTTGATCAACCAATGTGGACTTGGCCAGATAATGGATAACCCCGGTCACATTTTGGTGTGACATTAGGGCTTGAACACTTGCCTCCGAATAAACAGTACCTTCTTATTGATACAAAACGTTTGCTTCTATTGTTCTCACCACTTCCTCCTTTCTCATCGCGAGTGTGCAGCTATTCTTAGTCTACCTGCAGTTTTTTCTAGTTTTAGTACGGTTGCCTTAGTATTTTTCTCTTGGTTTATCTAATCAATACAAAATCAATACATAATCTGTATGTTTTAGATCGTTTCCTTCAGTAGTATTTGTTCACCAATACCAATTATTAGAAAACTAAAATAGGTTCGATATGAATACAAGACAATCGATTAAATGCATTTCGCTTTTAGGTCTACTAATTTGCTTGAGTGGATGTGGTGGTGGTAGCAGTGAAAGCGCTGACCCTGTGCCAACTGCAATCCAATCAAGTGATTGGGATCGACTAAATTGGGATAACGACAATTGGGGTTGAGAATTAGCCTCTATATAGGAAGGAGAGAAATCATGCTTTTTAGAACCACCGCATCGGGGCTAATAGTAAGTCTTTTGATATCTAATTTTTTTACATACGCAAATGCCAGTGAAGTGGTAATACCTAATCAGTTTAATAGTGGAACTCGAGCCATTGCAGCAGAAGTCAATGCCAATTTTGATGCGGCTGCGATCTCAATTAATGATAATGATCAAAGAATATCAACGATTGTTGTGCAGCTTGCTGAGTTAGCAGCAACGGTAGAAACTCTCTCAACAGCTTTAACGGCTAGTGATGCTACGGTTGCTAGTTTATCTGAGTCAGTACTCGCTTTACAAAATGAAAATGTTAGTTTGCAAAATACAATTGACGCGCTAGAAAGCAAAGATGGAGAGCTTACCGAGCTTATTACATCGCTAGAATCCGAAGTTGTAAGCGGACTCGCGGATGTATTGGAAATTAGTGTTGACTCTCAGGGAAATACAGCAGCAATTTTCAGTGGTGTCAATCTTCATGTTAATAATGGATTAGAACAAACTGACTCACTTAATGGTTTAGGTAACTTGGTAGTCGGTTATGATGAAAACACAACATTGACCACTGAAATGTGTTCGATGGGGCAATTTACCAATCAAGTTGACTGTGAATCGAATAATGAATTATGGAGTAATATACATAAAGGGGGCTCGCACAATTTAATTCTGGGTACTTCACAGAACTACAGTCGTTTCGGTGGGTTAGTGGCTGGTAGGGAGAATAACATTCTGGCAGATTATTCGACCGTTTTTGGTGGAAATAAGAATACCGCAAGTGGACTAGAAAGCTCGGTTAGCGGTGGAACGCTCAATCTGGCTAGTGAACTTTATAGTAGTGTTAGCGGAGGTAGAGAAAACACTGCATCTGGTATTCATAGTAGCGTGCAAGGAGGATTTTCAAATTTAGCAAGTGGAACTGGCAGTAGTATTAGTGGCGGTGCACATAACATTGCTAGCAGTTTTAATACAACTGTTACTGGTGGAAGTGGCAACACTGCAAGTTCGGTTAATAGTAGCGTAAGTAGTGGTGTAGGGAATATAGCAAGTGGGGTGGCAAGTAGCGTGAGTGGAGGACTTCGTCGAGAAGCCGTGGGCATTAATGACTGGGTCGCTGGATCGTTATTTGAATCATTCTAGGATTAAGATACTCCGAACTTAATTAACTAATTCCACTTAATTACTTCATAAGAAGGATTAGAATCACTTTGTCAGTTTTAAAGGCATAGTATCAATATCCAATCAATAATTAGGGGTGGAATTGTCTTGCCTCCCCCAATTTATTTGCAAGTGTTAAGTGATAAAGCGCTACTGCATGTTATCGCCCTTTAACTCCTGACCAGCTTGAAAAAGCGTTAACGAAATCGCTTTACCGGACTTATCCAATTCGAAAACAATTCTTGCTTGTACCTGACCGTTAAAGAACTCGGATCTTGATTTAGTTTCAAAAGGAATTTTAGGCTGACCAGTTGCTTGAATCACTAATTGCCCATCTTGATGCGAAGTAGTGATTATAAAATTCGGCATGATTTCAAATTGTCCCACTAGATTATCTAGCTGCTCATTGGTTAATTCGACTCTTTTCATTTTAGCTGCAGCGTCCTTTTCAGAGAGCCTCTTAGCTTTGGTCTCTGCTCCTCCTTGGAACAGAGTAAGCGATACCGATTCGCCTTTTTCGTTCAATTCAAACTTAACTTTTGCTTCAACTACGCGATAGACAAATTCTAAGTCTGATTTTGCGTAAACAGGATAATTCGCTTGGCCGGTCAGTTGAATAAATAACTGCTGTCTTTTTTGAGTCACCGTCATGATCATTCCTGGGGCTAGTTCATAGTGACCGACAAACTTACTGAGTTGATTTTCATCGAGCGAATGTACTTCTAAAATATCACTCTTAAGTTTAGCCAGATTGCCGGTTAAAATTGCGTTACCGATGTTATCCATTCCATTGGCTGAATTTTCAAGAATAATGATTCCTCTTTGGTTTTCTTGATCGAATCCCATAAACGATCGGAATCCACCGGTACCACCGTTATGCCATAAATAGGAACCGTTTTTGTGTTCAGCAATAAACCAACCTAAGCCAACGCTAGCACCGTGCTTTTTAGCATCAATGGTTTTTTGATGAGATAAGCTAATTGCTTCGATCAAAGAAGTTTGACGTAAAGCTTTGCTTGGATTCAAGTTGGCACCTAAATACAGCGCCATATCTTTCGCGTTAGAGTTAAGAGCGCCAGCACCAGCAAGTGCGGGTAGTTTCCAGTGCTTAGTTTTATTTAGACTCGCGTCATGTCCATCACTTTGCTGACTGGCATGGGATGCTGGAACATCAACAAAAGTGTTGCTCATTGATAGCGGTATTAACACCCGATCGGTAATCATTTGCTGGTAGCTCTTGCCATCGATTAATGAGAGTGCGTGCCCTAACAGCCCGACTGCAAGATTTGAGTATTCTAACTTTTCGCCAATATCGCGCGTCAGTTGATAATTATTGAGAAACTCATACATTAATTCGATGGTATAATCTGCGTAGGGATCGAGCGGGTCGTTATATGGCATATTAGATGGAAGACGTGGCAAAGCAGAAGTATGGTTGGCGAGGCTTTCTAGCGTGATCACTTTGCCATTTCTTGTGGGTATTTTTACCTTACTGGGTAAATACTTTTGAACCGGATCATTGAGCTTAACCTTTCCTTCTTTAACCATGCTGGCAAGCGCAATTGACGTGAAAGTCTTAGATATAGAACCGATTTCAAACAGTGCCGAAGACGTTGTAGCGGTGTTGTCTTGTTGATTGGTTAGTCCAAAATTTAAGTATTCTGTTTTACCGTGCTCGATTAGCACAACCGTTGCGCCAACCGCTTGTTGCTCTTTCTCGATTTTATGGTTGATCAGTGCTTTGATGGTTTCGATGTTTGCAGAAGCCGTAGCCGCATTGCCATGATTGACAAAAATTAAGCCACCAATAATAAGTAATAATCTAAACATAATTCTCTTCTTAACCTCGTATTTTTAATCGTTTGCTCGCCAAATCTTTTGTTAAACGTTATTAAGCGACTTTAATTCCTGGATTTGTTGGTTAACTCTATCTAATAGTGGAGCAAACTTTTTCTTAGCGGCACGTTTATTAAGAAAGTAAACTCCAACGTAAAGTACTCCGCAGAATAAATAGTAAACCATTAATTGCTCTGATATTTGTGGGACGCCGGCATCATCGACTTTACTTCCAGCAGTAATTAAAACGATCGCTACCATTAATGGTGATAGATACCAAATAGCAATGGTTTCCAAAAGTTCTTTTTGTTTTTCGAGCTTACTTTTCTCTACCGATAAAAATGCCAGTAAACTATCATCTTTGGCGCTTTCGACCTGTCTTGCTTTTAGTAGTTTGTAAGGGATATAAATGCAGGCTACTATGGCAATCCATAATCCGATGGTTTGCAGTAAACTGGCGGAATAAAATAATTTCCATGCCCAAACGGGGATCAGCAAAAGCGCAATGGATATTTCCATAATGTCTCTTCGTTTAATCGATTTATCCAATTTTTTCGTTTCCTTTTCTAGTGATTCAACTAGGCGAGTAAGATCTTGTTGTTTACCCGTTTTCTCAACTTCGGTTTTCCAACCTGTTTTCAAATCATCGAACTTCATGATTCTTCACCTATATATTGGTCTTCAAATGTTGATTTAATTCGCTTGATTCTTACTCTGACCGCATTAGCAGTGATACCGACAACTTCAGCGATGTTTTCAGATGTTAGCCCGTCTAAATACATCATTAGAATACTTGCTTCGATGTCTGATAAAGTATTCATAAAAGCATTTAAAATGTCCGCTTGGCAGTTCTCTTGGCCTATTTGTCCTTCTGGTGCGGCGACTTTTGCTAAAGCTTGGCGTAGTTCTCTGCGCTTAATGGTTTTACCGACAAAGGTTGTAGCAGTGTTTAAGGCGACTTTGTAAAGCCACGTTTCTCTAGATGAATTTCCTTTGAAACTGGCAAAACTGCGCCATAACTGCATCAATATTTCCTGATACATATCTTCAAAATCATTATGCTGGCAATAACGAGAGGCGATATAGCGTATTCGCCCCTGATTATCAGCTATTACCTGCTCAAACTCTTTCTGCATGTATCACCTTAGTTACATCAATTAAGCTACTGTTTTAAAGCGCTACGACCTAAGCTATTGGTCGATTATCTACTCAAGTTATACAGTTAGTCTCTAATAATCAGCGTTTATGTCAAAAGAAGACAAATTTTTATAGAGCGCTAAGCCGATTCATTAACTAGCTTGATTAAATTAGCTTTGGTTATCGCCTAGTTTATAACGATTAGCTGCACAGCTCTGTGAACTACACTCACTTGGTGTCGCTTGGTCATATGGCTGCAAAGACATCACTTTAACGATGGTGTCTGACATCTTTTGGCGCCGGCCACGAAACGCATGACAAAATTTGGTTTCTGTGACAACATCGTTAACTTAGTCCTTAGTAATAGAATAAATTGATGTTGTTACGCTGACTTAGTCGAATTTCAAACTGATCGATACTAGATTGTACAATCAAGGAGAAATACCAGCTCAAGATATCTCAATTAATCCATGTCTTTCAGCCGGTAATAACAACATGATTTATAGATTTAATGATTTCGTTTTTGACGAAAATAATTTTACAGCGCACAAAGGTGATACTGAACTCAGCATCGAACCATTGGTGTTTGATCTGGCAATCTATTTACTCAAAAACAAAGAACGAGTGGTAACTAGAGCGGAAGTATTGGAACAGATTTGGAAAGGTCGAACGGTATCTGATTCTACATTAAGTAACCACATTAAAACACTTCGTGCTGTGATTGGTGATGATGGCAAAAAGCAGCGCTGCGTTAAAACGGTTCATGGTCGAGGTTACCAATTTATAGCCGAGGTAACCCAAGTTTCAGCAAATAAGCTCCCCAACGATAATTCAGTAAAACATGCCAATGATAATACGCCGTGGCGATACCCTTGGCGCTTTAGCATGCTAGTGTTGGCGTTTTTAAGTATGAGTTATCTGGCTATTCATTTAATCAGTCAACAGAACAAGGAGGCTGAAATTGACCAAAAGTTCGATAAATCGATAGCTGTTTTAGCATTTCGTGATATGAGTGTGCTAAAAAACCAAAACTATTTTGCTGAAGGAATTAGTGAAGAAATCCTTAACTTGCTAGCCAAGATTAAGGAGTTGAAGGTAATTAGTAGAACGTCTTCATTTTCTTATCAAGGTAAAGAAAAAGACATCACTATTATTGGGAAAGAGCTGAATGTTCGCTATCTTATTGAAGGAAGTGTGCGTAAACAGGGAGATGCGATTCGAATTACGGTTCAATTAATCGATGCGCTAGATGGTTCGCATGTTTGGTCGGAAGTTTACGACAAGCAAATGCCGGATATCTTCGCGCTGCAAGACGAAATCGCCCAAGTTGTTTCTGATAAACTAGAAATTACCTTGCTACAAGATGAAATACCTAAAACAGCTCATGCGGATCCTGAGGCCTACCTACTCTATTTGGAAGCAAGCGCTGTTTTTTCTCAACATACTCAAGAAGCAACTGAAAACGCGAAAAAGCTAACTTATCAATCTCTGGAGATCGATGCGAACTATGCACCTACTTGGAATTTATTAAGTAATATACACTATCGAGAAACAACCAATTTAAGCCCGGCTGAGTCAAAGCTGGGTTATCAAAAACAGAGAGAAACCGCTGAAAAAGCGATTGAGCTAGATCCCACTTTTGCTTCTGCTTATGCGTCGCTTGCGAGAATAGATATTCATGAATGGAAACATCATTCGGCGATTAAAAATATTGATAAAGCGCTAGAGCTTGATGCCGGCAGTCCCAATTTGATCGCCGCTGCTAGTGATATTAAGTTTTGGGCCGGTTACCTAGATGAAAGTGCAATCTTGATTAACCAAGCGATTAAGAGTGACCCGTTAACCTACATTAATTATTATAACAGCGCGATTGGTTTGTATGTTGCAAACAAACACACAGAGGCGCTAGCAGATATCGACAAGTATATCCTCCGGCAACCGACCTCTGAAGTTGCTCGCGCTTATCGTGCCTTTATACTTCTTGAACAAGGCGAAAATGAAAAGGCACATCAATCGTCTCAGATAGAAAGGAATGGATACTGGAAATTTTATTCTCAATCAAAGACATTCTTTTCGCTAGGTAAGATCAATGAATCGGATAATGCTCTTAACGAGTTCATTAGTCGTTACGGAGATTCAGATCCGAGTTCAATCGCTGATATCTATGCGTATCGAAAAGACAGGGTGAACACCTATAAGTGGCTCGATAAAGCAATCGAAACACGGGATGATTATTTGATTGAAACCATTCAATACCCCTCTTTCTCATTTCTCTATCAAGATAAGCGTTGGCAATCCCTATTAAATTCAATGGGGCTGTTTGAGAGCCATTGGTTATATGGTGCGATAGATTAAGATTCACTAAAATTTTGAAGTCCACTGAAGCAATGGGTATTCTTCAACTTAAATAAGGCTTTGCTAGATTGATCAAAGCCTCATTCTTAGTTCTTGGGAATACTTATTCTGAGAATAGAAATTCTCTCCAGCTGGACTTTTCTTCTTTTATTCCCTTTTCTGGATAAGAAAACTCTGCCATACGGTTACCTTTGTAATTCACTGCTCCAACAGAAAACATCATATTCCAGGTATTACCTGAAAACTTTTTGCGTGCTACCTGAACCTGTCTATGGGTCCCTTTAGCCCATATTGGACCTGATCGATTTTCGCGATCTTTAAGCCCGGAATAGGGTACCCAGAATCCAGCAAAATCTTTAAGAACCCACTTTCCATGTTTGTTCTCCCACCCTTCGTCGGTGAGTACACTTTCTCCCATTTGAGCGGAAAGATGAAAGTTATGCAATTCGCCAGTTTTCGAATTTTCGATATAAAGGTCCAACACCGTAATGTCTTCTGCTTTACCTTTGGCACAAATATAGAAGAAGTCTTTATCATGCATTAGATAAATGGCAACTTGTGCTGGCAGCTCAATTTTTGTGGCTACCTGCCATTCATCATTAGCGCACCTTCCGTCGAGTAGCACCGGTTCGTTAGTAGGATTGATTCTGATGGCATCTGTGGCATTGGCTTTAAAAAAACCTAGCATTAGGGTGGTCGTTAGTATCAGTAGTTTGGATAGTTTTGGCATAAGATTTCTCCTGTAATAAAGTAGCCTGAGTGAAGTCGAAGGCGCTTTCAGGTTTAAAGCTGAAACCCTGCTAGTGAGCTATTTCGGCCAGGCTCAATTTTCTAAGATTTGAGTGACTTGAATAAATTTAAACGAAACGAATATAAAACGCCTGAATAGGCAATGACTTTTAGCTGACTTCTTGCTGACGTGGGATTATTGGTTAGGTAGTCGATGGATTAATTCGCCAATTTAAAATAGGTACAGTATTATTACCAAACAGTTCATCTTAGTTATTGATTATTATGTCGTTTCCACCATGCCCCAATTGCCAGTCCGAATTTGTTTATCAAGACCAAGAGCTGCTCATATGCCCTGAATGCGCACATGAGTGGAACCCTAAAGAAGTTGCTGAAGACCAATTGGTCACTGTTAGGGACAGTAACGGAACTCTATTAGCTGAGGGCGATAAGGTCACCATTGCAAAGGATTTAAAAGTCAAAGGTAGTTCGCTGGTTCTTAAAATTGGCACTAAAGCGGTCGTGAGACGAATTGTCGATGGAAAAGACCACCAGCTGGATTGCAAAGTTGATGGCGCGGGTGAAATGATGATCACTGCGCAATTTGTGAAGAAGGCGTGATTCTATGCTAGTAGAGACAAAACTACGAGAATTAGAGCGAAAAGGTGCGAACTCAGACTCTTTTGGTTCTACTAAACTAAAGCGAAACGTTTTGTCTACAAAATCAGTGTGGCCCATTGTTCTAATGTCGTTGGTTTATTTCTCAAACACCAATCAAGTCTTTGCTAAAGACGATCGAAACGACACTGTACAAATATCAGGTGTTGATCTCATCGATTCTCCCACAACGGAGAATAATCAAGTCAATCAGATAGTAAAATACCCGATAAATAGTAACGCTCTTTATTGGTCTATCGAACACTTAAATAGCGCTCTACAGATAATTTCGGAATACGAGGCTTATGCGAGAGCGCATTATCCTAGTCCTACTCTTCCAGTTAAAGCTACTGCAAACAAAAGCGATTACCAAGCGCAATCACTAAGACTAAAGCAACTGAAACTTGAGTTAGATAAGTTATTTTCTAATGCTAGGCAAGAACTCACTATTAAGAAAAATTTAGGAGATAATTTATTAATCAATCAACATGAGGCCGATGTTAGCCAAAGGATCAACAACTTTAGACAGGCGATGAACTTAATACTTCAAATTTATAACAAGTTAGGAGCTCTTGAACTAGGTGAAAACCGAAAAAAACTATTAATAACTTCTGAGAACTATGCGTTAGAAATGTTAAAAGGGGTAGACAAAATCTATTGGGATAGTTTTCTGTATTCTCCGTCATCAAATCTGACTTTGTCTTCACATAACTTTGCTGAGATGCTTTTTGGCATTACTGGAAAGAAGCAGTTGACTGATTATTTAACGGCACAGTCTCAGCGTGCAAGTTACATAGCCTTCAATTATGCTGAACCAATCATAACTTTTATGGCGAATATGAAGGGGGCGGCAGATGAAAGTAGGCTCTTTAATAAATGGAAGAATTCTTTGATTGCTCTACATAAACAAAGATATCAAGAACCAGATAATTCCCAAAACAAAATCGAAAGAATGTTCACTATTCAGCTGTTGAATACTAATAAAGGTAATTGTTTAAAACAGATTAAACTAGTCCAGATAAATCGAGAAAATGATATTTTTTCTGAAAGCATGAATAGAATAATTAGGTCGATAAAAAAGCACTGTGAGAATTTACAGAGCGATAATACTGTTGAGAGAAACCATAGTACCAAATAAGCCTTCTATAGATTCCCGCGTCGCATCTCCTCGAATGATGAGAAATCATTTATCTGTTTTTTTATGATTTGATGAATCTTAATGAATTAGAAACTGAACGTCTTGTTAATGCTAAGAATAAGTCAGGAGTTAAATATGAAAGTTAACGAAATGATGCCTCGGATAATATTGCCGAGAATAGATGGTCTACAATTTGATAGTCATTCTTTACAGGGAACAAGGTATTTACTCACTTTCTTTAGGTTTGCAACCTGTCCTTTTTGTAACATGCGAATGGCAGAGTTAATAAAAGCAAAATCAGAGTTGGAAGAGAATTTCGAAATCGTTGCTATTTTCGAATCCAACATCGACCACTTAAAGAAGCACGCGAACAAGCACGTCGCCAAATTCCCGATTTTGGCTGATGAAAAACGGGAATACTATCAATTATTTGGGGTTGATAAGTCGCTGATAGGAATGGTGAAGGGAATGTTATTGCGTCTACCAACTTTATTGACTGCTATTTTTAGAGGTTATATTCCACGAGAGGTTTCGTCTCGATTTTTAACTATGCCATTATCGTTGCTTGTAGATGAGCAAGGCGTCATTCAAACAGTTTATCAAGGTAAGGATGAGGGCGACCACATACCTATTAATAAGGTGTTGAGCTTCGCTAAGGAAATGTAACTGACATCTATGACAATATAGTACCCAAGAAGATTGGCATGAATAAAGAGTCTGCTAAAAGCTTTCGAGAAATTAGCGATCAAAAATGTTGTGAAAAGCAATTCGTGCCAGAGACGTTTAACAATTTCGCTAAACACGCCAAAGAAAAGTGAGACTTCCGTATTGCAATACATCTTCAATGTTTTCATCAACAGAAAAAATGCCGACCTTGATATTGTTAACAGCGAAAGTAATCGAAAAATCCTGCCAAGAATAAGCTAACCCCAAAAATCCACCTGATTGTAGTCGTTGATAGTTGATTGATGCACTATTCGAAAATGTATTTCCATCTGCATGAATGTTGTTGAATAAATGAGCGAAATGTAACCCTGCATAGACATACCATCCGCCCTCTATAGCAACCGGATTAGTAGTGCGACTTGGAGATAAAAGGCCTGCTGCATAGGTCTCTTCGATTTCCTGACCATAGCGGAGTAGAAAACCCGCGTTAATTGAACTCTCAATGGTTCCTAGTTGAACTTCTGCCATGGAGACAAAATCCATGTTGTTAGATTTTGAATGCCAATTTCGCCATGCTCGACCTCTGGAAAACTGAAAGACTAGCTCGTTGTCGAGCTGTTGATCCCAACCTTCAGGCTGATCAGAGCCTATCATCTTATGAACAAATTTCTGGGTAGATTCAGCCCCAGACCAAGGTCCAACAACACCGAGGGTAGTACTAACCTTATCTGCAATAGAGCCATTTTGTACGATAAACGTTTGGTTCATAAATAGTAGCCCAGAATAGGGTAGCTGACCTTCATCGGGAGTTTCTTGGGTGATGTCAAATGGCGTGAGTATTGCCTGTCCAATCGTTGTCGAACTAAACTGTTCCAGGTGTGTTTCTTCAGGCAAGCTCCATAACAGAGGGTTCAGCAATACTCCTGGGGTCAACTTGTCTGATTTTTGGTTTGTTTTATATTGTGAAAAATAAATTCCATTGGTGTAACCGCTATCTTCTCCAACAAAGATATCATTATCATAGGTCAACGAGCGCCACTCTGGGTCGCTGTGGCAATCGGGAGTATATATTCCCAAGCAAAATATAAGAGGAATAAGAAATTTCACTAGTTTTCTTCTCGAATGTTCGTTTCTTTCTGGACATCATTATAAGTATTTGGGATCAGGTTTAAAGAATGAGTATTGATATTTCTTGATCGAGGTCAGATCTGATGGGAGTTTTGACTTATGACAACGGGCTCTAGATCTATCTAGCTGAATTATTCAAAGCGAAGCTTTGATGACGCGCTCTTACAAAAGACAGGCGACTTGAACTATCTCGGCGGTGTCCTTTCTACGAAAATCATTTGTTGCTATGGCGGCTAAAAGCGCGAAGATTATCTTTAGGTCCCTAAACCCTCAGGCTATCAACCAACCAATGCCAACAAAATACCTGCCGCCACAGCCGAACCTAACACACCTGCCACATTTGGCCCCATAGCGTGCATCAACAAGAAGTTATGGGGATTTGCCTCTAATCCTAATTTGTTAGCCACACGTGCCGCCATAGGGACTGCTGAAACGCCTGCCGCGCCAATTAGAGGATTGATCGGATCTTTAGAAAGCTTATTCATTAATTTAGCCATTAATAATCCAGTAGCGGTTCCAATTGAAAACGCCACCGCACCTAAAGCTAAAATGCCAACGGTTTTCAAATTTAGAAATGCATCGGCGCTGAGTTTTGAACCAACACCTAACCCTAAAAAGATAGTGACAATATTAATCAATTCATTTTGTGCTGTAGAACTTAAGCGCTCAACTACTCCAGACTCTCGCATTAAGTTACCTAAACAAAACATTCCAACTAATGGGGTCGCTGTTGGTAGGAAGAGGATGGTCATTAACAATACACCTAGCGGGAAAACTATTTTTTCAATCTTGGTGACATGACGTAGTTGAGCCATCTGAATTTTACGTTCATCTTCTGTGGTCAAGGCGCGCATAATCGGCGGCTGAATAATTGGCACCAATGCCATATAAGAATAGGCTGCGACTGCGATTGCTCCGAGTAATTCTGGAGCTAGTTTTGACGCCAGGAAAATCGCTGTCGGACCATCAGCACCACCGATAATTGCGATTGCAGAAGCATCCTTTAGAGTGAATTCAATTCCGGGAACACCATTAAGTGCAATGGCTCCAAATAAAGTCGCGAAGATCCCAAACTGGGCGGCGGCTCCGAGTAATAACATCTTAGGGTTGGCGATCAATGCGCCAAAGTCCGTCATTGCTCCGACACCCATAAAAATTAATAACGGAAAAATTCCGGTATCTATCCCTGCATAATAAATGTAATGAAGCAAGCCACCCACTTCGGTAAAACCGGCCAACGGGATATTGGTAAGTATTGCGCCAAAACCGATTGGCAGTAGTAATAACGGCTCGAAACTTTTTGCGATGGCTAAGTAGAGCAAACCGCAGCCGACTAACATCATCACGATTTGGCCTAGCTCAAAATTAGCTAGTCCAGTCGATTGCCAAAGTATGGTTAATGATTCCATTAATCTATTATCCTATGCTCAGCAACGATTGGCCGACGGAAACGCCATCGCCTTCTTTAATATGAATGGCGGTGACTTTACCGGCTGCATTAGAGCGAATTTCAGTTTCCATTTTCATTGCTTCCATAATAATGAGTACATCGCCTTCGCCAACCTGGTCGCCTACATTCACTTGTAGTCTAAAAATGTTTCCGGCAAGGGGCGCATCCAATGAGCTTCCTCCTGCTGGTGCAGCCGCAGGCTCGGCTGGTGTTGAAGAATCGGAAGTGGCAATGTTTTGAATCTCACCAGAGGGTGCAACGGTGACCTCGTAAACTTTGCCATCGACGCGCACTGAGTAGTTTTCAATCCCGCCAGAAGAACTTGCAGCAGGTGTTGCGCTAGCGGGAGTAAGAGTGGATGCTTTTTCGGGAATTGGCTCAAACGCATCGGGATTATTTCGGTTTTCTAAAAATTTCAAACCAATCTGAGGGAACAAGGCGTAAGTCAGCACATCGTCAATTTTGCTTTCTGCTAGTGTAATATTTTTGTCCGCAGCTAGTTTTTCTAACTCTGCGGTTAAACTTTCAACTTCTGGATCGATTAAGTCAGCCGGTCTGCAGGTGATTGCTTCGGCGCCGTCGAGTACTCGCTTTTGAAGTTCCTCGTTTACCGGCGCGGCAGTCGTGCCATATTCACCCTTTAAAACACCTGCAGTTTCTTTGGTAATTGATTTGTATCGCTCACCGGTCAAAACATTCAGCACCGCTTGAGTACCCACGATTTGAGAGGTTGGCGTCACTAAGGGAATATAGCCGAGATCTTTTCTAACTTTGGGGATTTCTGTAAGAACTTCATCTAATCGATCCGCTGCGCCTTGTTCTCGCAATTGACTTTCCATATTAGTCAGCATGCCGCCAGGAACTTGGGCAATTAGAATTCGGGCGTCGATACCTTTCAAGCTTCCCTCAAAGGCAGCGTATTTTTCTCTTACATCACGGAAGTAAGTGGCTACTTCGGCGAGTTTCTTAAGGTCTAAACCTGTGTCCCGTGGAGTATCTTCAACAATCGAAACAAGCGTTTCTGTTGGTGAATGACCGTAAGTCATACTCATTGATGAAATCGCGGTATCAATCACGTCGATACCTGAATCAATCGCCTTCATATGAGTGGCAACGCTCAAGCCAGTGGTGGCATGACAGTGCAGCGCGATTGGTAACGACACGGTTTCTTTTAGTCGACCAATCAATTCTTCTGCTACATAAGGTTTTAGCAACCCAGCCATGTCTTTTATACACAAAGAGTGTGCACCAAAATCTTCGAGCTGCTTGGCCATGGTTAACCAACCTTGCAAGTCATGTACCGGGCTGACGGTATAGCTGAGAGTACCTTGAGCGTGAGCGCCAACTTTTACCGCAGCTTTTATTGAACCTTGCATATTGCGGACGTCATTCATGGCATCGAAAATTCTGAACACATCGACCCCATTGACATGAGCACGCTCGACAAATTTTTCCACTAAGTCATCGGCATAGTGACGATATCCCAAAATATTTTGGCCACGGAACAACATTTGTTGTTTGGTTTTTGGCATGGCCTTCTTAAGTGCGCGAATTCGCTCCCAAGGATCTTCACCAAGATATCGAATACACGAGTCGAAAGTCGCGCCGCCCCATGATTCGATTGACCAAAAACCAACTTCATCAAGTAAAGGGGCAATCGGAAGCATGTCTGCCAATCTAAATCGAGTTGCTAACAATGATTGGTGAGCGTCTCGCAGAACGACTTCAGTAATGCCTAGAGGCTTTGTTGGGCTGGACATAGTTCGTTTCCTTGGTGTTTCAGTTACTTGGCTAATTCATCTTCAATTGGATGATCGCCGAAATGGTTTTTTAATTGCGAATGTTCTTATTAGTTATTGTGTCTTTAATTGTTCTTGTTTCTGTATTGGGTTACGGCAGCGGAAATGGCAGCGACTATCGATTGATCATTCTGATTGTGCGTTGGTGCCACGGGCTGGGGTGCCTTTGGCGCTACGACAGGATCGGGAAAGCGTACTCCTAGTGGCGCAATGATTGTTTTGATGACAACAATCAGCAAACTTAAGAATGCATAAACGAATGCCATACCGACTAGCATTAAAGTTGCAGCTTCATAAAATACACTTGTGGAGTCTTCCAAATCCAATTTTCCTTTTAACTAATTGAGAACAAAGCATAAATCGAACAGACCCTTGAGATCAAATAACTATTGATCATAGCTTGTGCGGGGTAGTGGATAGCAAGATGATTGAGGCTAGTCGAAATCCATCACTGGTTGGGGCTAGCTCTAGGTTTAAAAGCCTTCAACTCCGCTCAGGCCACTTGCGGTTAAGCCGATTGAGCGCAGTCGAAATCAGACATTCTTAAACTAGTTTAACTGCCAATTTCCTCAATTGTTGTATTTCATCATCACTAAGACTTTCAAAAACAGAGTCACAGCTTTGCTCAAAGGTGACTCTTGCTTCATTGAAAATTCGTTCACCACTTTCAGATAGTTTAACTAGGCTAACTCGAGCATCGCGTGGGTTCTTTTGTTTTTGGACAAGACCAATTTTTTCCATCGGACTGATTAAACGGGTGATCCCTGAGGCGCTCAGCCCTATTTTATTGGCTAAATCGACTCGGCGCATACATTGTTGATTGGCCAAACTTAGGTGATGCATTACCAGAAACTCGGTAAAGCTAATACCATGAAAACTGAGCGGGGAGTCGACTCGCTTAGTGAGCTGCGCGCTCATGGCAGCCAACTCTAATGCCAAATTCATAGTCGCAGTAAATTGTTGCATATTAAATCCCTTGTTTTTGCGCTATCGCTTGATGTATTGTTGAGTGGTCAAGTATTGATCAAGTAAATTAATTATGCAAGTAATCAAGTCAAACAATCGCTAATTTCAAGAAAAATAAGAGTTTTAGTTAAGCGCGCAGAATCTGACCGCTTTCTAGGTCAACAATGCGTGATGCTGGCTCGCCGCCACATTCACCGGGGATAATTTGCGCTAATGGCAAATAAAACTTATTGCGGATAACCGCTGCGGAGCGGCTGGTTGGTTTGGCATTTCGGTTGCAACTGGTAGAAACGATGGGGCCTTGCATCATGTCGCAGAGCTTTTTTGCGACTGGATTGGTAGTCACTCGAATAGCTAATTTGGCGTGATTTCCGGCTAAAAGAGGTGAAGTTCGCTCAGACTTGTTGACCAACCAAGTCGTTGCTCTACCATGGTGATTTTGAATGCGCTGCTTTTGTTGTGTCGAAAGTGGCTCTATTAGGCTGGAAGCTTGCTCGATATCGCTGACCAAGATAATAAGGCCTTTCTTGTAGCTGCGATGTTTAACACTCAGAAGATCGGAAACCGCTTGTAGATTGTAAGGGTTACAACCTAGTCCATAAACAGATTCAGAAGGATAGGCAATCACACCACCGCTTTTGAGTGTTTTGATTGCCTTCCGATATTGCCATTGATGCACTGGTAGAAAATCACATTGCGCTCGACTGAATAGTTAAGCGCTAAGTCGTTCTATAGTGTGGCTTGTAGCTGCTTATCTTTTTCGATAACTGCCGCAGCGTTTGCTGCACGATCAGCAGCAACTGCTTTAGCCACTTCTGGGTCAGCGATACCTAGCATTTGAGCTGCCAAGTAACCCGCGTTTTTTGCGCCTGCTTTACCGATTGCAACTGTAGCTACTGGAACACCTGCTGGCATCTGAACTGTTGACAATAAAGCGTCTTGGCCTTTTAGCGGGCCACCGTCCATTGGTACACCGATTACTGGACGAGTCGTTAATCCAGCTACTGCTCCAGCTAAATGAGCTGCAAGCCCGGCCGCACAAATGAACACTGCACATCCACGTGATTCAGCGTCTTTCACATACTCGTGAGTTGCAGCTGGTGTTCTGTGTGCAGAAGTGACTTTAACTTCCGCTCGGATACCAAGATCCTTCAAAATAGTTAGAGTGTTTTGCATACAAGGCCAGTCAGAATCTGAACCCATTAAGATCGCAACGAATGCTTTGCTCATTTTAGTACCTTTAAATTAATTGAGGTGATTGAAAATTAATCGCGAATTATACTGAAATATAAGTACAGTTGCATAATTTTGCAGCTAATTTAACACATGATTATTCTAATTTAGTCTTATTCATAGGTAAAATCTATTAATTAAAGTGCTTTTTCCCAGAAAAGCGCTTTGCCCATTTCTGGATCCAACTCATAACCGGAAAAGCCGAATTTAATATAGGCATTTTTTGCGACATTGTTTCCTTCGAGCACTTCCAAAGTCAGCTTGCAACAGTCTTTTTCTTTTGCGATTTGCTCTACTAGCTCAAGCATTTTCTGACTGAGGCCTAAGCCTCGATGATTGCCTGTGACGACTACATCGTGAATGTAGACTAGTGGTTTACACTTGAAAGTTGAGAAACCAAAGAAACAATTGATTAAACCGGTTGGTTCTCCGTCTACATAGCATAAAATCGAAAAAGCATTACCTTGTTCGGCCAATTTGGCAGCCAGAATCGATTTTACTTCTTCGGTCAGCGGTTTACCGCCGCCCATGGGATCTTCTGCATAGCAATTGAGTAAGTCACTTATTGCTTCAGCATGTTGGGGATTGTGGTAGTCAGCGACCAGAATTTCGACATTATCGGGCATGTTGAGAGTCCAATTGATTAGGATAGTACGCTGAGTATATCAATCGTATTACGGGCTTGCTAATAACCGTAGATTCTTTTGTCAAAGAGCTAAAAACAATCCCGCCTTCGACTCCGCTCAAGCTACTTATTAAGCTGATTGAGCGCAGTCGAAATCAAACAATTGGAAGGGAGCTATCCAAAAATATCCCACGTTCGTAGTCAAACTGGCTGTGTTTCCTTAGACCGCCGCAGGCCACAACCAAGCAAAAGTTCCCGCAGTAACTGCCGCATAAATTAAAGCGTCGAGCAAGAACCTCAAACAATTAGACCAAGGATGTCCATACCAGATGCTAAACGGAAGACCACCCATTCCGTAGCCAATAAATGCCATTACGAATGCCATTCTAAAGACACTCATATATTCCGCACCGATTGAAATAGACATTGTCATTACATAAGCGAGCAACGCAGAAACCAACACAAAAAACAAAAATTGTTGGGTGAGCAGTTTTCCCATTGGCGGTAATCCATTCGGGAAAATAGTTACCATTGCAACAGGACCCTTATTAAATTTTTCTTGTACTTCTGGTTTACCCATTTCGCTCATGTCACCGCAAAATGGCATGTGATAAAGTCCAGGGGACGGGTTTCCTTCTCTTAAGGCATTAGAAACAGAGTCTTCATTAGGTAGGCTATTCATATCGGCGTTATGATACTTGAGCACCATATGAATGATCGCACTGGCAATCCAGCAAAACAGTCCGGCTAACAAGATAGCTAACCACATATCAAAAATAGAAACATTCATAATTATTATTCTCCTTATTTTCAATGAGTCTTGACTATATCGCTAATGCGCGATAACTACAAATAACGAGCTGCGCTAGAGTTACCTCTTAATAAATCTCTTACTTCAAATCGAACCTAATGAAAGCCAATCCTCAGTTTGTTAAAGATTTGATTGTAATAATTACTAGTGTGATTAGACTTAGCTAAGCAATCCCAAACTAATTAAGGAAAATTTATGATTAAAAAAATCGCTATCAGTCTTTTTTCGGCTGTTTTTGCATTAGTGACAGCTTCAGTATCGGCTGATAATGGTAAACCTGATTTATGGAAAGTTGAAAAAGATGGTAAAAGTAGCTATCTATTCGGGTCAATTCATCTTGGGTCACAAGATATGTATCCGCTTTCAAAAGTTGTTCAAGATGCGTACAACCAAGCTGAGAATTTGGTGGTCGAAATCGATCTTAAACCGGGTGATGAACAAAAATTACTTCCTCTTATACAAGAACTAGGAGTTGATATGACTTCCACTTTAGAAAGTCGATTAAGTCCAGAAGCATTATCGGTTTATCAAAAAGCTTGTATTGAAAAAACGCTTCCTTGTAGCCAATTTTCTCCGCTGAAAGAATGGTTTGTTAGTTTGCAACTACAACTAATGATTATCCAACAACTTGGCTATAAAGAAGAGTTAGGAATCGATAAACATTTCCTCGACTTAGCCCATAAATCCAATAAAAATGTTGTGAGTTTGGAAACTGCCGATGGTCAATTAAAATTGTTGAGCGGATTTAATCAGCAACAGCAAGAACTGATGCTAGTTCAGAGTCTCGAAGCAACCAAAGAAGAAATGGAATCTTTATTTACAGCTTGGAAAACTGGTGACGATGCCGCGATGGTAGAAATGTTTACCAAAGGCTTGGATAACGCTAGCGCGAAAGCGATTTATGATGCGATGTTTATTGATCGAAATATTGAGATGGCAAAAAATATTCAGGCGCTTTTAGCTCAGAATAAAAGTTTGTTCGTTGTGGTAGGTGCCGGTCATATTGTTGGTGAAAAAGGGCTGGTCGATTTACTAACAAAAGCAGGTTATAAATTAACTCAATTACAGTAGTTGTTTGTTTCAGGTGGCGACTGATTTCGACTGCGCTCAATTGGCTTAACAGTAAGTTACCAAGGCGAAGTCGAAAGGTCGCTGAAATAAAAAGGGGCTCTATTGCAGAGCCCCTTTTTTCTAACTGAAAACGACTAAGGCAATCTTTGTTGTTTAACCCATGGTGCGCCGTTTTCCCTTAACTGTTTCTCAAGTGCAGGAATCTTTAACTCAATAATTGCTTTGAGTTTGGCTTTTTCAAGATCCAGTTTTTTTAGCGCTAATTTTAAACTCTGTCGGTGGGTCGGTGTTGGTCCGTAGGTAGAGAAAGACGTTCCAAGTTCGGCAACGCCAATGAGGTTACTCACGGTCTTAACGTTGTTTAGATAGACCTCAAACTTAGAAGGGTCACCATTTAATTGGTGGCTAATATCTAACAGCTCCGAACGGATCCCGTGGAGTTGTTGGTCTAAATTACCCGGCGAAGCTTTAGAACGTTGTAGAGCCAACGCCAACATTTTTACTTTATTTTGAGCCTCTTCTAAAGAGTAGTGAGTAGCGCTGGCGTCACGTTTGATATCGCTAATTGCTTGCCAGAACTCGACCACTTGTTGAGTCGGTGCACCCTTTAATGAACCTGGCGCCATTGGTTCAACTAAAAACTCCTGAGCTTCTCCGAGAGGAGTGACAACTCCGTCGAGTTGTTGACTCAATTCAACCGTATATTTTCCGGGCGCAGACAAAAAACTAATCTGAATGTAACTTTGATCATCTCCCGGGTTGGCGGTAGTGATAGCCTCTGAATTTGGAATGCCAAGATCCCAACTAACTCGGTTAAAACCTTTGTTATTGGTACCTGCTACTCGACGAACTACTTTCCCTTCGTTGTCTTTAACGGTTAACCATATTTGTGGTTGTTGCTGACGACGTTCTTGTTCAACAGCTTGCCAGCCGGGGAAGGGAATATTATTTTGGTTTTTAAGTTTAGCTTCCTTTTCTTGTCGAATTTGTTTTTTAGTTTTTACTGCTTCCTTTAAATAGTAAGTAAAGGTTGCACCAAAATCTGGGTTAGGCGCATTGTAAAAACTTGCCCCTTGATAGCCTTTTGATTCGAAACGGGATAAAGGACCTTGTTCGATATACCACCAAGCTTTTCTTGGAGTAAATAATTTTGATTGAGCAAGGCTTTTTTCTGAAACATCTCTTAGTGCGCTATAGTCATCTAACACGTAAAAACCACGACCAAAGCTGGCAAGAACTAAATCGTTTTCTCTACGTTGAATGGCAATATCCCTAAATGATATTGTTGGTACGCCACCGTTTAGCTCCACCCAATTTTTGCCAGAATTAACGGTAAAGAATACCCCAAACTCGGTCGCAGCAAACATCAGGCTCGATTTAATATGGTCTTGTACTACTCGCCAGACTAAATGCTTTTTAGGTAAGTCACCGGCGATCGATTTCCAGCTTTTACCACGATTAGTCGATTTTAATAAGTATGGCTTATAGTCTCCAAATTTATGATTGTCCAAAGCGATGTAAACCGTATCAGCATCAAATAAATCGGCTCTAATATCATTAATAAATGCGGAATCCGGAACACCCGGTAAACTTGAGACTTTAATTTTTCGCCAGTCTTTTCCGCCATTTTCTGTTACATGAATAAGACCATCATCACTGCCAGCATAAATCAGACCTTCTTTCTTTGGTGATTCGGCTAAAGAAGTAATAGTGCTGTAGTTAGACATTGCCCACATATCCCAAGCGGCATCCCAACCAGGCTTACCATCCATAATGGGTTGTTCAATTCGGTCGAGGTTTTTGGTCAGGTCGCCCGATATGGCGGTCCAAGTATCACCTCTATCCTCTGACCGCCACACTCGTTGCGACGCATGATAAATCCGCGTTGCCTTGTGAGGACTAACCAAAATTGGTGCATCCCAATTAAAGCGTTCTTCAGGATCGCCTTCGGCGGGTTGCGGTTGAATAAAGACTAACTCACCATTGGTTCTGTCAACTCTAACCAAATTACCCTGTTGCCATTCGGCATACATAATGTTCGGGTTACCTGGTTCAGTGGCAGGTTGATGACCGTCTGCAAACAACACCATTTCCCAGTCTGAATTTCGAATACCGTTGCGATTATTGGTTCGAGACGGACCACCTTGAGTTCCGTTATCTTGTGTTCCACCGTAGATGTTGTAAAAAGGAGCGGCATCATCGACCGCTACTTTATAATATTGAGTAATGGGTAAATTAGGGATATAGCGCCAATTGTCACCATCATCAAACGATTCGTATATACCGCCATCGGAACCCATCAATAAATAATCTTTGTCAGTCGATGAAAAAGTGAGTGAATGGTTATCGCCATGTTTGTGCTCTTCCTTCATTGCGAAAAAGGTTTTGCCACCATCATTGGACTGTTGCATTCCTGGGCCCGCCAGATAAATTCGATCAAAATGGTGCGGGCTTGCATAAAGCTCTTGATAATAATGCGGTCCGGTTCCGCCTCCCACTGCGTCAGATTGTTTAGTCCAGCTAGCGCCACGATTGGTTGACTTGTATACCGCGCCGGTTCGTCGATCTAATTCGATTGCAGCATACAAAACATCCGGATTAATTGGAGAAATGGCAAGACCAATTTTGCCCATTTTAGATTTGGGTAATCCGCTGTTTTGCGAAAGTACTTTTTTCTTTTTATCGGCGTCCTTTTTGTCAGTGTGTGGGTTGAGTTGAATCCAGGTCTCACCACCATCTTCTGAGCGGTGGATCCCTGTGCCTTCTCCGCCATCTAAAACCGCAGCAACGGTTCGATGGCGTTGCCAAGTTGCGGCATAAAGTCGGTCCGGATTTCTAGGATCGATTTGTAAGTCGGTCACTCCAACCCACTGGTTATCGCCAAGGGTTCGTTTCCAGGTATCACCACCATCTGTTGATTTAAATAGTCCTCGTTGACCACCCTTAGACCATAGCGGGCCTTGCGCAGCCACCCAAACGATATTGGGATTGCTTGGATGGATAATAATCTCCGAGATGTGCTCTGAATCTTTGAGGCCTTTGTCTAGCCAAGTTGCGCCGCCATCATGACTGACATAAATTCCATCTCCAAATCCAACATGTCGTCCACTGACGTTTTCGCCAGTACCGACCCAAATCGTTGATGAATTATTGGGATCGATTGCCACCGTACCGATAGAGTAGACGCTTTGGTCATCAAAAATCGGTTGCCAAGTGACTCCAGCATTAGTGGTTTTCCATACACCGCCAGAACCTACACCGACTACCCACACATTCTTATCATTAGGATCGATATCAATATCGGCAATTCGACCCGACATCAATGCTGGACCGATATTTCGAAGTTTTAGGCCATCAAAGGTTTCCGAGTTCATCACCGAATCTGACTTGGCTGATACGACAGATGTGGTGAAAAGCGAAGAGAAAAAAATCATTAACAAATAGCGAAAAACGTGGACTGGTCGAGTGGTGGTCATGGTTTAGCTCCCTAGTAGGCGGCAGTTAGAGTTTTATCAGTGATAGTGTATAACACAGACTTTCAACCAGTGTCGATTGTCCGATGAGTGTGTTTATAGGATTGATTTCGGGTTTGTTTGAAAGCGCAGCGGGGAAGCCTTGTGTGTAGCGTATTGCGGGTTCTTTAGGCTTTCAGGAATTCAGAATTAATGGTGTGATGCAATATTCTAATTTTGTTTAACAAGCAAACATAAAGGGCTAATGAGATTCGCAGCGTATTACTCTAGCGATTAGTTATTAAAGCTATACGCTGCGAAATTGGCTACTGATGCTACCTACAAGCCATTGGTAAGTAGGAGTCCCTAATATCGGTTTTATTCTCGCCACTCACTTGCATTCCATCAACCACATCACTGCCGCCACATAACCAAGCTAGTGGTGTAATATCAGTCTCTTCAACATATTGAGGTCGAAGGGAGAGTATTTTTCCTAACAATCTAGAGTTGATTTTGTTACCTAGTTCAATATGGATGGCGCCGTTTTCAACCGTCATACTTTTAACATAATTTCCCATTAAGTATTTCGCTTCGGGAAGTCCGGCTTCAGCATTATCCTTAGGGAATCGACCTTTATACTTGTAAAACTCACTAATCTTAGGTTTGAGAGCATTGGTCATTGTGAGCCCTTCGGCCATCTGTGCACGAATGGTATAGTCTTGATACGCAGGCAAAGCAATTGCAGCTAATATGCCGATAATTGCGACCACTATCATTAATTCTATTAGCGTAAAGGCTTTGGTTGTTTTTGCATTTAGAATGGCTAAATAATTCATACGACTGCTCCTAACTGGAAAATAGGTAGATAACTGGCAATTAATGTAAAAGCGATATAACCAACCACAAAAACCATCACGCTAGCGGTTAGTTTGGCAGTGGCTTTGGTGACCATGCTTTCAGCGATTAATTCGAGCTGATTTTGTTGGTATTGGATCTCGGCTGTGAGTCCATCAATTTTAGCGGCGGTGGACAAACTCGCCTCAAAACCAGGTAAATATTTTTCTAAACTTTTGGATTCGTTTGGTAGTAAGTTTTTACTTTCTTCAAGGCTCAGACCGCCGGCGATTAAAGTGTTTAATCCACTCAACCAACGCATGGTTCTTAGATAATCAAAAACCGATTTTACAAAAGGGAATAGTTTGACCAATCTGGCGTTAAAAGATTTTCCATCAAGCAATTTACTCATTGGTATCAAACGTAGCACAGACAATAAATAGCCAATCGAAGCTGCTAGTAATACGCCTATCAGAGCAGGCGAGATGATACTGTCTTGAAATGCTATTGCAGTTTTGGTCATTGCCGGTAGTTCAGCGCCAAACCCAGAGAATAAATCTGCAAATTGAGGAAGAACTTTGATTTGCACAATTGAAAATACCAAAGTAGCAAACACAGAGAGCCAAGCGGCATAGCCAAGACCGACAGATAACTTAGCTTTAAATAATGCTAAAACACTTGAGATTATTTCATCGGTTTGTAGCAGGCTTTGAAAGCTTGCATGTTGACTCGATGATCTTTTCTCCAATTTAATCAGCGCATTAAGTAAACCTTGCTCGATTCGAATCACTGA
Organism: Kangiellaceae bacterium; assembly: GCA_039969155.1. GTDB lineage: Bacteria > Pseudomonadota > Gammaproteobacteria > Enterobacterales > Kangiellaceae. Next base: position 36,267 of record JBDVOJ010000113.1, read on the forward strand.
AAAATGCTGTAGCGTTTGAGTCAAGCTAAGGTTCTGTTTGTAGTGGCTAAGGATCTCTTTTGACTGTTGCTCATCGTGCAAAATAGCTAATGAGTTTTTTAGCGCTTCGTCTGTCGTATAACCTCGATCTATCAGTGCTCGTATATGCCTTCGAATGAAGGCTTTTTGGTTTTCATCCATATCTAAACTCCTTAATTTAACTACTAGTATGAATTAGTTGTTTGGTGAACCGCTGTTAAATCTTACAGGCTCTTGGCAATAACTTGGAATCAACATCAGTAAGATTTTTTCCCTGGGGCTGGTATCCCGCGAGTGGTTTTGCATAACCACAAGTCCAGATAATATTTTCCCACTGCTGATGAGCATTAATGGTGGCGGTAAAAGAAATGGTTTTGTCTTTTAGATTGCTAAAGCGATCATTCAAAAAGTAGTTAATCGTGCCTTTGCCATCAAATTCAATTCGTTTAATCAGATCTTGAGAGTAATGCTGTGAAGGGTCTAGTTCAGTTTTTTCTGGCCAGTGACCTGTTTCCATATACTGTTGTGAAACAGTCGCTTTAAAGCTTGGAAACGAGGATAGCACTTCTGCTAGCTCCGCTTTACTAGCATAAGTTGGCATTAGTGCGATTGCAAAACTAGCCAGTGCTATGACCAGCGATATGACGATAGATACTTCAGTCAAAACATAAGTATTAAAGCGCTGTTTGGTCTGGTTGAGGTTGTTCCTTAAATACTTCACTTTATGTAGGTTCTCGATGGTCGATAAGCTGCTTAACGATAGATGTAAGAATTTATTTCAAGTTTTTCTAAATTTTTTCGAAAACTTCAATTTTTGCTGGTTGGGATTAGCTTATTGTATGTAGCAAATTCCTCGGAGCTTTCTTGCCGAAACCAACGATGTGTTCAGTTACTGTTCATATATTTAGCCTAAGCTGAACCATTCTAACTCAAGAGGGACCAATAGAGTGCTTAAAATAATGCTTTCGGTATTTATCTCATTCGGCCTATGTGGCTGCATCATGACCCCCAAAAAAACGACATACTACGATTACCAATGCGGCGAGACTAGAGTCAAACTAGAGCTTAACAAAGAGCAAAAACAACTTGCACTGGGTTGTAACGGAGGCCATACATGCTTAACTCAGATTGTTTTTCTATTTGCCGCTGGAGCTGTTGTAAGCATAGTTTCCGGATCAATTGTCCTAATTGGCAATTCGATTAATTGGGTAGAAAAAAAGGTGACGTGCTGAAAAGACTTTTGGCCTTTCTCAACCTAACTCTGTATTGACTGTGTTAGCTTTATAAGGAGAATACCGTCGGTGTTCAAGTCTTAAATCACTGGCTCAAGGCGGCAAAAACGTGGCAGGCTTACAGATCCCGCTGGACACCATCCACCATTGATCGAGGTTATGAATAATAGTATTAATGATTGTATCTCAATCAGTATACTAGAGTTTTAAATCTTTCCTATAATTTTCGCCGATAGGTATCTCATGATCGGCAATTTCTAATTCGTGACCGGTAAAAGCGGATACCTGATCTCGATTAATGATATAGGAACGATGAACGCGCGCGAACTGCGCTGGTAACTCTTTTTCAAATCCACTGATGGTGCTTTTAATGACATGATTGCCTTTAGTGGTAAATATCTTCAAGTAGTCTTTTAGCCCTTGGATAAAATAGATTTGATCAAAAATAATTTTCACTTGCTTGCGATTTTCTCTTACAAAGAGGTATTGCCTTTCTGATTTTTGTTGGCTGTTATTAGAATTCGCTGGTTTGGCGAGTTGATAGTTTGCTTTAAATTTCTCAATGGCCTTAAAAAAACGTGAGAAAACAATTGGCTTTAGTAGATAGTCGACGGCATCAAGTTCAAATCCTTCCAATGCATAGTCGCGATAAGCTGTGGTAAATATCACCTTAGGTTTTTTGACTAAGCTTTGATAAAAATCGGTACCCTTTAGTACCGGCATTTCAATATCTAGAAACATCAAATCTATTGGATTCTCTAGCAATACTTGTTGTGCCTCAATAGCACTATGGCAACTAGCAATCACCTCAAATTCATCAAGATTGCTTAAGTGATTAGCGATAAGTTCGCGCGCTAGTTGTTCGTCGTCAACAATGATGCATTTATATAGACTCATCGGGATTGTCCCTGCAAGTCATGAATCGAATCTAGGAATAGTTCAACACAAAATTTTTGATTGGCTGTTGAGATAGTCAATTGATGTTTTTCGGGATAAAGCAATTCGAGTTGACGACGCAAGTTCTCTAATCCTATTGAATTGTTATCTTCAGTCTGCTTCCGGCTAACGGGTGGTACAGTGTTTTCAACCACAATTCGAATGCCTTGCAGTTTAGATTGAATGGATATTTCTACTGTGGCGATGTCGAGCTCTTCACTGGCGCTATGTTTACAGGCATTTTCGACCAGATTAAGTAATATCAGCGGTGCTATTATTTGCTCATCATCGACATTGCTTTGCAATTCAATCGATAAACGAGAACCATAGCGGATTTTTTCTAACGCAATGTAATTTTCGATCAGTTTTATCTCACGTTTAACAGAAACGAATTTGTCGCTACATCGATACAGCATGTAATCAAGAATATCCGATAGCTTTTCGATTACCACAGGCGCTAGGTCAGACTTAGTTAAAGTTAAGGCGTATAAATTGTTTAGCGTATTAAAAATAAAGTGAGGGTTGAGCTGATTTTTTAATGCCGACAATTCGGCTTGTTTCTTTTGCTCGCTAATTTGTAATAACTTACGCTGGTTGCGGTAAAAATTAATGGCAATCAAGATAGCACAAGGATAGAGCAATAGCGGATATTTGGTATAGAAAATGTATTTAAATGCCCACAAACTAAGGGTTCGCTTTTCGATTGGAAAGTGACCATATAGCTCTAAGAAGCGGCGGTAGGTGTCAGGGTAAGTTGGTTCTAAATAAAGGTAACGAATCAAAATGAGTAATTCGGAGCCGATAAAAAGTAGCAGGCTCACAATGATAAAAAACACCATTTTCTTATTTTTATTTAGAAAGCTAGGTATTAGCCATTTTAATGCAATCAAGGCGATCGCCATCTGCACAACAACTTGAGGCGCAATGGTCTCAATAATTTCTCGGCTACTAGCGTAGTTCTCCCAGTGTGGGCCAAGGTCCAACAAGAATACTAAGGCCCAAAATGCGGAGTACGCGAGTATGGTTTTGTGTGATTGGGTCATTTGCTAAAAATCATGAGTTTGAGATCTATCTTTGTGGGGACTATAACCCATCTCGACCGAACAGGTCGAATTAGTAGACTAACGCTTGTTTTTGGTCGACCAATCAATGAAGTAACAACTGATTAGGGTTGTCGAGCCAATTTTTCGTTTTAGACGACTTTTTTAGCCTATTGGTCTACTAATTTACCAGCGCTTAAATGGTTCAGTAAGATGCGATTGAACTGAAACAAATTCAGTCCCAAAAATTTGCCTTGGAGATACTATGAAAACTAGCCTTGTTCACAATATAAAGATATTCGCCTTATTCGTCATTGTTTCTTGTGGAGCACTCACTAGCAAAGCCCAGAGTGCTGCAGAAAATGAGGGTTTTAAACAAGCAAAGCAATTCCTTAATCAGTATATTGAGCATTTCAATTTACTACTAAAAAATCCCAATGATGTTAAGGGATTGAAAGCTTCGGCGGAAGATATCAGCTACCCAGCCGTTTTGATTAGTCCCAAAGGCAATAAGCTAATTGCGACTGAGCCTAGCTTTGTAAAAAAGAGCAACCTCGGTTTCCTTAACTATCTCGCCAAGCAAGGAATTGCCAGAATAAGTTGGCAGAAAATTGAACTCAAAAAACTAGGCAATCATGTCATCATTGCAAGTAATGTCGCCAACTTGCTTAATCAACAAGGTGAGCAAGTTTCTCAAACCAGCGGAACCTATTTGATACATAAACATCAGGGACGCTGGAAAATATACTCACGGATTCAGCACCCTATTGAAGATCGTATTAATTTAAATTCGTCATCAAATCGATAAGCTTGGAGTAAAATTATGAAGGCTATAAACCAACTACTATTTTTTATTCTATTAATGACTGCAGCAACTGAAAACACTTTAGCTAGTAAACAATTTCCAAGCTCAGCCCAAAAAAACAAAGCGGTTCTAATCACAGGAGCAAGCAGTGGAATCGGTCGCAATATGACTGAAACTCTGGCATCGCAAGGCTATTTAGTTTATGCCGGTGCTAGGAAAGACAAAGATATGCAATCGCTAAACCAAATTCCAAACGTTATAGCGGTAAGATTAGATGTGACAGTGCAATTTGATATCGATAAGGCGGTTGAAATCATAGAAGAAGCGGGTGTAGGACTTTTTGGTTTGGTAAATAACGCTGGCGTAGCGCTGTTTGAACCACTCATTGAAATTGAAGAAAAAGACCTAGCGTTCCAAATGGATGTTAATGTTTTCGGGCCTTATCGGGTTACTAAGGCTTTCGCTCCGCTGATCATTGAAAGCCGCGGACGGATCATCAATATTGGTTCGGTAGCCGGTCTAGCCACAGGGGCGATGTTTGGCCCGTATAGCATGAGCAAATTTTCAGTAGAAGCTTTTAGTGAAGCTTTGGCGTCAGAAATGCGAAAATTTGAAGTCGGTGTCAGTGTGATAGAACCAGGAAACTATAACTCTAAAGTGATGAGTAATCTTGAAAAGCGACAAGCTCAGATAGACGAGAAATCGAAACACTCTTTGTATAAGGCGGAATACCAAAGAATGGCTAAGTTTACCCAGCCAGATAGAAGTCGATACAAAGATCCAGACGATGTATCTAACGCTGTGACAGCTATCTTAGAAAGTGCCAAGCCCAATTTACGCTACATGGTCGTGCCCAGTGAGCAGGAAGCAACCTATCCAATCAAGAAAACAATTTCAAAACTAGTAGAGCTCAATTATTCGCAAGCTTTTCGGTTTAGTCGCAAACAAATTATTCAATGGTTAGACCAAGAGCTGACTAGTCAAACCATAAAGAATGGGACTTCGCAGACATCAAAAGTAACAGTTACTGATCGAGCACCACAAGCAGTGGCTGAATAATTGGTGTACTATTTCCCAATAAATAATAATTATAGCGCTTTGAGGTATCATCATGAGTCGAAAGTCGTCACCGCTTTTGCTTTCCGCCATAGAAAAAATGTCGCAAATTAAACCCAATGAATTAAAGGCTGCAATAGCATCTTTTATGATGGTCTTTATTCTTATGGCATCCTACTTTATTTTAAGGCCAGTTAGAGATGCCATGGCCAGTGATTGGAGTGATACCGAAGTCAGCATGCTTTGGAACCTGCAGTTTTTTATTAGCGCGGCGATTGTTTCTATCTATGGTTTTGCCATTTCAAGAATCAGATTCAAATTACTCGTTCCAGTGGTGTACAGCTTTTTTGCTGCAAGTTTCGTGGCGTTTTACTTTTTAGTGCCACAACTTTCCGATCCGATACTGGTAGAAAAGTCGTTTTATGTATGGGTCAGTGCTTTTAGTTTATTTCATTTATCCGTTTTCTGGAGTTTTATGGCCGATACTTTTTCGTCGGAACAAAGCAAGCGGCTGTTTTCCGTAGTAGGCGCGGGTGCTAGCTTAGGCGCGATAGCCGGTCCAGCCATTCCTGCTCTTTTTAGCGAACAATTGGGGCAGGATAACTTGATGCTAATTGCTGCTGCTTGTTTGATCTGTGTGGTTCCTATCTCCCTTTATATTTATCGATTAAAGATCACTGAACTGCATAACCAAGATGTTAAAGCTGATTTGTCGGCGGTCGCTTTGGGTGGTGCTTGGTGGAGTGGCTTTCGTTCAGTGATTTCTAGTCCCAAATTATTGGGAATAAGTGCATTTATCTTACTCTACGTCTTTATCGGTTCATTCGTTTATTTCGAGCAAAAAAACTTACTCGCTGAATTCTCGAGAGCCGAACGAACTCAAATCTTAGGTAGTATTGATTGGATCGTTAATACCCTAACCTTTGTGATGGCATTTTTTGTTACTGGGCGCATCGTTAAGAATTTGGGAATGGCGTTTTCTTTAGCTTTGGTGCCGGTGCTACTGGTTTTCGGAATGTTAATTTTAGCCTTTGCTCCAATCGTGATTGTGGTTTTAGCCATTCAAATCGTCAGACGTTCAGGAAATTACGCGGTGATGCGACCTGCAAGAGAAATGTTATTTACCCATGTGAGCAAGGAAGAGCGTTTTAAAGCGAAGCCGGTGATTGATATTGTTGTTTATCGAGGTGGCGACGCTGTGAGCGGCTCGTTGTTTGCACTACTGACCGAAGGAGTTGGCTTGGGTTTAATCGCAGTATCATTAGTCGGAGCAGGAATTGCTTCAATATGGGCTTGGGTTGCGGTTTATCTCGGCCGAGGTTATCAGCGAGAAGAAGCGCTGGAAACTACCGATAATCAACTAACTGATAACCAGTTAAACAAACCCCAATCAACCTAAAACTAGTCACTTTAAAACTCGTCAACGGGTAAGTACGACAGGTGTTAATCCGTACTAAACTAGACTAAATTAGGCGGAGCTGGAGCTCGACTGTCGGTTTTCAGCTTGTCGGGAGGTTAACCAAAGATCGGCTAAATAGTAGCTCGACAGTAGCGCTGCCAATCCCGCAAACACTCTAATATCAACTAACGCTAATCCTGAAAGGGCGCCGAGTAACGCGCCTAATAGTTCTATAAATACTAGCTGTTCGCTGATCATATTCTGAAAAATATCTTCCATTTTTTGTGGCGAAAAAGCGCTCGCTTTTTGTTTGACCATTTGGCGCAAATCAAGTTTTTCGATCATAGAAACTAATTCTTCGATGATCCAAGAATGTAATGGCCCATCATTTAATTCAGTTTCTACTTTATCAAAAATCACAGCATGTAATTGACTAAAAATCGCATGGCATTTTCCTGACTCAATCAGTTGTGATTGAATAGTTTGTCCCCAATCAATTCTTGCGAGTTGTCCTGTCAGCAATTGCTTAAAGATTTGTTGGAGATCCTCGCTTACTAGGTGGTCAGAGGTTGAAGCAAGCAGTGATGAGTCAGCGATCGGTTTGTTCTTATACTCCGAAATTAATGTTTTCAGCCCGTTAAAAAGGGTTTCGCGAAACTCGAAACTTGCCACCAATCTAAATAGATAACGTTTGATATCGTCGCTATCAAAGTCTGCAGACCATTTGGCCATTTTGGCAATGCCACGTTTAATGGTATCTTGCTCTTCAATGTGGGCATCTAGTGCGGTCGACAACCCGCGTGCAATGTCTGGAATATTTTCGGCTATCGTTTTAATGATTGGTTCGATCATCATCTGCATCTTGGCAGGATCTTTTTCGAATTGATGTTCTAACCATTCGAATCCTTGAGACAGTAATTCTTGTGGTTCAAGTTCATTGACAAAATCATCAATGAGTTGATTTTGAATGGCTTCAATAGCAGCATTAATTTGTTGGTTGTTTTGGGTTAGGTAATCACTTATCCAGTTTTCGACTAGCTGAATATTTTTTGGATCCGCTAACCAGTTTTGACTGCCAATACGTGCTTCAGCTAAAACCGTATTAACTAAGTCGGATTCGATCAGGTATTTTCGCCACTGCTGTTTAGAAAGAAAGTTATCGATTAAAGTTTGTGAAAGGCTGTCAGCCAGTTTGTCTTGATTTTTGGGGATTAAGCCTTGGCGACCAAATGCAGTTTTGAAGTGTGGCTTAAACAACATTTTTATCGCAACATAATTGGTAAAGTAACCAATATTGGCGGTTAAGCTGATGGTGTAAATTGCGGTACCCCACGCGAATTCTGGGAAACAGAATTTTATTAAAGAAGTACTGAGAAGAAGTAGTGGTAATCCCAGCATACAAAATTTTCGAATAGTTTTTAAACCCATTAAGCAATCTCATTATTATCAAGCCCAAGGTTATTCTAGCAAGATACCTGCCAGTGACTTGATATCACCGATTATCAGTTAAGTGATTGATCATAAAGCGATTGATTAGACTTTGTTTGTAGAGCAAAGGCTATTTATCAGTTAGAATTCCTCAACACTTGGCGAAATTGACTGATTTAAGCATCTTCTAATAATAGGTATTTAGCATGACAGACCAACAAAGACAGCCGCTGTACGCCAAAATTGCTGAAGTATTCAGCAGCCATGTTCCATTTCATAAGGTGATAGGTTTTAAGTTCGAGCAGCTCTCAATCGAAGGTTGCCGGCTCTCTTTTGAAAACCGTCCAGAGTTGATCGGAAATTATATTCAAAAAATTCTTCACGGTGGGGTGACTGCTACCGCGCTTGATGTGGTCGGAGGTACCATGGCAGCGGTTGGGATGATGGATAAATATCCTGATGCCGACGAACAGGAGCTAGGCAAACGACTGGCAAGAATTGGAACAATTGATCTTAGAGTTGATTATGTGAGGCCGGGGCGTGGTGAATCTTTTTATGCTAAAGCACGGTTGTTGCGTAGTGGTCGCAAAGTTGCTGTCGTTCGGATGGAATTACACGATGATAAAGACACCTTAATCGCACTCGGTACTGGTACTTATATGATGGGGTAATGGCGATACTTTCGTTCGATTCGAATCAGAGCGATTGGATTTGAATCGATAATTGACCCGTGTAGATTTAGCGCGTATCTTTAGCCAAACGCTAAGTTGCGTCCTCTCTTGGTTTGTACCTGTCGCCTTGTAGCATCAATTTTCGAGCTAAATTATGACAAATTCTCGTACCGATTTATCTGGCTGGTTTTTAGCTCTTTCTGCATTTCTATGGTGGGGACTTGCGCCCATCTATTTCAAAGCCGTTGATCATGTGAGCGCGCTTGAAATTCTTGCTCATCGTGTCGCCTGGAGCGTACCTATCACCTTGGCTCTGATGGCTTTTATGAGAAAGCGCATTGCACTAAAAATAATTTTTTCTGATCGCAAAGTGCTACTTGGTCTTATTTCTAGTAGTTTATTGATATCCGTGAATTGGTTTATCTTTACCTGGGCGGTGACTAATGACCAAATACTCGCCACAAGTCTTGGCTACTTTATTAATCCGATTTTATCCATTTTAATGGGTGTTATTTTACTGTCAGAAAAGCTTACTAAATTACAGTGGTCTGCGGTCGGTTGTGTGGTTTTAGGAGTGGCAAACCAAATCTTCAACTATGGTGAGGTGCCATGGATTGCGTTAAGTTTAGCAACCAGTTTTGGCATTTATGGGCTTATCAAAAAGCAGTTGAAAGTTGATACCTTGAACGGTTTTTTAGTAGAAACGACCATCGCGCTACCCGTTGCTATCGGCTATATTGTTTGGACGCTGGTTGTCGGTCAAGCTCTGTTCTTACATTCAACACAGTCGACTGATTGGTTGCTGATAGCCGGCGGTATTATTACTGCCGTTCCTTTGATTATTTTTGCGACTGCCGCTAAAAAAATTCCTCTCAGTGCAATGGGGTTCTTACAGTTTATCGCACCTTCAATTACCTTTATTCTTGCGACTAAATTTTATAATGAACCACTGAGTAGCGAACAGTTGCTGAGCTTTATTTTTATTTGGATAGGTTTAGCCTTGTATTTAGTGAAACCCATTAAGGATTTCGTCGGCAAAAACAGAACCCAACGAAAAACCACGACCCCTTAGAAGCCTTCGCATTTCGTTAGCTACTGATTAGGTATTTATTGGAAGGCTATTATTAAGAGGCTGGTTAGGCAATGATTCGAGTGCCATATTCGCCTGTACCGTCGGCTACCGCTAAAAAGGCGCCAGGGTGTTTACCGCTAACGATCGCTATGGTTTCAACGCCCTCTGACAGCAACGTCATTGCCTCTTCGACCTTCGGGATCATGCCACCTTGAATGATTTCTTGCTCAATTAATTGCTTAGCTTGTTGTCGGTCGACTTGCGCTATTCTGGATTCAGGATCTTTAAGTTCCTTAAATACACCGCCTACTTGGGTGGTTAACAGCAATAGTTTCGCTTTTAACGCCTTGGCAATTTGTACCACGGTAGTATCCGCATTGATATTAAAAACATCAGCGTCCTCTGAGATCCCAAGCGTAGCGATTACCGGGATCACATCCAAATCGAGTAGGCCATTCAGCAGCTCACTATTGATTGAAGTGACATCACCAACTCGGCCAAAATCAATCGGCTTATCGCCGCCACCTGAGACAACCACCGGTGGTCGTTTAGTAGCTTTAATCAGTCCACCAGATGCGCCGTGGCAGCCAAATGCTGGAAGACCTAGAGCACTCAATGCGGAGACTAGGTCGACATTAACTTCACCAACAATCGCTTGTTTAACCACGGTTAAATCAGCTTCTGAAGTAATTCGTCTACCTGCGATTTTGTTGGGTGTTAGACCATGACACTCTTGCAACCGATTAACTTGAGGGCCACCACCATGCAGTACTGCGATTGACCAACCCTTGTCTCTAAGCTCTTTTATATTGGTTGCCAGCCCTGAGCTTTCTTGTTGATCGAGTAACACATCACCACCGACTTTTATCACTGCGATTTTTTTATCAGTATTAGAAGAGTTCATAAGGGGCTCTGATTATTTTTTGAGATTAAAGAGGTAAAAGCTTCAAACCAAACTCCCAAAATAAAAGGGAGTGCGGTTTATTCTTGCCAACTAGCAACTAGCAACTAGCAACTAGTCCCTATGGCCATAGTCCTGGGTTATCTAATCCAAAGTGTGCAGGTTTACCGGTCATTAAGTTAAAGCTTTGTACTGCTTGGCCCGCGCCACCTTTAATAAGATTATCGATAGCACTGGTGACACATAAAGTGCGTTTACCAGTATCTTCATCAATGCGAGTTTCAATACTGATTTCTACCCGTGCCGTTCCAGATACCGCTACCACTTCAGCTGCTGCGCCTTTTGGTCGAACATTGGTTAATAGGTGGTCGGCATAGTACTTTTCATAAATTGCCTGGATACTTTGTTGGTCTTGTCCTTCAGCCAAATCTAATTGTGAGACCGCCAGAATGCCACGTACTAATGGTGCAGAAACCGGAACAAAATCCAAAGAAATAGCAGAAGCGCCACCTTTAGAAAGTGTTTGAACAATCTCGGCACGATGTTGGTGATGTAATGCTTTGTAGGCCTTGAGGTTGTTGACGCGAACGGCATGGTGAGTACCCGCCTGTGGCTTAACTCCAGAACCTGAAGAGCCTGTCATCGCAACGGTACGTACGTTGGTATCATTGAGTAATCCAGCGTCGGCTAATGGCAACAATCCCATGGCGATCCCGGTGGCAAAACAACCCGGACTGGCAACGTGCTTAGCCGTTTTAATGGCTTCGCTATTGAGCTCTGGCATACCGTAAACAAAGGTACCTAAACGATCAGCGCAAGGATGCTCCGGTGCATAATCGCGAGTGTAGTCTGTTAAATTTTCTAGGCGGAAATCGCCCGATAAGTCGATAATGCGCACATCTAAATCAAACAACTCCATCGCTACCTTAGCGGTGATAATGTGCGGCATCGCCAGAAATACTATGTCTGCACCTTCGACACATTCTTGTGGAGTGATATCTTGCATTTTTATGTGATCATATCCAGGTAGGTTTCGGTGAACTTGGCTAACCGACTGACCAATATAATCTTTACTTGAAACTCTTAGAACTTCCACATCATCTCTAACGAGCATGTGTCTAAGAATTTCCGCAGCACCGTAACCGGCTCCGCCAATAATCGAAACTTTTGTTTTACTCATGATCATTCACCTTGTGTCTATTTATTGGTTAATTTTTTGAATTCTTTCTAATTAAAGCTCAATGCGCTCGAGTAGCACACCCACTCTTTGGCCGACGGGGACATTGTTATTTGGGAAGACTATTGCTTCACCGTCGTTTTCAACCGTGTAGCTTTCGTCATTTTCATCGGATGCTAGCAGCGTACCTTTTTTAAAGGAGGTAAAGTTTTTAACATCATCATCTAATAAAAGTTTGAAATTCTCATTGGCTTTGATGATTTCTTGTTTGACTTGAAAAACCATATAGTCGTCATTGTTAAAGGCCAAAATTTTCGGTTGCTCGGCGCGAATTAAGCGTCGAAGATTTTGGTCGATTCCAGCAAAGTTTTGCATATCGTTTTCACCGAATGGTTTTACCTTACCGAGTTCAACTGTGGCTGCCATAGCATTGAAGCGATTACTACAATAATAGCTAAAGGTGCCCGCGGGTTGATTACCAAGCAAAACCGTTGTGATATCGGCACCGCCAAAAAAGCCAATGTGATTTTTATCCCAAGGACGACCATCGAGGTAGGGATAAAGTACGAATTTTTCAAATTTGGATGGCCTAATTGCGGTGTGCAAATCATAGTGATAGCGGGTTACTTTGCTGTCATCTTGGACTCCCTCAGTATAAAAACGAGTCACCGCATTTTCGATGATTTCAGCTCGTCGACATTCATAATCTGACTCAGTGTTTTCACTAGCGGATTTCCAGCGACCTGAAAACAAGCGATTTAAATTTTGAACTGAAAAACGTTGACCGATATTCATTGACGGAGGATTACCAATAATGAGCATCAAATTAACATTCACAGTTAACTGATTGGCCCAAATGTCTTTGGTAATTTGATTAACAATTTCAATCGGAGCTGTTTCGTTGCCATGTATCCCACTAGAGATCAGAAGATACTGGTCACTGGCTTTGCTTGGGGTAATTTGCAAGATGCCAATATCATAAAGGCGCACGGATAAGCCGTTTTCCAGAGTTGTTTCAAATTCGCAATTGATACCATTTTCGAATTGACGTGTGAAACTTAAGAAGTCGCCAGATGTATTAAAGGCTTGCCAGCTTTGTTGTAAATCATTCATTGAATAGTCTTTGGTTATTTGACGATGGTTGGGATCGATATTTAGCCGGTTGGCTAGGGATATCAGAAAATGATAGACCTAGCCACGATTATAACAATCTTGTTGTTGAATCCAAAGCATAGAAACTTTCTGTATCAGGCTTTCTTCAGCTTGCGAACGATGCTGATTCAGCAACGAAATATTTTCATCGATCAGAAATGCTTGGGTTTCCGCGGAAATCTGATTGATAGGCGGATACTTGCCATTACACAAACAATTCACTAAGCGGTATTGAATTTCTTTTTCGATAGCCAGCTCGGTTTGCAACATCAGTTCTCTGGCGTTGCCCAAATTGCCAGAGGCAGGTTTTCCAAAATTATTATCGAATTGAGTTCGTTGCTGTCTTAATTCAGAAACTGATGATTCGACTGCTTCTATTTCATCTTGATCTTGTTTGACCAAGTTAGCATCGATAAGTTGTTGAAACATTTGACTAAACCATAAGCAAAACAGCAGTCGGTTAACACTGTATTGATGCTTATTTTGTAATTCGAGCAACACTGCTTGGACGCTAGGAAGAGCATAAAAACTACATGATTTTTGCCAAAAATCATCGACCAGGTTGCAGGGTAAAGGCGCCTGAGCGCCATTTTCAGGGGCGTGATTTATTCCTGAGCGCTTCTGATGATGGGGTGTTGGCGTTGGCGATTGATTGCTCATGATCAGTCTAGTTTTTTAAGTAGTCCAAAGCCATATTTGAAAGAGTTTTTATGCCTAGTTTCATACCACTTTCGTCAATGTAAAATTCTGGAGTATGGTGCGCCGGGGCGTCTTTAGTTTTCACATCTTTAGCTTTACCACCCAAGAAAAAATAGAATCCGGGGATTTCTTGAGCAAAGAAAGAAAAATCTTCCGCTCCTGTGATTGCGTCTATAAGCACCACATTGTTTTCACCAGCTTGCTTTTTCATGGTCGGCAACATGTGCTCAACCAGTGATGGCGTATTGTAGGTCACTGGATAAGAGGTCGACATGGGAATATCAATATCAACGGTGGCATCCATACTGGCCGCGACATTAGTCGCTATTTTTCGTATTTTTGCGTGAATATCTTTCCGCATTTGTGAATCAAGCGAGCGGATAGTACCTATTAGCTCTACCTCTGACGGAATGATGTTAGAACGAACTCCGCCATGAATACTACCAATAGTGACAACGGCCGCTTGTTTGGTTAGCGGTAATTGACGAGAAACAATGGTTTGTAAGCTGTTAATAATTTGCGCTGAAACAACGATAGGATCAATGCCATTCCAAGGTGTTGAACCATGTACTTGCTTTCCATGAACTCTAATCCTGAAATCATCAACTGCAGCCATTATTCCGGCAGGTCGATATCCAATGACTCCAACAGGAGTTTTCGAGCTGATATGTAATCCAAAGATCGCGTCAACATCAGGAGATTTCAGCACGCCTTGCTTAACCATCAGTTCGGCGCCTCCTTCTTCGCCCTCTGGTGCGCCTTCTTCAGCCGGTTGGAAAATAAACTTAACCGTGCCAGGAATGCTTTCTTTAACTTCCGCAAGCACCTCAGCTACGCCCATTAGAATGGCAACATGGGTATCATGTCCACAGGCATGCATTACCCCAACCTTCTGGCCTGCGTAAGTGGATGTCACTTTTGAAGCAAATGGCAAATCAACTGATTCTGTAACTGGCAGGGCATCCATATCCGCTCTTAGTGCAACGACTTTTCCAGGTAAGCCACCTTTTAATATCCCCACCACACCGGTGTGGGCCACGCCTGTTTGTACTTCAATTCCAAGGGATTCTAGGTGCTTTGCGATCACCTTAGCGGTTTCGAATTCTCGATTTGATAACTCGGGGTGTTGGTGAAAATGTCGTCGCCATTCGATGACTTTGGATTCAACCTTATTGATCAAAGGTGTTAGATGGTTGTTATCGGCTGTGGCTGGACTAGCACACAGCAAAAAACTGATTAAAAGAAACGGCATCTTAAAATTGGGCTTAATCATCTTTGGATCCTTGTCTCACAATAGAGCATCGAGCATACTGGGTTTGTAAGCGATGCTCAAGGGGTTCAATTAGTGAATGTGCGCTAGATTACTGTTACTTAAGAGTTGTCGCAACGGGTCCAATGATGCAGATGATGGAGATACAATGTGGAACAACTGGAACAAGGAATCATAGCTACTAGTCTACGACTAACTCTGAGACGCCTACTTGAGGCTGACAGTGATGCTGTTTTTCAATATCGACAATTACCAGAAGTCGCATTATTCCAAAGCTGGACCCCGAAAAATACCGACGAGGTCGTTGAGCATGCGCTATTGATGGCGAGCAATAATATTTGCCAACCGGATATGTGGGAGCAAATTGTATTAGTCAACGCATGCGAGCAGGTGATCGGCGATTTGGCCGTGTGTATTGACAGTGAAACTGAAAAGCTGGCAGAACTAGGGATTGCTCTTGCACCAGCATTTCAACGGAAAGGCTTGGCGACTGAAGCTATAAACACCATTTGTGATTGGCTATTTCAACACAAGGATTTACACCGAATATCGGTCTCAATTGATCCTAGAAATACCGCTTCGTTAAATCTGTTTGCAAGAGTCGGGTTTCGACAAGAGGCTCACCATCGACAAAGTTGCTTTTTTAAAGGTGAGTGGTGTGACGATATCGTTATGGCGATTCTACAAAGTGAATGGCAAGAAAATCGAAATCACTGACTCATTGGTTAGACACAAAAAACCAACCGATAGGGATTGAATTGTGATTTTAGCTGAACTAATTGATGATCCAGTTGCACTGCCTGTTTCTGTAAGATTTCAATGCTCCAGCGATCGTCCAAATAGTCGGCTAAAGAATGCGCTAAGTGGTTTTCCTCTGCATCTATATGGACTGATTGATTGATCGCTGAAACCACAGACGCTAGTACGCCTAGTTGCTGAAGGATTGGTTTATTTTCAAGCTCTTGATTTAGCGGTTGAACTAATTCTGCAAAATTAATTTGATTTAGATGTTGAAGAAGCTTTTTTAGGTTAGTGCGACTGAAATTAGTCTGTAAGTAATAGCAGGCCGCTAGCATTATAGCCACGCTCTCCTTTGCGCTTAACTGATTATCATCGAGCAAACTCATCAAAGCGTCGAATAACTTATCCACATTCCCTTGCCATGATGAGTGTTCATGTGAGCGGTCAGTTGGGTGGTCAAAATAGAATATCCCAGAGCTTAATGATTGCAGTAATAGACAATTAGTTAAAATCACTTCATCTATTTTGCGGGTCAAAGTCTGTTTATTGAAAGTCACACTCTTCAGTTTGAGTTGAATGGCATGCTCTAGGATTTGTGCCTGTTTAATAGGCATGTTGATTAAGCTTGCCGCTTCCAACAATGAACGATTGTAGAAAATAATGATCATTTCATCATTAAAAACTGTTTCTAGTGCTGAATGATGATCGACTATCAACGCGCTCAATAATAAACTTTCTTGGCTATCCAATAGCTCCTCAAGTTGAGCTCTTTGGAAAGCGTTATCACAATATTCCTTGGCAGAATAAACTTGAAATTTCAGCAATTTTTCTTGGTTTATTTGTAGTTGGTGGTGTAAATGTTGATTCACCAATTTAGCGGTTTGGGTTAACTCGCCGGTGTATAGCAATCGATCCGATAGCAGTAATAACTCGGCAATTAAACTATTAACCAGTATTGGCTTTTCATAATTAAGCTCGATGTTTTGCTGCGAGCACTCCACCAGTAAACCACCATATAACGGGTCGAAATCTAGTTGATAAAGTAAGTTTAGAAAATGCTTTCTAAAGAGTGCTATTTGCTCGCTCGGGGCGAAAATTGATTGTTCTGATAAGACTAACAATTGCTGGTAAACAGTTTCAGTTATTTGATGGAATTGCTGTGCGATGGTTTCTGAACAATTGAGTTGTGGTAAGTTGGCTATCGCTGTTAGGCTTGCAACGAATTCAGAGTTCGTTGAATTTTCATCAGACATGAAGTTTACGAGTGTTTGATTGGATTCAGACTATTATGAGCTTTTTGCTCGCTGGCAGCAAACCAGGTTTCGACCTTTTTCTTTGGCTCTGTATAAGGCTTTATCGGCTCTTTCAAAAACCGCTTTGGTGGTATCGTCATTTTCAAATTCTGAAATACCAAATGACATGGTCACTGGTACAGGCTTGTCATCATTGGTAAATTCAAGCTTCGAGATTGAAGAGCGGAGCTTATTGATAGCCCTGGTCGCGTCAACGATGGCTGTTTCTGGCAATAAAATAACAAATTCTTCACCGCCGTATCTTGCGACAAAGTCGGATTCACGAACACCATTGCCTAGAAAATGAGCTATCTTGTTTAACACGATATCGCCAAAAGCGTGGCCATGCTCGTCATTGACTTGTTTAAAGAGGTCTATATCTCCAACGACTAAGGTTAATGAATGACGGTATCTGCGCCATCGATTATATTCTTGGGTTAATCTCTCGTTGTAGGAATAGCGATTTGGTAGGCCCGTCAGTGGATCGGTTTGCGCTCGAACTCTTTGTTCCGCCAAATCATCTTTTAACCGCGTAGCTTCGTCTTCGGTCGCTCGTAATTGCTCTTGAAGTTTGTCCATTTGAGAAACTAAGGCTTCACTGTTGGCTTCTTGTTTGATGCAATATTGGTTTAGCTGATTGACAATGTTGTCCATATGGCTGACTAAACCGGTTTTTATTTCTTCTAAACTGTCTGAACTGGTTAAGCTGTCTCTCATTCCAGATATATTAGTATTTAAGTCCAGACTAAGTTGTTTACTATCGTTGTTACTATTTTGGCTGAATTTAAGTGTTTGGTTAATAAAATCGTTCACTCGTACAATTCGACTATTCAGCGTTTTTAGAAACTTCTCAAACTGAATATGTTCTTGGTCTGAAACCTCAATGAACGCATTGGTAATCATTTCTAAAATTGAAGAAAGCTGTTCTATTCGGCTTATCTTATTAATTTCATGGTTGAGTGAATCCGCTATCGTCGAGTAGCCGTCCATACTGGATAATTGATCGATTAAATGCTGAAGCGAGTCCTTAATTTTTTGAGGAAATTCAAATTCAACCGATGTCTGAGACTCAGCTGCCACCGTTTGCCGAGTTGGCTCATCGGTTTGTTCTTTTTGTTTACTTCCAAATAGGTTGGAGAAAAAACCACTTTTCTTTTCGGATGGTGGACTAGATAGGTTCGATTCAACTTCAGATATATAATTATCTATCACCTCGGCGATCGAGCTCATGATCGATGCGGCATCGTTGGCTTGCGATTTCTTTTTGACTGATTTAAGGTTTCGTTTTAGATCTTTAGGCAAGGGTTTATTTAATAGAATATTCAACAAATCGATTTTGTTGTTGGCGATCTCTATTGATTGATCTTCATCATCGTCTAACGTCCGCAAAATGTTACTGATTTGATCAACGGACGATTTAATGCTGTCGATAGATTCTTCTTTTTTTATGTTTTTGCGTAATTCTTTTAGTGCTGAATCTAGTTCATCTGAATGGCCGATACCGACATAGGTTAAACGAGAAATGCAGCGTTTCAACTCATTACAAGTGGCCAGTAATTGGTCAATGTCATATTCTGAATTGTCGCTCGAATGACTCATAATAATTAGTTAAGAAAGCTTTTAGGGATAGAAGTGCTTTTTACCGAATCTTGATTAAGTTGCTCTGGGTCAAACGGGAATTCAATTTCCATTGCCACAGGCAGGTGGTCCGACACTCCTAAATGGAGTACTTCACTTTTAATAATATTGAGAGAATCGCTTACCCAAATTTGGTCAAAACAATGTTTTGGATTCCACCTTGGAAAGGTTGGAGTTCCCTTTTTGCCTTGTTTCACCTTTACGCCGAGTCGCTTAAATTCCTCAGATACTTTATAGGTAGGGCAGTTCATATCGCCCATGATAATAAAATAGGGGATATCCTTGACCAGCTCGGCGATATACTCCAACTGTGGCTTTCGCGCGCTATGACTTAAGGACAAATGAACCGACAAAACTAACACTTGATGATCGCCTGAGCCAAATGTCACTTCAAGTGCACCACGTCCAGGGATTCTTCCAGGCAGCTTGTGATGAATGGCATGTGAGGATGCGAATTTCGACAGCAAGCCATTGGAGTGGGCCGCTAATCCGGCAACTCGACGATTTTGCTGTTGATGAAAGTGAGGAAAGCCTCCCTCACTGGCTAAAAAAGCGACTTGATTAATAAACTGCGAGCGTAGGCTGCCGCCGTCTACTTCTTGAAGTGCGACGATGTCATAACTAGAAAGCCAATCAGCCGCCTGGCGAAGATTGTGTGCTCGTTTTGAATCGGGCAATAAATGTCGCCAGCTTTGTGTAACGTAATCTCGATAGCCGTGACTATCAATACCAACCTGAAGGTTGTAGCTTAAAAGCTTTAATCGCTGATTTTGTCTAAATACACTAATAGCAAAACCTCTCTCAAATAGCGTCTATCAGGCTATTTATGTTGTTTTAATCAGACATTAATTGGCGAATCATCGCGCCGCCGAAGATAATAGGTGATCGGCAATCTCTACCATTCTAACTGGGGTTTTCGCTTGATTCGCGTCGATTTTAAAAGTTTCATTAATAATAATAGTCGGAACTTGGGTAATTGAAAATAAATCTGCCCGTTTTTGGTAGTTTTTTTCGGTGTTCCATAAGCGGCTCATATCAAGTACTGGAAATTCAGACAGTTGCATTGATTCAGCTAGCCAAGCCTTGTTATTGTCGTAAGAATTAAATTTTTGACAGTCGGGTAAACAGGCTTGGTAGATTTGGTTGCTTGGTACTGTTTGAACCTCGCCAGATAATTGTTCCATAATTGCCTGCAAATTAGCCTGAAAGCGCCAACTTGGCCTAGCAATCAAAGGCGTTCTTCTCAACGTAACTTCCGGATGTCTATCCAAATATTGCTGTAGCGCTAGTTCAACCTGATAACAAGACTCGCAACCGTACCAATAAAAAATTTCGATATTGCTGATCGACTCCAACTGATCTAAATCCGTTTTATTTTGCAAGTGAGCCATTACTAGCTTGCTAAAGTCTGTTCCGTCTACAAAGGTATTTTCAAGGTCTTCTGCTTTTAGTGTCAAACTGACTATCATTACCGGTAGCAAGATCAAGCCAGATAGGCAACGCCGGATGGTTTTTCTGACTCGTGAGCTCATTGTGTAGGATGTGGCTTTTGGCTGTGCAAATAGCATGTTGGGTTTACCTGAAGAGCGTTATATTAAATAGTATATTAACTTTTTTGGGGGCCTTTCGGTTAAATTTCAAGCAATAAAAAAGCGACCTATGGTCGCTTTTTTAAAAGTATTTAACTTAATGGCTTAGATTAGTGCAATCCAGCGAGGTAGTTTGCTAATGCTTCGATTTGCTCATCGCTCATTTTAGCAACGATATCTCGCATGATTCCATTTTCGTCATTCGCACGTTTTCCATCGCGGAAAGACTTAAGAGTAGCCATTGTATACTCCGGATGTTGGCCGCCAACTGCAGGGAAGCCTGCTGCAGGCATACCGTTACCTTGAGGACCATGACAAGCGATACATGCAGGAACATCTCGATCCGCATCGCCGCCGCGGTAAAGCTTTTGTGCCAATTCAATGTATTGATTGGCTACTGCAGTGTGTTGAACTTTTTGTGATGAATAATAGGCTGCTATATCGGCCATATCTTGTTCGCTTAGATTGCTCGCCATAGGATACATTACGGCATTGTCGCGGGCTTTGCTTTTGAAGTCTTGCAATTGCTTAACAAGATATTTCTCTGCCTGCCCTGCTAGTTTTGGGTTCATGCCAAGTGGGCTATTGCCATCAGTGCCATGACACGCTGTACATACAGCTGATTTTTCTTGACCTTTAGCAGCATCGCCAGCCTGAATTTGGCTCGAAAATAAGACGGCTAACGCCAAGCCTATGATTTTTCTCATTATTTTACCTTTTTCTTAAATATTAAAATAAAACGACTAAATGCTGAATTAACAACCTACGGCACATTTAAACTTGCCTTGAAACATTCAATCTCTTTATACTTAACGACCGTTTACAAGATTGCGTGAATTATATACCTAATTGCCAAGGTTTTCCTAGTAGATTAGCGATAGACAATGGCGTATTGACTATTCCAATAATATGACTAAAAAAGCCGACAATCCTTTTCGAAATGCCCGCTACTTAATGGGCGCTGCCAAGCTCGACCAATTACCGCCTGATGTGGGGATTGAAGTTGCGTTAGCTGGCCGTTCAAATGCCGGCAAATCGACTGCGCTCAATGCGATTACCGATCAAAAAAACCTAGCCAAGACTAGTAAGACACCCGGTAGAACCCAATTAATCAATTTATTTATGATTGACGAATCTCATCGTTTGACGGATTTGCCTGGATATGGCTTTGCCAAAGTGTCCAAAGATCAAAAGGCTCAATGGCAAAAGACACTCAGCCGATACCTTCAAGAGCGAAAATGCTTGAAGGCGTTGGTGGTGTTTATGGATATTCGCCACCCACTAAAAGAAACGGATAAAGAAATGGTGCAATGGGCGGTTTCAGGAAATATTCCGGTACATGTCGTTTTGAGTAAAGCTGATAAGTTAAAAAGTGGTGCACGTAAAACAGCGCTGCTCAATGCCAACAAACGATTGGCTAGAATTTCAGATAGCATCACCAGTCAATTATTATCGGCGACCAATAAAATAGGTACCGATGAATTAATTGAAACCATTGCCGACTGGTATCCGTTTGAAAAATCAGAGAGCGCTTCTGAAGACACCGAAAAAGCGGCTAAACGCGCTTAACTCCCTTTAACCTACTAATATAATTTTAAGCCAATAGAACTTAAGGATTCTGCTATGGAAGATGTCGTCGATCAATTGAGAGAAGTCTCTATCGCTACCGCCAGTTACTTGGAACTGCCAAGCGAAGATGACTTGGTATTAGTTGAGGAAGAAATCCTATTACCGATCCCGCGAGAGATGAAGTCTTTTCTGCTACAAGTCAGTGATGTCATATACGGCAGCTTAGAGCCAGTGACGGTCGCAGATCCTGGTGCCCACACTCATCTGCCAGAAGTGACCGCGAATGCTTGGGCAATCGGGTTACCACGAGAGTTAATGGTACTATGCCAGTTTGCCGACGGATTTTACTGCGTCACCCAAGAGGGAGAGGTGGTGCTCTGGCAAGATGGTGAGCAGGCTGAGGAAACTTGGGAAGATGTCTGGGATTGGGCTGAAAACGTTTGGCTTAGAAGTTAGAGTCCAAGTAGATTTCGGGTGACGTAGGAGTCCCAACAAAATCCGTTGGGACTGAACTGTTAGTTTTCTTAGGCGCAGATTAGTAATAGCGCTTTTCAATTCGTTGGCAATATGAAACTAGTGACGGGTAACTCTTAGCAATTTGATTAAATGGGTTATCAAACTCCACACTAATGAATTCCGCTAGTAGCCCATAAGCTGTGGCATCCAAAGAGCTAGGATTTTCACCAAATAGGAAGTCTTTTTCAGCGAGTAGAGTAGAAAGTGAATCCAGTGAACGGCGTAATACGTGCTGAATTTCTTGATCACTGTGCTTGGCTATTCCTTGTCCCTTTAGCATCTTTAATACTTGGCTTCGAATGATTTTGGGCAGTATCCATTTAAGCGGAATTGGCAGACTGCCAAAAAATCCTTCTTTTAAAATAGGCCAAGTATCATCCTTTGCCCAGCGAGAATAGACCAATACAAAATACAGATTTTCATCTAAGGACTTGGTGATTAAATAGGCGATAGCCTTTTGATGTTCAGACAAATGATCATCAAGATCCGCCCCGGCTTTTTGTGCGGCTTCGATAATCCATTGAGAGTCTGGAATTAAATTGTTTTCCAATTCTATAAAAGGAAGTTTGCCTTTCGGCGCGCGGCGCAAATTGTCATCTTTGACTACGGTAGTGTATTCAATACCAGCCATTCGATAGTAGCAGTCGACTTTTAATACAAAAGGACTCGGGTCGGCGACGCCAAACTTGCTGCCAAAGCTAAATAGTTTAATCATAAATAATCCGTTAAGTGAGTTAATCAAGAACGGATTAGTTTACCGAGCTACTCCTGACAGCCTAGTGTCAGGAGTAAGAGCTTATTTGATGTTTTAAGTAAAAATATTGCCGGAGGGTTAATGCTTAGGTTTAAACATCGCAGCGCTTAGAATAGACCAAAGATGGATAATCCATCCCATCCATATAACCCATAGAGCACCAGCTAATACAAACTGAACAATCGCCAGTAGCAGCCTTCCTTGCAGAAGTTGTCCTAAGCCAGGAATGAAAAAACTACAAAGTGCCGCAATGACGTTACCGCCTGAACCTTGTCCTGCCATTATTTTGTTCCTCTTTCGTTTGTTTTTTAGGTCATTTATAAAAATTGTTAGATCGAAGATGTTGATACGTATTTTTAGACTCAATCGTCACTGAAAACAGCGACTAGAATAACATAGCCACTCACGGTAGACTAAAGCCTAATTGTAACGAACATAAAATCTCGGTATTCCAAAAATGACGACCAGTGTCTCAAATGATTCTAAACTACCGAATGTTGGCACCAGCATTTTTTCTGAAATGTCTGCACTTGCCAATAAGCTTTCGGCGCTCAATTTGTCCCAAGGCTTCCCTGAATTTGAAACGCCGGCATTTCTTAAAGAAAGCGTACACCAAGCGATTTTAGCAAACAAGAATCAGTATGCTCCCTCTCAAGGACTTCCAGATTTATTAACCGAAATCGCTAAGCTCACTAAAAGACAATATGGTGTTAATATTTCTGAAAGTGAAATGGTAACGATTACCTCTGGCGCCACTGAAGCCTTATTTGTCGCCTTCCAAGCTTTGATTAATCCTGATGATGAAGTGATTATTTTTGACCCTGCGTTCGATTCATACAAACCGGTGATAGAACTGATAGGTGGTCGTTGTGTTCATATTCCCCTGCAATCACCTGAGTATGCCGTTAATTGGCAACAGGTAGAATCAAAAATTAATTCGAAAACAAAATTGATAGTGATTAACTCGCCTCATAATCCAACCGGCACACTTTTAACCGAAGATGATATGAAGCGCTTGCAAAAACTCGTGGTTGATAACGAACTGTTCCTAATTAGTGATGAAGTTTATGAATACATGACCTTCGACGGTCTTAAGCATCATAGTGCGTTACTTTACCCAGAACTCTTCGCGCGATCGTTTGTTATTTCTAGTTTTGGAAAAACTTATCATTGTACGGGTTGGAAAATGGGGTATTGTATTGCCCCTAAAAATCTAACCGAAGAATTTAGAAAAATTCATCAGTTTGTGACCTTTTGTAGTTCAACTCCTTTTCAGTTTGGTATCACAAAAATGTTAGCTGAATCACCGAAACACGTTGAACAACTTTCCAGTTTCTATCAAGAAAAACGCGATGTATTAGTTAAAGCTTTAGCAGGTTCACGGTTCAAGATTCTTCCATCTTCTGGGACTTATTTTTTATTGGTTGATTACAGTGAGATCTCCGATCTCAATGATTATGATTTTTGTTATTGGATGGCAAAAGAAATTGGTGTAGTAGCCGTGCCACTCAGCCCGTTTTATGAAACACCAACGCAAGATAAAATTATTAGAATATGTTTTGCCAAATTTGATGAGACTTTAGTTGAGGCGGGTGAAAGGATGTCTGGGTTGTGATTTACGATATTAATTTTGAGGTAGTTAATATGAAAAAAATTATGATTGCTGTTTTATTGCATAGCGCGTATTTACAAACACTATTCATACGAAATTGGAGTCAGTCCATCAAGTAATAGAAAGTAAAATAACATCATGATATGTGTTTAAAAAGATCAAAATTAACCATTTATCAACCCAGTAGGTCGGAGTTAATAATTGTTTATTCTGCTGTACTATTCTCGAATATTTTATTTTGATACTCTTTAGCTGAGACCTGATACTGAGCTTTAAAGCACTTACTAAAATACGATTGTGAAGAAAAACCGACATCCATAGATACAAGAGTAACAGATTTTCCTCTTTCTAATAAAATTTTGGCCTTCTCAAGCCTAAACCTTCTAATGTACTCGGAGGGCGTCATTCCCAATATATTCTTTAACTTACGAAAAAACTGTCTTTCACTCATTGCTGACGCCGAAGCTAAGTCTGCTACAGTTATACTTGAATTAAAGTACATTGGCTCTAGCACCGAATTTAATTTATCTAAGAATTGCTGCTGTTTAAAGCGTATGTTCTCTTCTAACGAATCGGATCTAGTTTTTAGTACAAGAGGTTTATTGTCGAACGCATCTTCGCTAAACCGTCTTTTTAGTATTTCTCGTATCTCCAGCAAGTTTAAGAGTCTTATTTTTAGTTCTTCAACATCAAATGGTTTAGTGATGTATTCATCCGCTTTTTCTTCCCAGCCTTTTAGTCGACTGTCTCTATCACCTCGAGCGGTAAGAAGTACAACTGGAATATGATTAGTGATTTGTTCTTCACGTAACGCTCTTGTGGTTTGATAACCATCAAGCTTAGGCATCATAATATCACTGATGATTACATCAGGAACTTCTTGTATGGCAAGCTCTAAACCCATCCGGCCATCAGCTGCGACTAGTGTATTGAATTGTTGAGCAATGCTTTCTACGATGTATTGACGCATATCATCGTTATCTTCAATGATGAGAACGGTTGGCATTTCGGAGGATTGTAGCTTTTTTGTTTGCTCTGCTAAGGAATCTTTGGTTGGGCTAGAGCTTGAAATATTCATTAGCTCCATAGCAATAATCTCATCATTTTGATGTATGTTGATATGTGATTCATCCACCTCATTAATAATAGGCAGTGTTACCGTAATAGTTGTACCTTTTCCGAGTTCACTCTTTAGCTCAACCGAACCTTCGTGAGTCTCGACCAAACTTTTAACCAGCGCTAACCCAATTCCGGAACCCGTTACTTGCTCGCTATTCTCGTCCATCACTCGGTTAAAGCGTTCAAAAACACTGGAAAGCTTATCTTTAGCGATGCCAATACCAGTGTCGGTTACTTTGATTTTGTATTGATTGTTGCTGTCCCGTATAGCACTAACAGTAATATCGCCACCCGACTTAGTATATTTAATCGCATTAGATAACAAGTTGAGTAAAATTTTTTCGATTGCGTCTGGTGTAAAATCAAAACAAATCGGGTCGATTTTCTTAACAACAAAAATTATATCCTTCTCTGCGGCTAAGTCGGAAAATGCTTCTGAAATTAATTGAGTGATTTTACTAATGGCTTGCGGCGACTTTTGAGTAATAGCTTTAACTCTAAATGTTTCTAAGTTGAGTAACTGGTCGATCATTCGGAGAAGTCTTAGTGAGTTACGCTGAACAATGTTTAGTTTTTTCTTATATTTGTCTTCTGGATTCCAAGAAAGCAGTTGTTTGATTGGACCGATTATTAAAGTCAATGGGGTTCTGAATTCATGCGAGAGGTTGGCAAATTCTTCGTTCTTTTTGGATAGGAGGTTTTCGACTTTGCTTTTCTCAATCGCAAGCTCTCGCGTTCTGAGTTGAATGGATTTCTCTAACATTCTTGAACGATTTTCTAAAGCTCTCGTTCTATATTTTATGAAGCCGACTATTGAGCCGATTAGCAATAATATGTAGACCAAATATGCTATAGGCGATGCCCAGGGGGCAGGCGAGATAAGTATATTTATTGAAAGTGGTTCTTTACTCCAAACACCATCTTTGTTTGCGGCCTTAACTTTGAAAACATAATTGCCGGCATTTAAGTTGGTATAGTTGACTTTAGTATCTAAGCTATCTCTGTAATGCCAGTTTTTGTCGTACCCCTCTAACTGATATGCATATCGATTTTTCGTATAGTTAGAAAAATGAAGCGCCGAAAATTCGAAGCCGAAGTCATGGTCTCGATAAGTTAATTCTAAGTTATGAATATCTAGTTTCGCTCTTTCTAATTTGGAACTTAATGAGTTTGCTGTCGGTGATATAGCTTCTCCAAAATAAATAAAGTTAGTAAGTGCAAGTTTTGGTGGGTGAGTATTTATTTGGATGTCATCTGGATTGAAAGCGTTATATCCCCCGAAGCCTCCGAAAAACATCTTACCACTGGGATCTTTCAATTCAGCTCTAGCGATAAAAATATCACTTTGTAAACCGTCATTTTTTCGATAGGTAGTAGATTTTTTCGTATTGTAATTATATTTAATTAGTCCGAGTCCAGTCCCAATCCATAAGTTCGAATCTGAGTCGGTTAGAATGTTGGAAAACTTACTAATTTTAGGTAGACCATCATATTCATTTATTCTTTCTATTGAATTATTGGAGGTGATCCTCAGAATACCTTCATTATTGATACCTATCCAAATATTTCCAAAAGGATCGGCGTGAATTACCTTCAACGGGTCGGTTGAAACGGGAACACCGTTTACCTTAAAATAATCTATTATTCTTTTTTTACCATCATATTTTAACAACCCCATGTTTGTTGCAAGCAAGTAGTTATCATTTAAATCGCTAGCCAAACGATTGATATTTGTTATGGCCATTGATTGTTCAATGACTGGTATTTTGTTAAACGAGCTGTCCTTAGGATTATATTCATAAAGCCCTTTAGCACTTCCTATTAGTATTTTACCTTGAGGAGACTCAGCGATATCTAGAACTCTAAGGGCTGGAAATTGACCAATGAACCGTTCGAATTCACGTTTTTTAGGATCTAAGCGATTAATACCTAGCGCGGTTCCGA
This sequence comes from Kangiellaceae bacterium, assembly GCA_039969155.1. Classification (GTDB taxonomy): domain Bacteria; phylum Pseudomonadota; class Gammaproteobacteria; order Enterobacterales; family Kangiellaceae. The sequence continues at coordinate 63,897 of JBDVOJ010000113.1, forward strand.
ACCACAGCTTCTCATCGCTGGTTCGATAAATCTTATGTATTTCATTGTCTGATAAAGAGTTTTTGTTATCGGCGCTATGTTTATAAATATTGCAGTTTTCTTGCGTATCAATGTGAGCTAATCCATCTCGAGTTCCAACCCAGAGGCTCTTGTCAGTATCAATGAGAAAGCTATAGATTATAGAGCTTGGAAGGCAAGAGATACCATTGCTGCTGTCATCGTAATGGCCAAATTTGAGTAGTTGAGGATCGATCCAATAAACTCCTGCGCTAAAAGTTCCCGCCCATATCACACCGGAATAGTCCTTATAAAGGCTAACAACTGCATTTCCGCCAATTGAGTAATTTGTGCCTTTGTCATATTGAAAATTTGTTTTTGGGGCTTTTGAATTAACTTCATTTTGCCGTACCAGATAAATTCCTTTCGTCCTAGTTCCTACCCATAAAGTATCGTCATTATCCGAGGTGAGTGAGAGAATACCACTTGCTTCTATACCTTCAATAAATGAAGTCTTTCCACTAATTTTCGTATGGTAATAAAGCCCTTTCTCAGTCCCAATCCAAATATTCCCAGATCTGGATTGGTGAAAAGAACGAATGCTGGGTTGTATATCTAGCGGGAGTTCAAGCCAAAATAATGATGTTCTTTCTTTATTGATAACGGCAATTCCTTCAGACGTCCCTACCCAAAGAGAACCTAAATTATCATTCATTAAAGTAAGTATGCTTTTATCTCTTAACGATTTAGTACCGTCGCTCATGTGGGAAAAGTGTTCTATGCTTCCTTCTAAACCTCGAATTAAAGCAAGACCTTTTTCGGACGCGACCCAAACAGAACCATCGTTGTTTTCTACCAACGCTTGGATAGAATCAGTATTCAAGTTGTTTCTGTCGTTTGTGAAAATTTGAAAAGATGAAAACTTCTCTGAAAGAGGGTCGTAATAATTGAGTCCCCCTTTATAGGTACCTATCCAAAGGCCACCATTTTTAGAACTTATGACTTTCTTAACTACGTTATTTGTTAGTACATTTCTTTTTTTTTCGTCGGCTTGAAATGCTAATAGATTTTGACCATCGAAACGAACAAGACCATGTATGGTGCCTAGCCAGATGAAGCCCTGTTGATCTTGAGTGACACTCCAAATAGTTTGATTGGGTAAGCCGTCTTCAACTGATAGTTTCTGAAACCGAGCGCTTGGAGCGCTCAGTACTGAAAAAGTAACGAGCAATAAGAGTGTGACAATATAGCACCGCCATTTGCAGAGTTTTCGTATAACCACGAAAGACGAGCACACTTATAAAATACAGCTGTTAATTTACCACTAATTTTGGCGGGTTAGGTTTATGAGTGCAAGAGAGTGTGTCCGGATCATCGGCGTTAAATATAGCAATTATGGTACCGTCAAAGGCTTTTACCTGAATATCACCGTTCGCTAGTTTTGTTACCAAATCAGAGTGCTCAACTAACTCTTCAAACTCAGTATGAGCACTTGAAAATACATCAGGAGGGACTCGGTGATTACACATTGCTCTGATATTTGCAGTACCGTTATCTTCATCCATAGTTGTTAACGTATCATCTATTTTTCTAATTGTATGTTCGTAGGAACATTCGTATGAAAATATATTCTCTTGCGCTTCGGCTGGGGTAAAATAAGCACCCGCTAAGCCTGCTATTATCAAAATATCATAAATGTTGCAGAACTTCTTCATCTTGGATATCTCATGACTTTCATAAAGGTCGATAATACTAGCTTATTTAAATATAATAGGCAAAATCTTCCTCTATTTTTGGAATGAATCTATCGCTAGCTATAGATTCTTCCATATGCCTATCTAATTTTAGCTAGCAATATATTAGAGTGTAGATAACTGAGCAAGTAGCGCCAATTGCAAAAAGCTGCCACCTGCCCCTAATTATTAGTAGAAACTAAATCGAAGCCAAGCTTAACTCAGCTTACACGTTATAGTAGCGGTACCATCACTAAACTTCCAAGTACAAGTAATAGTCCCGCCACCGGAATTACCATACCATTGATTTATGAAGTCATCCATCCTCAACATATCAGCTGTATTTTCTGCGCTAGACTCGTAGTTATCATAGGTGGCAGTGCCTACTGCATCGTCAGTATTTTCTGGAATATTGTTGCCCTGCCTATCTTTTGCTGATCCTTCGACATAAGTATATTCGTATTCTCCAGTGAAAGTTCCCGTCAAGGATGAGCCGGTTAACACCCAATTGGCAGTTGAGCCATCTGGAAACGTTACTGGAACAATGAACACGACAGATGCAATTTTATCGATAGCAGTGAGAGGTAGTACTAGACCTGCCACCTTAACGTCGATAAAACCAATATGCGTCGAAACGTGTGTGCTTATTGAATTTCTGAAGCCTGAGTTATGAATAATATCGAATGCAGAATTTATTCCTAAAGAGCTTGGTAGCTCTATTCCATTACCAACTAAATCTAGCTTTTGTTGTTCCAGCTCGTTTACATAAGATTTATAATCTAACTCCAGTTGAGAGTCGATAGATAAACTTGTAACTGTCTCGATTGTTACTCCTTCTCGGTCGTGGTAGCGGGATGTTACTTTATATTTGTTAATCGTTTTCGAATCGATATCCATTATGTAGACGGTATTACTGCCACGCCTGTAGTTAGGAGATATTCTTTCTGCAGCCCATTTCTGTTCTGTTGAAGAACATGAATTACAAACGTCCCAATACTCTCCAGCCTCGGCATTTTGTGCTGTGGCTGTCAGTAAAATAAAGCCTATACTGGCAATTAAATTTTTCATTAAGCAATCCTCAAATTGTATTACAGTAAGTCGCGAAAGTGCTATTTACTCTGTTTAAAAAACAACATCTACTCTCTTGAATCTAATGGAAGCTTGATGTTGTATTCCTATTATTGTGTGTAAACATTCTCCAAGACTGACAAATGTGTTAAATATTCTGCCATTTTGGCAAAAAAAGGGCCTCTTTTGACTTTATCTATCAGCCTTCAATAACTAATTATTAAGTTACGGTTATTACACGATATGTGAAATGTGAAAAATAATGTTTAGGTAGGATCAGGTTTAACCATAAATATCGTTTGAGAAAGCATCATTAAACGGTTTTCTACTTATTTCGCAATTTTTCGAATGCAAAGCGATTTTAGAACGCGCTTTAATAATGAGTGGTGCAGACTACGAATTTGCGACGGGCCAAAAAGAAAACTTTCTTCTTTAATCTCCTTCCCGCATTAACGAATTAGCAGGTATATGTGAACTTATCTAGTACTCTGTTTCAAACATTTCTTAGCCGACTAGATTTTGATTGCTATCAGTATTTTTAATAGAGGCAGCTGACTCTTAAACTACTCATATGTCTTATCTAAAAAGGGGGCGTCCGTTGAGTTTTGCTTGTTATGGTAATTCGGCAGAATATTTAACATATTTGTCAGTCTCAAAACATAGAAAAAGATAACAATGTATCGGTAGTGTGGAATAGCGTTGTTTGACTGCTGATATCGACTTGCCTTAATCCGCGCTCGAAAAACTCCGTAAAATTAAATCATTTCATAACCATACAGAAGGATGTCACATGAAAAAAATAGCCATTATCATATCAATGTTTCCAATTTACGCTATTGCTGCACCACCTCCTCTCCCTCCCGGTGTCGATAGCTGCGGTATACCTGCAAACAGCGTGGTTGGAGAAGAGTCAAATCACGAAGTAACGCTAAGAATTGTAAAACCTTCGGAATATGTATTAGCTGGACAAGATAACACTCTTACAGTAAAAACATATGGTGCGACTCAGTCTGTGGAGTGGTTTAACACTGCTGATGGGAGCATGGGAACATCTTCCCATACAAGGAGACCAGTTGGGAGTACTGAGAAATCAAAGATATTAAATCTACCCAGCGGTAAGCATACTGTATGGGCCACTTCTGTTGGTGAGGGGCTATTCAATATTACAGAGCTTGTAAACCATTACTATTGTGGTAGGGACGGAAATGGGCAACTAATAGAAGTAGATCAAAACACATATAATAATTGTCATTTGAGCTTACGAAGCACTTGGTTAGAAATCAAGGTCTTAGGTCAAGAGACGATTTCTTGGGACTTATGCGCTTACGATGAGATTATTGCAGTCGATAAGCCTATATCTGTTGTTAGCGCAAATTACACTGATACCGGCTCTAGAGTGGAAGGAAGTATTAGTGTGGAAGCGCAGATTGACCCAAACTCAAGGGCTGGAAGCGGTGAAGTAGAGCCTAAGTATGATATACAGGAATTCGCTATATCAGAATGGAACGGAAGACGCTGTGAAATTGTAGAAGAGTCGTCGTCATGGGTAAGCAGACGCCAAAACTCGACGAATAATTCATTTTCATTTAACTATTTTGGATGCGAGTACGAATTCAGATCTAGAGTTTTCGATGGTGAGTTTTATAGTAACTGGGATATCGTTACCGTTTCAGGTAGCGCCAGCTCAAATGGTTCTGGCGGTTCTGGTGGTTCAGGTAACCCTGGGGGACCTGGAGGAGGAAGTTGTTCTGGACCTTTCTGCGAAGAGGAGAATTAGAAAAATATTTATTTAATTCGATAGATACTCTGTTAAATAGCAAGAATTTTAGTTCTAATTATTGCTATTTAACTTGCTTCGATGCTCTTCGAAATAGGTGAATAGGGCGGGGGGCCTTCCTCGCGGGCAATCTTGAAGCTTAAAGTCGGGCAAGAATTGGGTTAATGATAAACCAACCGAAGTTCAATTCCCATGCTAAATCCCTGCGGTATTCGCTTCTTGTTGATTAGCTGTGGGCTCATGAGCCGTAGCAACTAACACAAAATACAATGTAACCATAACTAATAAAATTAAGATTCAACATCCAGTCTGGCTTGGTTAAGTCTAATCACTTAAAAATTTGTTGGTATAGATTTGTTTCAATACAATGTTTAGATAGATAATCAAGTTTATGCCAATGGGTAAAACATATTCTTAACTTGGTAAATTGGTATTTTCAACTTGAACTTAATTTCAACAACGAGAGCATTGGATTTAGCGTCGGGGCAAAAGATGAAAGAATTTAAAAAAGTAGTACTGACCACACTCGTTTTATTGGCCTGGGTAAGCAACTTTAATGCGAATGCCATCATTCGTCGTCATGATGTTGATGATTCAATGTACTTAATGGATCAAAATGAATATGCATTTAATGTTTATTGGGGATGTTCTTCCAGCCTAATTCATGAACGGTGGTTGTTGACGGCTGCACACTGTATTGCAGGCTATGATGGCAACGGTATTTCTACTCCAAGTTCTTTAGAAATTCTAGATGTGACTTATTTTGTCGAGTCAGAATTCTATCATCCAGAATATGTCTCCGTCCGACAAATAGATTACGATGAAAGAAAGAATGACATTGCTTTAGTTAAGCTGCAAAGTCCAGTCGATAATGTCTCCCCAGTAAGTCTTTATGAAGGAGATGATGAACTTGGTCAAGAGGTTGAGATTTGGGGTTTTGGGCATAGCGGAGATGGTGTCGCAGGCCAAGTTATGCCCTGCGGAAGCGAGCCTTGTAGTCAAGAACTTAGACGCGGTACTAGTCAGGTTTCATTAGTATCAAATCATGAACTAACCTTCAGGTTCCGATCGCCAGATGAAGCTAGTGTTACTGAATTTGAAGGGCATATTGGTAATGGCGATAGCGGTGGGGCAGCGATTATAATTGTTGATGGCCAGCGTTATGTTGTTGGTGTAGGTTCAACCGGAAAGTTTAACAATAAGCCGTTTAAGTATGGTTCTAATTCAATCTATGAACGCGTTTCTGTGCATATGAATTGGATTAAGGAAGTAATGGGTGATGATTTTCCCGGAGAATATAACGGACCACTATATAGTGAGACCAACCCTCCTATTTCTAATGATGTGGAAACTGATTCATCGGGTGGCGGAGGTTTAACTTTGTTCAGTTTATTACTTCTTTTTACATTGAGAGTTCTCAGAATTGAAAACTAGCAGGCTATGTTTCGAGAGAGGTTCGATAAAATAAGGACGACGAAAGGAGTAACAAAAGAATCGTCGTCATTTTTGATTGACGAATTGAGTTGGGGTCATACTATACTGAGCTTTAAAGCATTTACTAAAATAATTTTGCGATGAAAATCCTACTTCAAAAGCGGTGTAACTAGCTGACTTACCTGCACGAAGTATTTCTTTGGATTTTTCCAACCTAAACCTTCTGAGGTATTCATTGGGAGTCATATCAACAATACTTCTTAGCTTTCTGTAGAATTGGCGCTCTCCCATATTGACCGAGCTTGCAATATCACTCACTGATAGCTCTGCTTCCATATAAACGAGCTCAATATTCTCGTTTAGTTGTTCGATAAATTCTAGCTGTAATCTTTGAGTATTTGACTCAACAATGGATAATTTATCTGATTCAATGGACTCAACAACTTTTGCTTCTGTGTGACTAGATTCTTCAAATACCGATTCACTAAATCTTCGTTTGAGAATATTTCGAATCTCGATAAGATTTGAGATTCGGATTATTAACTCTTCCACATCAAATGGTTTAGTAATGTATTCATCCGCTTTTTCTTGCCAGCCTTTAAGGCGGCTATCTCTGTCTCCGCGAGCGGTGAGTAAAACCACTGGTATGTGGTTAGTTACTTGTGTTTCGCGTAATGCCTTTGTGGTTTCATAGCCATCAAGTTTTGGCATCATAATATCGCTAATAATTAAATCCGGTACTTCCTGAATAGCAAGCTCTAGCCCAACTTGACCATTTGCTGCCACTAAGGTGTTAAATTGCTGACTTATGCTTTCCTCTATGTACTGGCGCATATCGTCATTATCTTCGATAATTAAAATAGTCGGTTTATCTGAAGACAAATTTAACTCTGTCGATTTAACAAGAGCATTCTTGTCAGGAGAGTTCCTAGAAAAATTCATCAATTCCATGGCGATAATTTCATCGTTTTGGTGGACGCTTATTTCAGATTCGTCTACTTCATTAATGATGGGCAAAGTCACTGATATGGTTGTGCCTACACTGAGTTCACTCTCCAATTTAACCGAGCCACTATGAGACTCTACAAGGCTCTTAACCAAAGCTAACCCAATTCCAGAGCCGGTAACTTGTTCACTATTCTCATCCATGACACGGTTAAAGCGTTCAAACACATTGGAGAGTTTGTCCTCCGCAATCCCTATACCTGAATCAGAAACTCGAATGTGATATTGGTTATCTTTATCTCGTACTGCGCTAATGGTAATAGCGCCTCCCGACTTAGTGTACTTAATTGCATTTGAAAGCAAGTTGACTACAATTTTTTCTGTCGCATCTGGTGTAAAATCAAAACAAACCGAATCGATTTGGCTAATTTCAAATGATAGCTTCTTGTCCTTTGCAAGATCAGCGAAAGCCTCGGCTACTAATTGAATAATCTTGCCGATAGCCTGTGGTGATTTCTGTGTTATCGCCTTAACTCTAAATGTTTCTAAGTTGAGTAATTGGTCGACCATGCGCAGTAGCCGCAAAGAATTACGCTGAATAATATTTAATTTATTATTATATTTATCTTCTTGTGTCCAAGCTTTCAACTGTTTAACTGGGCCTAGAATAAGAGTCAGCGGAGTTCTAAATTCGTGCGAGACATTAGCGAATTCTTCATTCTTACGAGAAAGAAGTTGTTCGACTTTCTCTTTTTCTGTAGCGAGTTCTTTGGTTCTGTTGTTTACGGTGTTCTCTAAGTCAGATGCGCGTTTTTGCAATGCGCTAGTGCGATATTTTATAAAACCAAATACGGCCAAAATAAATGTGATGGCATAAATTAGATAAGCTGTAGGCGATGCCCACGGTGCTGGTTTTACGTGAATCTTTACAGTTCGGGGTGTGTGGTTCCAAATTCCATGATTATTTGATGCCTTGACCTTGAATACATAATCGCCAGGAGGCAAGTTACTATAACTAGCTCGTCTAAATTTGGCATCAGTATAGTTCCAATCTTCGTCCCAGTTTTCTAACATAAAGGCATATTTATTTCGCTTGGGATCGGCATAGTGTTGAGCGGAAAACTCAAATCCAAAAACATAGTCTCTATGGGAGAGGGTAATTTCTTCGAGCCTTGAAGTTGGAGAGGGTAGCGTAAATCCGTTATTGGACTCTCCAAAGTTTAGAATTTCATTGAAGTAATAGAAATTTGACAAAACAACATTAGGAGGAATCTGGTTGTCCTTAACTCTCTTCGGAAAAAAACTAGTTAAACCTTTTCTACTTCCAAAAAAGACTTCTCCTTTTTCTGATATATACTTAGCCCCATTAGTAAAGTTTTCTCCTTGAAGACCATCTTCACTATGAAAGTTCGTGATCTCCTTAGGAGCTAAACTCACTCGACTGATTCCATTGATACCTGACACCCAAATAGCGCCATGAGAATCCTCCAGAATCGAAGAAAAACCGTTGATTGCTGGCAGAGTTTCCGCATCCTGAAAGCTAGCGATTAGGTTTCCATTAGGTTGAAATACGGATAATGCATAGTTGTCGATGCCTAGCCAAATGTTATCTTTTGAATCTATATGAAGCGCTCTTATAGCTTTGCTTGTTTCATCAGCACCTCCCCAGTTTACTTTCTTCAAGCGTTCTTGTTCGTCAATTACAAAAAGTCCTTTTACACTACCAACATAACCCTCTCCATTGCTTGTATAGTTTAGTGAGGTTGTTCGAGTTCCAGAATATCCACTATCTTGATATTGTAATAAAGTAAATGTATTTTCCGAGTTGTTTTTTTTGAATACCCCGGATGTTGTTATTAGGAAGTAGGAACCATCCTGAGTATGATAGCCATCGAAAATATAGGTTTCAGGAAATTGTAAATCGGGTTTGCTCACTTCAAGTGAATTCATGTTAACTATGTCAGTCCCAAACTTTGTATTGATAACCAGCTCATCAGGGTTTTCTGGGTGCATAAAAACGGTTCGAACTTCCGAGTAGGAAAGGCTATTAGTTTTACTTTTTGTGCTTTCTAAGAGAAAACATTCTTGCTCAGAAGAGTTGAATCTGACAAGGCCTTGCTGTGTACCGAGCCAAATTCTTTCCTTTTTATCTTCTAGAATAGAATAGATTACTGGGGACTTTAGGCAATTCAAACTGCTAGAAGAGTCAAAGAGTCTCTTAAAGTTGCTTGAATCTAGGTTTAAAAAATTCAACCCGGCGTTAAACGTTCCAATCCAAAGGCCACCGGTAAGGTCTCTAGTTAACGAATACGCATCATAGTCAGACAGAGAATGAATGTCATCTTTTGAATAGACCAGATTATTAACAATCGAATTGTCACCTGATAAACGAAATAATCCCTGGTTGCGAGTAGCGACCCAAACATTTTCTTTATCAGTCTCAGTAATTGAATAAACGAAATCCCTAATGCGGTCTTCAAGAATTTGAGTTTGAACTTTATTTGAGTAATCAATCGAATATAAGCCATTACTTGTGCCTGCTAATATTCGCTCGTTGTTTTGTTGGAATAGAGTCTGAACAATTAATTGAGAGTGTTGATTATCGAAAGGGCTTAGTTTTAAAGTATTTGTATCGAATTTTAGTAAACCATCATTGGTTCCTAATAATAATTCCTCGTCTATTTCTAAGATCGAATTTATTCTTGTTTTGTTATAGCTGTTATTATTTTTGCTTGAGGAGCTTTGGTAGACTACCGAAGTGAGGTCATGATTAACACCGACAAGCCCTTCATTTGTCCCTAACCAATAGATTCCTTTACGTGACTGAATGATAGAGAAAACTGCTAACTCTTCGAGTTTTTTTCCAGTTGGCAGGAGGATCGGAATAGTTTCCAAAGATTTTGATGAGTCGTTAATTCTTGATAGTCCAGACCACGTGCCAACGATCAAGCTACTTTGCTCATCAACATAAATAGAACGAACTATATTAGAATTGTTACTTCCAACTTCATTCGAAGCGTTTCTAAAAACCCTAAAGTCAGCACCATTGTATTGTACTAACCCATTTCCGGTACCTAGCCAAATACTATTTTTATCATCGACCAACAACGTCCAAATGGTTCTACTTGGTAATCCATCTTCAACCCCAAAGTGTGTAAATTTGGGGTTTGTTCCCACCGCAGAGCTAACAGAGTGCCCAGTGAGTATATATACAAAGAGCAGGAAACCAAATAGCGACCTAGAGCTTCGTTTCATTTTTAAAGGAATGTATTTGTTTACGGGTTAAGCACTTCTGTTATTTCTACTTGGCATTCATGAGTGTCAACTTTCTCATAAATCTTCAATCCAGGAAGGTACTTTACATTTACTTGAGCGCTCAATAGATGTTTTGTTCCGTCGTCGTCTTCAGGCGGGTTTACTACTGGGCAATTTCCGGCAAAAATTAGTTGTTGCTTGTAGCGGTGAGTTTCACCAGTTTCAGCGTTAGTATGATCATAAAGACACATCTTAGTCGTTTGACTTGGACCACCGCCAGGAAATGCTGTTGATGTTTGAGCAGATAAAGCAATCCCTAGAATTGTCATCATACTAATAAATATTTTTAACTTCATTTTTACAACTTCCATTTTATTATTTGTGAAAGAGAGCTGTTATTACAAGTCAAATCCCTGCTCGCTCTCAATGATATAAGCGAATACTATTCGCCGATGAGATAATACATTGAAACACTTCACCATCGCAAATCGAATAGTGATTTACTCGGTTTTTGGTATCTTTCACTAATTATTAGGTTAAGAATATTTAGTCCCTTTTCTATGCGCTACTTAGTCTAAGTAGCTGTTTTTCTTTAAAATGTCTGAATTTTACTTGTCAATGTCAGGATAGTTTCAATGCTGGTGTCCAGTTTGCTTAATAATCACCGGCAAATAAGTTTTGGTTTAAGGACATTGAAATGTATCACGCGTTTAATTCTCTACTGCGATCTATATTATGGCTGCTAAGTCGTTCTCAAAGGATAAGAATGGCTTGGTCAGTCGGTTTTGCTAGACTAACTAGTTTTACTATTTTTCTAGCGGCATTAAGCCTTAACAGTTTGTCTGTTCAAGCTATAGGTTGTCCATCACCATTAGTGCACTCTATGGATGGTAATTCGAAAGAGTTGTCTGAAAACAAGCAGATAAGTACTGAATCTCTCGCAAAAAATCCAGAGCTCACAGCTGCGTGTGGCGGTTCTACAGTTTATACCCCTGGAACTCCCGGAACGATGGGAGTGCCTTCGACAGATAACAACGGCGCGTTTTCAATAACCTGGGGCGCTTCAACAGGTCTCGAACATCCAGGTTATTATGAACTTGAACAATCTAAAAACAGTGGAGCTTACACACATGTTAGCTCTCCAGCTCGCACCACTACTAGTCATAGTATCAGCGGTCTTGGAGATGGCAGCTATAAATTTAGAATTAAGGCATGTAACCTAGATTTAAGTACCGCTACCGAGAAGTGTTCTTCTTTTCGAGTTAGCAGCTCAACCAATGTTAGAAACAAACCGTCTGCTCCTGCAAAACCTTCCAATATTGATTCAACTAGCTCCTCCTATACGGTCAGTTGGAGTAAACCTTCGGGGACCGTGACATATTATGATATTCAAGAGAAAGTGGGTTCAGGCAGTTGGACAACGGTCTCAAGCGGTCAATCGGGAACCACATTACCTCGGAGTGGAAAATCTAACAACACTACTTACTATTATAAAGTTAGAGCATGTAACCAATACTCGTGGTCGTGTTCGGCTTATAGTTCACAAAATACCGTTCGGGTTGAGCATAAGCCTTCTGCACCCGCCAAACCATCTGATATTAACTCGACTTCAACCAGTATCACGGTCAATTGGAGCAAGCCATCTGGAACGGTTAACTTTTACCAAGTGCAGGAACGAGTTGCTGCTGGCACTTGGTCAACGGTTGCTTCAAACAATACAACCACGTCACTCACTCGAACCGGCAAGGTTGACGGCACTAATTACGAGTACCGTGTGCGGGCGTGTAATAGTTATAGCTGGTCATGTTCGGGTTACAGTAGCGCTAATAGCGCCAAAGTGAGATTGAAACCTTCAGCACCTGCGGCGCCTTCACGTCCTTCTACCTCAACGGGAAGTGCTGCCATTACCTGGACCAAACCAGCCGGTTTAGTCACTTACTATGATTTGCAAAAACGCAACAACAACGGTAGTTGGTCAACCGCAAAA
>JBDVOJ010000114.1:0-9049 GCA_039969155.1 Kangiellaceae bacterium
GATGCAACGGGGAGTGCTCTTCCAGATGATACTTTGGCCGCTTGTAAAAAAGCGGACGCAGTTTTTTTAGCGGCGATTGGTGGGCCTAAGTGGGACCAGTCTGATATTAGACCGGAACAAGGGCTATTAAAACTTCGTTCGGAATTATCGGTTTATGCCAATATTCGGCCACTAAGCATGTACTCACAATTAGAAGCCGCCTCACCGCTGAAACCTGAAATTTTAGCCGGAACTGATTTTATAATCGTTAGGGAACTAACGGGTGGAATTTATTTTGGACAAAAGAACCGTCACTCAGACTATGCAACTGATGAATGTAAATATTCTGTCACCGAAGTAGAGCGAATTGCTCGAGTTGCTTTTGAGCTTGCCCAACAGAGAAATAAAAAATTAACTTCTGTGGACAAAGCCAATGTTCTAGAAACCTCAAAATTATGGCGTGAAGTAGTGACTAGAATCGGCAAAGACGAATTTCCAGACGTTGAGCTACATCATCAGTTAGTGGACTCATGTGCGATGAAGCTTATTCAATCGCCATCGGAGTTCGATGTGGTTCTTACGGAAAATATGTTCGGTGATATTTTATCGGATGAAGCCAGTGTGCTAGCTGGATCAATGGGTTTATTAGCTTCTTCTTCGGTTGGTAACCAACACGGATTATTTGAGCCCATTCATGGGTCTGCGCCCGATATTGCCGGACGAGGGATTGCTAATCCATATGCAACCATTTTAAGTATCGCAATGATGTTGCGATGGTTAAAGCTCACTGAAGAAGCATCGGCAATAGAGCGAGCCGTTGAAGCAGCGATAGAGCAAGGTATTTTGCCGGTTGATTTACAGCCTGGAAGCAAGCTAACCACACAGCAAGCCATTGATGCGGTGGTTAAAGAAATTAGGCAGTAGAGAAAAAATAGCTTGCCACGCCGTGCTTAGCTTGCCCCTTGAGCCAGCGAATGCGATATGCACGCAACGACAAAAATAAGTTGGGAAACCACATGAATGCAATTAACGAGAGTAGCAAGGAAAATAACGTCATTATCTTCGATACTACGTTACGAGATGGTGAGCAAGCGCTACAAGCGAGTCTAAGTGCGCGGGAAAAATTACAGATCGCATTAGCCTTAGAACGCTTAGGGGTTGATGTGATCGAAGCGGGATTTCCTGTTTCATCACCCGGTGATTTCGCCTCCGTACAAGACATTGCTCGGCAAGTAAAAAATAGTCGCATTGCTGGGCTTGCGCGAGCTATTGATAAAGACATCGATGCCGCGGGTGAAGCTTTAAAAGTCGCAGAAGCATTTAGAATTCATACGTTTATTGCCACTTCCACCATTCATATTGAAAACAAGTTGAAAAAAGGATTTGATGATGTCGTAGACATGGCAGTCAGAGCGGTAAAACGCGCCAGAAATTACACCGATGATGTGGAGTTCTCATGTGAAGATGCTGGCAGAACACCAATTGATGCTTTGTGCAGAATGGTTGAGCAAACCATTAAGGCTGGGGCAACGACCATCAATATCCCGGATACCGTAGGTTACACTTTACCATCGGAGTTCGGAAAAATTATCGAGAATCTAATTCAACGAGTGCCTAATATTGATCAAGCCGTTTTGTCGGTACATTGTCATGATGATTTAGGTTTGTCAGTGGCAAATTCGATTTCCGCAGTACAAGCTGGCGCCCGACAAATTGAATGTACTATTAATGGGATTGGCGAGCGCGCAGGTAATTGTTCGTTAGAAGAAGTGGTGATGATCTTAAATACTCGAAGAGATCAATTGGGACTAACCACTAATATTAATCCGAAGGAAATTCATCGCACTAGTCAGCTGGTTTCTAATCTATGTAATATGCCTATTCAATCCAACAAAGCCATTGTTGGTGCCAATGCGTTTAGTCACTCATCAGGGATCCATCAAGATGGCGTGCTGAAGAGCCAAAATACTTATGAAATAATGACCCCAGAGACAGTCGGCTTAAGTACCAATAAATTGAATCTTACCTCTCGCTCTGGTCGGCATGTTATTAAACACAGACTACAAGAGTTAGGATTTGATGAAATAGACTTCAACTTAGATAAGCTTTATGAGAGTTTCCTAAAATTGGCCGACAAAAAAGGCCAAGTGTTTGATTACGATTTGGAAGCGTTAGTTTTCTTTTCTAATTTGGATACTGAAGATGACTTTTTCTCTTTAGAGTCGTTATCCGTTCAAGCTGGAACTGAAAATAGCGCTACTGCTACAGTGGAATTGCGCTGTGGTGATAAAACCATTAAAGAAGCCGCCATTGGTAATGGACCAGTGAATTCAATCTGTAGTTGTATCAGTCGAATCACAGGATATGATATTGAAATCAAAGATTTTAAGGTCACCTCAACTTCTGAAGGGACCGACGCATTGGGTCAAGTCAATATTATGGCTGAATGTAAGAATGAGAATATTGCTAAAACCTTTCATGGAATGGGATTAGCGACAGATATTATTAGGTCGTCTGCGAAAGCATTGGTGAATCTATCTAATGACATTCATCGTTCGGAAGAAGTTGCTAAGTTGAGAGTAGTAGGGAGTGATGTTTAGTCTGTTGAGAGCTAAGCATTAAAGAAGGAAACATTTCGACTCCGCTCAATGTGCTTATTATATACGGGATTAGTTAATAAGCCGGCTGAGCGCAGTCGAAGCCTCGCGATCTTTAAGCATCAACGAAGAAGACATTTCGACTCCGCTCAATGCGCTTTTTATAAGGGGATTTAATTACTAAGCCGGCTGAGGCGGTTGAAGCTTAGAATAGTAGTTTGGCTGGTGAGCTTTGCGAACCCCAACAACAAACGTTCTACAGCATCGAAATATGATTGATACTTTCACCCGCGGAAATCAACGCACTTTTATTTATCTTTAGCCGTTGCTGTTGGGGTTCCTTCGTCACCCGCAACCTACAAAAATACTGATAATTGTTTTTAGAATGGGTCTTGTAAAATAGATATAATTCTAAGTCTGATTCACAAATTGCTTAGGTGTCATATTATATTGCGCTTTAAAACACTTGCTAAAATAAGCTTGTGATGAAAAACCAACTTCAAATGCAGTGA
This sequence comes from Kangiellaceae bacterium, assembly GCA_039969155.1. GTDB lineage: Bacteria > Pseudomonadota > Gammaproteobacteria > Enterobacterales > Kangiellaceae. The sequence continues at coordinate 3,089 of JBDVOJ010000114.1, forward strand.
AGTTCGCAGTCTTTCCTGAGCGCAATATTTCTTTTGATTTTTCCAGCCTAAAACGTCGCAAATACTCTGATGGGGTCATATCGATGACACTACGTAATTTTCGATAGAACTGACGCTCACTCATGTTAATAGCTTTAGCAAGGTCAACCACCGCTAGCTCTGCTTCCATATAAACCGACTCAATATGCTGATTTAATTGTTCGATAAATTCCTGTTGCAGTCGTTGGGTATTTATTTCGACTATAGAAAGATTATCTGAATCGTCCTCTGGTGATTCAAATATTTCTTCCGCTTGTTCGAAAACCGTCTCACTAAAGCGGCGTTTCAGAATATTCCGGATCTCAATTAAGTTCGAAATTCGAATAATTAATTCTTCCACATCAAATGGTTTGGTAATGTATTCGTCAGCTTTTTCTTCCCAACCTTTTAGTCGACTATCTCGATCACCGCGAGCGGTTAACAGTACCACTGGAATATGGTTAGTAATTTGTGCTTCGCGCAATGCTTTGGTAGTTTGATAGCCATCCAGCTTAGGCATCATAATATCGCTGATGATTAAATCAGGAACTTCCTGAATAGCCAATTCTAGACCTGCTTGGCCATCAGCAGCCACTAAAGTATTAAATTGTTGACCGATGCTTTCAACAATATATTGACGCATATCATCGTTATCTTCGATAACTAGGACCGTTGGCTTTCCAGTCGACTGAATAGCTTCTGCGGTTTGAGCTATAGTGTTTTCATGCAATCCGGAACTTGAAACGTTCATGAGCTCCATCGCAATTATTTCGTCATTTTGATGAACGTTGATTTGCGATTCATCAACTTCATTTACGATCGGCAACGTGACTGTGATAGTGGTGCCTTGGCCAAGTTCGCTCTCAAGTTCGACTGAGCCATCGTGAGACTCAACTAAACTTTTTACCAATGCTAAACCAATCCCTGAACCGGTTACTTGCTCGCTGTTTTCATCCATGACGCGATTAAAGCGTTCAAAAACTTTCTCGAGTTTGTCTTTGGCAATTCCTATGCCGGTGTCTGACACTTGAATCTGATATTTTGCCTGATCGATTCGAGTTGTACAGACCGTAATGGTGCCGCCTGGTTTAGTATATTTAATTGCATTGGATAGTAGGTTTAGAATAATTTTTTCAAACGCATCGGGAGTGAAGTCAAAACAAACTGGCTCGATTGTCTCAATGTTGAAAGTGATTTGTTTTTCTTCTGCTAAATCAGCAAATGCTTCAGCGACCAGCTGAGTGATTTTACCAATGGCTTGTGGAGATTTTTGAGTGATCGCTTTTACTCGGAAAGTTTCTAAGTTGAGTAATTGATCGACCATGCGTAATAGCCGAAGAGCATTTCTTTGAACAATGTTTAGTTTGCCGACTAAGTTTTTGTCTTTTGATTTTGTAATCAGTTGATTGATTGGTCCAAGGATCAAAGTTAATGGAGTTCTGAACTCGTGAGATACATTGGCGAATTCCTCATTTTTCCTAGATAGGAGCTGTTCTACTTTTTCTTTTTCCGTAGCTAGTTCTTTGGTGCGAACGTTAACTATGTTTTCTAATTCTTCAGCTCGCCGTTTTAACACTCCAGTTCTTAATCCAACGATAAATACTATGAATAGTATGAGAGTAATAAAATAGACAACAAATGCCATGGGTGTAGCCCACGGCGCAGGTAAAACATCTATCAAGAGAGTTTTTTCTATGCTTTCAACTTTATTTTTTGATATTCCTTTGAATTTTAATAAGTACGAACCGGCTTGTAAATCTTCAAATTTGATTTTTTTATTAGTAGCAGGTAATGTATTCCAGTTCTCGCTATGGGCCTCTAGACGATATGCGTAACTGTTAGATTTTGGGGATGAATAGTGAAGTACATTGAATGTGAGCTCTAGGTTGTTTTCATTGTGCTTGAGAATCAAAGGTGATACCTTTGATTTATTCTTGTCACTTTCTAAATCTCTCGGCTTTTGATTAATCAATAAATTTGAGATTGCTATTTCTGGTGGAGCTAAGTTTCGCTTTATTTTGTCAGGATGAAATATAGAAAAGCCATATCTACTTCCAAAAAAAAGTTTACCATCTGGAAATTTCGAGGACGAAGTATCAGTAACGTAATTGCTTATCAAACCGTCTTCGTGACTTATGTTCTCAGAACCACCATTTACTAAATCTAATTTGTATAAACCATCGTTAACAGTAGATAACCATAAATCACCATTATCATCTTCTTGAAACCCGACAAAACCAATACTAGAATATATTCCATACTCCTCAGCGACATCTATTAGAGTCTTAGTTTTTGTATCAAATTTAAAGATGCCTCGGCCATCTAATGTAAATAAAATCTCGTCTTCTGCTAGGACATGTACGGATCGAATGTTCGTAATTATTGTGGGGTCTTGCTCGACAAACTCTAGATTGAGTTTTTTTAGCTCGTTATCAAGCATTAGTAACCCATGATCAGAGCCAAACCATATATTTCCGTTGATATCTTTATCGCTTGTTTGAATTCTTATATTTTCGGATTTTATATTAATACTAGTTTGCCGAAATTCGGACTTGCTTGTATCGCTGATATAGATACCCGATACAGTTCCTATAACAAGATTTTCGTTCTTTGACTCGTTAATGGTGTAGACATTCTTATTTTGAATTTGGGAGCCAAATCGAGTAACCCTACCGGTGGCTAAATCTAGTCGGTCTAACCCTTCGGACGTACCGAGCCAAATCTGTTTTTGAGAATCTTCAAATATTGTAAGTACTGAGTCATCCGATATAGAATTAATATCTTCAGAATGAGTGAAGTGAGTACACTTTCTTGTGTTGATATTTAATAGAGTAAGCCCCTTTTCAGTTCCTACTAATACTCTATTTTCGCTAAGTGGTTGTGAAGAAAATATTAAATCCGAATTCATGCAAGGGTAAGAACTCAACGATTTATTGCTAGCGCCCAGTGTATATTTGTGTGGGTCAAACCAGTGAATTCCAGCGTTGTAAGTGCCCGCCCAAATTATGCCACTTCTATCTTGATAAAGCGCAAGTACTGCAGTGTCTCCAAGGGAGCTATCGTCACCTCTATCATTTTTGAAGTGAGAGTGGAGTCCTGATGGAGTTACTCTATGAAGTCCATCCATACTTGTCCCGAACCATAGATTATTTTCGCTATCTTCTAGAATTGAAAGCACATACTGCTCATCAATAAACCTTGTGTCCTTAGATACTTTGTTTGAAAGGGGATCAACAAAAAATAAGCCCTCATTGGTTCCAATCCAAGTTTTACCATCATGATCTTCAACAATAGAGCGTACTATTGGAGTAATCGAGTTGGGAAATTTCATGGGCTCGAGCGCATTGGTATTGTTTCTCAATAGGTATAATCCGTTATTTGTACCCACCCAGAGCCCATTTCGGTCAGAAGCTAGAATCTTTCGAATAGGAACATCGGGAAGTAATACTAAATCTGAGCTTGAAGACGATGGAGCCTTGAATTGTCGCTTTTCTATGTCAAAGAGTTGTAGCCCTTTTGCTGTACCAAGCCAAAGATTAGAATTTTTAACTAGATTTAAATCGTAAATTTGGTTAGAGATTAATTGGCTGTTATTTTCTTGTATGTATTCTACGATAGAAAGTGCTGGATAATGCGAGATCAAACCGTTAGTAAGACTACTGTGCCAAAGTGTGTTTTTATGCTGCACAATTGATGTTATATAGGCATTAGAAATTTCAGAAGAAGTACCATGCAAGTTTCTATTGAGGGTCAATCCATCAAACTTTGCTATTCCTAGTTCAGTGCCAAGCCAAATAAAACCAAGATCATCCTGGTGAATAGCTCGTACTGATTTATCAGGTAAACCATTGTCTACGCTTAAGGAGTTGAATCGTATGATACTGGATTCAGCAAGAGTTGTGAGCAGTAAAAGCGTTACAAAGAGTAGAGTTAGAGTAAAGTTCTTAATTTTTTATCTTCTATCTTTCGAAGTGCGCTGGTATTTGTCAGCGCACTTTTAACTAGTAATTATTGAACCTGTCCTTGATGAATGGTCATTACAACATGACAATCTTTGTTGTCTTTAGTGTTCCCTTTCCATCTAAGCCCGGTTGAATCAACTGGATAAAAGTCCTCAGTTATATGGTCCTTTTCTGGCTCTGTTGGAGGTGGACAAGTGAACCCATATACGGCTTTTGTTGCATATACAGCTTTTTCAGCATTAGCATCACCATGCTTGTAAGTGCAAATTAAAAGTTGTGGGAATAAATTCATTGCGAATGTTGGTTGAATAGAAGTAGAAATCAGAATACATATAGTTGATAGAAAACCTAGAGTTAATTTTTTCATTTTTTTCCCTGATAGTAATTAGGCTGAAGCATATTCGGTCGTCCAGCGAGTAATGGTAGTTTGCTATGACTCATATAGTGGCGAAGAATATTACATCCTTACTAGAGATAAATCAATGCGCTAGCGAGTGGGTCTTGGTAACATTATTAGAAGTCACAGCCTTTTCTTCTAATCGGCCTCTAAAGCAATAAGGTCAAGCAGCCCTGCTCTCAAAAGCCCCATAATCATTGACTTTGGCAGAATACAACAACACTCTGGCAGTATAGTTAAAACCTCCCTATCCCCCTTTTGACATCATATATCTCGCAATTTTAACCGTCGTTTGGGTTATTGCGTTTGCTTCATTTATTAAAACAAAAACAAGGTTTATGGTCATTGGGCTATATAGGTAAAGGTTACGTTATGAGTCGTTTATTATTGGTTAGTTTTTCGGTACTGCTTGCAGTTTTGAATTTAGTTAGTGCTCCTGTGCAGGCGGCAGGGTGTCCACCACCACCTTTCTTAATGTCTAAAGATGGCAATATAAAAAAGCTATCTAACAATGACTCGAGTGATAGTAAAAACCTACAGAATAATCCAGAAATGCTCGCATCCTGCGGAGGTACTACAACTAATGCCCCAGGTACACCAGGGACAATGGGAGTGCCTTCAACTGACAACAATGGTGCTTTTACCATCACTTGGGGGGCGTCATCTGGAATACAGCAAGCCGGGTATTACGTCCTTTATCAATCAAAAAACGGTGGTGCTTATACGACTATTAGTTCTCCAACCTATAACGCGACTAGTTATGCGATCTCCGGTCTTACCGACGCCAGTTATAAATTTAGAATAAAAGGCTGTAACGTTGACTTAAGCTCCGGAGCAGAAAAATGCTCAGCTAATCGCACCAGCAGTTCAACCAATGTTAGAAATAAACCATCGACTCCAGCCAAACCATCAAACATCAACTCCATCAATACTTCTTATACTGTTAGCTGGAGCAAACCACCTGGAACAGTGACTTATTACGATGTTCAAGAAAAAGTCGGCTCAGGAAGTTGGTCAACGGTTTCTAGCAGTCAGTCAGGTACGACTCTTTCTAGAAGTGGTAAATCGAATAATACCACTTACTATTACCGTGTCAGAGCGTGTAACCAATACTCATGGTCATGTTCAGCTTATAGTTCACAAAATACCGTTCGAGTTGAACTAAGACCCTCGGCGCCTGCAAAACCCGCTAATGTTAATTCAACCTCAACGAGTGTTACCGTCAGTTGGAGTAAACCCTCCGGAACCGTTAATTTTTATCAAGTCCAAGAGCGAGTTGCGGGGGGAACTTGGGCAACCGTCGCTTCCAATAACACCACGACATCTTTAACTCGCACCGGTCGAGTCGATGGCACAAACTACGAATATCGACTACGAGCATGTAATAGCTATAGTTGGTCATGTTCTGGTTACAGCAGTGCCAATAGCGCGAAAGTAAGACTTAAACCTTCAGCACCTGCGGCGCCTTCACGTCCTTCTACCTCAACGGGAAGTGCTGCCATTACCTGGACCAAACCAGCCGGTTTAGTCACTTACTATGATTTGCAAAAACGCAACAACAACGGTAGTTGGTCAACCGCAAAA
>JBDVOJ010000115.1:0-24840 GCA_039969155.1 Kangiellaceae bacterium
ATATTCCCTCCAATAATGCCAAGTAAGACCGTCTCATCAGTCGTGATTATTCACACCATGATACTTCGATGAATTACGAGGCTAATATGATATCATTACTTGTTATATCCGATACTTAGTGATAGATATAGCCGCTCTAGATTAGTCTTCACGAGGCTTTATATTTGGTTAGCCGGCCCCCCGGAGAATCATGTGTAACATTATATTATTTCAATGGTTTACTGGTTTAGCAAAAGTTTTAACTGGCATTGTGAGCTGTTTTCCACAATTATCGTTTCAATATGCCAAAATTATAACTTGAAGTAAAAATATCTTGGTACACCCAATAAACAGGTAGTAATCTAGATGCCCCAAAATAAACCTAAAGAGTTCAGCCGAAGAGATTTCATACGCGATGGTGTGGCGGGAGTAGGAGCGTCTGCATTTTCATTGTCGAGTTTAGGTAGTTTGTTAAGTCTCAAAGAGGCACACGCTCTCCCGAGATCCAATTCAAACTACCAAGCTCTAGTATTAGTTTTTTTGGCCGGTGGTAACGACTCATACAACATGCTAATTCCTACAGCTGGTCCACTGCGCGAACGATACGAGCAAGGTAGAGGAATTATTTCAATCGCGAAAGAAGAGTTGCATCCCATTTCTTTAACTGAACCAGCCAATATTTTTGATGGTACGACTCACAGCGAATTCGGGTTTCATCCTAGCTGCCCTCAGATTGCCGAGTTATTTAATAACAATGAGCTCAATGTGATGTGCAACGCTGGGAATTTAGTAACTCCAGTGAGCCTTCAAGCTTTTCAAAGCGAAAGTGTCGCATTACCCCCGCAACTTTTTTCGCATGCCGATCAACAAAGACAAATTCAAAGTGAACCAAGTGGCCTTTTTAATTTTGGTTGGGGAGGGAGAACCGCCGAGCTATTGGCTCATCTAAATACAGACACTGAGGTATCGCCGCTGATATCAATGTCTGGGCTAAATGCCTTTCAAGTTTCTCGTGATGGCTTAATGACTGCCTATGAGCTAAGCAGCAATGGCTTAATCTCACTTGATTCATTCAATGGCTTGCGAGCATCAATGATAAACGAGTCGATGGCATCGGCTGCGGGTAGCGATAACTTGTTAGGTCAAAAGTATGCGAGTGTTTATCAATCTGCACAACGAGCCGAAGCTGTAGTCCGAGCTTCGTTTGAAGAAGCTGAGCTTAAAGGTATAGACTATGACGCTATATTCGCAGCTGCAGGAGGAACAGAAAGCCTCACACAAGAACGCCTAAAAACAGTTGCCAAAATGATCGCTGGTCGCGCTAGTACGACAAATACTCGACCTGTATTTTTTGTCGAAATGGATGGATTCGACACCCATCGAAACTTATTGGGTGGCCATGCTGCGCTTATGGCAGACTTAGATGCTTCATTAAAGGGATTCAGAGATGCGTTAATAGCTCAAGGTGACTTTGATTCAGTAGTAACAATGGTTGGCTCGGAATTTGGAAGAACTTTCACTCCTAATGGAAACGATGCCGTCGCCGGAACAGATCATGGATGGGGTGGACACTATATGTTTATGGGGGGTGTAATTGATGGTGGAAAGTTACATGGCACTCACCCTGATTTTAGATTAGAACAAGGGCTAGATACCGGCCGAGGACGCTGGATTCCAACAACTTCATCATCACAATGCTCTGCTGAGTTAGCTCGTTGGATGGGAGTGTCTGATTCGGAACTTTTAAACATTTTCCCGTCATTAGCAAATTTTGGTGGCCCACCCAGCCCAACAATAATAGCGTGATAAAAAATTATGAATCTAATACAAAAATGTTACCCGTTATTGCTCATTTTAGTTCTACAAAGCTGCGGTGGAGACAGCTCTAACAAAGACAATGAATCGGTGCTACCCATAGTCAACATTGTAAGTGTAGAAGGCGAATCAATAGCCGTTGAAAAATCTGGCCAATTTGCCAAATTTCAAATAGTCAGAACTGGGGGAGTTAATGCCATTTCGATAAATTTTACTCAATCGGGAAATCCATTATCTAGTAAGGGCTCAGCCACCGCCGGTGATTTTGAATTGCACTATAGTGATGGTGGTAGTGTTGTAGGAACAACACTCTCCCTACTAGAAAACCAAAATAGCCGCGTCATTGAAGTAAGGCCCATCGCCGACGACCTAAACGAGGTACCCGAAACTGCGGTGTTTTCTATTTCAAGCGGAACTGGTTATGACCTAGGAATCTCAACTTCTGAACCAATCTCTATAATAGATGCCACAAATTCAGACGCCAATCGTAAAGTATTTCTTGGTAACTTTCTTGCTCAAGACGGCGTTGCTACGACTGCATCTGGATCCGCTAGTTTTATTCTTCAAGGCGATAATGATAAAGGATTACTTAATTATTCTTTTTCTAATCTTACGAGCTCGCAAGTCGATCAGCATATTCACTTAATCAATGGCCCAATTCTAAAGGATATCGAGAGTCCAGGTCCATTATTTGATTTTAGCTGGGACTTATCATTAGACAATGGTGCTCCATTTACCACTGAACAAGAACTTTTGGACGCATTGTTTGAAGGAAGAGTATACGTCAATATTCATACTGCGGATAATCCAGGAGGTGAAATTAGAGCTGTTCTCATTTTTGACTCTACGATAGCGCCACCACCTATTAGTAATTTAACTGAAGAAGAGACTGATCTCGATATCATACGTTTTTTGAATCAGGCGACATTTGGTGCAACACCAAAAGACTATGCCGCACTTCGTTTTCTTATCGATTCAAATGGCCAAAATCGAATGGAAGTTTACACAGCTTGGATTGAAGCCCAATTTCAACTGCCACAAACAGAGTTACTTCCTTTTGTCGATAAACAGTCTTCTATATTCTTAAGCGCTAACGGAAGTTCAGAGGATGGCGATTTGATTCGTAAAGATGCATTCTGGACAGTGGCGGCTTTTGCTAAAGATCAGTTACGCCAGCGAGTTGCTTTTGCGTTAAGTCAAATTTTAGTCATTAGCGAACAAGACTCAGGGGTTCGTAACGCTCACCGAGGAACCGCTGACTACTATGATACCTTAGCCCTCCATGCGAATTTATCATATCGAGATTTGTTAGAAGAAGTCACAAGACATGCGATTATGGGCAGCTACTTAAGTCATCTCCGCAACGAGAAAGAAGACACTGCTGCAGGCTCTTTTCCTGACGAAAATTTTGCTAGAGAAATAATGCAACTATTCACTTTCGGTTTAATTGAAAGAAATAAAAACGGCTCTATTAAATTGGGTCCTAATAATCTACCTGTTCAAACCTACGACAATAAAGTTATTAAAGAAATGGCACAGGTATTTACTGGACTCTCTTTTAGTGTGACAGAATCGAATGGCTTGATGGTCAACAATGAAGACTTTTACCTAAACAACTTAGCAAATGATTTTCAATTTCGCTGGACTGAACCCCTAAAGTTTTTTGCTGATAAACATGATACCTCTGAAAAAATCCTATTTACTGATGAAGACGTTCCTTTGGTAATTCCTGCGGGTTTGTCGCCAGATAACGAGCTAAACTTGGTTATAGATGCACTTGTAGCTCATAGCAGTACCGCTCCCTATGTTGTTGAACGCTTAATTCAACGCATGGTCACTTCAAATCCCAGTCCGGACTATATTGAGCGCGTAGCAGATGCATTCGGTGAAACAGGTGATATGGCTTCCGTAGTAAAAGCGATTCTACTGGATGAAGAAGCTCGAAACCCGAAATTAATGAGTGAACCTAGATTCGGCAAGTTTAAAGAGCCCGTACTTCAACTAAGCGCAATTCTTAGACTTCATCAAGCTTTATCTTCAGTTACAATCGGAGATGAAAATATGCCGGGAGTTTACCCGCTTGATTATTCGAATGCGTCAAATTTTGAGACAGGAGCAACATTGCTGCGTCTAGGCGCTTTGACTACAAAGTTAGGTCAGGAAGCGTTAATGTCTCCTTCCGTATTTAATTTTTACTCTCCCGAATACTCACCCTCTGGAGCCTTGTCAAGTAACTCGCTGACCGCTCCAGAACTGCAACTTGTGACAGAATTACAAGTCTACTCTAGCTTCAATTTCTACAACCAACTTATAACTGATGGACTTCGACGAACTAATCGCTTCATCAAAGAGAATAAATCAATTGAGGAGGAACAGTTAAGGGTTAGGTTGAATGCAGAAAGAGTTAATAGCATTTGGAACGAAACATCCGGCGATAGCAAATCGAAAGCTGCAGGAGTGGCGAATTTTCTAGACTTTTATATGAACGCAGGAAGACTAAACTACATAGGTGATTCAACGACCTTAGATGCATTAACTGATGCTCTAGCCGCTTCAAACCAGGAGTCTGGTGAGCTCTTTGAGCTTGCGGTATTTGGTTCTGCGGTGCTTCCCGACTTTATGGTGCAAAAGTAATTATTTAGTCTAGAAACTACCAACATTGTCTTCTTCTTGAAGTATTTATGCTATTTATTCTTTTAAGGTTAGTTTTCTGCCGAGCTGTTCAACTTTATGAGTCACAGTGAAAAATAGCTAGATTTCGGTTTGGAGGCTTTTTAAAAAGGGTCGAGCATGACTTCTAGATAAGTATTCGAATAAAAACTTACCAGGGCATTATGCTCTACAGCTAAATCTTATGTTCATGTAAAACAATATTTGATTCTCGAGCAAACCAATAAGAGCCAATCCATTTGTGTAATCAATAGTGGTTAGAAAGTGTTAAAGTACATCATTCTCAATGATCCCCAAAACATTCTTCCTTTGATTCTTGAACCAACTCTCTTAAACGTTTTTCCAAATTAGACTTAGTCTACTTAACGGGTATTGTCACATGCACTGAAATATATTTCTATCTTTTGCTTTGATTATATACCTGTCTCACATTCTTTAATGTATTTTTGCCGAAATAAGTGTTGCCAAGTCTCCATCAATACTCATTTTTTTTAGTCATTCCCAACAAAGTTCGAACTTCAGCCTTATCAATATTCACTAAATCTCCACCACGAATTGCAGCAACTCTGTCAGCAGAGATAATAGTCTGAGGTCTATGCGCTATAATTATACGGGTTATTTCGAGTCCCTTAATTGCGTCATTAACGATAGACTCCAACCGAGTATCAAGGTTAGACGTCGCCTCGTCCATAAACAATATTTTCGGTTTACGATAAAGTGCTCGAGCTAATAAGATGCGTTGTCGTTGCCCTCCTGAAAGTGTAGTCCCCATGTCACCTATTAGTGTATTGTAAGCCATTGGCATCGCTATGATATCTTTATGGACAGAAGCAATCTGCGCACATTGAATGACCCTTTTTTCATCCAACTCTGGGTCGAAAAACGAAATATTATCCATCATCGAGCCTGACAATAGCTGGTCATCTTGCATCACTGCGCCGATTTGTCTTCGGTAGTTGCTCAAACCATATTGTTTAATATCTATGCCATCGACAAATAGCTTTCCTTGGTTTAACTCAAGTAATCCCAACATATTTTTCATTAGGGTTGTCTTACCGCAACCAGAAGGTCCTATAATTGCGACCGATTCGCCTGGGGAAAAGGTATAGTTCACATTGCTAAAAATCATTGGTTCGGCCTCAGAGTACCGAAAACTTACATTTTCAAGTCTTAACTCTCCTGTGATATCTGTACTTTTGACCAAACCATTTTCACCTACATCTTCCTGGGGAGTCATCGCAATATCAGCAATACGACTTAAGTGTAAACTGAGCATACGAAACTCAATCAGCTTTTCAATAACAGCTGCGGCTTTTTGGGTAAATTGGCCTTTGTAAGATATAAATGCGTACAACATTCCTACAGAAAACATATTGCTCAAAACTAAAGTAGCCCCGAAATAGATAATCGCAACGTTTTCAATCCCAAAAAGTAAATCGTTAATAGCTTTAAAAGTAATTTTAAGCTTATTGATCCTAATATCTGAATTCATTGCATCGGCGTAATGATTGTGCCATACAGTTTGCCTTTGCGCTTCCCGACCGAATATTTTGATACTTTGCATTGCTCTCACTGTTTCCATGAAATTGGAATTTTCTTTCGCGTTATTCACGATTGACTCTTCGGTTCGTTTTCGAAAAGGTCGATACATGATAAAACGTAAGATCGCGTACAAGGCAACAACGCCTAGAACAATGAATGCTAATAAAGGGCTATAAATAAACATCATTATCAAGGTACTTATTGTCATAACACCGTCGACGACAGTTTCAATAAGTCCTGTAGTTATCATTTGCTTTACGTTATCCATTGAAGTGAATCGTGAGACTACGTCTCCGATATGGCGTTTTTCAAAATAGGATAAAGGAAGGCGCAATAGATGACGAAATAGATTTGCTGCCATCTGAATACTCAATTGACTACCGAGATACATGATAATAAATGAGCGTAAAGCCTCCGTACCTGCTCGAATTAGAGCTAACAACAAAAAACCTAATGCAAGTACTACCAGCAGGTTTGTGTCATGTCCTACCAACACATTGTCGACCACAAGTTGCATGTAAAATGGACTAACAAGAGCAAACGTCTGTAGAAGCAAAGACAATATCAGTATGCGAGTAAGTACGCGTTTTAATCCCGTAGCCTTTGTCCACAAATCTGACAAACGCATTTTAAGTCTCTCGTCTTTCTTCTCAAATCCATTAGCTGGGGTAAGCTCTAAAGCAACGCCGGTGAATCGCTTGGAGACTTCATCTAGTGGCAAGGAACACTCGCCTCGCGCTGGATCATGGATGACAATCTTATCTCTAGTCGCTTTTTTTAGGACTACAAAATGATTTAAATCCCAGTGTAAAATACAAGGCAGTTGGAGGTTTTGAATATCGTGTAAGTCTAGCCGTAACGCTCGAGATGAAAACTTGAGACTATCCGCGACCGTCATTAAATTTTTTAGTGTAACGCCTTTCAGTGATATAGGATAATCACGTCTTAGAGTATTTAGATCTATCTTATGACCATGATAAGAAGCAACCATCGCGATGCATGCTAAACCGCATTCGGCAGCCTCAGTTTGCAATAATACAGGTAGTTTCGATCCGCGACTAAAAGATAATAAATCAACCGGGTTTTCCATTACTAAAGACCTTTTAAACTGTACAGCGGATCAAGCAACCAGTCGATAAGTGATAAGCTATCTAAAATTATATCCGCCTCAAGTAACATACCTGATTGTAATGGAAGCTCTTGACCGTATGCTTGAACGTTTTGATGGTCTAATTTTGCTGTAACTTTATAGACAGGTTCGTTCAAAGAAACTGGTACTGGAAGTTCATCAGGAGACAAAATAACTTCCGCCACTTTTTCTATATATCCTTCGTAAACCCCGAAACGTTGATACGGAAATGCGGCGTAACGGATCATGATTTTTTGATTTTTCTGCACAAAACCAATTGCTCTCGTTGGAACAAATAATTTCACAATAAACTCCGCGCCTTCAGGAAGAATAGCTAATACCAATGCGTTAGTAACAACAGTTTTGCCTTCATGTGCTTGTAATGCTGTCACTTTACCTGAAGACGGAGCGTATAGTGTATATGTACGTTGTCCCTCAATATTAAATCGTCGTTGTTTAATTTCTGAAATAATATTGCGCGAATCAGTTAGTTGTATTATTAATCTTACCGGGATTTGTTTAAGCTCATATTCGGCGGTAGTTAATGCATTGACTCTAGAAGAAAGCTGGCGCTCGGTCTCATTGAATCTAAGTTTGTTATCCAAATATTTTAAGTATTGTTCATCAAATTCTTTAGTCGAGACATGACCTTTCAGCCTCAAGTTCTCAAATTTATCTACTCGTTTTTTTGCTAATGAAAATCTTTCTTTCGTCGTAGCCAGTTGTATTTTTAACTTGTCTATTTCGATTTTGAGTCCATCAATTTGTGCATTAAGCTTACTTTTTTCGACATCACTTAATTCCTTCTCTTCAACCATTTTTTCTTGAGCATCCAGTAAGTTCTTATCAAGTTCACCCAATACAACAGCATCCAAGTCACTGGAATCCTCAGTAGACCTGCCAGTCGAAACGGTTAGTAAAGGGGTACCAGCTTTAACATATTCTCCCTCTTTGACCAATATTTTCGTAACTATACCGTTATTTTTTGCATAAATTTTAGATAAACCTGTGTTAGGGGCCAAATATCCATTAACAGTTTCACGTCGGGCATAATTTCCCCACAATAGCAAGGCGACAATTAATCCGACAACCAATGAGATGACTATTGATAGAACAGTAAAGGATAGTGGCTGAATTACTATTACGTTTCCCCATAATCTTTCACGTTTGTGTTCTATAGCTTCTTTTCTGAATAAGCTTTCACTCATTTTTTATTTTCTCTCAGTTGTATTGTCTCGATAATTTATTAAATAATTGGTCAGCATTCTATTGAATAGTCTCAGCATTTTCTTATTCTATAGATTTAAAGCTGAAAAAAGCTTTTTCATCGGCATTTTTATATCAAATTATAAGGCCTGAGCATGTTCAATACAAAGTTGATAGCGACTAGCTACGCCTCAACTTTTTCAACTTTGGGGGGCTATACTTTTCAGGATAGGTTCTATACCATTTCACGAAGGTATTTTCTCCTAGTAATGCAAAAACTAGTTGATACTGAGGTCGCAAAGTGTTGACAATTTGTTGTTCTATCTGCTCAATACTTTTTTCAGTTCCAGAAGAACTTTGCTTAGGTTTCACTGTCGGAACATGATGGATGTAGGAACCAAAATAATGGTGACAAAAATCAGTATAGTCTTTGGTAAATAGTATGAAATTGTGCCACATCGTATCAATAATGCTAAGTGAGTTATCAATTAGCACTGAATCAATTCCAAAGCTTAAAATTTCTTCTTTTTGAAACCCTAACCAGAGCCACTTTTTAGTTTCTATAAAAATGTCATTAGCTTCATTAAAGGAAACATCATAATTTTTAGTAAACCTGTAGAGTACATCATCATTCTGGTAATTAATAATATCGTCGAGACTTTTCAAAATGCTTACACCTTGTTCATTTTAAAACTGAGTAGCTAAAGAGAACAATATCGTTAGATATCATCCTCTTGCCTTTCTTATTATCCTTTTACTTTGTAGATTACTTGATTTCTGTATCCACCCAATATCCACAAGTAAATGTTACGCCATTTACGGTAAAGTCTGGAGTGTCAACCCAGTACAAAACCCCACCGGATACGTTGTCCAATAGCGTTTCCTCAATAAGCTCCATTGAGGTTTTGTCCTGTTTTATTTTTTCTGTTTTCATGATGTTTCCTTTTTGATTAAGTGTTAAAAGACTAATAAACGTTCCCCGGTAAGCGAGTGAACTGATCAAATTCCTCACCTCTCCTCGATATTTCCCTACTAAGCCAAGTCATTGTTTACCAAAGTTAGCCTACAGATAATTTTGATAACAAGCATGGTTATGGGTAATTGTTGTTAAATTCAAACCCTGTAGAACTAAATATTAAGACAGCTGAAACATGTAGGTTTTAGCTGTCGGGAACGAAAGAATCATATTTCATTCTTAGCCCAGCGCATTAGTAAAATCCTGCCAACTAGTTCTAATATGCTGCCAAATTCGAAAGAAGTTACTCTTTTAGCTTTATTAACGAATGTTTTTAATGGTTTGACTCCCCAGTACGGCGTTTAAACAGGGACTACTGAGGGGGTAATATGGCAGAAAACAACAAACATTTGTCAGTATAAAACAAAATTTTATTGCTAATCTCTTGATAATTACTACAACAACACAAACCAAGTTTGTCCTCTCAACCAAGACAAACTAAGTCATTATTCTGGAGACTCCATGAAACGATTAAGTACGATTATAGGTAGCTTATTAATAGCGAACAGTTCAATTGCTACTGCGGCTGATTACAAAATTTATACCGATGACGGGAGTAATATATTAGATAAGCCAGTCATTTTTGTAGAAGGTTTTGACGCTTTCAATGAGATTGAAGCTGATACCTATATGAAAAGCACCAGTAATGTAATTAAAGGCTATCACGAGAGAATTCCTGCAAACTTTAGGAACTGGTTAGCAAATTCTGGAAGAGATCTAGTGATAATTACTTTTACGAATACTCACAATAATCTCAAGGATTTAGCTCTCGAATTCCAAGATGCTTTGCAAGATATAAATGCAGAGAAAGTAGGCAATCATCCGAACGCAGTAATTGGTTATAGTGCTGGAGGATTAATCGCACGCTGGGGATTAAAGACCATGGAGAATGATGGCGTTGACCATGAAACTTCTCTCTATATTTCTTACGATACGCCTCACCGAGGAGCAACACTACCCGAATCAATCGTTGATGGCATAAAAGACCTAAAGGACAAGATTCCAAGCTTAGGAGAAACAAGCAACCTTAAGAAAACTTGGCGCGTAGTTAACGCCCACTCAGTAAAACAAATGCGAATTGGAGGCGCATATTCTTCATTTCTTGAGGAAATAGAAGATCTCGGGTATCCAGAGAACCTTGCCCGAATGGCTGTCGCCAACGGTTCAGATGACGGGGTGAAGATCTCGCTTCCGCTAAATGCGGTTGTGTTTGATTACAAAGTTGAGATTTCGCAAGTAAGCAATGAATATCAGACCATAAAACAAGAATCTCAATATCCCTGTGATTATCCGTGCGATCCAGTAAGAAATACAGACTATGACCGAGCACCAGGAGGCACTCGCAATACATTCCAACAATACTGGAACAGTGTAGAAGATGCCGATGGCGTTTTCTTCGACCTAGATGTTTATGCTAAAAATAGTTCGCTAAAAAACCATTCTTTTGTCAATACTTTGAGTGCTTTCGATATTAAAAACTTTGATATTGACGCCAAGGTAAGCGATGACATGAAAAAATACGGCCCTTTTGACGAATACGCCTCTAATCATCTAAGTACTCCTCATCACCAAATAGACGCAGCATTCGCCAATGGTAGTAACGGAGAAATTAACAACTGGTTGTCGACTTATCATAAACATGGAGCCTCGATTCCTGCTCGCAATAATAAGAAGACGAATTTAGAAGCTGTAACTGGGCTAAACTCTCAGCTGGTTTCTGGTGGGCTTAATGCATTATTTTGGAATCCGGTACAAGGCGCTACTCATTACAAAACATACAAACGTTCGGGAACCAAATACGTGTATGTTGGACAAACCACTAATTCTTCATCAACAGCAATCAACGTTTCGCAAAATACAACGGCTGCCATTGTTGCATGCAATGCAGATCAATGTGGTTATCCTGATTTTACCAAAGTTGTTTATAACAATGGAGGATGGATTATCGAGTAATAAATCGTTTCTAATATGATAATGGGATCTTTGGAGGTCCTATTGTACCACTTATGAACGGTAATTCTCGTCTCACTGGTACCTCACAGATTTGATGTAGTTTTTTTCGATGCTAACACCTTATGTTTTGATTGTGCTCATTGCCGACCGACGGATAGTACTAACTTAGATTTCACTCTTCGGACTTGCTTTTAGTGAAGGTTGCTACTGACTAAACAATTGCCGCCGCAGAAGTTAAGAATAATTAGAATCATGTTGTATTGCCAAATTGGAAGTACTAATAAAATTGGTGATTGTCTTACTCGTTAGCTGTTGGGGTTATCACCCCAACCTAAATAATTTATTGTTACTCCAATATACTGCGATGACTAACAGCATCAGCACGTTTTGGTGTAATCAGCAGATAAACATGGTTAGTCATAAAACACCACACATGAATATCGACCTGATATTTCTCTACGACTGATTTCAAGAAGGCGGTATAAACACCGAAAACTTGTTTCTCACAAGAATAAGGCGGCCGAATATTTCCGCACTGTATGATATGTTGTACTACATCCGCCGAGCCAAATCTCTGAAGTCTGGGCATGGCTTCATACTTAAAACTCATCGGTAGATTACACATTATTGAATGATTGAAGCAGATAAACCTTAAGCAATCGCTAACGTTTATGTGAGGTATTATCCAAAAATAAGGGTCATGATTAATCGACTCTGCCCCCTCCCATTTTTGGAGAATTTGCATTAAGATGCATTAGAAAAAAGCTAAATTCTTAGTAGCATACAGCATCAGGGTATTCAGTGTTCTCAGTGACCACTAAGCTGGGATATTCGGAAGTTATTCTTTTATACAAGGCAATGTCTTTCAGTTGAAGTAGCTTAACCCGGGCTAGGTGAAAGCGGTCTATCTTAGGCTTGGTCGACATAATGTGAGGTAACATTTTCAACATATTGTCTACTGAAAACCTTCTTTTCCAGCTGGCTAACAATATATGCAATGCATCTTGGGATACACTGTCAAAAGCTAAAGGATACTCTTCATCTACTAATTGCTCTACTAATTCTGTTTTCTGGTTCTTTACTGCATAGTAAATTAGACTCTTTCCAAGCCTATCCTTTTCTTTCAAATTAATTCCCAAGATTTCAAGCTCCCTTATCTGAGAAAAATTCAGCTTATTATAATTAAAGTAACTATAATCTAATTGAGATGGAAAAAATCCTGATTCCAACAGAGCCGTAATATTCTTAGTTGAGTTTAACGAAAGATTTGTGTTATACAGCCAAGTAAGCTCTTCTTCATGTGGGTTGTTGTCCTGTACGAAATTGGTAATAGAAAAGCCTTTCTTTCTGCGCTCAGCGAAAAAAGCTTTCGCAAAGTCACTTTGATCAAGCTTACGGCTATTATTTTTTCGTGCCAAATTTCGAAAACAATCGACATAATCGGGGTCTTTCAGTGCTATCTCTTGCTCTACTAAGAATAGGTCTTTAGTGAATCGTTCATATAGTTTGCTGTTTTCGTCAGAGTAGATATTTGGCTGACTCCATTCAGTTGAAATATTATTAAGTAGCGCATCGCAACGGCTTCCGGTCTCCTCGTAACCCACATTAGCAAATTCTTTCGCTAAAAATTCTTGTTTTTCTTTTTCTAGCCTAGAAATGAGAGTTGTATTAAAACGAGTCTCACTTAACTCAATTGGCCGTCCTAACGAAATTAAATCAAGTTCGAACTCTTGCTGTAATTTGGTTACCCAGTAGCTATTAAAACTGTAAGGGGAGAGTTCCATCCAAGCCTTTATTCCTCCGCCATCGGCAACATGATGTCGCGCAGTAAGACTAACCGATGAAAGCTTTTTGATTACTGAAATATGGTTTGAGATGTCTTTACCTCTACTATAGATTTCAACATCAAGATTGTTTAACGCTAGTTCCATAGCATTCGACAAATAAATATTTTGCTTTGGTTTCACACCAGCATCAAGTAAGGACAGAGTTACTCCATATAGCTTTCTTGAAATAGAGAACTCCAACAAATGAATTGGTTCATATCTAGTTAGAGAAGGAGAAGTAATCATTTGATTAAGGTCTTCCACATGGTCCAAGAGTTCTATAATTAACTGCTCATTTTTGGGTTTCCATCCTACATATGAAACTAGATCGTTAACGGTAATAGCTTCGACGTTAATAGCGCTTATAAACTCTTCTGCGCTCATACTTTCTCTCTCCGCTAATATCTTCAGTATGCGTTTTTTGTTTTGTCGATACTGATTAAGGTGATTCGCTTCCTCCACAGCATTGGTCTGTGCAATTTTTACTTTTTTGCCTAAATAGCCAACTACCCAGTCTCTAGCGGAGTTAGGCCCTCTAAAATGCTCAATAGCATACGCAATATCTTCTACCGTATAGCCTTCATTGATAAGCCGCCCGACATTTTTTCCGATACCATCTACCCACCTTAGAAATAATTTCGAATGCTCACCTTTGAATTTTTTGCAAGAATAGTAACTGTATGGAAACTCAGTCGCTGAAGTTGTCTTGCTAGTTTTTTTGTTAGAATGGCTCAAATTTATAGCTGTTTCTTCGTCCGAAAGCTCGGCCTCTGTTGCCTCACGCCTGCCATCTAACATAATGAATGTTAGAATTACGACCACAAATAAAGCAATAATACTATTTTTCTTTTTATTCATTTTTTTCTCTCTATTACAATGGAGATTAAAGTGCATAATGCTTGAGTGGTCAGGTCTTTAATTACCGGTTTTTGCTTCATACGCTTTTAGTCTTTGACTCACAGTACTATAGTGAAGCCCCAAATACTCGCCTATTTCACGTTGGCTATAACCACCAGAGTAATAAGCTGCTGCGATTGATTGGTCGCGGTTATCACCTTTGAAGTAAGATGAAAGCACATACACTTTTCGTCGTTGCTTTTTGGGAATTTCAGACAGTTCTTTTTGTTTGGCCTTTGGTAACTTTCTCAACGCTTTAGTGACAAACTGGTCACTTCCTAATACCAATTGCCCCTGCAATTGCTTTAGGGGAGAACTTTGGCCAATTCCTTCTTCAACAAAGTCCTGATACTTTGCTATCGCCCGTTTCTTTTGTTTAGAAAACTGACCAAGCATCCAGTCAACTGCCAACCAATCGCCCGTTTCAAAATAACCGACCATTGCTCGATAGCTACTCCATGGATAGTCCATCAGCTCCGAGACCATCTTTGCTCGGATTGGGTTTAAAACGATGTATCGCGATAACTCCAATAAGTAATTATCTCTATCAACTAAAATCGCTTTATATCGACCTTGAAACAAGTGGCCAAACCGTTTTTCTTTGCGGGTGTTGTTGTACCACTGAGTATAAACACCATTCAAATGGCGCATTCCCTTTGATAGGGTGGCTTCTCGCGTTTCAATTAAGAGATGATAATGATTATCCATCAAGCAGTAGGCGTAAACACTCCATTGGTGGCGTTTACACGCTTGCTCGAGTAATTTTAGAAAGCGATAACGATCCGCCTTGGTTTCATAGATTGCCTGTCGGTCATTCCCTCGTGAGGTGACATGATAAACAGCACCAGGGTATTCAATTCGAAGTGGTCTTGCCATTAGCTCAGTGTATCAGGCCTTAACCAAACCGGCAATTAAAGACCTGACCCCACTCATTGTTGACCCCACTCATTGTACTATTGGAGTGGGAGTTATGTCTTCTGTCACGGACACCTCTATGGATGATCTAATTTCATTAACCGATAACGCATTGTATCAGGCTAAAGAAAAAGGACGAAATCAATCAATTTGTCTATTCAAATAATGCTGTCCATTAGATCACCAATAGGTTTGGCTGACGAGTGAACCCTACAGCAGTGGTCGGGGACAAAAATAAATTGGTGTTGATGCGATTTTTTTGGAATAGTAATTATCAAGAAAGGTTCGATTGTATTGAAGGTGAGTTGTTGGGATTATCACCGCCAACAGCAATGCTATAGTTGCCCCTTAAATCAACATTGTTCACCGAACTCTAAATCTCCCCAACCCAAATCACTTCCCCAGTTTTTCTCAACTTCCCCTTGCTCAATATGTTGATGAATAGTTGAATATTTCCAACCGATTGGTTTATCAACGTAACCATGTTTAACCGGGTTGTAATGAATATATTCAACATGACGTTGGTAATCGGCTTCGTCACGAATAAGGTGTTCCCAATAACGTCTTTGCCAAATACCTCGTTCACCTTTGGTTCGGCGACTTTTATTGATCCTTTCGGTTTTTGGAAGTTGTCGAGAAAAGTTTGATTTGATTAACATCCAGCGCTTGGCGAAGTCGTTATCATTTGGTGGGAGTGTCCATATAGCATGGAGATGTTCAGGCAGGACCACCATTGCATCCAACAAAAAGGGATGTTGCTTTTTTGTTTTATTAAATGCCGAACGCTGTTTATCAAAATGATCAACGAGTAATGTGTTTTTTCGCTCCGCCAAATTCACGGTAAAGAAGTAAGTCCCTCCAGCCACATCCGCCCGTCGATATTGCATCAATCCATTCCATGGGTAATTTTGTTAAAAGATTAACATGGTTGTCGCTATTTTTGTAGGTTGGGGTGACGAAGGAACCCCAACAGCAGCGGTTGGGGATAAGAATCAATTGGTGTTGATGCCATTTTTGTCGATGGAGTTATCAACAGGAGTTCGATTGTTTTGAAGGTTATTTGTTGGGGTTACCACCCCAACCTACGAATAATTTTTACCCCAACATACCGCAATCTACAACCAACCTAATTAACCCAACGTACCGAGGTGTGTCCGATAAACTCAGGGAGTATTAGTCTGCCCCCATTGATTTACCCCATTGATTATTTTCTTTTTTATCGAATAAAAGAAGCTAAATAGCAAAAACTAGTATTTTAATCCTTGCTATTTAACAGAGTATCTACCGGGTTATTTGTAAGAATCTATATTTACAACTTCTCGCTCAGCAATTTCTAACCCTTTATAAATCTTTTCTAAGGGAATAGAAATGTTATTCTTATTCTTAAAAATGACAAGATGCTTACAATCATTAGAATCAACACTTATCTCCATAAATGGCTCTTCATTTTCATCTAAAAATTCTAAAACTAGCCCTTCACTGTCTGGAACTGAACATAGTTGGAAATCTATTTCTTTCATTTCTTTTACTCGGTAGGTCATAATTCTCTCCCTAAAAAGCCAATAAATTGATTTGAGTCTACGGTAAACCTTGCCCCTAAACCGTTTTCTAATTTGTAGTCTACCACCTTTCCGAATTTCTCCGTATTTTTAGTATTCTGTTTCCCCGTACGCATAATATGTCTTAGAGCGAATGCGGCGGCATTATTAACACCTATATCACTACCAAACCGTTGTTTCAATGCTCCCATAACTTGACCCTTCGGAACACCTCTGAGTCCAACGATATTAGGATGCTTTGTTAACGCTCTCCCTGCGCGCGTCAGTGCTCCTTTTGAACTAAAAGGCTGTACAGCATGTTTATATTTTTGATTTTGCCAACCCAAACCTCTCTTAACTTTACCTTTGGTCAAAAAGAGTATGGCGGCTTCAACACCACTTACGCCACCAGCAGAATATGGGTTGTCATCAACAACTGTGTTAACTATCATTAATTGTGACAAAAGTGCGGATACGTTTGTTTGGGAAAAATCCCTCCCTTCTTCATTAAGAAAACTAAAGATAATATTATTAATGTGTTCTAAATGTCCATTTTCAACAGCATTAATCCAGTCTACGGATATTTCACCATAACTAGTAAGGTTGCCCGAACGAGTTACTTCAACATCGTTTCCTCCGCTCGTTTGAGGAGCTGCTTCTTCGGATGTACTTCCTGTACTAGATTTTTTATTCCTACCTTTCTCAATTCTCCCTTGAAGGTGAGGTGTTAATGTACTTCTATTAGCTTTCTCACCTCCGCCTAATATTTCTGCGACTTTCTCAAATGCATTAATATCTCCAGTATGTTGCTGCTTCTTACCGTTATCCCTCGTTAACTCTTTATAGATTTTTTTACACAACGTCGGATTATCGTCACAAACTATTTTATCGCCTTTTTTAACACTTACATACCCGCTAGGATCAGTCCCAGCCAACGGATTATTCATAATATACGAATAAGGATTCATTGACTGTGAATTCCCCGGACTCTGAATAAACGGGTCAACACTCAAGAATCGACCAAGGTTATAATCATAAACCCGTCCATTCATATGGATCAATTCAGCGTCATCCAAATGCTCATGGTCAGTAAACCCTCGATTAGTATGTAAGTCGTACCCATCCAATTCAGCCACTACACTTAATGTTGCTAAATTACTTGGGTCAACCCGCTTCATATCACCTTTTCTGACCTTACCGAAAGGGTCAAAGCTTTTGTTGTCCTCCAGTGCGCCCAACTCATTAGTAATAGTTACCACTGAACCTAAACGGTCTCTATGAACAAACCCAACTTTAAAACCAGCTTCCGTGCCGCCAACGGTTTCAGTGACAATCGCATCACCTAAATAGCTACGCTTTTTGGTAACGCCGTTGTGAGTGATTTCCTCATAAGATTTATCAATATAAATAGTGGTTTCGTCACCTCCAGATAACCCCTGCTTGATTTGCTTGTAACGCATTTGTCCTGAGTCATAACTAAATAAACTAGTGATACTTCCTTTTACAATCGACACGGGTTTGTTGAATGCATTGTAAGTAATGGTTCTACCATCACCACTGGTCATATTGCCATTAAGGTCATAGCCGTAAGTCACCACTTCATTATTGAATTCAGACGTCTTGACTACTTGACGAACTGCATTGGGTCCAGCGTTACCATTATTTCTTGCAAGGTTTCCATAGGTAAAGTTAGTACTAAAATCATCCTTAACAGTAATGTTACCCACGGCGTCATAGTTGTAGTTCAAAATATCCTCAGCACCGCTAGCAGTGCGCTTGGACTCAACCAGTCGATGCAAGTTGTCATATCGATAAGTCTCATCAAACACATTCACTGAAAAATCAGATAGCATTTCTTCAACGTTTTGTAATGCGAGATTTCCGAAATCATCATATTCATAAGCAATTCGATGACGTTGCATTTGACTCAAAGTTTCTGCTTTGACTAATTCCATTTGACCGGTAATTTCGGAGTATTTTCGCGTTTCAATGATTTGACCATTTGCTTTGTTTGCGGCAATTAACTGCAAACGTGCGTCCATATCGGTTACTTCTTGATACACATAACCACTGGCGGCATTAAGCGATTTAGTCGCATAGCCAAAGTCGTTGTATTGTGTTTCGAGAGTGATACCGCTAACGGTTTGTGAACCTTTAACGCGACCATAAAAACTGTCGTATTGAGTGGCTTGAGTATATGACACGCCATCAATGGTTGTAGTCATTGAACTACCTCGACACGAACTGTCGTAATAATAATCTCGACTAAAGTTTTCACCGCCGGTTAAATCTTCTCTAACTTCTCTGTCAATCGCACCATTACAAACACCGTCAAATTCAAATGAAGCTTCGGATAAGTGTTGATTAGAGGCGCTTGGTATTACGTTGAGGTATCTATGAGTTAACCGACCAAGCACATCGTAGTCATAATAATAACTATCATTGTTAGCATCTTTCTCACGATAGATTTCACCAAAGGCGGTGTACTCAAAGTCTTTGCGCCCCATATTGGGGTCAATCACATACTGCTTTTGACCAAGGGCATTATATTCTGCGGTAATTGGATTGTTGTTAGCATCTTGCAGAACAATCGGATTGCCCTGCGCGTCATAGGCGTACTCAGTGATGCCATTTAACGCATCCTTGGTTTTCATCAATTGCCCTATACCGTTGTAGGTACGAGTCATATTAAGCGTTTTACCAGTACTTCCTATTGCTTGAACAGTCGTTTCATGTTCGTCATAACTATAGGTTGTTGTGAACGACTGCGACGCGCCGAATCTGTCTGGCTGGTCTATCTTTTTCTCGAGTAAGCGACCTTGTTCATCAAATGAAACCCAATGCGTTCCTTTGTCTTTCAAGAATGTTTCGTCAACTAAGAAATAGGGAATGGATTCGAAAACCTTTCTGCCTAAGCCATCATATTCAGTTCTAACAAAAATAGGACTGCCATCAAAGCCTTCAGTCACCGCCACCAATACTCGATTGAACTTGTCTTTATAGAGCGTGGTTTCCGGTGAGCCTGCTGAATAGGTAGTGACTTTGTAGGAAATGAGAGAGGCAATATTTGTTACACCATTTGAGCCTATTTCAGATGGTGTAATATAAGTCACGTCATCACAACCGCCTAAACAATCTGCAAAACGACTATAAGCAGGTTGGCCAGTTCCATTTGGAGGTGTCACTTTTTCAATTCTGCCAAAGGCATCGTATTCAGTTTTAGTGATTAAATCATTTGCATCAATCACTTCTTTAACCTGACCATGTTCGGGGTAGGTTTTGGTCGTGACTTTATGATTTAAATCATTAGTGACTTCATAAACAAAATAACCATCGCCACTCACTATCTCACCATCATTAGAATAGGTGGTAACAATACTTCTGGATACACCTTGGGAGGTAGTAGTGACTCTTGTCGGTAATCCGTAAGTGTTGTAATCCGTATCAATGGTCGATGCGAATCCTCCGCCTAATTTAGGTTCAACAGTCACTACATCTGGCTGACGATTAGCCGTGTAAGTGTAACTAGTTTTGATTTCCTTTTTTGGGTCGAGCAATGCATCATGTAAAGTTGAACCAGTTAGGGTTTCAACAGTGACCGTTGAATCATCTAACTTAAACCACCAATTAGTTGAATCGTTAGTGTAGTTGTTAACGGTTACGGATTTTACTTCACTGAAAAAGTTCGATTTACCACTATCGACTAAACTTTCGCTTCGTAAAATATTTCCATAGTTATCGACATCCAATTCACTCAAGGTACTAGTTTTTTGCGAAAGAATTTTCTGAGTCGTTACATCCCTACTAATTGCAATTTGGCTAGATGGAACTATCCAGTAGACATCATCATTGAGTGCAATCGATGTACCTGTGACGGGGTCACTAGTTTGATCTGTTTCTTTATCGAAATACTCAATCGTAGTTTTACTTAACAAATTGCCACTACAGAGCTCATCACTTGTAGAAAGACAGGTACGAGCTTCATCTATTTTTCCAGCGAACGGGAAAATCTGACTAAAGTCTGTGACCGAACGAATGCCACTTTGATTGTCAACGATGATGGTTCTAAAACCTTGGAACCCTCGTCCTCTTCGATTGTAAATAGCTTCTTTATATCGATAGGTCGTTTCAATTTCACCACCAATCCCATTTGACTCATGGAAATTAGTAACCACCGGCATACTGGACGTAAAATAAAAGTGTTGACCGTTTTCATCCTGGTCGATGTAGCGCACATCGGGGACAGTATATAAATCGCTGCCATTAACATTCTCTGGACGAGAAATAGGCGCGTAGTCCCAACGGGCTACTTTACCTAAGCCATCCTCTACTTGATATAATGTGTCCGATTGCCTAGTTGAATGCTCCGCTAAGTTTTCTTGTACAAAGTAGCCATCAACAATCGCTGGGCTATTAGCTTGAAAAGAACCACCAATAAATCCAAGCGTGATGTACTTAGACCCCATTTGATAATTACCTTGAAAATTGGTGCTTGTGATTGTCCGATAGTTGAAATCGACTAAGCCATCATTATTAAAATCTTTTAATTGCAAAGCCTTAACCGACTTACCACCAAAAAAGAAGCTATTGGTTATTGGTGCGCTGACGACATCTGCGACCGTTCTAGCATGACGAATATCATTTTGTCCTGTCTGTTCAAAGTCGACAATGGACCAGTCAAAACGTCTAAGGTCATAGCTACTCAGATCTATATTTAATTCTTCAGGAGGATTTTCAGTATTAATATGCGCATTTAAGTGAATATTATCGTTACAGCTTGTCAGCATAACCATGTCACTCACTTCACCATTAGCTGGGTTTGTTTCCCATCCTCCAGCGTTAACACAATAATCATCCGCACTTCCAGTGGCTACTAACAATTCGTCTTTACCATCTCCATCAATATCTACAGCTTGAGCCCCGCCAAATTTAGCTTGAATTCTCATGCTCTCACCTAAATCGATTTTAACCGGCCATTCATGGATCCCAACGTTGGTACTTAATGATTGCTCTGCTGAAAAAGTTTTATTTCCTTGATTGAAACGGAACTTCCAATCATAAACACTTCCAGTTTTAACGGCGCGCACATAATCTTTAAGCCCATCACCGTTGAGATCAGCCCACAAATATTGATTTAAGAAACTATTTGTTGGTAAACCAAGTTGACTAGCTGTTTTCTCAACAATGGTAAGAACACCACTACTATTGAGAGAAGAAAAGCCAATGGAGGTATCGGTAACACCAGATGCGGAATTAAAACTCATTACAAGGTCAACTAGCCCATCACCATTCATATCCATCAATGATGCTTTTTGAGTACTACGATCAGCACCATTGCCGGCGTCCCAATAATCTAAATCCTTGATTGTGTAAGGACCTGTAAAATCAACATCTCCATTCGCTTTGTTTTTGTAATAGGCGACTTCCGTCACTCCATTAATTCCCAAATTACTAAACACGATATCTTGGTAGCCATCGGCATCAATATCCATCAGCTGAGTTCCTTGGCTTGCGGAAAAATTATCGTAGTTTGCGGAAAGATTGAAGCCCGTTGTGTACTTTGTTAGTTTGAAGTTATCATCGAATTGAAGATAAACTAACTTACCATTTTCATTGGCAATAAAATCAGTAATTCCATCGCCATTGATATCACCTTCGACTCCAGCATAAATTAGCCATTGAAGTGAACTAGGAATAGTTGAGGCCGCTTCAACATAGGAACCACTGTCCAACTCAAAAACAGTAATGTCATAAACAAAAGTTCCGTGCGTATCAACCGTTTGATTTAAGTAAAGACCTTCTGCTATTCCGTCTCCATTTAAGTCTTTTAGGATGACATTATCTTCTGGAGTGAACTCGCCATCATCGTGTTCATCCAATTGAATGCTTGCAAGAATGTCTACAATTGCATTTGCTGCGCTACCACTTGATACTGCTTCCCATTCTAAATCGGGGGTAAAATGGGACATAATGGTAGGTGCTAAACAGTTTGCAACACCATTAACATATCCACATTCTTCAACACTGTCTAATAAAGCACGGTCGGTACGATTGCTGTAACTGTAGTCCAGTCGATATTCTCTTACTTTTGTCGAATCATAATAGGTGCTAATTTTATCGAGTAATTTGCTTTGTTGAGTGTACCCTCCAGCCAAATATGACTTTGAACGATCGTCTCGATCGGTAGAGGGGTACTCAAAATCCACTCGACGATCACCTTGTTGTCCGTCTTTACCGGTGTAATAAATAGAATCTAATAAATGCTCTCCATCGGCATACTCCGAATAAACATAACTGATAGTGTTTCCGGATTGATCTTGCTGTTCGCTAATCGCCCAACTTAGATTTTGTGATTTGCCATTAGGGGAGTGCCGAGAATCTGCAGTACTTCCGTAATAGGAAATTTTTCCGTCCTTGTGATAAACCGTAAAATCACTACTCGACGAATTAATTCCGCCGCTTTGTACTACTTTTACGAAACGATCCATCTGTGTTCGGTAGATAGCACCTGAAGTACCATAATCTCCTGAAGTAACTATTAATCTTTGACCGTCTAAACAAAGTCGATCATCCACCGCACTAAAAGTAACCGACATAGAAACACCGTCGATATCTGCGATCCGTCCACAACGACTAATCGCGGAACCAACGCCTAAACTCCATCCGACACCTGCAATGCCATTGCCACCTTTTGATGAATAATTAAGTGATACACTCGGCTGCATACCTGCGCGACCTGGAGGCAATGCAATTGGAATAGAATAGGTTGCCGAACCACCTGATACTCCTGCTTGACCTTCGAGGGCTCCGACAGCCACGTTATCGGGAACCACTGGTGAAATAGCGACGGCATCAGCAACAGTTTTAGGTTCTGCCGACGCATAGTCAGGAACAATGATGACTTTCATGGTTTTGGTTGCACTGTACCCAGAGCAAGACCAACTAGCACCGTTACAAGCTTTTACCCGATATTCATACGTATCTGAATCAGTGACTGACTCTGAGTAACTCACACCCGATTGGCTAGCGGAGATTGTGGTCCACCCTTCACTACCGACTTTTCGTTGTAGCTGGTAGTAAGTTGCTTCTGAAGTTGCGCTCCAGCCTAATGTATATTCACCATCACCGTCGTTTTCATCGGTCGGTGAACTAATCGTTGGCTTACCTGGAATTCGCTTAACCAGTACATCAGCCGTCACAGCACTATACGCTGAGCAAGCCCACCCAAAACCATTACACGCTCTAGCCCGGTAGTCATAATCACCAGTCGCTCTACCTGAAACCGCTTTGGTTAATGCGGTAGTATCATTAGCAATAGTGCTCCAACTTCCACCATCTTTTCGTTCTTGTAAGTCATAAAAAGAGACTGTGCCAGAAGGCTTCAACCAATTTATGCTATAGCTACCATTAGTACTTTGAGTGACCGTGGTAGTAGGCGTCGCTGGTGATGACGGTTTTAATCGAACGGTGGTGTCGGTTGAAGCTGCAGAATAACTTGAGCAAGACCAACTGCGAGTATTACAGGCTCTAACTCTAAAATCCCAACTACCATCGGTTAAACCCGATTCAGTATGACTGGTATTAGTGTCACCGTTTTGAGCACTCGACCAACTGCCGTTGTTGTTTCTTTTTTGCAGGTCGTAATAAGTGGCATTGGTGACGCTAGACCAATTGGTCGCAGCGCTTCCAGTCGATGTAGAAGGTCCAGTCGGTGCCGCCGGAACACTAGGCTTAAGCCGAACTTCAGAAACTGCTGTAGTCGTTTTAAATCCGCTACAACCTGTGTTGTTACAGGCCTTGACTCGATAGTGAAAAGTCCCGTTGCCTACTGTTCGAGTCTTAGTTAGAGCCGTGCTGCCAGATTGAACTTGAACCCAAGCACCACTATTTTTCTGTTCTTCTAATCGATACTCATCAACAATGCCTGATGCGACTCCCCAGTCGATGGTAATGGTGCCATCGGTATCGGTTGATGGATTGGAAATACTGGCTGGAGTACCCGGCTTAAATAGCACATTTAGATTGGCACTGTGGGAACTATAAGCAGAGCAAGCCCAACTGTATCCATTACAGGCTCTAACTCGATAAGTGTAATCACCATCGCCACGACCTGACAGAGCCAATGAAAGAGCGCTTGTATCATTGGCGACAACGGTGTAACTAGTCGTGCTGTCTTTATATTCAATAACATCGTAAACCGTCACCGTGCCTGACGGCTTGGTCCAATTAATGGTGTAAGCTCCGTTAGTGTCACTGGTTGGCCCGGTGGGCGCCGCAGGTGTGGACGGTTTAACACGTACCGTGGTATCACTGGATGCGCCACTGTACCCTGAACATGACCAGCTAAATCCATTA
>JBDVOJ010000116.1:0-80725 GCA_039969155.1 Kangiellaceae bacterium
TTCGCCGACTGTTCCCAGCAGTCGTAGGCTGTCACGTGAAGTCGTTTCAACGGGTTCATTCCCCTGCGCCATAAGCGCTCTAAGCGCTGTTGGAGCGGTATAGAAAATGGAGACTTTGTGTTGGTCAACCACCTCCCAAAATCGAGATACGCTAGGGTATGTTGGAACTCCCTCAAATACTAGCGTAGTTGCTCCATTAGCTAACGGGCCATAAAATATATAGGAGTGACCAGTAATCCAGCCAGCATCAGCGGTACACCAGTAGATGTCGCCATCTTGATAATCAAACACATATTTGTGGGTCATTGCGGCATAGAGGATGTAGCCACCGGAGGTGTGCAGAACGCCTTTCGGGGTTCCTGTTGAACCTGATGTGTACAAAATAAACAATGGATCTTCCGCTTCCATTACTTCGGGCTCACAAATGGGCTCGGCATTCTGTCGAGCTAAGCCATAGTCAACGTCGACTTGGTCATTCCAATTTACATCTGCTTGAGTATGGCGAATCACAATAACCGAGTGTACTTCTTTGCAGTCAGCAATTGCCGCATCACAATTGGCTTTAAGAGGAATTTTTTTTGCTCCCCTAACTCCTTCATCGGCCGTTATAACCACTCGGCAATCCGAGTCTAATATTCGTGTCTTGAGCGCTTCTGGAGAAAATCCCCCAAATACCACTGAGTGGACTGCTCCAATTCTGGCGCAAGCTAGCATCGCGTAACCGACTTCAGGAATCATCGGCATGTAGATACAAACTCGATCCCCTTTCTTAACTCCTCTCGATTTTAAAATGTTAGCGAACCGGCACACTTCATCGTGTAATTCTTGGTAGCTAATATGGCGATGATTTCCCGGTTCATCCCCTTCAAAAATGATGGCGGTCTGGTCTGCTTTTGTCGCTAGATGACGGTCAATGCAGTTGTAAGAAACATTAAGTTGAGCTCCTTCAAACCAAGCTATTTTGGCCTGGCGATAATCGACATTACTAACTGTATCCCACGGTTTATACCAGTCAATAAACTTTTCAGCTTGTTTTGACCAATAAGCATCTGGGTCTTCAATTGAAGATTTATATTCACTGAGATAGCGAGTCTCATTGATTAATGCTTTTGCGACAAAATTGGGTAATCTAGGGTGCGATTTGATTTCGGTCATTTTGTTCTTCCCTTTTAATTTTCATTTGCAGTCAAAATTTGATCGTCGGCACAACCATATCCAATTAAAAGCACCCTGTCCAACACTTGTCATAGGTAGACTTCCCAATCGACAGTAACGGACGTTAAAACAACAATAACAACCTATTTTGACTGGCAAACTAATAATGTATGACCTGGACCTATATCATTGATTTGCTCGCTCACTTTTAATCCTGCTTGATCGATGAGTTTAAGGAAAACCGACCGTTGGTAGAACCGACTATTACCGTTTGCTGCGACAGTAAAATAAAGTGAAATTGCGTTTAGGCTGAACTGAGCCGCATGAGTCGGTTGCTCATCCCAAAGAAGCTCCATAATGTATACTTTGGAATGACTCGACATCGCTTTGTTGATGTTGCTTAAAATTGCAATAATTTCGTTTTCAGAGAAACAATCTAGAAATTGACTC
Organism: Kangiellaceae bacterium; assembly: GCA_039969155.1. Taxonomy (GTDB): domain Bacteria; phylum Pseudomonadota; class Gammaproteobacteria; order Enterobacterales; family Kangiellaceae. The sequence continues at coordinate 1,606 of JBDVOJ010000116.1, forward strand.
ATCCAATAAATATCAGCGCCCTGAGGAATGTTCGGCTCGGGCTCAAGCATGTTGACATCTTGACAGGTGATCCGCTCTTCAAAGCCCGATTGTTTGATGTTTTGCTTTGCCCTGACAGTCTGTACCGGTAGGTCGAGCAGAGTAATCTTAACCTCTGAGTCATATTTGACACATTCAAGAGACCATTTACCGGTATTACCACCAATATCACAGATCCATTTGGGCTTATCTCTAAAAACTAACGGGAGAGTGACCGGAAAAGCACGATCTGAATAGTGATGGTCAAAATCGTGCCAAGCTGCTTTTGACTTTCCAGGAAGTTCCGATAACCCAGAGTAGATAGTTGGCCAGTTGCCCAATTCCTTTAAACCACAAGGGTTTTCAGTCAAGATCGATTCCTTTAAATGGAATAGAGCTTGGTAGCAAACTTCTTGAGTAAAATCCATGTTGACCCGTGTCATTTCATCATAAAGAAAAAACTTCCCCATTTTTCCAATAATAAATGACTCTTCTGGTTTAAATACTAAGCCTATGGATAGACCCATATCTAACAAAACACTCACGCCGTAAGTTGATATATTGGTTATTTCTGATATTTCTTCGACTGACAGACCTTGTTTGCCGGCATTATCTATTGCAGTGAGAATTCCGAGTTCTCTAAGGCTATGGCATGCCTGAAAGGCAAACGGAGAAAAAGCTAGCTTTTGGGCTTCATCAAGAGCCTCTAATGCGTTGTAGGGGTCTTTTTGATAATTTTGCTGCACTATCATGTCCTTCGGAGAACGAATTCGAACTCCATTCTGAATTATTTAAACGTTTAGTTATTAATCTGTAGAAATTAAGAATTTGTAAAACGAAAGTGTTTTATTCGAGTTCTTGCTTTTCCCTTGAGGGTAATTGGTTGAAATTGCAGAAGAATAGTATGCGAGGTGTTTGGTTATGTAAAGCTATTCACTATTTAAATGTCACTAAAGCGAGAAATGATGCAGCCCTCAGGGGGATTTAGAAGTTGTATTGAAGGGGTAAATATGTGAGAATCCCGCGCTTTAAGCCCGCGGCGCTATTAGCTAGAGATGAAACTAGAATTTTCGATCAAGTCATGGACTGCATGGAGCTCATCGAAGGGAGCAACCTTTAGCCACCCGAGCAGTGTCTATGCAAGCACCGCTGAAGGAGAGGCTAATTCTGTCAATTTGACTTTGATTCCGGCAATGAAACGTCGGAGAATGAACCATCAATGTAAGATGGCCATTTCGACCGCTTTAGATAGCCTAAAACAGATTGAGCTAGAGCAGCCAAATTGTGTATTCGCTTCACAGCATGGGGAGTTGGGAAGGAGTACTAAAATCATACACTCAATGATTGAGTCAGGTGAAATATCGCCAACCGATTTTAGTATGTCAGTTCATAATACCGCGTTGGGTTTAATGAGCATTATGAGTAAAAACCAGCGACCAGGAACTTCCATAGCGGCGGGTGATGATACTTTTGGTTACGGCTTTTTGGAAGCTTGTCTACAATTGCAAGCGGAACCTAACAAACCGGTTCTCTATGTTTATTTTGATGAGCCACTACCAGAGGCGATAGATAAATTTGACTCCGAAAGGGCAGAGTCTCGGTGTATAGCCTTGGTGTTGTATAACGAAAGAGCAGGGGCTCAATTTGATTTCAGCATGTCCGAGCCTAATCGGTTAGAAAATGAAGTTCATATAGGGACTGAAGGATTAGATTTATTTGTAAAATTTTGCAGTTCGCAGCAACAACGGCTAAATTTAAATTCTAGCAACCATCTTTGGAGTTGGAATAGACTAAAATGAGGTGGTTGAACTATCTCTGGCGATTATTCGCAACTGGACTAAGTTTTGGCCTATTCGGTGTTGGTGGGTTGTTGTTAACGATATTTGTATTCCCGTTAATAACTATTGTTAGCAGAGATCACAACCTACGTAAGAAAAGGGCAAGAAACGTTATACATCGCAGTTTTAAGCTGTTTATCGGTATGATGGGTGTCTTTGGTATGTTTGATTTCGACGTCTATCGTGATAGACAAAAGCTACTTCAATCAGGTGGGAAAATCGTTATTGCTAACCACCCGACGTTAATTGATGTGGTTGTGTTGTTAGCAATTATGCCGCATGCAGATTGTATTGTTAAACAGGGGCTTTGGAAAAACCCATTTTTAAGGGGGGTAGTAAGAGCGGCGGACTACATAAAGAATTCGCAAGATACTGACGAGTTACTTGAATCATGTAAGCGGTCATTAAATCAGGGATATTCTTTAATAATTTTTCCAGAAGGTACCAGAACTAAGGCTCAAGGAGAAATGGTTCTGCAGCGCGGGGCGTCTAATATAGCTATTCGCTGTAATGCAGACTTAGTTCCTGTCACAATTTGCTGTCAGCCTTCAACCTTGAGCAAAGAAGAGTCTTGGTACCATATACCAAGTAAAAAAGCGCATTTTTTATTGAGAGTGGAAGACGCTATCGAAATTGAGAAATTTCAACAGCAAGGAATCAGTCTTTCTATTAGAGCCCGGCGATTAACCGAGTTTCTAAAAGATTATTTTATTGGAGAGCAAAAACGTTATGCAAGATCTTGAAAGAGAAATCAAAGAATTGATCATTGAGTCCTTGGACTTAGAAGATGTCTCGATTGACGAAATAGAGACAGAAAGTGCGCTATTTGGCGAGGGCTTAGGACTTGATTCAATCGACGCATTGGAATTAGGTTTGGCTTTGAAGAAAAAGTACAACATTGTACTCGAAGCAAATTCAGAAGAATCAAGAAAACATTTTTATTCAGTAGCAAGCTTGGCAAAGTTTGTGTCAAGTCAAGAGAGTTAAACCCATGAAATCTAGAGAAGAAATTCTAACTAAACTAACTGAAATACTAGTCGAAGAATTTGAAATTGATGCTGAAGCAATCACCCCTGATGCTAACATGTATACCGATCTTGATTTGGATAGTATCGATACCGTTGATCTGGTGATTAATTTACAAGAAATTATTGGCAAAAAAATTGATCCTGAAACTTTCAAATCGGTAAGAACGATTGACAGTGTCGTGGATGCCATTGAAGAGCTTGTTAATAATTAATGAGTCTCGTATGGAAAATAATGGCCACTATTCTTGTGGTCGTTTATCCATTAGCAATTTATTTTGGTATTCAGCATTTTGAGCCTAAAGTTCTTGCACTGTTTTTACTGGCAATATTAATACTAAGGCTTATATCTTCTAATCAAACAACCCAAGCGGTAGCTAATTCTAGCAGCAAGTATCTGGTTTTTACTGCGGGGCTTATTTTGATGGGCATTAGTTTCTATTTTAATTCTTTGGAAACGTTAAAGCTCTACCCAGTGTTAGTTAACCTCTCGCTGTTAATACTATTCGCAGCAAGTCTCTATTTTCAGCCGAGTATGATTGAGCGACTGGCTCGCATGCAGGAGCCAGACTTGTCGGAGCACGCGGTTAGATATACTAGAAAAGTGACGATTGTCTGGTGCATATTTTTCATCTGTAATGGCTCGATTGCCTTTTATACTGCGCTTTTTTCTAGCAATGAAATTTGGACACTTTATAATGGTTTAATATCCTATATTCTGATGGGGGTATTATTCTTATCCGAATTTGCTTATAGAAAGCTAGTCGCTCAAAAAAACCACTAGAAAAATGATGAAATTCGAGATTAATAATCTGTTTGATGACCTGCAGGACTACACGTTAGCGAGTGATTTAAGTAGCTCGGTTTTGTTTACTAAATCTCAATTTATTTCAGACCTTTGCAAGCTTCGTAGTCATTTAAAAAATAGAAATCAACAGCGATGGCTATTGGCTTATGAACATCCCTATCTATTTGCTATCGGTTTCTTTGCATTGGTTAGTCTTCAAAAAACGGTAGTGTTGTCTGCAAATAGAAAGTCAAGTTGGTTGAATGAAATTCAGCAGAGCTTTGATGGGGTACTTGCCGAAGAGTCCATTTCGTTAGAGGTAGATAAATGCCATGAACAACTGGGCTTTGAACAGTTGGCAGCTCTTCCTAATGCCAAGCATGAGGCAGTAGCGCTATCAGGCAAAGAGTCCATTGTTTTTTTTACATCAGGTTCGACTGGAAAAGCTAAAGAAGTATCTAAATGTTTGAGCTATTTGATTGATGAAGTCGCGACCTTAGAAAAAACTTTTGGGGAGCAACTGACTAACTCGGTGAGTGTTAGCAGTGTATCCCATTTTCATATTTACGGTTTGTTGTTTAATATACTTTGGCCCCTTTTATCTCAGCGCTTGTGGTTAACTGAAGTCGTTGAATTCCAAGAGCAGATGAGTGGAATTGCAGAAAACCCACACAATTTGGTGTTTGTGTCGAGCCCCGCATTCTTATCGAGATTAGATCTAAGTTCGAAATTTGGCCAAACCAGAAAAGTTTTTTCCTCCGGCGGCCCATTAAGCTTAGAGTCAGCCACTAATGCGTACCATGTTTTTGGAGTGCGACCCACTGAAGTATATGGAAGTACCGAAACTGGAGGAATTGGGTATCGCAGCCAAGTTGAAGAAAATCAACCTTGGCAATTGTTTGATGGAGTACTGTTAGAACCCGATTCGATAGGGACTTACCTGAGGTCACCCCATATTGGTGGTGATTCGCAAGTAAAGTTAGACGACAATATTCAATTGTTGGACAACAGAAACTTCGTTCTCGCTGGCAGAAATGACCGCATTGTCAAAATTGAAGAAAAACGAATTTCGTTAACTGAAATAGAGGATTATTTGCGCAGTCTTGTTTATGTTCGAGATTGTGCTTGTGTTGTTTTACAAAGTAATCGAACGATCATAGGGGCTGTACTGGTTTTGTCTGAAGAAGGACTTGTGGATTTACAACAAAAGGGGCGTTATCAGTTCTTCCAAGGCTTAAAGCTAATCATGAGAACACGCTTTGAAAATGTTACAATCCCACGAAAGTGGCGAATATTAGAAGAATTACCGATTAATCAGCAGAGCAAGCGCGAATATTCAGAAATGAAAAAACTTTTTGAGACAGCGCGCTAAGAGTTAGAACAGTATTAGACTATGAACTTACCTCAAATTACAGCACAAACAGTAAACCAAGAGTCCGCGGAACTTAAACTAAACATATCTGCTGATCTTGAGGCTTTTGAAGGCCATTTTGACGACGCTCCAATCATTCCAGGTGTCGAGCAATTGCGTTGGGTCATCGAGTTTGCTCAAAAGTGTTTTTCGCTTGAAGAATTGGAAGTTGAACGAGTTGATGCGCTAAAGTTTCAAAATGTCATTCAGCCAAACAGTCAAATCACTCTGAATTTGGTCAATAAAAGTCAACGAATTGATTTTACTTTTACTTCTGGTGAAATAAGGCACTCATCTGGAAAAGTGATCGTTAAATAATATGAGCGATTTTGTTCCTTGTTTTATCATACCTAACTACAATCATGCGGAAGCTTTTTCGCCTGTAGTCGAGACTCTGGTGAAATTTGGGTTGCCGATCATTGTGGTCAATGATGGTAGTAATTCTCAAACTACTGAAGTTCTTAGAGCCATAAAAAATCAACACCCATTGGTGATACTGCACGAATTATCGGTCAATCAAGGTAAAGGTGGCGCGGTAATGGAGGGCATGAGAGTGGCTCATGGTTTAGGGTTTACTCACGGGTTGCAGCTTGATGCCGATGGTCAGCACAATCTGGACGATATCAATAAATTCTTAGACAAAGCCAGCTCTCTCACTGAGTCGCTGATATGCGGATATCCTGTTTATGATGATAGTGTCCCTTTAGGTCGACTTATTCCGAGGTACATCACCCATTTCTGGGTATGGATTGAAACCCTCAGTTTTTCGATTAAAGATAGTATGTGCGGTTTTCGGGTATATCCGTTAGCCAAAGTTATCCCAGTGATTGATGGAGCAAATCTTGGTAAACGAATGGATTTTGATATCGAAATTCTAGTTCGACTCTATTGGCAACAAGTTAACCTTGAATTTACCCCAACCAAAGTAATTTATCCTGAAGATGGATTGTCTCATTTTCAGTTATGGCGGGACAATTGGCTGATCACTAAAATGCACACTCGGTTATTTTTTGGGATGCTGTTTCGATTGCCCAGTTTGCTTAAAAACAATCACCAACGAAGAAAAATACGCCGACAAGTGCATTGGTCAGCTCGTCAAGAAAGAGGGACTCCTTTAGGCTTAAATTTTTTGGTTTGGAGTTACAAGCTATTTGGTCGTGGATTTTTTAAACTTTTGTTACACCCCGTGATAGCGTACTTTACCTTGTTTGCCGGCGAGACTAAGCGAGCATCGATTGATTATCAGCAAAAGATGCAGGCGTTTAAGGGGCTCTCGGGAAAAATAGGATGGCGCAAAGTCTATGCTCATTTTTACCAGTTTGGACTCGCCGCTATCGACAAAATAGGCTCTTGGATGGGCGATATCCAAGAGAAAAATGTTACAATCCACAACGATCAAGTGAATGATGAAATCGCAAATAGCGGTAAAGGTGCTATTTTTATAGGATCTCATTTAGGCAACTTGGAGCTGAGTCGTGCGATTGGCCAAAACCGAAAAGGCTTGGTCATTAATGCCGTTGTATTCAATAAACATGCTCTCAATTTTCAGGAAGTGCTGAACCGTAGCAATCCAGACACTATGCTTAACCTAATACATGTTGAGAGTGTTGGTAGCGATACTGCTATCTTGCTTAAACAGAAAGTCGATCAGGGGGAGGTCGTGATCATTGTCGGTGACCGGACGTCGGTCAACTCAATAGGCCGCGTCGAGTATGTTGACTTTTTAGGTCATTCTGCCCCGTTTTCTCAAGGACCCTTTGTTCTAGCTGGAATTCTTGATTGTCCTGTGTATTTGATTTTTTGTATCAAACAACAGGAACGATATCACGTCTATCTTGAATCGTTTCGGAAAACGATGAAGTTACCGCGCAAAAATAGACGTGAAGAATTAAAACTGATTATTCAAGAATACGCTAATAGGTTAGCGTATTACGCACAAAAGGAGCCACTTCAGTGGTTTAATTTCTTTGATTTCTGGCGGAAAGACGATGAAAAGTCAGTGGTAAGAAACAAAGATGAAAAAAGTATTTAGAGAATATATAAACTGGGGAAAATGCAGTGATTACGTTTGGTGAAAACAAGATAACCATTGAAGATGTGGTTTCAATTGCCCAAAGCAACAAGCAAGTTCAACTTAATAAGTCTGATTCGTTTAGAACTAAAGTTAATTCAGGTGCCGAGTTTCTAGATCGCCTACTAAAAGAAGATGGCGTTATTTATGGAGTTACTACCGGCTACGGTGATTCATGTACAGTTAATGTTCCCCTCGATAAAGTAGAGGAGCTGCCACTAAACCTAACCCGATTTCATGGTTGTGGCTTAGGAGAAATGTTTGATCCAGAGCAAGGGCGAGCCATTCTAGCCACGCGATTAGCGTCGTTATGCCAGGGGTATTCCGGTGTTCGTTGGAAGTTGCTTGAACAAATAGAAACATTGCTTAATAAAAATATTGTGCCTGTGATTCCTCAAGAAGGATCGGTCGGTGCCAGTGGCGATCTAACCCCGTTATCCTATGTTGCTGCGGCACTGGTTGGCGAAAGGGATGTATATTTTGATAATCAAATTCATCGCACCACTGAATTGTTTGGACGTTTAGGAATTGAGCCAATAAAGCTTCGTCCCAAAGAAGGGTTGGCGATAATGAATGGCACCGCAGTAATGACTGCACTAGCTTGTATGGCCTATAGCAGAGCTGAATACCTTACTCGTCTTTGTGCTCGAATCACTGCTATTAGTTCGCTTGCCCTGCAAGGAAATAGCAACCACTTTGACGATATATTATTTAGTGTTAAACCTCATCCAGGTCAAAATCAAATTGCAGAGTGGATTAGAAAAGATTTGCATCATGATCACCATCCAAGAAACTCATCTCGATTACAAGATCGCTATTCCATTCGTTGTGCACCGCATGTTATTGGGGTGCTGCGAGACTCCTTGCCTTGGATGAAGCAGATGATTGAAATAGAACTTAATAGTGCCAACGATAACCCTATTGTTGACGGTTCAGGAGAGCATGTATTACACGGTGGTCATTTCTACGGTGGGCACATTGCAATGGTAATGGACTCGATGAAAAACTGTGTTGCTAATTTGGCTGATTTGCTTGATCGTCAAATGGCGTTGTTAATGGATAATAAATTTAATCACGGTTTACCCGATAATCTATCTGCTGCTGATAAAGATAGAAAAATGCTCAACCATGGTTTTAAAGCGGTACAAATTGGCGCAAGTGCTTGGACTGCCGAGGCTTTGAAAAACACCATGCCAGCGAGCGTGTTTTCACGCTCTACAGAATGCCATAACCAAGACAAAGTGAGTATGGGAACGATTGCTGCACGTGACTGTTTGAGAGTTTTGCAATTAACAGAACAGGTAGCGGCAGCTGCACTAATGAGCAGTACCCAAGGGTTGCATATTCGTTTGATGAATAATGAATTAGAAGAAAGCTCTTTAGCGGATAGTATTCGAAAGACTCACAATGAAGTCTTTGAGAAATTCGAATTATTAACCGAGGATCGACCGTTAGATACTGACTTAAGACATTTTGTCCAGCTGATTCAAAGTCAAGCATGGTCTACTTATTCAGAATGAAAAGATTGAAGCAGAGCTTATAGGTAACTCAATGTCATCCATCAAACCCTCAGTCTCAGTAGAAATCCAAGTACCTTTCTATGATCTCGATCCTATGCAGATTGTTTGGCATGGAAACTACTTGAAATATTTTGAAGTAGCTCGATGTGCGCTATTGGAAACTTTTGACTATGGGTACGTACAGATGAAAGAGTCTGGTTACATGTGGCCTATTGTTGATTCGCGAATAAAGTTTATTAATGCGGCGACGTTTGATCAAAAAATTCGTTGTACCGCCACTTTAATAGAGTATGAAAACAGAATCAAAATTGACTACAAAATAGTTTGTTTAGACTCCGGAAAACGTTTGACCAAAGGGTACACTACTCAGGTAGCAGTAAACTTAGAAACCAAGGAGTTGCAGCTAGTATCGCCTCAAATTTTATTCGAAAAATTGGCAAAAATTTCATGAGTAAATACAGTCTTATTATATTAGTGTCAGCACTTTTTTTTGCGAATCAAAGTTTTGCGCAATGTACTCTAGATACGATTACCCAAAGATTATCAGAGACAAAGTTGAATGCGTCTTTTGTTCAAAGTAAGAAAATTCCAGCGTTGGAAAATGTTCTTAAATCGGAAGGTTCTATTTGGTTGTCAGAGAGGGCCGATTTGGTTTGGCAAGTTGATAAGCCGATCAAATCAACAATGGTAATTAAGCAAGGCGACATCATTCAGTTTAATCGAAAAGACCAACGAATAGATTCACATAAGGCAGTAGCTCCTACTGGTTTAGCAGGGCTGTTTTATAGCATTGCTAGTGGCGATTTTGCTGCGCTATCTGAACAGTTTGAAATAGAGTTGCAATGTAACCAATTAACATGGGAAGTATTGCTACAACCAAAAGACCAACAAATTAGCCAGTTTATAAAGGAGCTAAGACTAACGGGAGATGAGCAGATAAACTCTTTTAGTTACTTAGAAAAACGCGGTGATAATACTCAAGTTGAACTAACTCATTTGAAGACGCCATTGTCTTCAGAGCTAGCTCGGTACCTAGATTAAGTGGCTGATGTAGCTACAAAGTGTTGTTAAGGCGGTCCTAAGTGAGTTTAACTAAGCAGTCTCAATTATTCTATCCGGCAATTTGGTTCGTCATTGTAGCGATAGTGAGTTTGTTCTTAGTTGCAAATAGAACTCAATTGAAAGTCGAAACTAATATATTAAAACTGCTTCCAAAGTCAGAAGCGGACCCGATGTTAGATGTAGCTTTCGAACAGTATGCCTCAAAGAACATGCGTCAGCTAGTGATTTTACTCGAGTCGGACCGTCCTGAAGAAGGCATAAACGCAGCTAAAAATCTAGTCTCCGAATTAACAAACTCTATCCACATTGAGGACATTAAGACGCAAGTTAGTGCCAAACGACAACAAGCGATCGGAGAGTTTTTGTTTAAATATAAACACTCTTTATTGTCTCAATCCGATCGACTTTTATTGTCACAGAAAAACTATGATGAGTTTAATGCCGAAAACTTAGAAATAATATTTTCTCCTTTAGCGGGAGGATTAACTAGCCTAATTACAAGTGATCCTTTCTTATTGTCCTATCGTTTTTCACAGTCACTTGATAGCACGTCTGATTTTGTTTTAAAAGAAGGTTTTCTAAGCACTCAAGTTAATAACAAAAACTATATTCTAATTGTTGCGTCATTAGCGACTAGTCCTTTCTCGCAAAAAACACAAAGTGACTTAACCGCTCTACTTAGTGAACTAAGCAGTCAATGGCAACAGCAACAAGCACCTGTTCGAATGCTTACTACGGGAGCGATGTTTTATGCGGCTGAAGCCTATAGAACAGCGGAACATGAAATATCTACCATAGGCCTAACTTCCTTGCTCTTAGTGATACTGTTAATCTTAGTCAGTTTTAGGAGCCTAACGCCTTTGTTACTTACTTCAATAGCATTAGCTTCTGGAATAGGAGCGGGACTTTCAATCATTTTGTTTATATTTGAAGAGATACACTTAATTACTCTGGTGTTTGGTGCTAGTTTAATTGGAGTCGCGGTAGACTACGCTTTTCACTATTTCGTAATTTCTAAATCATTACAAGCTAGACAAAGAGTCAGAAAAATCTTTCCGGCAATAAGTCTGGGCTTACTCTCCAGCGTGGTTGGTTATTTAAGTTTGTTAACTACTCCCTTCCCTGGCTTAAACCAAATGGCGTTGTTTTGTATCGTCGGTCTTTTGGTTGCCTATTTAACGGTGATATTACTATTTCCAATCTTTTCTTTAAAGGCGGATGCTTCTGGTTGGTTGCTCACATTATGTCGCAACAGACTTGCGAAAATTGCACAAGTGCCAGCCTTTGCTATTTGGTGTTTTCTTTGGTTGCTACCCGTTGTGGCAATAGCAATTGTGCTTGGTCAAACGGTAAGCCAAGATAATATTAGGCAGTTTCAGACTACCAGTACTAAGCTGCAACAGGATGAGGCTCAGATCAAGTCTGTTTTAGAATTAGAAGCTAGTAACCAGTTTTTTCTAGTTCATGCTAAAACAAGCGAGCAACTTTTAATTCAACTCGAAAAAATTCAGCCAGCGTTAGAAAACTTAGTGAATCAAGGCGTAATCGATGGTTTCGAGAATTTAAGTCAAAGATTACCAAGCGAAGTTCAACAGCAAAGCAATTACCGGCTAATTTCTGATTTATATCAATCACAGGCTAAACAAACTTTATTAGAGTTTGGGGTTATTACTCAGCAGCAGTATACAATGGCCTTACAAGAGTTTGACCAAGACGTAGGAGTGCGTTTGAAACCTGAGGAATGGCTAAATTCTGAAATGGGGAGCCCCTTTAAAAGTTTGTGGTTAGGACAAATTGCTAAAGCGCACGTAGCAATTGTTCCAATTATCGGAATAAATGATTTGGCTGCTTTGTCTGATATTAATTCCAACGTTCGTTTTGTTGACAAAGTGGGGAAGGTGACTGAAGTTTTTTCTCAGTACAGAGTTCAAACCACTAAATTATTGCTGGTCGCTTTACTGTTAATTACTTTGATGCTGAGCGTGAGATACGGCTTATTAAAAGCCATCACTATTGTTTCAGCTCCCCTGTTTTCAATTTCAGTGACGGTTATTGCACTCTTTTTCTTAGGCGTTAACTTGACCTTGTTTAATACGCTAGCATTATTCTTGATTATTGGAATAGGGATCGATTACGGACTATTTTTTGCTGAGTCGAGTCGATTAAGTGAACGTACTTTTCTAGCGATTACATTGTCAGCGCTAACCACCATTTTTTCATTTGGGTTATTGGCTCTTAGTAAAACGGTCGCCATTCAGGCTTTCGGTTTAACCATGTTAATAGGTATTGCAAGTTCATATATTTTATCACCAATAATTGGTTCTTTGGTGTTAAAGCATTCAGGTAAATAAGTTATGGAAGTAACCAAACATTCTACAAATATTGAGCAAGTCGATGTTCTAATTATTGGTGCTGGGCCATCCGGAAGCGTTTGTGGTGCGCTATTAAATCAAGCTGGTGTGGATGTGTTAATCATAGAGAAGCAAGTTTTCCCACGTTTTTCGATTGGAGAAAGCCTATTACCACAGTCCATGGTGTATTTAGAAAAGGCGGGCATGTTGGACAGTATTGAAAAGGCTGGTTATCAATTCAAAAATGGTGCAGCTTTTAGAGATAAACAAGATTATAGCACCTTTGACTTCCGTCAAAAGTTTAGCACAGGGCCGGGAACTACCTTTCAAGTCAAGAGAGCGGAGTTTGATAAGAGACTGGCTGATTGCGCAGAATCTCAAGGAGTAAAGGTTCGCTATCAACAAGAAGTCGTCAACATAGACAATAGTGGTGAAAGAGTCCTGTTAGAAGTAGAAAGCGTTCATGGTGAACGTTACCAAATCTCCGCCAACTTCGTCTTGGATGCTAGTGGGTTTGGTAGAGTCTTACCTCGATTGCTAGAACTAGAAAAACCGTCAAGTTTTCCCATGCGACAATCAGTTTTTTGTCACATCGAAGATAATATTAGTGACCCTAGTTACGACCGAGAAAAAATTCTAGTAACTGTTCATCCAAAAAATAAGGATGTTTGGTTTTGGCTGATCCCTTTTTCAGATGGTAACTGCTCGCTTGGTGTTGTTGCGGAGCCAAAATTTTTCGAGCAGTTTGATGGAACCGCTGAGCAAATTCTTAATAGTTGTTTAGAGCAAGATGAAGGCTTAAGCAAATTGCTTGAAAACGCCAGAATAATAAACCAAGTAAACCAAATTAATGGCTATGCCGCAGATGTTAGCTCTTTAGTCGGCAAAAACTTTGCTCTTTTAGGAAATGCTGGAGAGTTTTTAGATCCAGTTTTCTCTTCTGGGGTGACTATCGCCGTCAAGTCGGCAGACCTTGCAGCTAGCTTGTTGATGAAAGAGAGAGCAGGCGAATCAGTATGTTGGCAAACCGATTACGCTAAGCCTTTAAAAAGTGGAGTCGATACCTTTCGAGTACTAGTAGAAGCTTGGTATGATGGTCGATTACAAGATATTATTTTTTATCAACAAGCATCTGATGATGTTAGAGCAATGGTATGTTCTATTTTGGCGGGATACGCTTGGGATGATGAAAATCCCTATGTATCGAAAACTCAGAGACGAATGGATGTGTTAGCACAAATATGCAAAAGATAATTCTAATACTTGTGGTATTGTTGATGCTTTTCGGTTGTACCACTACGCGTGTTGCTAATTCTCATAAACATAGCGTTGCACTAGGTGCAGGCCTGAATTTTGACTTGCTTCAACCAGTCAGCTACGGGCAATCCTTGTCGTTAACACAAGTTGCGGAAATTTCCGCTGAACAAGGTCAACATGAGCTGGTTTTTGTGTTACAAATTCAAGCCAACGAAATGACGGTGATTGGTTTATTGCCCAATGGCACTCGAGTTTTCACTATATTCTATGATGGAGTTCAAATAAAAAGTGAAGGTTATAACGAGCTAATCGAAAAATTAGATCCTAAGTTTCTTATTGCCGACATCCAAATTAGTTTGTGGCCTTTGCAAACCTTAAGAGAACAGTGGTTATCTCGCCAACCATGTTTCCAAGTTGGGAATTGTTTAATTACAGAGAAAGCGCATTCAGATACAGGAACCAAAGAAAGAGTGATATCAGTTGCAGAAAAAATGTTAGTTAATGTTAAGTCAAGCCAGTCTGAATCAAACCGTAAGGTCATTGTTTTTAACCACTTAGAACGCGGTTATCTAATTACTTTAGAATCGACAGATTGAATGCTATTTTATGTTGCAAAAACAACCCACTAGAGCGACGACTTCATCATGAAAACAATTAATAAATCTAATATTGAAATAAAGTCATTTGGAATAATTAATGCACTCGGGAGTAATCAGCGGCAAGTTCTAGAAAGTCTTGAAGAAGGACGCTCGGTTGGAATGAAACCTTTCAATACCTCTATACTTGATAAGCAATATCATTGTGGAGTCGTCGAATCTGAGTTGCCTGAAATCCCAGAAAAGTTTTCTCAATTTAACTGTCGTAACAACCAACTAGCGGCTGCGGCTTTACAACAAATAGACGAAGATATTCATACCGCCAAACAGCAATTCGGTAAGAGTCGAGTCGGCGTTGTTATGGGTACGAGCACGTCTGGAATTAAAGAGGCAGAAGTTGCACTGAAAGAAAAAAGCCAATCCGGTGAATTGCCAAGTGAGTTTAGTTACAAGATGCAAGAAATTGGTGCTTTAGCTGAATTTGTATCCGGATGGCTTGATGTAACTGGGCCTAGCTATGCGATATCTACCGCGTGTTCATCAAGCGGAAAAGTGTTTTCTGCAGCGGCTCGCTTGTTAGATTCCAATATCTGCGATGCCGTGGTAGTTGGTGGAGCAGACTCGTTATGTGACCTGACGCTCGGGGGATTTGATTCCTTAGAAGCAATTTCCGAACAACCCACTAACCCATTTAGTGTAAATCGGAGTGGAATAAATATCGGAGAAGCTGCCGCAGTCTTTTTGTTGACTAAAAAGCGGGTTGGCGAATCCTCTGAAGAGTCGATTGATAATCAGCCTAGCATTCAGCTTCTAGGGGTTGGAGAGTCTAGTGATGCGCATCATATGTCGGCTCCTGAGCCCAATGGCGAGGGCGCAATGGCTTGCATGCAAGCGGCGATGGATGATGCCGACTTATTGCCAACACAAATTGATTATTTGAATCTACACGGAACTGGCACTAAATTAAATGATTCAATGGAAGCTAAAGCAGTTCATTCGATTTTCGGTGAACAGCTCAAATGTAGTTCAACAAAGCCTATGACAGGGCATACTTTAGGTGCTGCAGGGGCAACAGAAGTGGCGTTATGTTGCTTGATCCTTAAACATGCCAGCAATAAAATAGCGCCAATTCACCTTTTTGATGGCAAATTGGATCCCGAATTAAGTAAAATAGACCTAATTAGCAACATTTATTTTGATCGGCCCATCACCACGGCTATGAGTAACTCGTTCGCCTTTGGTGGTAATAATGTCAGTGTCATAGTGGGCATTAGGTAAGTTTTTGGGTGATCAAGTGCTAAATTGCAGACAATTGAAGGCAAGCTAAATGTCGGAAGCAACATTTAATTTTAAAGATTACCCTGTAGAAGCTTTGATTCCGCACTCTGGACCAATGGTGCTAATTGACCAAATTCTAGAGTTTTCAGAACAGCACTTGGTCGCAGAAATGAAAATTGAAGAAAACTGCAAGTTTTATCAAGAGAACAAACAGGGAGTTCCTGCTTGGGTTGGAGTGGAATATATGTCTCAAGCGATCGCTGCTCTCGCGGGAATTTACGCCAAGCAGCAAGGTAGAGAGATAAAACTCGGATTCTTGTTAGGTACTAGGAAATACAATATTAACCAGACGGTTTTCAAGCGAGACCAAGTTTATAGAATTGAAGTAAGAAAGCTGTATAAAGATGATTCTGGGTTGGCTAGCTTTGATTGTCGAATAATGGAAAATAGGTCAGCTTTGGAAAATAGTACCGACCAACAAAGCGACGATGCATTATTAGAGTGCGTTCGCGCGAAGCTCAATGTGTTTGAAACGAATAATTTGCAAGACATAGTCGAGAAGTAAATATGAATAAACGAGTTCTTGTTACCGGCTCTAGCCGTGGTATTGGCAAACAAATAGCTATCGAGCTAGCTGAGGCAGGCTTTGAGGTCGTGGTCCATTGCCGAAGTGGCGTTGATTCGGCAAATCAAGTTATTAGTAGCATTGTTAGCAATGGCGGTTCAGCGAGCTTATTGCAATTTGATATTGCTGATCGTAGCCAAACCAAACAAACAATAGAACAAAATATCGAAGCAAACGGCGCCTTTTATGGGGTGGTATGCAACGCTGGGATTACACGAGATAACGCCTTTCCCTCTATAACTGAAGAGGATTGGGACGATGTTATTCATACCAATCTTGATGGATTCTATAACGTGGTGCATCCGTTAATTATGCCCATGATAAGAGCTAAAAAGGGTGGTCGAATAGTTGCTATGTCATCGGTATCTGGAGTTGTGGGTAATCGTGGCCAAGTAAACTATAGCGCGTCTAAAGCCGGATTAATTGGCGCTGCTAAAGCCTTGGCAGTAGAGTTAGCCAAAAGAAAGATTACTGTTAACTGTGTTGCTCCAGGTCTGATCGATACAGATATGGTCGGAGAGGAATTGGCTAATGAAGCGCTGAAAATGATTCCTGCAAAAAGAATGGGAAAAGTAGAAGAGGTTTCTAGCCTAGTGAATTATTTGTTCTCCGATAGTGCTGGATATTTAACTCGGCAGGTAATTTCTGTTAATGGAGGTATGGCCTAGATGCGTCGTGTTGTTGTGACAGGAATGAGCGGGGTAACAGCTTTTGGAAGTGACTGGCCATCAGTTCATTCTGCTTTACAGAAAGGGAACAATGCCGTTCGATATATGTCTGAGTGGGAATATAGCGATGATCTTCGAACTTGTTTGGGAGCACCAATCGATGACTACGAATTCCCAAAGTTTTCGAGAAAACAAACTCGCAGTATGGGGCGAGTATCTTTGTTGTCGACTTGCGCCACCCAACAAGCGATTGAAAAAGCGGGACTGACTGATAGTGAGTTGATCACTGATGGGACTACCGGAATAGCATATGGCTCATCGTCAGGGAGTATTCTGCCGATCAACGATTTTAGCCGCCTATTGCAAACTGGCTCTATGAAAGGTTTTAATTCCTCTTCTTACATAAAAATGATGGGACATACCGCACCGGTGAATATGGGAGTGTTTTTTGGTTGTAAAGGCCGTGTGATTACCACCAGCAGTGCGTGCACATCGGGAAGTCAGGGGATTGGTTATGCCTATGAGGCGATAAAGTATGGCCAGCAAGATATTATGATTGCTGGTGGTGCAGAAGAAATTAGTATTACTCAAGCTGCTGTGTTCGATACTTTATTTGCAACCTCTACCCGTAATCAACAGCCTGAGTTGACTCCTCGGCCTTTTGATCAGGGGCGAGACGGATTGGTCATCGGTGAAGGTGCAGGAACCCTTATTCTTGAAGAGTACAATTCAGCCAAAAAACGTGGAGCAACAATTTTAGCCGAAGTGGTTGGTTTTGGTTCTAATTCGGATGGCGCACATGTGACTCAACCAAAGAAAGATACCATGGCGGTGGCGATGAGTTTAGCATTGAAAGACGCAAAGTTAAGTCCAGAACAAATTGGCTATGTCAACGCGCATGGAACGGCAACAGACAGAGGCGATGTGGCAGAAACTCAAGCGACAAGAAGTGTGTTTGATAGAAAAGTTCCAATAAGCTCTCTAAAGAGTTACTTTGGACACACCTTGGGAGCGTGCGGTGCTATCGAAGCTTGGTTAGCCATTGAAATGATGAACTCTGGCTGGTTTGCGCCAACAATTAACTTAGAAAATATTGATATTGATTGTGGAGAGTTAGACTACATCACAGAACTTGATCGAGAAATGGATTGTAATTACGTGATGAGTAATAATTTTGCATTCGGCGGAATTAATACGTCACTTATTTTTAAAAAGACAAACTAGATAAAAGAGGGATGAAATGATGGTTTTAAAAACAAGCTTAACGATTCTTTTGTTTGTATTCGCGTTTAACGCTAGTGCAAGAGATGACAAATTAATGTTTCCGGTTAAAGCGGCTGTCGAAAGAGGGATTGCAGAAGGTATTATCGATGGTACTGTGAAATTCTATTTTGGTGACACCGAGCATCCTAAAGTAAAATCAGAATTTGGTGAGATTAAGACTAATAAAAAAACTAACGCGTTTAATAAGTCTGATCTTGAAGCTTGCCAATGGGCATTTCTCTCAGCAATCAAAGCGTTTCATCAAAAAGCCAAGAAGCTTGGTGCGAATGCCGTGATTAATATCCAAAGCAACTACAAAAACAACCCTGTCAAAGACAATACTCAATTTCAATGTGGTGCAGGTTCTTGGGTGGCGGGTGTTGCTCTAAAAGGAAATTTTGTGAAACTCTAAATTAGTTTTATCGCTTTACTAATTACGAGCACTTGCAACTGCTGAAGATTGAACATTGTTTAAGGATTTTGTATTGGCATAAAATCCCGCCCTGACTGATGATAACAGCTTTATCTTCAGTCAGGTTTCTGCTGGCATCTCCCGCTACTCAAATTAGACCAGTTTTGGAATTGAGTTCGCCGGCGCTAGTTGTCGATGGTAGTAAAATATGAGTGATGAAAAAACTAAACAGGGCAAATAACTTAGAATAAGTTTTCGTTAGGTTTTTAGTTTCCTTGCCTTAGTTATTTTGCGGAGACCTTTATATACTCGCTAATTCTTGCTGAATAATTTTCTTCCAAAGCTGTTTCCATACTACCCACTTATGACCGCCCTTTAATGTAACAACCCGCTCTGAAGGTAGGTTTTTGGCTAACACCTCCCCAGACAATGCGAATCCATCTTGTTCCCCATAAGCGAGGATGATTTTAGAATTATGTTCATAGATTAGTCGGTAGGCTCGTCGCCAAGCCATTAGCGTCTGTTCAAGGTCATTCATTTCAGAAGAAAACTCTGCTCCTTGTTGATACCACCGCTCTAAACCGCCTGTTTTCTTAACCACATCAATTGCTTCTGGGTTACCCATGTAGGGAGCAATAAGTATTGCCTGATAAATTACTTCGGGATAATCTTCGGCTAACAATAGCGCACCAAAACCACCTAACGAGGTGCCCACTAAGGTTATATTTTTATAACGCTTAGACATGGGGTCTAAGATATCTTGTTTCATTCGCTCGGAAATAACTCGGCTAGTATAATAGCCTAAATGGGAATCAACCAGTAAGTAGTCGAAAGGTACCTGAGCAAAAATGTCAGAGTCAAAGAAACCCGCCTGAGAAAATGCGCCAGGTTCGTCACCAAGACCTGGAAGAAAAACCATGAGATGGTCATTTTGTTTTTGTTCATCGAGAAATGCTTGATAAGGTATTGGAGCGCCAGTCGATTTCAGGAAATAGCAGCTGGCTAGCAGCGGCATCAAAGCGACAACCGTCATGATTTTGACTAATGAAACCCTATCAAACATAATCCTTAGACCTCGATAACAATCTTAAATTAATTTAAAACTTATCTACCGTCAGATTCGACGAGTGTTCTTTGTGATAAATCTTCGGGTGATTTTTGTTGCCAAACGGTCAAGTACTCTTGATACTTTGATTTAATATCCTGTTGGTGTTTCTTAAACCAAGCGTTCGACTTTTCAGAATTCTCAACTAACTTAGTGTTAATCAACATTTTCTGAAACTCTTTTGACGCGGTATTGTATTTCGTGGTGCCATCATTCTTGACTGGCCACATAGAAAATCGAGCTTTCCAGAAACCCATTCGCGGAGTAATAATACTGTAGTAGGATTTTCCTGGAACGACTTCAGCTTCTAAAAAATCAGCGGCTTCAGACACTACCATGAATCGATGTTTACCGGCTTTCGTTGGGTAGGCAATTTTAGTTCCGTTGGCGATGATCCCTATGAATATCGGATCTCCATTGGTAACATCGTATAAAGAAGCATTGATGGCGTTACCAAGGAATGAAGAGCGTATAAATACGACTTGTGCTTTGTCATCGGTGGCTTGAGGTAAAGTTTGATTACTAACAACTTGCATCGGGTTTGATGCGCAACCCGCAAATAATAGTGTGAATGAGAGTAAAAATAATCGGACAAAATTCATCGTAAGACCTCCAGTCTTTTGGTTGATATTTTTTGGTGTAGATTTTATTTTTTTAACTAACTATATCTAGATAAATTAGACCAACTTAAACAAAAACAAGATGGCGAATATCAAGAATGCTTTTCTTATTGCTAAATGGATACTTCGATATTGTCTAATAATCTTGGTTGTCCCATCCAAGCGGCTGCAGCAATTAATAGCTCCGAATCATTCGGACTAGCGTCTTCTAAAGTTATTTTGTTACAAATCTCAAAATAATCAACTTTGAAGTCATTCTGTTCTAGCTGCTCAATTGCGAGTTGTTTGAGTGTCGAATAGTCTCTTTGGCCGAGTTTTATTTTCTCAGCTATCGCGAGAAGCGTTGCTTGTAAAAAACTTGCTTGGTTTTTTTGTTCGTTGGTTAGAAACTTGTTGCGAGAGCTCATGGCTAAACCGTTATCTTCTCTGACAATCTCACCGCCAATGATTTCGATTGGAAGGAATAAGTCCTTCACCATAGCACTCAGAATGAGGTACTGTTGGTAATCCTTTTTGCCGAAAATAACTAAATCGGGCTGAAGAATATTGAATAGAATAGTGACTACTGTCGCTACACCTCTGAAGTGCTCCGGTCGACTCTCGCCACATAGTCGTTTGGTAAGTCGATTTACTTCAACACTAGTGTTGACCTTGGTTCCAATTGGATAAATGGTTTCGTTGGTCGGAGTAAACAAGTAATCAACACCGATTTCGGTTAGCTTGTTAATATCTTGTTGAAGAGTTCTTGGGTATTGGTCAAGATCTTCGTTTGCCCCAAACTGCATCGGGTTCACGAAAATGCTACCAACTAGAATATCGCAGTTCTTTTGTGCTAATTGAAATAGTGAGAGGTGCCCACGGTGAAGGTTTCCCATAGTGGGAATTAAGCCGATTTTCTTTCCAGAGCGTTTAAGTGCAGTTAACTCTGCTTGAATTTCATATGGGCTATCAAATATTTTCATCTACCACTCTCTAATCATTAATGGCTTGATAAGCCGCACTATTCGAAACAATGCTCTTTGGCTGGAAAGCTTCTATCTTTTACAGCAGCAAGATAACCTTGAAGCGCTTGTTGAACAGAGTTTACTTCGGGCTCTGCGAAAAAATTTCTAACAAACTTCGGTTTGAAATCATTGTTCATACCGAGCATATCCTGAAGTACTAATACTTGTCCATCAGTCTTGTTTCCAGCTCCAATACCGATTGTTGGAATTTGTAATTGTCGAGTAATTTTTTCTGCGAGTATTGCGGGAACACATTCTAGAACCAGCAGCTTAGCACCTGCTTTTTCTATCGCTAAAGCATCACGTAAAATTTGATTGGCGTTTTCTTCGTCCCGGCCTTGGATTTTGAATCCACCAAGTGCATCGACGGATTGAGGTGTTAAACCGAGGTGCGCACATACGGGTATCCCTCTTTCAGTTAAAAGTGATACCGTGGGGCATAACCATTCGCCACCTTCCAGTTTCACCATATTGGCGCCAGCTTGCATTAGTTTCGCCGCATTAGACATTGATTCTTGTTCTGTTGCGTATGACATGTATGGCAAGTCTGCAACAATCAAAGAAGATCGGTTGCCATTTGCAACGCATTGAGTGTGATATTGCATATTCTCCATGCTGACCGGAACAGTTGACTGATGCCCTTGCATCACCATGCCTAAAGAATCTCCAACCAAAATTATTTCTATCCCAGCTTCCGAGACTAGCTTAGCGAAACTGGCGTCATAGGCAGTGAGTACCGCAATGGGTTCCTTGGTATCTTTTAACTGCTGAATACTGTGAAGCGTCTGTCTTTTCATGATTTATCTTACCATCGTAGGATTGAAGTAGTGGCGCCCGCTGCTTGTCGTTTCTATACGCTCTAATAGTTGCTGATAGTCTTGTTGGTTGTTAACCAAATCAATGCCTGAGGCATTCACGATCAAAAGTGGTGACGCATTATAATAATGAAAAAAATCAGTATACGCACTAGACAATTGGTTTAGATAATCTTGATTAATGGTATTTTCCATCGCTAGTCCACGCTTTCTTATGCGTTTTAGAAGTACATCTGATGGCGCCTGAAGGTATATGACTAAGTCTGGAATGGGCGCATCAATAGTCAAATTATTATAAACCTGTTCATACAAATTTAGTTCGTCGCTATCTAGCGTCACTCTTGCGAATAGCCGATCTTTATCCATTAAAAAATCTGCGACATGATTTGGTGAAAACATATCACCTTGTCGTAATTCTTGTAGCTGGCGGGTGCGTTGGAACAAAAAATACAGTTGCGCTGGTAAAGCGCCAGACTTGGGATCTTGGTAAAACTTTTCTAGAAAAGGGTTTTCGGCCGCACCTTCTAAAAGTAACTCGGCGTTAAAGGAATGTGCTAACTTTTTCGCCAATGTGGTTTTTCCAACTCCTATAGGACCTTCAATTGCGATAAAAGTCTTATTGCTGGGCTTAGTTGCATCGTTGGGTAATGGAATATTCTCGTTGTCGCTCACAATTTTGTGATTCCTTGTTCGGTTAATTCTTCGACAATTGAATTGATTGGCGTACCATCTGGCAATTTCAATTCTGGCGCTATTTCCTGAAGCGGAAGTAGCACAAAGGCTCTTTGTCTTAGACCATAGTGAGGAATTGTTAGCCGCTCACATTCGATCGCTTGATCCCCAAATAGTAGCAAATCCAAGTCTAATGTTCGAGGTCCCCAGCGTTCAGCTTTTCTAACCCGGCCTTGAGTCTTCTCCACAGATTGAAGCTGGTCCAGCAAATCGATCGGTGTGAGAGACGTCTCAATTTTAGCTACTGCGTTTATATAGTCGTCTTGGTCTCGTGGGCCCATAGGAGGGCTTTGATAAAGCGATGACCTTAGCAGTAGTTGAGTATTTGGTAAATTCGCCAGCGCCTTGAACGCCACTTCTATTTGTTGTTTCGGATTATTTAAATTTGCCCCAAGGCCAATGTAAGCAGAAGTTGTCATTGTAATTTAACTCGCTCAATTACAGCTTTTTGGGAGGTACATTTTTAGTCTGCTTTTTTGTTGTAGTTCGTTTCTTATTCGCGGGTTTACGTTTTCTTTTTTTGCGAGGTTTATTATCCACCAGATTCAGCATATTTTGCTGTGCTTCTGGTCCTGCATCTTGGTAATCCGTCCACCATTTTGCAAGTTCAGAGAGTTCTGGATCTTTGCCTGCGCGTAAATAAAGAAAATCATAGGCGGCTCTAAATCGAGCATGAGCTATTAGGCTGTATACACTTTTCTTTCTGCGATTGGATAGTCGATGCTGAAGCCCCCAAATTTCTTTTGCCACCAGTGAAAAACGCTTTGGTATCGCGGTTATCATGCGCTGCTTTTCCATGACTTGGGATGCCGCTTTTTGACTTGCCTCATAGGGAGGTTTGCCTTTAGCAATTAACTTTTCAGTAAGTTCCTGAACTGGTTTCCACAGTATCACCGCAAACAAAAAAGCCGGTGTTACTGGTTGTTGGTTGGCAATCCGTTTGTCTGTGTTTTTGAGCGCGGCGCTGACAAATTGTTGAAAAGCTTTTGCTTGATCGTCTTTTGCGGCGAGAGCTTGAACTGTCTGTGGAAATAAGTATTGAGAAACTCCTTCTCTAAATAACTGATCCCAAGTCGCTTCAGCGTGACCTGCGAGTAACATTTTATTGCACTCGTCCCAAAGTCTTGCCGATGAGACATGGGTTAGTAATTCCGATAACTGTTTGATAGGTTTTGCAGTAGATGGTTCGATACTTAGATTGAGCTTACATGCCAGTCGAATTGCTCGTAGTATTCGCACAGGGTCTTCGCGGTAACGTTCTTCTGGGTCACCAATCAGTCGAATTTTTCTTTCAGCTAGGTCGTCTAAACCACCGGTATAATCGAGTACAGAAAAGTCTTTAACCGTGTAATACAAAGCATTAACAGTGAAATCTCGGCGAAAAGCATCTTCTACGATCGAACCATAAACATTGTCTCTAACCAACATGCCTTGGTCGCTGGTTCTAGATAACTCGTTTTTTGGTTTGTTCTGCTTTTTACCTGAACCTTCACTGCTTTCGTGTCCCGCTCTAAAAGTGGCTACTTCAATAACCTCACGGCCAAACAGAATGTGAGCTAAGCGAAAACGGCGACCGATTAATCGACAATTTCTAAAGACTGCTTGGAT
Organism: Kangiellaceae bacterium; assembly: GCA_039969155.1. Lineage (GTDB taxonomy): Bacteria > Pseudomonadota > Gammaproteobacteria > Enterobacterales > Kangiellaceae. The sequence goes on from JBDVOJ010000116.1 coordinate 25,672, forward strand.
TTGTTCAGGCGTTGCATCTGTGGCAACGTCAAAATCTTTTGGTTGAAGTCCTAGTAAAATATCTCTGACGCCACCACCGACTAAGTAAGCCTGGTAACCCGCTTCATTTAGTCGGTATAGCACTTTCAAAGCGTTCTTACTGATTTTTTGACGGCTAACAGTATGCGCGTCTCGTTTTAATACTGTTGCTTCGGCGTCTCGCAACAAAGTATTAGCGCTTGACGCTGAAGGGGAGATGTCACGCTTATTTTTTTTCGAAAATAAGCGTTTAATAATGCCAGCCATTTAATTTAAGCTACTCAAAGCACAATCCTACAAGTCGCAAAGATAGCGAGCAATACTTCTAACGCCGCGACCTGTGGCCCCCGCAGAAAAATAACTATTGCCAGAATCTCGATAACAAGCGGCTAAATCAAAGTGGATCCACTGCTTGCTTTGGTAATCGACAAAGCGCGAAAGAAAGCCTGCTGCGTTACTAGCACCGCCAACGCCTCCACCCGGAATAGGTTTGCTATTTGCGGTCGTAGCGTAATCAGAAGGGCAGTTATCTTGGTGGAACGGTTCTAGAGGTAATCGCCATAGCGGGTCGTGCTCATTTTGTGAGATACCTTGAAAGGTATTCACTAAGCCATCATCCATACTGAACATCGCGTTGTAATGGTCGCCTACGGCAACACAGGCCGCACCGGTCAAGGTGGCAGCGTCAATAATAACTGGCGCATTACTTTCATCGGCTAGAATTAAGCCATCAGCTAGTACTAAGCGACCTTCAGCATCAGTATTGACCACTTCAACGGTGACACCATTTTTATACTTCAGTATATCGGCCAATTTATAGGCATGCCCACTGACTAAGTTTTCCGCGCAGCAAAGATACAGTTTTACTCGTTTATTTAAGCCATTAGCTATCGCCAAGCCTAAAGCACCGGCTACTGTCGCGGCGCCACCCATGTCGCTTTTCATATGCAGCATTCCAACAGAGGATTTTAGACTGTAGCCCCCGCTATCAAAGGTAATACCTTTACCGACCAAGGCGACTGCAGGCGAGTCTTTTTCATTGCCTTCTGGACAGAAGTCTAGTTCCAACAGTGCAGGCTCTCTTTCACTACCTCGACCCACATTGAAGATACCCACTAAGCCAGCTTCCTTAAGAGCGTCTCCACTAACAATGTTGTAGCTTACTTGGTCTGGAGAAAGTTGAGTTAGAAACTCCCCAGCTTGAGTCGCCAATTGCACCGGTGAAAGATCTTCGGGAGTATCATTGATAAGTTTTCGAGTCCAACCGATAGCTAACACTCGACTGTTTAATTCTTTCATTGCCTTTTCTGGCAGTTCGGCAAACTCGAGAGTTGGCATTTTTAACGGTGAATAAATACCTTGCCAAAAATGCCATTGTGACTCTAGATCCCAATTGCCGACTAATTCAAAATTTGGGATCCCAGCTTGTGCTAGTTTTCGCGCAGCTTTTTGAACTTTGAGCCGTTCATTTAAAGTGTCTTCTTGACTTGCTAAATGAATAGTTGCACCAGTCTGGTTGTAGCTGATTAAGCTATCATTTCCCCATAATTTAGCACTCGACTTATAAGAAAGTTCGACTTTAAAAGTTTGACTCATAAAAATGTCCTTGTGGTTAACCTATAATTTTTGTTGATTATTATAATAAGTGACCCATTTTGCCAGTTTTGGTTGATAAATAATGCTCGTTGTGTGGGTTTTTTCCGTATTTCAGAGGAACCCTTTCTACAACGTCGATTTTCGCTTCTTTTAGCGCTTCTACTTTCTTTGGATTGTTGGTCATCAATTTAATCTTATCGATCCCAAGTGCGGATAACAGCTCAGCTGCGGCTTCAAATGTCCTTAAGTCTGCATCGAAGCCTAAGTTTATGTTCGCCTCGACAGTATCTTGCCCCTGATCTTGCAGCGCATAGGCCTTTATTTTATTAAATAGTCCAATGCCTCGACCTTCTTGTCTTAGGTAAATTACTAACCCGCGACCATGGTCGGCAATTTTTTTAAGGGCTGCATCTAACTGCGGTCCGCAATCACAGCGTAAACTGGCAAATGCGTCGCCAGTGAGACATTCGGAATGCACTCTGACAAGTAGTGGTTCAGCTGAAGAAAAATCTCCCATGCCCAAGCCAACGTGTTCTTTATGATCAGACGTTGGTTCTAGTGCGTAGAGTGTAAACTCGCCCCATTTAGTCGGGAGTGCTGCTTGTAGAGTTTGTGCTGATTTAGATGTGTTTGAGCTCATATGTTGGTTAATTTCTGTCCAGCAAGTTAATGCTTTTTCATTACGGGGGTCCCACATTTTACGTGGGTAGCTAGCCGATAGAGCGAATGAGGCGGTATTTTACACTTAATAGCATAGAAAAGGTAATTGAGATTTTAGCCGTATTAGTCTTTGTAAATACAAATTGGCAAGTTACAATCCAAGATTAACTTAATAAAGGTAAAATATTTTTGATTACGCATGATTTTCAGCTGAAGTTGCGAGTACTAACTATCATATCGTTGCTTGTATTGTTAAGCGCTTGCGTATCGAATCCTCTGGTTGAAAAGGCAGATTATAGCCCTCACTCGCCGTCAAATAATGCAAGTAATAAAGTCATTGCAGCCGAACTTCTCAAGCAAGATATTGAACAGTTAATCCTGAATGTTAACCAAATACACCCCGAAGCTTTCTCTGTGTTTTCCGAGCAGCAGTTTAATCAGGCAGCTGAGCGTATAAAACAATCAATCTACTACCCAATGACTAGAAACGAATTTTACTTAAGAATCGCACCGCTGGTTGCCAAATTAAAAGATGTACACAGTCATGTTGGAATACCAAAGGATGACCTTAAACTCGCTCATTTAAACAAGACCTCATCGGCTAGAATGCTATTTCCCTTGGCTGTTCTGTATGAATCTGATGGGCTCTATGTCGCAGCTGATTTGTCCAATTCACCTAACGTCCCTACCGGAGCCAAAGTGCTGGCGGTTAATGATATTCCCATTGATTTTATCCTGAACAAGATGGCGAGATTAGTTGCTTGGGAGACCGAGACAGGGCTACGACGCAAAATTCAAATAGAGTTTCCTTGGTTGATGGCGACACTGGGCTATGCGGGAAAGTCCTATACGATTAAGTATCGATGGAACCAGCGGACTATCGATAGGATGGTGAGTGCTATTGCACCGGTGATCCATACGCAGCCAGCGATTCAGGAAGTGGCTAATGAGAAAGTAGGCGAACCTGTTGGCGTAGAACAACTGGCAGAGGACTCTAAACTGTTTGTAGAAAGCCAGTCTGTGGATTCGTTTTATGGATATAGCCGGATAAACCAGCAAACGACGCTCTTATGGTTTAACGATTTCTATGAGAAGCCGACAACATTTGAGGCTTTTTTGAAGAATCAATTTTCTCGGCTTTCACAAGAGGGAGTTGATAATCTAATTATTGATCTTCGCTATAACGATGGCGGACGGTCTCAGAACCTCAAGAATTTATTGAGCTATATCACTCACACTCCTATCCACTGGAGCTATAAAGCTGAAATTAAAATAAGTGAACAGTTACAGAATTTACATGCTGCTACCACCGAAAAAAGGCGTAAAAACAAATTCAGTTGGGGGTTGCAGTGGCTACCCTTAGAGTGGACTGATTGGTTGCAGTATGAAATTTCCTGGAGTGACGCAGGTGAAATCGTTAACGTAGAATTTGATCCAATCCAGCCGGCAGAACAGCCATTCGTAGGAAGTATTAAAGTGCTCAGTAATGGTTTTTGTTTTTCAGCTTGTGCTGCCTTCATTGCCACTGTAAATACTCATCAGCTTGCCGAAACTATCGGCGAAACTGCAGGAAGTGTGGCCCGAGTGCAGTACGTTTATCCAATAGCTAACCTTTTGAAAAACAGTCAGTTAAAACTGACTTTACCTACCGTTAAAGTTTTTCATAGTGATACAGAAACCAGTCGACAGTTGGCTATTGGTGTTTCTCGCAACTTAGTAAGACCACAAGTAGAAATTCAACGCAGTGTTAAGCAAATAGCTGCAAGGCACGACCTATTGCTTAACGAGGCACTTAAACGAGTGGGACAGCACTAGCTTGGCGAAAGACTGGTGTGGATTAGTTGGAAACTCGGAAATTCATCAAATACTCGACTAAACTTATACAACAGAAGTGTTTTTTTCACATCGTTGAGTTAATAGTAGGGTTAGACGTATGGCAAGATGGGTAACAGAAGAGCTTGAGAATTTACTCCACCAGATTAATGAAGTACCGTTCACTGACAATAGAGAGCACCAACAGCTCACTATTCTAATGAATGGTTTTGCCCAATTGAACAATAAGGTAATGGATCGAGCCGCAACCAAGACTCGTAAGGAGTTTCGTGGGTGGAGCTTAGATGATGCGGGGTCTGGCGAAGATCCAACTAATGAAGAGTTAACCAGACTACGTCCAATTCGGTAGCAATTAATTCATTGTTTAAAGGCAACTCGCTAGGCCATAATTCTATGTGCCTAGTTGTTCTCCAGTCAAAAATCGAGTCTTCCTTCAAAATCGGAGGCTAACGGCGATATCCGGCCTCACCTCGTATGCCAATATACCTAGAAACATAGCGCTCTAAGCCAAGGCGATGCTATAATCCGCGCCCAATTTAGAATTTCTCCTATAACGATTTTCCGGCATTTTTATGAACAAAAAGCTTTTTATTAAAACCTGGGGTTGCCAGATGAATGATTATGATTCATCTCGCATGGCGGATTTGCTTAATCAAACTCATGAATATGAGATTACAGATGATCCAAAATCTGCGGATTTGCTCGTTCTAAATACTTGTTCTATAAGAGAAAAAGCTCAGGAAAAGGTTTTTTCTAAACTGGGAGAGTGGAAGAAATTTAAAAATGATAATCCAGAGTTGATGATAGCTGTCGGTGGATGCGTAGCAAGTCAAGAAGGTAAAGCGATTAGGAACCGAGCACCCTACGTTGATATGGTGTTTGGGCCTCAGACTTTGCATCGATTACCCAACATGATCAATGAAGTAAAAAAAGACGCCAAACCAGTGATCGACACTTCATTCCCAGAAATTGAGAAATTTGATAATTTACCTGCCCAACAAGTAGAAGGTGTTAGTGCTTTTGTCTCTATCATGGAAGGTTGCAGTAAGTACTGCACTTTTTGTGTGGTGCCTTACACTCGAGGAGAAGAGGTCAGCCGCCCATTCGATGATGTTATTGCCGAAATTGTTGCGGTTGCGGAAAAAGGTGTACGAGAAGTTAATCTACTTGGTCAAAACGTCAACGCTTATCGAGGTAAAACTCATGATGGTGGAGAAGCCGACTTAGCTGACTTGATAGAGTTAGTTGCAGCTATTGAGGGGATTGATCGGATTCGCTTTACAACCTCTCATCCGGTCGAGTTCTCTGAAAGATTAATTGAAGTTTATGGCAAAGTCCCAGAGCTGGTCAGTCACCTTCATTTACCCGTTCAAAGTGGTTCTGATCGAATATTAGCGGCTATGAAGCGTGGCCATATGGTCCTAGAATACAAGTCGAAGATAAGAAAGTTAAAGAAGATAAGGCCTGATTTGAGTATGTCCTCTGATTTTATCATAGGGTTTCCTGGAGAAACCGATAAAGACTTTGAAGATACAATGAAGTTGATAGCTGACATAGATTACGATATGAGTTTTAGCTTTATTTATAGCGCTAGGCCTGGAACCCCAGCATCGGATATTGTTGATGAGACACCGATGGAAGTCAAAAAACAGAGACTCTCTCTACTGCAACAGCGACTTAACCAACAGTCCCATGCGCATGCAAGAAGAATGCTTGGAACGGTGCAAAACATATTAGTTGAAGGTCCGTCTAAGAAAGATCCTATGCAACTTGCGGGTAGGACTGAAAATAATCGTGTGGTTAATTTCGATGGTCAACGAGAAATGATTGGCCAATTTGTGAAAGTAAAAATTACAGAAGCACTACCAAACTCTATGCGCGGAACGGTTGTGCAGAGTGAGTTAGTCGAGGAAAGTCATTAAGCATGCCTGCTAATAGTTTAGAGTTTGTACTCGACCCGTTTGACAATCAAAAGTTAGCTAACCTCTCCGGTCATATCGACGAAAACTTTCGTTTGATAGAACGTCGAATGGGAGTCGAGATTTCCAATCGCGCCAACGTATTTAAAGTGATGGGTGAGCAAGATGCGATAGAAATTGTCGAAGAAATGCTTGTTGAATTGTATGATGAAATTGATCATGATAACCCACTTTCTGCTGAAACTTTAAATGTCATTATTCAAGCCGGCAGTCAAGCTTTAACGGAGTCTAGTCAAAAACAAAAGACTAAACATTTGGTTATTAATACCAAGCGTGGCCAAATAAGACCGCGAGGATTAAACCAACAAAAATACGTAGAGAATATCTTATCGAATGATATTACATTCGGAGTGGGACCAGCTGGAACTGGCAAGACCTATCTCGCAGTAGCTGCAGCGGTGGACGCATTAGATAGGCAGGAAGTGAGACGAATTATTTTGACTCGTCCCGCTGTTGAAGCAGGAGAAAAATTAGGTTTCCTTCCAGGCGATTTAAATCAGAAAGTCGATCCTTATTTACGTCCATTGTATGATGCTCTGTATGAAATGCTAGGCTTCGAGCGGGTTGCTAAGTTGGTTGAAAGCAATGTGATTGAAGTGGCGCCTCTAGCTTATATGAGAGGTCGAACGCTGAACGAATCATTTATCATTGTTGATGAAAGCCAAAACACCACCAAAGAACAAATGAAAATGTTCTTGACGCGAATTGGTTTTAACTCGAAGGCGGTGGTAACGGGTGATGTCACTCAAATTGATTTGCCTAATGGCAAAATGTCTGGACTCAAGCAAGCCATCGAAATTCTTGATAATGTTGACGGAATAAGCTTTAGTTTTTTCCATTCGACCGATGTAGTGAGACATCCTGTAGTTCAAAGAATTGTTGAAGCCTACGATGCCAATGATCTTAAAGAAAACTAACCGATTTTAATCCAAAAGTATGACTGTTTTTATTGAAATTCAGAACATGATTGGCTCCAATAAGCAGCCTGATGAAGCAACACATCATCGTTGGATTGAAGTTGCTTTAAAACATGCCAATCAAAAATATTCCGATATTAATGTAAATGCGCCAGAATTGACCATACGGTTAGTCTCCGAACAAGAAAGTCAGCAACTTAACCTAGACTATCGGCAAAAAGACAAGCCGACAAATGTGTTGTCTTTTCCGTTTGAAGTACCCGAAATGATACCTACTGACCAGCTGCCTAATTATCTCGGAGATTTAGTTGTCTGTGAGAGTGTACTAATCAATGAGGCTAAGGAGCAGCACAAGTCCTATCAGGATCACTATACCCATTTAATCATTCATGGTGTTTTGCATTTACTTGGATTTGATCATATCGAAGATGCAGAGGCGAACGCCATGGAAAACTTGGAAGTGGCCATATTAGCTGAGCTAGGGATTGCTGATCCCTATTCTCCTGTCAGCACCTAAATCGGCACAGTAGCCAATAAAATGTCCGTTTGGTCCGCCATAGAAAAGTCAATTCAAGCCGCCGGTATTAGCGATTTTAGTCTCTCTCATCTACAGGTTGTTAGTGGCGGTGACATAAGCCAAGCCTATGTTGTGAGCAATAAGCATCAACGATTTTTTGTTAAAATAAATTCATCTGCTTTTTTAGATAACTTTCAACAAGAAGTTCTTGGCTTGAGTTACCTAGCACGATGCCATCAATTGATTACGCCACAGGTTGTTACGACCGGAGTTTATCAGCGACAGAGCTTTTTGGTTTTAGAGTATTTAGATTTAAGTCAATCTGGTAAGGATAGTTGTTTCGCAGAAAGCTTAGTTAGTTTACACCAAATAACAGCGCAAGAATTTGGATTTGAATCAAATAATTATATTGGCGGCAATCCTCAATACAATAGTTGGTTGAGCGACTGGGGACAATACTTTGTCGAGTATCGACTACGGCCTCAATTCGAACTTCTTTTCCAAGGAAACTTGAAGAGTTCTATCGACAACAAAGTAACAGAAAACTCAGAAACGTTGATGAAACAGTGTCGTTTTATCTTAAATAGTCACGCTCCTCAGCCAAGTCTAGTACATGGAGATTTGTGGCAAGGAAACTACGCATTCGATAGGCATGGGAACCCTGTAGTCTACGATCCTGCCTGCTATTTTGCCGACAGTGAAGTTGATATAGCGATGCTAGAAATGTTCGGTTCACCATCTGAAGAGTTTTATTCAGTTTACTATCAGCAGCGTCCCCCGCAAAATGGATTAGAAACACGAAAGAAAATCTATAATCTTTACCATCTACTGAACCACGCTAACTTATTTGGTGGAGGCTACCTAAGTCGAGTTGAGAGTTCAGTCGCTCAAATTTTGAAAAGTTTTTAAATTCAAAGAATTCAAAAATTGATTGAAAGTCTACTAGGTTACTTAGCGCCTTTCTCAATGAGAAACTGAGAGTATTTTTTGTCAGATTTTTGTATATGATTAATTAACCAATTCTTAAGAAATTGCATTATTTCTAAACTTAGGGAACCGGAAAGATCCGATTCAAAGCGAAGTTTTAGCGAGCTAACTTGTTCTAACAATGCCTGATGTTCCTTAATATGTGAATCAGAGCTAGGATAGCCATATTTTGCAAACAACTCCTCTTCATACTGAAAGTGTTTTTTCGTATATTGCCCTAGCCCGAGAAGGATATCACCAATGATTATATTCGCTTCGCCAACAGCCATTGCCGTATTCAAATCGTTAATATAGTTGATTAGCGTTTTATGTTGTTCGTCTATACTAGAAATACCAACGCTATAATCTTCAGACCATTGTATCGCAGACATAACTCTCTCCTCACCAGAAGTGGTTGGTACTTTCTCTTATGGGTATTTAGAGTACCGAATAACCCATGTTTTCAGAATAGCTCAGCTCTCGAAACGTTTTATTGATATAGATCATTCTACGCCTATATCAGGCTATCCCCATGTTTCTGACAAGCGACTAAGTCATAATTACTAAGATTGACTCAGGTCAATTCGATTGTTGTTTTTGCTGCTATTCTCAAGTTGCTGAATTAAAAACAAACCAGCATAAGGAAAATGAAAGATGACAGAGCTTAGTGATATTAAACAAAACTTAATTGATAGAAAAAAAATCCTAGAAGCAAGAGTTACAGCGATTAATGATGACGTGAGTCACAAGAATGAACCGTTATCTTCTGATTGGTCAGAACAAGCCGTTGAGAGAGAAAATGAAGAAGTCTTAGAGGCTTTGGGTAACGCTTCGCTCGAAGAAATTTCGCATATCAAACGCGCTTTGCAACGAATCGATGAAGGGGTTTATTTCGAATGTCAAAACTGTGGTGAGAACATAAATCATGAAAGGTTGAAGCTTATTAACTTTACCGACTTATGTACTGAATGTGCGACTCAACGGGAAAACTTAAATCATTAAAACTAGCTTATCAAAATACAGGAAATACTTATGTCACTAGAAAAACACGATCTGATTCACGAACTACCTGAGTACAGAGATAAAATTCATGAGTTAAAAATGAGTGATGCTCATTTTTCCAAGTTGTTTCAGGAGTATCATGAGGTTGATCATGAAGTACATCGAATTGAAACGGGAGCGGAGAACTCCAGCCACGACTATTTAGAGTCTAGGAAGAAAGTCAGACTGCATTTGAAGGATGAGCTTTTTATGATGCTCAAAAAGAAGTAGGAGATTAATTGAGTCTGTTGTTGTACAAAACTTAACAATCTTTGAGCAATTAACAGGACTAGATTACATCAAATTAATTTAAACTGGCGCTTGGAAGTACATGCCAATAGATAGAAAAAAAGTGAAAACAAGCTCCTGCGAGCACAAATAGGTGCCAAATGGCGTGATTAAAGAATAGATTCTTCCAAGCGTAAAAAATAGCACCTACAGTGTAGGCGGCTCCGCCGGCGGCTAATAAGAATAATCCGTCGTCAGGGACATTTTCTAACATTTCGCTTCCGGCAACGACCACAAACCATCCCATTGCTAAGTAGGAAGTTAAGCTAATCTTTGGATATTGATGACCGAAAACGAGTTTAAAAAGTATTCCAAAAAGCGCAATGGCCCAAATTGCTATCAGATAAAAGGTTCCGCCGCTCTCGCTTAGACTAATTAACATGAAGGGAGTGTAAGTTCCTGCAATCAAGAGATAGATAGCACAATGGTCCAGAGTTTTCATTAGTGCCCGCGCGGAAGGCGTTTTAACGCTGTGGTATACGGTCGAGGTTAGAAAAAGAAGGATTATGCTACTTCCATAAATGCCAGCGCTCACTTGCTTAATAGTGTCATTTCCCGATATGTTGAGCATTAGCACAAGCCCAACTATTCCCAAAATGATACCTAGTAGATGACTAAGTGAATTGGCTAACTCCTCACTCGCAGAGTAAACGCTGACAGCTTGATAATTGTTTGATGGGGAGTCTTGCAACTTGCTAAATCCAATTAAAACGTCGTTGAGTTTGCTATTGTATCAGCATTAGTAGACGAATTTATAAAACAGATTGCAACATTTGGATTAAATTTTCTCGAAGAATAGGTTTCCGCAAAAAACCATCAAATATATCACGCTTAATTTTGGATTCTCTGTCCTCTAATGCCGAGGCGGTAACTGCTATGATTTTGCAGTCTATTTCATTGCGTATTTCTGTGGCTGCCTGATAACCATCTAACCTAGGCATTCTAATGTCCATCAATATAACTTCTGGCCGATGTTTACGGGCTAACTCAACGGCTTGACGGCCATCTTCAGCGAGAAATATAGTGAAATCGTAATCAGCAAGAAACTTTCTTAGAATCAGTCGATTGGTTTCGATGTCATCAACGATGAGGATTGTTGCTGCAGGAAGTTCAATCTTTTTTGTTTGTTTGGGTGAAGATTCATGACTTTCGGTAACTTGGACATTCTTTAGAGTTAAGCTAAAGCAGCTACCAAATCCTAATTGACTAGTAACATTTAACTCGCCATTCATTTTTTCGGCTAGCTTTTTGCTGATTGATAGACCTAAGCCGGTTCCACCGGTTTCTTTTTCTATTGAAAGAGTATTCTGCACAAAGTGATCAAAGATATCCTGTTGCTGATCCAATGCTACCCCAATTCCTGAATCGCTTACTTCAAATTGCAAAGAAAAACTATTCACTTGCTTCTCCTTTTCAGCGAGTACCTGTAATTTAACAAAACCTTCTTTTGTAAACTTGTGAGCATTACCCACTAGGTTGATCAAAATTTGCCTTAGCCTATTTTTATCGATCATCACGTTCGCAGGGCAGTTTGAATCGATAGCGACGCTAAAGTTTAATTTCTTCTCTTGCATTGGAGCCAAGAATAGTTTTTCTATCTCAGAAACTAGTTTCTCAATGTTGGTCGGGGAATAATCAATCGTGACTTTTCCAGATTCAATTTTAGATAGTTCCAACACGTCATTGATGATGTGTAATAGTCCGTTGCTGCCAACTTGTATCGCCTCTAAGTACTGTCTCTGTTCAGTATCAAGTTGAGTATCCGCTAATAACTCGGAGAAACCAAAGACTGCATTCATTGGCGTTCTGATTTCATGACTCATATTGGCCAAGAACTCTGATTTAGCAGCATTGGCTCTATCAGCTTCCTTTCTAGCAACGATTAAATTCACCTCAGCAGATTTTCGTAGATTAACCTCTCGAGTCAACTGTGTTATCCAAAGAACCGCCAAAACAAGTATCACTCCGGCAATTAATAAAATTTGCCAAATTACAGAAGGATCAATACCGCGCTCTATGTCAACACCGAACCAATTGTTCATAATAGTCTGTTTATCTTTAGTTGATATTTGAGCGATAGACTTGTTAATAATAGAAACTAGTTCAGGGTTTCCCTTAGCGATCATAAATCTAACTTCGGATAAAACATCGACAGAGCCAGAGACTTTAAGAGATTTGTATTGAGAGTGTTGAAGTCGATAGATAGAGACCGCCATTGTACCTAGAAAAGCTTCAGCATCGCCTCGGTAGACAGCTTTAAATGCGGCATCGACATCATCAACTAAAAGCAAATTAATTTGTGGGTGATTTGACGTTAGAAAATCTACAGAATAGTAATTCTTAGGTGCTGCAACGGTTTTGCCATAGAGCTCATCTATTTGCTGAATGTAGGAGAAATTGTCGCGGGTTACAATGGCCATTTTTGAACTAAAGTAGGGAACACTGAAATCTGCAAATGACTCTCGCTCTGGAGTCTGTATAGTCGCCAGCGCTAGTAAAATCTCTTTGCTCTTAATCTGCGAAATCACGTCGCTAAAAGTTTCTGAATAGACAAATTGAAAATTTATACCGGAAAACTCTTCTATATGCGATAGAAATTCCGGGGAAATACCTTCAAGTTTTTGGTTGTGATTTAGATAAACGAACGGCTGCCAAGAAACATCATCACTATAATAGACAACAGGATTATTCTTAATCCACTCTATTTCTTGTGAGGTTAACTCTAAACGGTTTAGCTGGCTGGATTGTTGGTGACTTGTGCCTCGTGTAGTTAGCTCTACTGTATCACTTTGACTAGTATGCTGTGATGATTCTTTGAGAGGAATTTGAGGGGCCTGGGAAGCCATTTCATTTGGTTTTGCGTAGGCGAATTGTGTCAGATAAAACAAACAAAGCCAAAGTATCGCTTTGAGTTCGTTAGTATAATAACTTTTAGACGCTGATCTATTAATAAAGACTACCCTAACCCTTTGATATTAGGTCAAAGCCTACTCTAAGGACTCTTAAATTCGCTGTTCTATAGTTAAGATTAGTCCATCGTCCGCTATAAGCAAGTCAAAGTGTTATATTTATAGGGGTTAAAGCAATAAATCACCGGCGAAAAATCCTATTCGTGTTGAGGTTTTCTTCCAATGATGAGCTTTCTAAATAGAATTTTCCGCTAAGCTAGTGCGCCTTTAATTTCTTATAGAATGGTTCGGCTTCTTTTATACCCATATCCAGGGCTTTTTTGGCATCTATTTTGGCTAATTTGTAGTTTTGCATATGATAAAAGGTACCAGCACGTTCTAAGTAGGCTCTACCATCGTTTGGCTTAATCGCCAGATACTGTTCCCATAAAATAATGATCTCGTCTAATTTTCCTTGTTTAAAAAGTGCCAAATCAAGCGCTCGATAGTAGTCAAACTGTCTGGGGTCTATTTTGATGGCTTGTCGTAAAGGATTTTCAGACTGGGCAAACAAGTTACTGGAAAGTAAGAAGTGACCTTTTCTGAAGTAATGGTAGGCATTATTAGGCTGAGCTTTGATCTGAGCGTCAAATTCGAAAAGTCTAGAATCCAATATGGAGAGGCTTTTTTGCTTGGTTCCCGGTGCATTAGCTAAGCTTAATGTTTTGGCTAGTATGTCGTTGATAGCCTGATCGTTTGGAGTTAGTAGTGAAGCTCTCTTGATATCATGTAAAGCTTTATCGAATTTCTTTATTTGGACGTAGTTGTAATAACGCCACTTGTAATACTCGGCGACATCAGGACTTAATTTAATGGCAGTGTTTAGGTCGGTGATGGCCTTTGAAAACAGGTTTAAACGATATCTAGTTTTGGCTCGCTTGAAATAGACTTCGGGGTCGTCTCCGTGAAGCAATGCTTTGTTAAACAACTTATCCGCTTTTTTATATTGCTGTTTTGAGTGAGCAATTACACCTGACTCTGCTAAAGCTTCTCCTAAAAGCTGTTTTAGAATGGGGTTTTGCCCTGAGTAGTATTGGGCGTTGTCCGCGAAAACTCTCATTTGCTCTAATGAGCCTCCCCAGCGAGGCTTAATCGAGTGAATATAAACCTTTCTAAGTTCATAAGAACTAGGCTTTAATCTGAGGCCGGACGATAAGTATCGTTTAGTCGCGCTAGCATCTCCAATAGCCGTGGCCATACTAATGTACATGGAATAGGGCAATGTCGAATCAGGGGCTAATGACTTGGAAGTCTTCAAGCTGGCTTTGGCCTTAGCAAAATAGCTTTCCATAGCGCTAAATTGTGATTGAGACGTCTTTTGACGCCATTTTCCGCCCCTAGAGCTCCAACCAAGTTGAAATAGAAAGCGGGCTTTTGCGAGGTGAGCAAAGAAACTTTTTGGAGATTGTTCAATCCATTGGTCGAATTGAGCTAAGTATTGTTCATTATTGAATTCGAATGCCTTCAAGCTACTAAATAGCTCGGGTTCATTGGCTATATTAGCTTCACTCCGTTTTTGTAGCTCAACTAGGATTTTTTCAGCACGATTGAATTCTCCACGCAAAAAATAATTTCTGATTCTTAACACAATACTATTTTGTGCTCCTCCACTCACGGGCCTCAGTTGAGAGTACGCGGAGGAATCAGAATTTGATTTTGAAGGGTTCTCTTTAAGAGCATTAATCTGTTTAGGTGGTTTGTCTCCGTAGTGGATTTTACCGTTTTCATCAACCCATTTATGAATCTTTGCATTCGAATTTAGAGACAGAAATAGAAACAGACAGGTTAGACAACCACAAAATAATGTTTTCTGAAAATTAGAAATAGGAAAAGTATGGTGGCTGGTTTGTTCACTAAAGAATTGCATGTGCTAGTCCATTAGGCATTCAATATAATATAGTTAGAGCGTCACAACTCATTGTGTCTACTTTGAGCAGCAAATTCAACCGTGTTTTGTGAAATGTGCAGCCAATAAGAGTTCTTGTTGCGACTGTAACGGATTGCTAGCATCTAAAAATATAACACTTTATACTTAGCCAGATTAGATAAACTGTTTGCCGGACTCATTATTATTAACCTAGAAAAAGCGGTTCAATTAATCAAGGCTAATCAACTGCAACAAGCCGAGTTACTTTTGTGGGAAGCGTTGAAGGCCAATCCTAGAGAGCCACGGCCTGTCTACCTACTGTCTCAGTTAGCGATTAAAGGCGGAGCTTATCAACAGGCGATGACTTTTCTTAAGCAGCACTTGATGTTAGCCGGGGAAAGTAAAGAAGTATTGCTTCAATTAGCTCAAATTCAAGCCGAACAAGAGTTAACTCAAGAAGCATCTCAGAGTTATGCTAAATTAGAACAGCTATATCCTAGGTGGACAGACGGATTATTTAGCTATGCGGGATTTTTACAATCCAAAGGCGAACTAGAAAAAGTAGAGCCACTATTAAGAAAAGTTATCCAGCTCGAGCCGCATCACTGCGGAGCTTTTCTGGCGCTATCCAACTTGATTGAGTTTGATGCATCTAACCAACTTATTCAGCTAATGGAACAGTTACAACAAAGAGTAACTAGGGAAAACAAAACGCTTCAACAAATTCAAATTAATTATGCCTTGGGAAAGGTTTATGATGATTTAGGTCTATTTGATAAAGCGTTCCAAAGTTGGAGTAATGCTAACAAATTGCAACTAGATAATTGTTCCTTTCGTGTTAGCCAAATGAAACCTTTTTTTAAACAACTGAAAACTTCATTTGAGTCAATTAATGAGAGCGGCACTAATCAGACTGACGTTGTAAAGCGCCAGCAAATCACACCCATTTTTATTGTTGGTTTGCCGCGTACAGGTTCTACTCTGTTAGAGCAAATGCTCAACCAACATTCAGAAGTAGGAACGATTGGCGAATCAAATGCGATCGCCTCTGTTATCGCTTCGGGCATATCCAAAATAACTAATCAATCGTTTCCCGGTGGACTAGACAAAATCACACCTCAACAATGGCAATTACTCGGTGATCGTTATCTTGAACATTTGAGACAAAAGTGCGCGGACAAAACTTTTGTAATTAATAAACTGCCAGCTAATTTTCAAACGATAGGCGTTATAAAAAAGGCGCTCCCGCAAGCGATTATCATTCATCTTACTCGCACTCCTCAAGCGGTGGCTTTGTCTGTTCTTAGGAATTATTTTTCTGCTAATGAGCCTTATTTTTGTGACTTGCAGGAGTTTATTGATTATCGAAAGTTATACCTTGACGTTATGACGTTTTGGAAGGGATATTTTGGTGACAGCATAATAGAGCTTAATTATGAACAACTTATTCTTGAGCAAGAAGCTACACTTAAGCGTGTTTTGCAAGCGTGTGACATGCCTTGGCAAACTCGTTGTTTAGAATTTAGCAATGCCAAATCACCAGTTAAAACACTCAGTGATACTCAAGTCAGAAGACCTTTATATCGCTCTTCGCTGGATGCTTGGCAAAACTATCGACCAT
Organism: Kangiellaceae bacterium; assembly: GCA_039969155.1. GTDB lineage: Bacteria > Pseudomonadota > Gammaproteobacteria > Enterobacterales > Kangiellaceae. The sequence continues at coordinate 41,923 of JBDVOJ010000116.1, forward strand.
ATCTATCTCGCTTAGAGAACGAATAAATTGCATTATTTGTAAGTTTCCAATCAGTGTGATAACTATTTTGTTTTGAATTTAAGGAAATATTCACTTAAATCGACTATTTGTGAGCAATATTCTTCCCCAGCACTCAGGTCTTTTGCTAAACTATTGCTGTCATTGGTTAATAGAGCATAATACAGTCCATGAGCGACGATAAACCTCCCTCGACCAGCCAGTCATCATTGACTGGTAGTAAGAATGGAAATGTCGAGAAAAAAAGTTGGTTCACCAAATTAATTCAATTCTTTCAAGAGGCACCTCAGGATCGCGAAGAACTCCTTGAAGTGTTAAAAAGCGCTGAACAAAACACCCTGATAAACCCTGAATTGCTTTCCATGATGGAAGGTGTAATGCATATATCTGAGCTTCATGCGCGAGATATTATGGTTGCAAGGCCCCAGATGGTGGTAGTCAACGATGAGATGGATTTCGACGAGATGCTTGGCAGTATCGTAGAGTCCGGCCATTCGCGTTTTCCGGTCATTGGTGATAACCGGGACGATATTGAGGGGATAGTCTTAGCTAAGGACTTGCTTCATTTTACCGCTAAGAATGCTCATCAAGAAAACATCAAATTTGATATTAAAGACTTTTTAAGACCGGCGGCAATTATTCCTGAGAGTAAACGATTGGACACGTTACTTCAAGAGTTTAGAACCAACCGAAATCATATGGCGATTGTGGTTGATGAGTACGGCAGCGTTGCGGGGCTGGTCACTATCGAAGATGTACTCGAGCAGATTGTGGGCGATATAGAAGACGAATTCGATATTGATGGTGAAGAAGACACCATTCAACCAATGGGAGCTAACGAGTTTGTGGTCAAAGCACATACTGAAGTCGATGAGTTTAATGAATTTTTTGGCTCAACCCTAGATGAAGACGAGTTTGATACTGTTGGCGGTATTCTAATGCATGCCTTTGGGCATGTGCCAACCAAGGATGAGTCGATTATCGTAAGCGATTTTAAATTTCAAATCATCAATGCTGACACGCGAAGAATTAAGCTAGTTCGAGTGTTTAAATTGTCTAAGTAACTCCTATCATCAAGAAAAATATCTATGTTATCGACTCTTAGTTTTATTAGTCAGCGTTCGGTTTGGTTTGAGCGAATTATTTTGATAGTTTTCGGAGCTCTCTTTCCGTTGGGCTTTGCACCCATTGATATTTGGCCTGCGACTATTTTCTCGCTCGCTTTGTTAATTAATGAAATTATTGCAAGAGCCGAGGCTGATGCGTTAATTGCCGCAAAGCATACACAAGTTAAGTCAAAAGAGAGAGCATTGACTCACTCAATGCGAAGTTCATTTTTCGCCATTATATTCTATTGGTGTATTGGTGCTTTTGGAGTCGGTGTGAGTTGGGTTTATGTCAGCATTCATGAATTTGGACATGTCCCAGTTATTGGTGCAATAGCAATTAGCTTTTTGCTTGTTCTAACCCTAGCACTGATAAAAGCCTTTTCAGGTCGAGTCATTCAATCTTTGCTGATTTATTTTAGCCCGAGCAGTTTGCTACTGATTTTACCGTTGGTTTGGGTGATATTCGAATTTATTCAAACCTTTATTTTTAGTGGCTTTCCTTGGTTATTAGCGGGTTATTCCCAGATGGATGGACCGCTCTCGATACTTGCTAAGTTGCTCGGTGTTTATGGAATTAGTTGGTTCTTAATAGTGATCTCATGCACGTTAGTTTTTATCACGCGTCATTGGGTATTAAGCAAGCAATCTCGAGGAACCAATGACCGCCCCATTAAGCTATCTTCATGGGGACTAATTCTAGCGATTTTTGTTAGTTTTCCAGTGCTTAGTTTATTGATTAAACCTGAAAAAATTGAAGCTGACAGAAAGAACTTAAAAGTGGCCTTAGTCCAGCCCAATATACCTCAAGAACAAAAGTGGGACCGCCAGTACTTTTCTAAAATAATTGATGTTCTTTATCAGCAAAGTGAAAAGCACTGGGGGGCTGATTTAATTGTTTGGCCCGAAGGCGCGATTCCGGCTTATCAGCATCAAGTCAGAGATATTCTTAGTGATCTGAATCGACGAGCGGTCTCAAGTCAAACTGATTTACTGCTTGGTTTACCGGTTTATAACGCCGAATCGGAAGTTAGCTATTCTGCACTAATCTCCATCGGAGAGCATCAGCAGGCCTATCACAAACAAGTATTGGTTCCCTTTGGTGAATACGTGCCTTTAGGAAATTATTTACGTGGGGTGATTCAATTTTTGAATTTACCTATGTCCAGTTTTACTCCAGCCTCCGCAGAACAGCAGGCGATAGAATTTGATGACTATCAAGTGATACCTGCAATTTGTTATGAAATAGCTTATCCAAATATTGTTCACCGACTAGCCAAGCAAGCTGACGATGAAAATGCCAAGGCAAAAGTTTTAGTGACTGTCAGTAATGATGCCTGGTTTGGGGATTCCTTAGGGCCCTATCAACACATGCAAATGGCTCGAATGCGAGCTTTAGAGTTAGGAATGCCGTTAGTACGTTCAACAAATGATGGAATTACCGCTGTGGTCGATGCTGATGGTAAAGTTCAAGCTAAACTTGAGCGATATAATCAGCAAACATTGAGTGTTAGTTTAGCGCTCGATAATTATCAAACGTTGTATCGAAAATACGGACTGTTAGGAGTTTATATTCTGCTAGTTATAAACTTTCTCGCTCTTACTATTCTCTATTTTAAAAATAAAATAACAGCCTAATAAGTCATCATTTGAATGCTTGTTCTGAGTGAAGGCATAGATGATTTGCTATACGTTACTATTCAATAAAACTTCAATTTGTATTGTCAAAATATTTCCTGACGCATACAAAGTTAGTATCAAAATTAAACAAAATTGCTGAAAAAATAGCTTAAGATTGAATTTCAACAAACATTCAATCTTATTTCAACTTCTCTTGTTTGCCGACCTAATCCAATTCTGTTTTGATTCAAAAGTAAACTATTCGATGTGGCTTTCTTAACGAAAATCGAGGCTACATAGTTTGAATTAAATTTTTTTGGAGGTTTTTATGAAGAACTTTAAGTTTCGATATTCGCCCGTAAAAAGGGCTTTAAGTGTTTCCGCCATGACGGCGGCTACTTTGACCTTATTACCTAGTCAAATCGTTAACGCTGCGGAAGACGATGCGAGCGCGTCTGACTCAGATGAGGGCAAGGTAATAATTATTGGTTCTAGAATTCGTAGAGATGGAATTGATAATGCAGAACCCGTGGAAATTATTTCTGCCGCAGATGCTAAGCTCCAAGGAATTGATAGTCTTGCGGAGCTTCTACGCCAATCAACTTTGGCTTCTGGTTCACCTCAGGTTACCGCTGCTACTTCGACCGCGTTCGTACAAAATGGCGGGACTGGAGCAGATACCCTTTCATTAAGAGGGTTAGGTGCAAATAGAACTTTAGTTTTACTTAACGGGAGGCGAGCTGGACCTTCTGGAACACAAGGGGGCGTTTCGTCATTTGATCTCAATGTCATTCCCTTATCTGCGATCGAGCGAGTCGAGATTTTAAAGGACGGCGCTTCCAGTTTATATGGTTCTGATGCTGTGGCTGGAGTGGTTAATATTATTACTAAAAGTGATGATGGCGCAGGATTTGATTTTTTTACCTCGCTACCAGAAGAAAGTGGTGGAGAGCAATATCGCTTAAGTGGAACTTGGGGAAAGACATTTGAAAAAGGCACACTAATGGTGACTGCAGATTATGCTTTTGAAAGCGAACTTGCTAAAGGTGATAGAAAGTTTTTTGATTGTGCCGCTCGATATATTTTTGATCCTCAAACAGGTGAGCGAGTTGATCCAATCGACCCGCGCACTGACAAGCCGCATTGTAATGATCTTTTGTGGGGACATGTGTGGTTGTACGATTACCAAGGTCCTGGAGGAAACATTCCGGGCCAACCTTCTCATCAAGCTCAATATGACTATGAGGGATTTGGTTTTCCCGGTTATGCTGTTGATCCTTCTAATCCAGACTATTTAGTGACGCCGCCCGGTTGGTACCCAGTAAATTATGATCGAGACTCAGATGGCATCGCCAATGCCGATCATCCTTTTCAGGACGAAACTTCGCTAATTCCTGAAGTAGAAAAAATTACCGTGTTTGCACAAGGTGACTATGAGCTAACTGATGAAATTACACTTTATGGTGAAGCTCTGTTTAACCGTAGAAACACCAAGGTAAACGGATATCGTCAATTCTGGACCTATATTTATAATGAGAATTTTAATCCGTTTGCCGGCGGCTTTATTGGGGAAGGAAACTCTTTAGCAACAGGATGGCGAGGAGCTCAGTGGATGAGTCCAACGGCTATCACTGATATCAATGACACAGAAGTCAATGTTGATTACACCAGGTTTGTAACTGGGATTACCGGAGATATTGGCGATTCAGATTGGTATTTTGATATTTCTTACCAGGTTTCACGATCGGATGGTGATTACATAAACGATGTGATTTATAGCGACTCAGTCGGCTCATCAATTTTTACTAGTGGCTCGTGTGTCGGAACAACAACTTCTACTCGGGGCGTTGACTGTATTGACGTACCCTGGCTGGACCCGCAATTTTTAGCCGGAAACATGACTAACGAGGTGAGAGACTTCTTGTTTGGCCAAGAAACTGGCAACACCGTTTACGATCAACAGGCGATAGAGGCGGTGGTGTCCGGAACTGCTTTTGAGTTGCCCGATGGCCCGGTTGATTTAGCGGTTGGATTACATTATCGAACCGATGAGATAAAAGATGTACCAGGAGAGACTACTCGAGCGGACAACGCGTATTTGCAATCTGTCGCGGGAATCACACAGGGTAAAAACACTACAAAAGCTCTATTCGGTGAGGCGGTACTGCCGATTATTTCTGATGTTCCAGGAATTCATTCGATGGAGTTAAAAGTGTCGGGTCGTTATACCGACGTATCCTCATTTGGTGATGATACAACCTTTAAAGTCGGGCTTAACTGGGATATTGTGGATGGCGTTAGGATTAGGGCTTCGAGAGGAACGTCATTCCGATCACCGGCATTATTCGAGCTATATCTAGCCGATCAAACTGCTTCGGTGGGACAACGAAATATTGACCCGTGTATCAATTGGGGAACGGCTCTTGATTCTGGGGCGATTACCCAACGGCAAGCCGATAACTGTGCTTCTGAGGGGTTTGCCGACAACTTTGCAGGTGGCGCTATTTCGGCGACGGTTATAACCGGTGGGGGAGCAGGGGTGCTTGAAGCTGAAACCTCTATTTCCGAAACTTACGGAATTGTCTGGACCCCTGACTTTGCGGATTTAGCGATATCGTTAGACTATTTTGATTTTGAAATAAATGGGCAAGTGACTCAGTTAGGTGCGGCAACAATTGTCGGGCGTTGTTATGACTCCGAATTCTTTCCTACAGACCCGCTTTGCGACCAATTTGAAAGAGATCCGCTTGATGACAAAATCGACAACATTAACGATAGCTTCTTAAACATAGCTTCTCAGGTCAACAGAGGCTACGACTTATCGATGACTTATCAAACGGATTTGGATATCGGTCGACTGAGGATTCAAACCAAACATACTTATCAAGAAGAGGACAGCACAGAGCTATTTCCTGACACTGTTCGAGATACTAATGGGGAGTTTGGTGACCCAAGGCTAACCGCATCTATGAATACATCGTTAACTGTTGATGATTGGACCTATAATTGGACGGTTAATTACCTTGGTTCGATGTCCAATTTTGAACGAGATGGTGGCGACACCATTCTTTATAGAGGTGAAACGGTCAAAGTGGTTAATTCGGATGATGAGAATTTCTATCATGCACTTTCTGTCAGCCACAGTTTCTCAGAAGGATTACAGGCAGTTTTTGGAGTCGCCAACGTTTTTGATAAAAGACCGCCTCAAATTACCACAATAGGAACTTTTTCAGCTACATCTGGGCAAACCCAAGGGGATTCAGCATTTTACAGTCAGTATGATTGGCGCGGACGTCGAATCTTCTTGAATTTATCTTATCAACTTTAGCTACAGCGGTTGTAAGAAAAGCTTAAAAAGGCCGAGATTTCTCGGCCTTTTTTGGTTTTGCCTTGTGATTCTTGCGCATCTGTCAATTAGCCTTGATGGACTAATTAGACAGGATTTTTGTGCGGTGCATTGAAACCTCGCTTGTCAGGTAATTTATCTCGTATTCGTTCTAAACTAGCGACGAGATGATTTTTAAGCATTAAATAGCGCGTAAAGTTGAATTAAATCAATGAGTTTTGTTGCTTTTCTGAGCAACTGATGGGGTAGGATCAATATTTTTACGATTTGTTAGTGACATCGGTGGTGATAACCTAATATTATTGGTGGCAATTAAAAAGAATCAAAATATAAGTTCCATATAGAAAGTCTCTTCGTAAAAGATATAGTAATAACTACAGTGCTGATTAACTGAGTACTGTTATTAATAGACGGGATAAAGAATGTTAGAAAACTACTTACCCATACTTGTCTTCATCGCCATTGGCCTCGGCTTTGGCGCTTTCCTAGAAATTGCCGGCTACTTGGCCGCTCCGCGCAAAGAAAACTTTGATAAAACTTTACCATTTGAATGTGGATTCGATGCTTTTGAAGATGCGCGCCATAAATTTGATGTGCGCTTTTATCTTGTTGCTATCTTATTCATCATTTTTGATCTAGAAGTCGCTTTCTTGTTCCCTTGGGCAGTGGTTTTTCAAGAATTAAGTTGGTTTGCGATTGGCGCTATGGGTATTTTCCTTGGATTATTAGTCGTAGGTTTCATTTATGAATGGAAAAAAGGAGCGCTAGAATGGGAGTAACTCAAAAACATGACCCATCTGCCGCGAACCCGTTAATATCTCCGACCTTACCTGAGTTAGAAAAAGCGCTTTCAGAAGAAACTGGAGGAGTGAAACAATCTGGCAAGGGGTATCTAGTTACTGGCATAGACACGTTAGTGAATTGGGCTCGAACTGGTTCGATGTGGCCTATGACATTTGGCTTGGCTTGTTGTGCGGTTGAAATGATGCAAGCTGGTGCATCTCGTTATGACTTTGATAGGTTTGGAGTGGTATTTAGACCGAGTCCTAGGCAGTCGGACGTAATGATTGTTGCTGGAACCCTCACTAATAAAATGGCACCGGCTCTACGCAGGGTTTATGACCAAATGCCTGAACCGAAATGGGTTATTTCTATGGGGTCTTGCGCCAACGGTGGAGGCTATTATCATTATTCTTATGCCGTGGTACGAGGGTGTGATCGCATTGTTCCGGTCGATATTTACGTGCCCGGTTGTCCACCTACAGCAGAAGCTCTGATGTACGGTGTTATCCAGTTACAAAACAAAATCAAACGAACCAATACCATTATGAGGCAAGCATAGCGCTAATATGGCCGGGTCTATTTCTGAATTAAAAAAAGCCGTTGACTCACATTTTGGAGACAAACTGCTGAGTTCAAAAGTCGCTTTAAGCGAATTGACCGTTGAAGTTTCAACGGAAGATTTACTCTCTGTACTCAAAGAATTGAGAGATGATGATCAATTTCTATTTGAACAAATGATAGATCTTGCTGGCATCGACTTTTTAACCTATGGCATGGACGAATGGTCGACTCATCAAGCCACAGCGGAAGGATTTGAAAGAGGAAGGCAGGTTAGCTCCGAGACCGCTTGGCAGGGAAATCGATTTGCCGTTGCCTATCATCTGTTGTCCGTGACATTGAACCATAGAATCCGAGTGAAGGTATTTGTTGATGAAGAGCAAATGCTTGTTCCTAGTGTGGTAGAACTTTGGAATGGTGCTAATTGGTTTGAGAGAGAAGCTTTCGACTTATTTGGAATTTTGTTTGACGGGCATCCTGATTTAAGAAGATTACTAACTGATTACGGGTTTATTGGGCATCCATTTAGAAAAGATTTTCCTGTCATTGGTGAATTAGAAATGCGCTACGACGAAGAACAAGAACAGTGCGTTTACGAACCCGTTTCGATTGAAGAGAGAATTCTAGTTCCACGAGTAATTCGATAGTTTCGCTGAGTAGCAATTCTATGAATTAATGAAGTTTGAAATGACAAAACGACAATAAAAGTTAATTTTATGGCTGAAATAGAACACTACACTCTCAACTTTGGACCGCAGCATCCAGCGGCTCACGGCGTGTTGAGAATGATTCTAGAGATGGATGGCGAAGTGATAGAGCGGGCTGATCCTCATATCGGCTTACTGCACCGTGGTACTGAAAAGCTCGCCGAAATCAAACCTTACAATCAGTCAATAGGTTATATGGATCGGTTGGACTATGTGTCCATGATGTGTAACGAACATGCTTACGTTCTTGCAATTGAAAAACTATTGCAAATTAAGGTTCCTAAGCGCGCACAGTACATTCGTGTCATGTTTGCTGAAGTCACTCGAATACTCAATCATTTGATGTGGCTTGGTGCGCATGGATTGGATGTCGGTGCCATGACAATGTTCTTATACTGTTTTAGAGATAGAGAACCTTTAATGGACGCTTATGAAGCGGTTTCCGGAACTCGGATGCATGCAACCTATTTCCGCCCAGGTGGTGTCTATCGAGATTTACCCGACCAAATGCCACAGTATGATAAATCCCCATGGCGTAATGAAAAAAAATTAAAAGATCTCAATGCCAATCGACAGGGATCATTGCTTGATTTTCTGTGGGACTTTACCGAAACATTTCCGACAGGCATCGATGAATACGAATCATTACTTACCGAGAATCGAATCTGGAAACAAAGATTAGTGGGAATTGGAGTGGTATCTCCTGAAAGAGCCTTTCAATTAGGTTTAACTGGGCCCATGTTGAGAGGTTCCGGAGTGGCGTGGGATCTTAGAAAAAAACAACCCTATGATTGTTACGCTGAATTAGATTTTGATATTCCACTTGGCAGAAATGGCGATTGTTATGACCGGTACTTAGTGCGGGTAGAAGAAATGCGCCAATCGAATAAGATTATTCGTCAATGTATTCAGTGGTTACGTGAAAACCCTGGTCCAGTGATCGTTGATGATCACAAAATAACGCCGCCAAGTCGAGCCGAGACTCGAGAGAATATGGAATCTCTCATCCACCACTTTAAACATTTTACAGAAGGTTATTGTGTTCCTGAAGGCGAAGCCTATGCGGCAGTTGAACATCCCAAAGGCGAGTTTGGAATTTACTTAATGTCGGATGGAGCAAACAAGCCTTATCGATTAAAGATTAGAGCGCCTGGCTTTGCCCATATGGCGGCAATGAACGAAATGGCCAAAGGTCATATGCTAGCCGATGTGGTCGCTATTATTGGAACGATGGACGTGGTATTCGGGGAGATTGATCGCTAATGACCGATCTAAATTATGACAAGTCGCTGCATCTCAAAGAGTTAATTCCGCAATCCGAAATTGACGAGATAGATAACTGGATAAAAAAATATCCAGCTGAGCGAAAGCGGCCACCAATTATGCCAGCGCTGAAAGTGGTGCAAGAACACAACGGAAATTACCTTACTACCGAAATGATGCAAGCAGTGGCTGAGTATTTAGATGTTCCACATGTTGCGGTTTATGAGGTTGCTACTTTCTACAGCATGTTTAATCTGGATAAAATGGGCAAACACGTATTGTCCGTTTGTACCAATCTATCTTGCTCGCTTAGAGGCTCAGATAAAGTGGTAGAACATTTACAAAATAGATTGAATATAAAGCTTGGTGAAACGACTCAAGATGGATTGTTTTCACTAAAGGAAGTTGAGTGTATGGCTGCTTGCGGTGGAGCTCCAATGCTTGAAGTGGACAAGGTCTACCACGAAAACTTGACCGAAGAAAAAATCGATCAAATTCTCTCAGAAATTGCGGCTGCAGAGTTACCCGCAAAGGAGGGAGAATAATGGCTAACGAAGTTTGTTTTAGAACTCTTCATTTAGACACGCCATGGTCGCTGGAAGCTTATCAAAGTGTTGGCGGTTACTCTAGTCTACGAAAAATCATCGAAGGTAAGTTAAGTCATGACAAAATTATTGACGAACTAAAACTTTCTGCGCTGAGAGGGCGAGGTGGTGCAGGTTTTCCTACGGGTTTAAAGTGGAGTTTTATGCCGCGCAATATGCCAGGTCAAAAATATGTGGTCTGCAACTCGGATGAGGGTGAACCGGGAACTTTTAAAGATCGTGATATTTTGAGATATAACCCCCATCAGTTAATTGAAGGCATGACCATCGCGGGTTATGTTATGAATGCGACTGTTGGATACAACTATCTGCGCGGAGAGTTTTATGAACCCTTCGATCGCATGGAGCAAGCGCTAGCCGAGGCCCGTGAGAATAATCTTATCGGTGAAAATATCTTAGGTTCAGACTTTTCTTTTGAACTTCACAATCATTTGGGTGGCGGTGCTTATATTTGCGGTGAAGAAACCGCCCTAATTGAGTCGCTAGAAGGTAAGAAAGGTCAGCCTCGATTCAAACCTCCTTTTCCGGCGAACTACGGCGTTTTTGGTCGACCGACTAATGTCAACAATACCGAAAGCTATGCTTCAGTTCCAGCCATTCTAGAAAATGGTGGCCAATGGTTTTTAGATTTGGGAAAACCTAATAATGGGGGCACAAAAATATTCTCGGTGTCTGGGCATGTTAATAACCCAGGAAATTTTGAAGTTAACTTGGGTATGCCATTTAAGGATTTGTTAGAAACAGCCGGAGGAATGTTAGCGGGAAATAAGTTGAAAGCGGTGGTGCCTGGCGGCTCTTCCTCACCAATTTTACCTGCAGAAATTATGATGGATATCACCATGGATTATGACGCAATTGGTAAAGCGGGATCCATGCTAGGTTCTGGCGCAGTTATCGTATTAGATGAGTCGGTTTGCATGGTTGAATTTGCTGCTCGTACCGCTCATTTTTATTATGAAGAATCTTGCGGTCAATGCACGCCTTGTCGAGAGGGTACTGGCTGGATGTCGAGAGTCATACATAGAATCCTAAAGGGTGAAGGGCAACCTGAAGACCTTGAAAATTTAGATAGAGTAGCAGGCAATATCATGGGAAGGACAATTTGTGCATTAGGTGATGCGGCAGCGATGCCAATCAAAGGATTCTTAAAGCATTATCGGCATGAGTTTGAATACATGATTGAGCATAAAAGAAGTATGGTGAAGGGATAACCTTTATAGAAAGCGAATGACCCACATAGGTAATAGTTGAGAAGAATGGGCAAAGTTAATATAGAAATAGATGGTAAGAAATTGGTCGCCGACGTCGGTTCAATGATCATTGAAATTGCCGACGAAGCAGATATTTACATCCCTAGATTTTGTTATCACAAAAAACTTTCGGTTGCCGCAAACTGCCGCATGTGTATGGTTGATGTGTCAAACCTACCTAAAGCTGTGCCTGCTTGTGCAACACCCGTTGCCGATGGAATGGTCATTCAAACCAAAACGCCTAAAGCGGTCGATGCCCAAAAATCAGTAATGGAATTTTTACTGATAAACCATCCTTTGGATTGCCCGGTGTGTGACCAAGGCGGTGAATGTGAATTGCAAGATTTATCTATTGGATATGGTGAGGATGTCAGCCGCTATGTTGAAGGTAAGCGAGTGGTTAAGGATAAAAATCTTGGGCCGCTGATTGCCACAGATATGACTCGCTGTATTCATTGTACGCGTTGCGTAAGATATGGACAGGAAGTCGTTGGTATTCGAGAAATGGGAGCAACTGGTCGAGGTGAACACATTGAAATTGGCACTTACATTGAATCAACCATGGATTCTGAAGTCTCCGCCAACATTATTGATCTTTGTCCGGTTGGAGCGCTAACTGCAAAACCCTCTCGCTATAAGGCGAGAGCATGGGAACTAAGAGAATCGCCTTCCATTGCGGCCCACGACTGTTTGGGTTCCAATGTAAATGTGCATCATAGACGTGGGGAAATTATACGGGTTGTACCACGTGAAAATGAATCAATTAATGAAGTTTGGCTGTCTGATAGAGATCGTTTTTCTTACCAAGCTTTAACTGAAGGAAATCGATTACTAAAGCCGCGAATTAAAAAGAATGGTGAATGGCAAGAATGTGATTGGGAAACGGCTTTAAACTTTGCAGTTGCGGAAATGAAGCGCATTATCGGAGTATCTAAAGGAGAAGAGTTTGGCGCATTGGTTGGCAATAACTCAACTCTTGAAGAAAGCTATTTAACTCAAAAGCTATTGCGTGGCGCAGGTTGTAATAATATAGATTTTAGAACGCGACGAAGAGATTTTTCCAAGGATGAACACAGCGGAGTACGAGCTGGTTTTAATTTCCCTCTGCAAGATCTCGATCATATGGATGCAACCTTGTTAATCGCTGGAGATATTCGACATGAGCAGCCTCTAGCAACCTTGCGTATTCGAAAATCAACAGGCTTTGGTAAAGCCATGGCGATAAATCCATTTGACGGTGAGTACAATTTTAGGCTGTTCCAAGAAATCCAACCAAAGCCGCATTTATTGGCGGTCGAGTTTGCCAGTGTGCTAGCTGCGGCTGCCAGTCGGAAGGCCGATGAAGTTAATGCGGAAGTGAAAGAGTGGTTAGCCGATGTTACTTTTACTGAGCAACACCTATCGATTGTTGAAGAATTAATTAATGGTGAAAACAGCTGCATTATTATGGGAGTTTATGTTCAGGAACATCCTCAAGCAGAAACGATCACTTGGATCGCTGAGCAGGTGGCAAAGTTAACTGATTCAAAATGGGGTTATATGACTCAAGGTTGTAATGCGGCGGGCAATAAAATGGCTGGCGCTGTTCCAAATCAATCAGAGTTTGGTGGTCGAGCAACTCTTGGGAAAAATGCCAAAGAAATGTTGACTGAAGGACTCAAAGGATACTTGTTACATAATTGTGAGCCTGATGTTGAAAGTGTATGGGCGGAACAAGCTTTAGCTAATTTTGAAAAAGCGGAATGTGTTATTGCCTTGACTTCATATGCCGATGGTCGAATTAGCGATTACGCAACTGTTATGCTGCCAGTCGCTGGCAATTACGAAACATCAGGTACCTTTGTTAATATTGAAGGACGTTGGCAGTCATTTACTGCCGCTGTTTCAGCGCCAGGAGAAACTAGGCCGGCATGGAAAGTACTCAGAGTGCTCGGAAACTTATTGGACGTTTCTGGATTCGATTATGAGAATTCGTTACAAATTCGAGACGAGCTGAAAGAAAAGCAAGAGAACTCTCGAGATAAGAAGGAAGCAAGAAAAACACCTTCGAGTTTGGCACCCGCTAGTGAACAAGAAACTAAAAGAAATTCTCTGGGGTTATATATGGTTGACCCAATGGTTAGAAGAGCAAAAGCGTTACAGCAAACACCTAAAGCTTCGACTCATCCCATCAGTATTTCGAGGGTTAAGACATGAGCGAAATAGATTTCGTTGAATGGGCAACCACCTTAATTTGGATCTTAGTTAAGATCGTCTTGATTATTTTGCCGCTAGTTCTGGCCGTCGCCTATGCGACTTATGCGGAAAGAAAATTAATCGGTTATATGCAAATGCGAGTCGGACCTAATCGTGTTGGTCCTAAAGGGTGGCTGCAACCTATTGCCGATACAGTGAAGTTGATTATGAAAGAAATTATTGTCCCACAAGGAGCCAGTAAAGTTCTTTTTGTTATCGCACCTATTTTATTTATTGGTCCATCCTTTGCGGCATGGGCCGTAGTGCCATTCGACGCTGGCTTAGTGTTAGCTGATATTAATGTAGGATTGCTTTATATATTAGCAATGACGTCTATTGGAGTTTACGGTGTCATAATTGCGGGTTGGGCATCCAATTCTAAATATGCATTTTTGGGGGCGATGCGCTCAGCTGCACAAATTGTTTCCTATGAATTAGCCATGGGGTTTGCTTTAGTCGGTGTGTTGATGTGCGCTCAATCAACTAACTTGGGCGAAATTGTTTTGGCCCAAAGTGGTGGAGTGTTTTCTTGGTATTGGTTGCCCCTGTTTCCGTTGTTAGTGGTTTATTGGATCTCCGGAGTTGCTGAAACTAACCGAGCACCGTTTGATATGGCTGAGGGTGAATCGGAAATAGTCGCTGGATTTCATGTAGAGTACGGAGGTATGGCTTTTTCGTTATTCTTTTTAGCTGAATACGCCAATATGATTCTTATTTCATTCTTAACGGCAATTATGTTTTTTGGCGGTTGGCTATCCCCATTCGAAGGATTGGGAGTTCTAGAAGAGTGGACTGCATGGATACCGGGAACCTTATGGTTACTAATTAAAGCATCGGTATTTTTATTTATGTTGTTCTGGTTACGTGCAACATTTCCGCGCTTTAGGTATGACCAAATCATGCGTTTGGGTTGGAAAATTTTTATACCGGTAACTCTAGTGTGGTTACCGATAGTTGCGATTTGGATTAAGGCTGCAGTTTGGCCTTTTAACTAAAAGAGTGGCTTGCAAACTTAGTGAAATCTCTCATTTAAGTTTATTGACCCACTAATTTTGAAGAAGTACTTATGAAGAAATTTAAACAGTACATAAATAGCTTTCTTTTGATCGAATTGATCAAAGGGCTAATGGTGACTGGCCGACATATGTTTAGTCGTAAAGTTACTATTCAGTACCCAGAAGAGAGAACACCACAATCTCCTCGGTTTAGAGGAGTGCATGCGCTTCGAAGCTATCCTAATGGAGAAGAGCGGTGCATTGCTTGTAAGCTTTGTGAAGCGGTATGCCCGGCTGCTGCTATTACGATCGAGGCTGGTGTTAGAGAGAGCGACGGTTCAAGGCGCACAACTAAATATGAGATAGACTTATTCAAATGTATTTTTTGCGGGTTCTGTGAGGAGTCTTGTCCGGTAGATTCTATTGTCGAAACCAGAGTGTTTGATTACCACTTTGAGGAACAAGGCGCGCAGATTTTAACCAAAGAAAAACTTTTGGAAATTGGGCGTGTTCATGAAGAACAGTTAGCAAAAGATATCGAAGTTGATGCTAAGTATAGATAATAGAATTAACTATTAAGCCAGATAAGAAGAATTATAAGACATCATGAAAAACGAAAAACTAAAAGTAAACTTACTGTTGGGAAAACACCAATGACTTTTCAAGTAATTGTTTTTTATTCATTTGCAGCATGGGTCATTTTTTCGGCTCTAATGGTTGTAACGAGTAAAAACTCAGTAAAAGCCGCTCTCTTTTTAGTGCTAACTTTTGCTTCTGCTTCTGCAATTTGGTTGTTGTTGGAGGCTGAGTTTCTTGCGCTTAGTTTGATTGTTGTTTATGTCGGAGCAGTAATGGTATTACTGTTGTTTGTGGTGATGATGATGGATATAGATTATGCCGCATTAAGACAAGGTTTTGTGAATAAACTTCCACTTGCAATTATTACTTCGTTAGCTTTTTTTGCCCTGCTTTATTACTTTATTACCCATGGCGAGTTTGGCGCTGTTAATTACGCACAACCTGAGCCAAAAGGTGCCGATTACTCCAATATTAAAGAGCTTGGTCGAGTATTGTACACCGATTACGTGATAGCGTTTGAAGCCGCAGCGGTTATATTGCTAGTCGCAATCATTGCAGCTATTGCATTAACTTTTCGAGGAAGAAAACACCGAAAAGCGCAAGTGATTAGTAAGCAGCTACAAGCTAATAAACGTAATCGTTTAAAAATTGTTTCAATGAAACCTAGCAAAAGTGAAGAGTTTGTCGAGGATAATGATGAACAACAAGATGGCCTGAATGACAACAAGGGAGAAGAACGATGATCGGTTTATCTGACTACCTTTTGTTGAGTGCTATTCTATTTGCGATCAGTGTTGCTGGAATAATTATCAATCGAAAAAATGTTATCACACTGTTAATGTGTATTGAATTAATGCTGCTAGCGGTAAATACAAACTTCATTGCCTTTTCACATTTCTTACAAGATTCTGCAGGGCAAGTATTTGTGTTTTTTATTCTGACAGTAGCAGCCGCTGAAGCGGCTATCGGACTTGCTATTATCGTAGTCTTATTTAGAAACAGAGCAACGATTGATGTTGACGAAATTAATCAGTTAAAAGGATAGTCGAGCTTAACTATGCAAAACCAACTACTTGCTATCGTATTGCTGCCACTCATTGCTGCAGTTTTTACTGGACTACTTGGCGGAAAGCTTGCTCGCGAATGGGCTCATCGTATCACCATCTTAGCGGTCGGTGTCGCTTGTCTTTTATCGATAGATATTGCAATTGACCAGCTTCTCGATGAGGCACAACCACTCAATTATAATTTGTACACATGGGCGCAACTCGGTAGTTTTAGTTTAAACATAGGCTTTCTAATTGACGACCTAACTGCAAGTATGATGGCGGTTGTTACTTTCGTTTCTTTGATGGTGCACGTTTATACTATTGGTTATATGAAAGATGACCCTGGGTATCAACGCTTCTTTTCATATATATCCCTATTCACTTTCGCAATGCTAACTTTGGTCATGTCAAACAACTTTCTGCAGCTGTTTTTCGGTTGGGAAGCAGTTGGTTTGGTTTCGTATCTATTGATTGGTTTTTGGTATAAAAAACCAACCGCTATTTTTGCGAATTTAAAAGCTTTCCTAGTAAATCGAGTGGGCGATTTTGGTTTCTTATTAGGTATCGCCTGTGTTTACTTGGTATTCGGAACTCTGGATTATGCTGAAGTTTTTCAACAAATTGCTGCCGGATACAAAGACCTACAGATTCCAGTGACTAGCGAGTTGGCTTGGTCAGCCACAACCTTTATGTGTATTGGATTATTTATTGGCGCGATGGGTAAATCCGCCCAAGTGCCGCTGCATGTTTGGTTACCAGATTCAATGGAGGGGCCAACGCCCATATCGGCACTAATTCATGCGGCGACTATGGTAACAGCCGGTGTTTTTATGGTAGCAAGAATGTCACCGCTGTTTGAACAATCTGAAATAGCACTTAACTTTATTTTGATTATTGGTGGCACTACTGCTCTCTTTATGGGCTTTTTGGGTGTCATTCAAAATGACATTAAGCGTGTGGTTGCTTATTCAACTCTATCGCAGCTAGGGTATATGGTAGTCGCCCTTGGTGCTTCAGCCTATTCAGTCGCAATATTTCATTTGTTAACCCATGCGTTTTTCAAAGCGCTATTATTCCTCGGTGCCGGTTCTGTAATCATTGCCATGCATCATGAACAAGATATGAGAAAAATGGGTAATCTTAAGAAATACATGCCAATCACTTACATTACTATGTTAATTGGGTCTTTAGCTTTGATAGGTACCCCTCTTTTCTCTGGTTTCTATTCCAAAGATGCGATTATAGAGGCTGTTCATTTCTCTCAGCTTAGCGCAGCTTCCTATGCTTATATATGTGTTTTAGTTGGCGTATTTTTTACCGCACTCTACAGCTTTAGGTTATTTTTCATGGTTTTTCATACCGAAGAACGGATGGATGATGAGACCAAATCGCACTTGAAAGAAACGCCAGCAGTTGTTTGGATGCCGCTCGTTGCGTTAGCAATCCCATCCGTCATTGTGGGATATTTTTTAGCGCCAAGTATTTTGTCAGGCGAATATTTTGACGGAGCTATTACGGTTGCTGAAAATCATAATACTCTGGCACCCATTGTTGAACACTATCAACACCCTTTTAGTCTCGCTTTATCTTCCTACGCGCATTGGCCACTTTGGTTGGCGATACTCGGTGTGTTGACGGCTTATGTCTTCGTTGTAATGAAACCGAATTTAGCGAACAATTTTAAGAAAATACTGGGGCCGATTAATCATGTACTCGAAAATAATTATTACTTTGACAAGATATATATTAATTATTTCTCAGCGGGGGGCGTTGGACTCGGAAATAAATTCTGGCAGTGGATCGATGTTGCAATAATCGATGGCGTTATGGTCAATGGGACCGCGAAGTTGATGGCAGGTATTTCGGCAAGGGTTCGAAAGGTTCAAAGTGGTTATCTCTATCATTATGTATTTGTGATGGTATTTGGGTTATTGGTGTTATTGGGCTGGTTGTATTGGCGAGCGCTAAACGGGTAGATGGAAAGAAATACTTTAAACGGGTTTAAACAAAAATAATGTTAGAAAATTTACCTATCTTAAGTTTGTTGATTTGGGTTCCTATTGCAGGAGCAGGGCTGATCATTTTCGCAACCGGTCAGAAGAATCCACAAGCAACCCAATGGCTAGCTTTGCTGACAGCTGCTGCAACTTTTGCTTTGAGCCTAGTTGCGCTTAACGGTTTTGACTACAGTCGTTTTTATATTCAGTTAATTGAGGATAAAGCATGGATTGAAACGCTTGATATTCGCTACTCTCTGGGTGTTGACGGGATTTCGTTACCGCTGATTGTGTTGACCTCGTTAATGACGTTGGTTGTGATCATTTCTAGTTGGAACAATATTAAATTAAGAGCATCTCATTATTTAGCGGCATTTTTAATTATGTGTGGTTTGATGAATGGTGTTTTTGCTGCAACCGATGCGATTTTGTTTTATGTCATGTGGGAAGCAATGCTCGTTCCAATGTTTTTGATCATTGGTATTTGGGGCGGACCTAATCGAATTTACGCCACACTAAAATTCTTTATTTACACATTCTTTGGCTCAGTATTTTTGCTTATCGCTCTAATTTATTTGGGTAACAAAACCGATAGTTTTAATATTTTTAAAATGCATCAACTAATTATTGATGCCGATACCCAATTACTTATTTTCTTCGCGTTCTTAATCGCATTCGCAATCAAAGTACCTATGTGGCCAGTGCATACTTGGTTACCTGATGCTCATGTTCAGGCACCTACTGGGGGATCAGTGATCTTAGCAGCAATTATGTTGAAGATGGGAACTTACGGTTTTATTAGATTTATGCTGCCAATCGTGCCAGATGCCTCGATAGAAATGGCGAATGTGATGATTGTATTGTCTTTGATTGCAGTAGCGTATATTGGTTTTGTGGCGCTAGCTCAAAGTGATATGAAGAAGCTGATTGCTTACTCATCGATTGCTCATATGGGCTTTGTTACTCTTGGTTTGTTTATTAGTTTTTCTTTACTTGCCAATCAACATGTGGATGCGGCAATCATGGGAATACAAGGCGCGCTAATTCAAATGATTTCCCATGGATTTATCTCAGGCGCATTATTCTTATGCATTGGAGTTTTATACGATCGAATGCACTCAAGAGAGATCCAAGATTATGGCGGTGTGGTTAACCGAATGCCTAAGTTTGCAATGTTTTTCATGATATTTGCCATGGCAAATGCTGGCCTCCCTGGCACATCAGGGTTTGTTGGTGAGTTTATGGTCATTTTAGCAAGTTTCCAGGTGAGCTTTTGGATTGCCGCTGTGGGCGGTTTAACATTAATCTTGGCAGCAGCTTATACTTTATGGATGTACAAACGAGTCATGTTTGGCGACGTAGCTAATGACAAAGTCGCAGCTCTCGAGGACATTAATTCGCGCGAGACAATTGTCTTAGTCATATTGGCATTGTTAGTTCTGGTATTCGGTTTCTGGCCGGCTTATTTACTAGAAGTCATGGCTCCAAGTGTACAACACTTAATTGACTGTAATTTGGTTTCCAAACTTTCTCCAGAAGGGATGTGTTCGTAATGGCCGAATCAATAAACTACTCTATTATTTCGTCCGAAATATTCTTATTGGTCGCGCTTTGCGTGATTATGATCGTCGACTTATTCCAACGTGATAAAGAAAGAAAACTCACTTTTATGCTCACTCAAGGCTCGTTGCTTACCTTGTTTGTTATTGGAGCACAACAACTTGGAATAAGTTCGCAAGTTGGATTTTCTCAGCATTGGGTGATCGACCAATTTTCAGTTGTGCTTAAGCTTGCTATTTATTTGACGGCATTCTTGTCATTGCTATATGCGCGACCTTTCATCAGAGAAAGAAATTTAATGCGAGGCGAGTATTACTTGCTTACATTATTCTCAGTGCTCGGAATGATGGTGATGGTTTCAGCTGGTAGCCTATTGATAATCTATTTAGGTCTTGAGCTTCTGTCGCTGTCTCTATATGCGTTGGTTGCATTACAAAGAGATTCAAACGACGCGTCAGAAGCAGCAGTCAAGTATTTTGTTATGGGGGGATTGGCTTCAGGTTTTTTACTTTATGGAATTTCGTTAATTTACGGAATGACAGGGACAATCATTATTTCTGACATCGCAAATTACCTCACTGCGAACGAAGCCAACTTAATGATCCAATTTGGCTTAGTTTTTATCGTTGTGGGGATTGCGTTTAAGTTTGGTGCTGCACCTTTTCATATGTGGTTACCCGATATTTATCATGGTTCGCCAAGCTCTATCACCGCCTATATTTCCAGTGTTCCGAAAATCGCTGCGTTTGGTATGGCATTTAGAGTTTTAGATAGTAGCTTTGCTGCTGCTGCGGAGCACTGGACACCAATGATAATGATTATCGCTATGTTGTCAGTGATTCTAGGTAATATCGTGGCGTTGATACAAACCAATCTAAAACGCATGCTTTCCTATTCAGCAATTGCTCACATCGGATATTTCTTATTGGGAATCTCTATTGGTACCGATGAAGCCTATTCTGCGGCTATGTTTTATATCATTGTTTATGCCATTATGACCTTGGCTGGATTTGGTATAATTATTTTCATGAGCAGCGATAAAAAAGACTATCAAAACATCTCTGATCTTAAAGGGATGGGACGCTACCACCCTTGGTATGCATTGATGTTTACAATTGTGATGATATCGATGGCGGGTATTCCTCCTTTAATTGGTTTTTGGCCGAAACTAGAAATTTTCCGACTATTAGTGATTAATGATCATGTAATTGCCGCCGTTGTAGCGATTGCTTTTTCTGTCGTCGGACTAGTTTATTATCTGAAAGTAGTTAAAGAAATGTTTTTTGTCGACGCAACCGTTAGTCCTAACGTTTCAAAAAGTCGCGCTCTCAAAATAGCATTAAGTGTTAATTGCATGTTACTCATTATTTTTGGTTTGATGCCGGATCAAATCTATCAGTACTGTATCTCTGCATTCGCAAGTTTAAATTAGAATTATTAAGGTATTCTCATGGAATGGATGCAAGCTATTATTCAGGAATATTTGCCCTTTATTTCTGAAGACCGTTTAATTCAATCGTCTTTGATATTCTTTTTTGGTGCTGTTGTCGCTACCATAGTGATTTTTGTGATTCAGCGAATTCAAATTATTGGTACCAAGCGAACTAATAATCCGGTAGATGATCATATACTGGAGGTGTTAAAGCGTCCCGTTAGAAACAGTATCATCATTATCGGAACTCGGCTGGCTATTGGCCACTCGCAGCTTCTTGAGAAAGACTCCCTTTATTTAGAAATTATCGAATCAATCCTTCTGACCATTGTGATTTTTTATTGGTTTCGATTTGTTATTAACGTGTCTCATTATGTTCTTAACTATTTAAGCCATAGCAATCGTAAAGTTAAAATAGTTCAGAAACACACCTTACCGCTTTTCGATAATCTTGCCGCGATTATTTTTTATGCCATGGGCATATACTTCCTTTTAATCGCTTGGAATATCGACATATCTGCATGGTTGGCTTCCGCTGGTATCTTGGGGCTTGCTCTCAGTTTTGCAGCTAAAGACACTCTTGCTAATTTATTTGCAGGTGTATTTATTTTGGCAGATAGTCCCTACAAGTTAGGAGATTATATTGTTTTGGATAGCGGTGAGCGCGGCGAAGTAACCCACATCGGAATCAGAAGCACGCGAATACTGACCCGTTCAGACGTAGAAATAACAATCCCGAATGCGATTATGGGTAATACAAAAATCACCAATGAAACGGCGGGACCACATAAAAAATATCGTATTCGAATACAAATTGCTTGCGCATATGGAGAGGACGTTGCAAGAGTTAGAAAGGCGTTAATGGAAATTGCTGAAGCTGCAGAGAATATTGAAAAATCGCCGGAGCCTCGAGTTCGTTTTAGAACGTTTGGAGATTCCGGGCTCAATTTTGAATTGCTGTGCTGGGTTTCAGAGCCTGTATTACGAGGTAGGGTAAGTGACTCGCTCAATGAAGCTGTATACAACAAGTTTCTTGAACAAAAAATCGAAATACCTTTTCCACAACGCGATGTTAATATTCGTTCGATGCCTAACAATTTTAAGACTGAATGAAACGATTTATCTAGCAACGTCTAGAGTTTTAAACTAAGAACCTCTTGTTGTTTAGGCCCAGATTAGTCCTTGGGTTTACTTGCAATTGAATTTGAAAGCCTATCTAATAATACCTCTGTATCTTCCCAGCCTAGACATCCATCAGTGATGCTTTGGCCAAAATTAACAGCTTTACCTTGAATTAGTTTTTGTTGACCTTCTTGTAAAAAGCTCTCAACCATCACTCCGAAAATTGCCGACTGACCCTGGCTTATTTGGTGACAAATATCATCGCAAACGTCTAACTGCTTCTTAAATTGCTTTTGGCTGTTAGCATGGCTGAAATCGACCATCAATTTAGGGTTTAACTTCGCCGATTTTAGTTGTTTAGAAATGAATTCAATATCCTCGCTAAAGTAATTAGGTTTCTTACCGCCACGAAGAATGACATGACAATCTTGATTTCCTGTCGTTTTGACAATTGCTGAATGACCAAATTTTGTGACTGACAGAAAATGGTGCGAGCTACTTGCCGCGCCAATAGCATCAAGTGCGACTCTGATACTGCCATCAGTGCCATTCTTAAAGCCAACAGGACAGGACAAGCCTGAAGCCAATTCCCTATGTACCTGAGACTCTGTGGTTCTGGCGCCAATAGCTCCCCAGGACATCAAATCTGCAATGTATTGTGGGGTAATCATATCTAAATACTCACCTGCAGTGGGTAGGCCGAGTGAATTGATATCTACCAGTAGTTTTCTAGCTAATCTTAATCCATCGTTGATTTTGTAGCTGTTATCTAAATGGGGGTCATTGATAAGGCCTTTCCAGCCAACCGTGGTTCGTGGTTTTTCAAAATATACCGGCATGACCACTTCGAGAGTATCTTGGTATTTATCCCTCAGCTGTTTGAGCTTTCCCGCGTACAACAGTGCCGCCTCGGGATCATGAATCGAGCAAGGGCCAATAATTACTAGAAGACGATTATCTTTATTATTCAATAACTTATGGATAGACTCCCGCCCCAAAAAAACTGTTTGCTTGGCTTTTTCTGTAGCGGGGTGTTTCTCTAATAGAGCTATCGGCGGAAGTAACTCTTTGATTTGGTCGATTCTTAAATCGTCAGTTTGATAAGGCATAGACATCAAGCATTAAAATTACAGTCATTTTGTGACAGTATTATTCGATAAAACCGGATTGAATGCCAACCATATCCTCTTTATGGATCAATAAGTTATTACAAACAACGATACAATTATTGCTTAGATGTACTATTTAATACGGTTTGGGGCAATATAATGTTGATTTAAACTGAGATAACCTCAATTTTCTTGTATCATACGCAGCTTAAAACTTTCTAATGAGAACGCTCGTTGAGTACTAGACGTTTCACACAATTTTCTGGCACTAAAGCTATAAACAAAACTGCATTATTGGTTGCTATTGTGGCTCATAATTGTGGTGTGCTGTCAGTAAATGCTCAAGAGCAAGATAAAGATGAGAAGCAAAGCACTTCCTCGACCTTGTTTGAATCAAGATTCTCTTCCTCCTTGAACAGCCGCCAAATTGAGGTGTTTAACTACTGTGCCGGAGACACCGACGCCAATGAATCAAACGGTGTTCGAGTTGGCGAATCTGCAATTACTAGCAGTGATGATAAAACTGTGCTGTTAACCGCGGACAGAGTCCCGCAAAATAATGAAACTACATTGGCCTTAGAAGGCAATGTTTCAATGACCAGCGCGAGCTCTCAACTGAAAGCTGATCGATTAATTAATGATAAGATTAAGCAAGAAATAATTGCTAACGGTGGTGTCTCGGTCGAAACTAGTGATTCGTTATTGAAAGCTGAGAGTTTTATTGGAAATCAGCAAACCAAACGCTCCAAGCTTAATGATGTTGATTTCCATTTCTTCGCTAACAATGCCAATGGCAAAGCGGAGTCTATCGAAACCAATGAGAACAATGTAGCCACTTTGAAAGAGCTTACATACAGCACTTGTCCAACAAATAATGAAAGCTGGCGTTTTTCAGCATCGGAACTACAACTTGATCAAGAGTCGGGTTGGGGCGAAGCCTGGGGAATGTGGTTAAAGGTAAAAGGGATCCCGGTATTTTATTTTCCTTATGTTAATTTTCCACTAGGAGAGCAGCGTAAAACAGGAATATTGCAGCCTGCGTTAAGTAATGATGATAAAAATGGGTTTGATGTACTGTTGCCTTTCTATTGGAATATAGCACCCAATTCAGATGCAACCTTTAATTTAAGAAGTATACAAAACCGAGGCTCACAGTTCGGAACTGAGATCCGATACTTATCAGAGCAGTCTAGGAGTGAACTTTCATTTGAGTGGTTAGCAGATGATCGTCTTGTAAATTCTCTTTTAGCCGCAGACCCGACATTGGCGGATGGGAGGTACGGGCTGGCCGAAGATCGTTGGGCATTATCTTTTAATAGTCAATTCAACCTAAATGAAAATTGGTCGGGTAATATCAATGCTAGTAAGGTCAGTGACCGAGACTATTTTACCGACTTAGGTGCCGGGGCCATTGACTCCTATGGTACCAATAGCCAAACTCAATTGGTCAGTCAATTTGATTTTTCTTACCAAGACGAGATTTGGCTTTTTTCTTTTTTAGCTGAGTCTACCCAATCTTTAGTGGGAGCCGAGCCCTATAGAATTTTGCCTAGTTTTATCGCAAGCGCTGATTATTATCATCAAGATAGCGGATTACACTGGCAGTTTGAAAGCGATTTGACACGTTACTCTCATACCGATATGTCACAGATCGAAGGTGTTCGGTTTAATATCCAACCATCTATCAGTTATCCAGTGAGAACGACCTATTCATGGTTTACACCCAAGTTGAGTTATCAATCGACTCGATACCAGCAAGATAATTTCACCAGTGGAATAGACGACACCTTGAGTCGTAATTTGCCTATTTTTAGTATCGATAGTGGGTTGTTTTTTGACAGAAGCATTAAGTTGAACGAAAAGTCGGTCACCCACAGTTTGGAACCGAGAGCATTTTACGCTTACATTCCTTACAGGGAACAACAGCAAATCAATAATTTTAGTAGTCGATTGCCAGAGTTTTCATTCTCTCAATTGTGGCAGGCTAATCGCTTTGCCGGCGACGATCGTGTCGGTGACACCAACCATGTAGCATTTGCTCTGACCAATCGATTTACTGATGAGCAAACGGGCGAACAGTTGTTTGCCTTTTCTTTCGGAAGAAAGAACTACTTTGAAGACCGTCGAGTGCTACTTGATGAAGTTAATCGCAGTGAAATCTCGACTCATTCAACCTGGTTAGCAGAGTTAAGCTACCAACCGAGTCCCCAAATCGAGCTAAGTGGATTTATTGAATGGAGTGATGATAATCGGGATTCAAATATCAATAGCGGAACAAATTTAGCAAGAAGTCAGATAAAATTTGAACCCAAGCCCGATCATATTGTCAATTTATCTCACAGGCTCAGGAATAAAGACGGCTTTAATAATGAAGAATTGGATTTATCCTTTGCTTGGCCAATAAATGATGAGTGGCGACTCGTGGGAAGATGGTATAATGACCTAGAAAAAGGACGAACTTCCGAGACTTTATTTGGGTTTGAATATCAATCATGTTGTTTTGCTATTAATCTGGTGACTCGTCGTTACTTAGATGTCAGGCTGGACGCTTTCGGAAATCCAATAGCTGGAGGGAACGCAGCCTCACCAGACGAATTCAATAGCGGTATAGAGCTTCAATTCGTTTTTAAAGGTTTTGGCAGTGCAGGTAACGATGTTTCACGCCTGTTAGAAAAAAGTATTCGAGGATATCGTGCTCGAAATGAATAGATCAGATCATCTTAAAGTCCGAAAAGTTGATTGGTTTTGGTAGTAGTTTATATTCCCTTACTGGGTAAATGAAAAGAAGTAAATTGGTTAATCAATGAATAAATTATTTAAAAGCACCATCATTTTTGCTCTTATGTTGAGCGTACAAATTTCTAATGCAAAAGAGCAAATGCTCGACAGAATCATTGCGATTGTTGACGAGAGTGTTGTTCTTGAAAGTGAATTGGTCCGACGTTCAAATGCCATTATTGCACAAATTAAATCTCGAAATCAGGCAGTTCCCTCCTTAAAGATTTTAAGAAAGCAAGTTCTTGATAGGCTTATCATAGAATCACTGCAACTAGACACAGCAAAAAGAGTAGGAGTAAGAATTAGTGATGGAGAACTTAATGCTACTTTAGAAAAAATTGCGGAAAGCTCAAATATGTCTGTCGAGCAACTACAAAAGCAAGTCGAGAGTGACGGGACTGCTTGGGCCATTTTTCGCGAAGACATTCGAAACGAAGTGATGATTGACCGAGTACAGCGTGGGATGGTTCAGCGTCGAATTCAGGTTAGCGAAAAAGAAATTGATAATATAGTTCAACAACTAGATAGAGAAGGCGAGTCGAGAACACAGTATCATTTGGGGCATATTCTTTTAGCGCTTCCAGAAAGTGCGACTCCTGAACAACTAGCCGCGAAACGAGAAGAAGCTAGGAAAATCATTGAAGCTTTACGTGGTGGTTCCAATTTTGAAGAATTTGCGGTGGCATTTTCGAGTGGTCAAAACTCGTTAGAAGGCGGAGATATGGGGTGGAGAAGTTTAAACCAACTCCCAACGCTATTTGCAGGCACGGTTAAAAACATGAACGTAAGCGATGTTAGCGAGCCTCTTCGAAGCGGAAGTGGTTTGCACATTCTTTTCCTCAAGGATAAGAAAGGTGGGTTTAAGCAAGAGGTTGTTGTGCAAACAAAAGTAAGGCATATTTTAGTGACTCCAGATGCCATTACTACTGACCAGCAAGCTAAAGACAAAATTGAATTAGCGAGAGAACGGATTTTAGGCGGTGAAGACTTTACTACCGTGGCTGTTGAAATTTCTGATGACAAATCTAATGCCGCTCAAGGCGGAGACATGGGGTGGGTTGATCCGGGAACATTTGTACCAGAGTTTAACGAAGTGATGAACGGGTTGTCTCTTAATCAACTCAGTAAGCCGGTTAGAACGCAATTTGGCTGGCATATCATGGAAGTTACTGGGCGTAGAGATCAGGATCAAACTGAAGATAGAAAGCGTGATAGAGCATACCGTATTCTTTCTAGTCGAAAATATGAAGAAGAAATGCAGACTTGGATTAGTGAACTCAAAGACCGAGCTCATATCAAAATTACTGACGTTGAGTAATATCGGCGCATAGCGCAGCGAGCGTTTTTAGATGCAATCTATTCCTCGAATTCTGGTGACGATGGGTGAAGCTACTGGTATTGGGCCGGAGCTTCTGGTAAGAATTGCACACCAGAGATTTGATGCACAACTGATCGTGTTAGCCGATAAGACTATTTTGTCTAAAGTCGCGAGCAAACTCAAAACTTCTATTCAACTTGAACCGATTAATTGGCAATCGACTGCCGTTAAACACCAACCAGGTAAATTGTATTTTGAACAAGTAGAGCTTGCAGAGCCTGCAGTGACTGGACGGTTAAACGCCAAGAATTCGCCAGCGATATTGGCCATGCTTACCAGAGCGGGAAAATTGGCCTTATCAAACTCAGTGCAAGCGATTGTAACAGCTCCAGTTCACAAGGCTGTGCTTAATCAGGCTGATCCATTATTCTTGGGGCATACCGAGTTTTTCGCAGCACAAGCGAGTGTAGAAAAGGTCGTGATGTTATTGGCCACCAACCAGCTTCGCATTGCTCTAGCTACAACTCACATTCCGCTCGATCAGGTGAGTCGCTCAATTACATCTGAGTTATTAATGCAAACCATAAGAGTTATTCATCATAGCTTTGAAAAGCTTGCGCTCAATACTCCCAAAATCGCTGTTTGTGGGGTAAATCCGCACGCGGGTGAAGATGGTTTGTTAGGAAATGAAGATAAAGATATCGTAGCACCAGCGCTTTGTCAGTTAAAAGCTTCGGGGATTGATGTTGAAGGCCCTTATCCTGCTGATAGTCTCTTTACCGAAAAAAATAGGAAGAAATTCGATGTGTTTCTTGCAATGTTCCATGATCAGGGCTTGCCGGTAGTCAAGGCCATTGGGTTTGGAGAGTGCGCTAATATTACCTTGGGTTTACCCTATATCAGAACATCAGTGGATCATGGTACGGCTATTGATATTGCTGATAAATTTTGTGCGTCCTCAAGTAGCTTAGAGTATGCTATTAACTACGCTCTTAGCTTGGCCAAAGGTAGTTTACCGCAATGAAAACATTTGACCCGTCGACTCATCAAGCCAAAAAACGTTTTGGGCAGAACTTCCTGCATGATAACTCTATCATCGACCGTATTGTTAAAAGCATTCGAGTAAAAGCAGATGATAATGTAATAGAAATCGGGCCTGGGTTAGGAGCTATTACTAAACAGATCTTGCCAATCACTGGCGAAATTAATGTTATTGAACTAGATCGAGATATTATACCGAAGCTAAAATTTAACTGTGATGGCTTGGGCAATCTCAACATTCTGCAAACCGATGCGTTAAAAGTCGATTACCAAGTATTCGCTGAAAAGGGGCCATTAAGAGTTGTCGGAAATCTACCCTATAATATATCGACTCCTTTGTTGTTCAAACTATTCGAATTCTTACCTAGTATTAAAGACATGCATTTTATGCTTCAAAAGGAAGTGGTTATGAGAATGTGCGCAATGCCTGGAAGTAAAACCTACGGGCGGCTCAGTGTAATGACTCAAAGTGTTTGTGAGGCTCGGTTATTATTTCTAGTGCCACCGGAGTCTTTTACACCGGCTCCTAAGGTTGATTCAGCGATTGTCTATCTTGCACCACGAAAAGAACCACTCAATATAAAAGATCAATCGCTGTTTTCAGCCGTCGTCACTGAAGCCTTTAATCAACGACGAAAAACATTACGTAATGTTTGGCGAAATCGAATTTCAGCTGAGAATTTAGAAGCTTTAGGTATCAATCCAACCTTGAGACCAGAAAATGTGTCTCTAGAAGATTTTGTCAGAGTCGCTAACCACATATCGCTTTCTGAAGGCGCAAAAGCGAATTAACAAATGCTTATATAATCCCATATTAATTCACCCGTTCAGCTTGGATTAATTTAGTAATAACTATAATTGGCATATTGTTAGTCTTTGTCGAGTATTGCCGTGAAAAATTATCTTAGCTTTTGGTTTATCCCTTTAATCATTCTTTTGACAGGTTGCTCAACTCGAGTCTCAACCCATCATCGTCACCATAACCATGAGTATCGGCACCACAACCATGTTTCTGTTGGTGTTCACGGACGTGCCTCCGGGGCTGGTGTGTTGGGGGCGTTAATCGTTGGTGGCATAATAGGTTCAATTATTCATGACCAGCAACACCAACATGATGAGGATTTGGAACCTCAGACTGATGCCGAAGAATTAGAGAACGGCTATGCCATCGATGAAGAGCCAATTGACCACGACAAACAAGTCGCTAATACGATAGAAACTCCAAATGATATGGCGGATAAAGAGTTCCAACAAGCTAAGCAACAACAATCTAAAAACGTTGAATGGCACCAAGTTGGTAAAGACGGCAAGTGCTATTTAATGAGAGTTAATAATGGCGTAACCGATGTAGTCGCTGCTGTACCCGACACAAACTGCCAGCAATAAAGCTGCAAAGTTCAAGCAAGTTAAGGTTAGTTCACCAAGTTGCTCTCTAGAAGCGCTCGCATTCTCAGAGCATTTCCTTTATAGTTTTCGTTTGGAGGCCGTTTTTTAGCTTAAACCCCTAATAAAACTAGGGTTATAGAGCGATTCTATCGCATTTATTCCTGTCACGCCGCCTCTAGAAATAAGCCCCATCCAGAACAGTGATTCGATCTGCTAATCTGTTTGGGCTAACGAATAACCCAATAATAATTAATCTTAATAATAGGAGCTTGGGATGGAAATCGAATATATCGTAAATATGCTAGCACGTTGGGGACACTTGCTATTTGGTATGACTTGGATTGGATTGTTATATTATTTCAATTTCATTCAAGGTGGTTATTTTAAATCCGCAACGCCAGAAGGCTTAGCTGATGCGAAAGCTAAGTTGGCGCCTGAAGCACTTTGGTGGTTTAGATGGGGCGCTATGTTCACTTTTATCACTGGTATTATTTTGTTGTACGGTGTTGAAAAGATGGGACAGATGAACAGCTATATCGTGATAGGCGCATTGCTTGGAACATTCATGTTTTTAAATGTATGGTTGATTATTTGGCCAAACCAGAAAATTGCCCTAGGTATGGTTGAAGGTGACGCAGCTGCAGCCGGTGGAAAAGCGCTTCTTGCATCAAGAACCAACACTTTGTTTTCTGGGCCGATGGCTTTTTGTATGTTGGCCGGACCGCATTTTGCTGGATATGGAAAAGCCCTCTCTACTAATATGACTGCATTATATGTTTCACTTGCCGTAGTCATTTTATTAGAGCTAAACGCTATTTTTGGCAAACAAGGACCGATTGCAAGTGTTCGAGGTGTCATAGTCAGCAGCTTAGTATTGACTGGTGTGATCGTTGCTATTTTGCAAATGCTTTAATCATTTTCACACATAGCGATTGTCGCTTAAATAAAAAACCGGCTATTAGCCGGTTTTTTATTGTTGCTTAGTTTTCCTACAAAGTAGAAAAATCTAGTATTCGCTATTCGTCTAAAAAGCTTCTAAGCTGATCAGAGCGAGTAGGGTGTCTTAGTTTTCTCAAAGCCTTAGCTTCTATTTGTCGAATTCTCTCTCGAGTAACGTCAAATTGTTTGCCAACTTCTTCTAAGGTGTGATCAGTGTTCATTCCTATTCCAAAGCGCATTCGAAGAACTTTTGCTTCCCTTGCGGTTAGACCGGAAAGAACCTCTTTTGTGGCTTCGCCTAAACTTTGAGAAGTCGCTATATCAATAGGGGAATCTTGATTAGCATCTTCAATAAAATCACCTAAGTGCGAGTCTTCATCATCACCAATAGGTGTTTCCATAGAAATTGGCTCTTTAGCAATTTTAAGGACCTTACGAATTTTATCTTCTGGAAGTTCCATTCTTACAGCCAATTCGTCAGGCTGTGGTTCTCTACCCATTTCTTGCAGCATTTGACGAGAAATTCGATTCAGTTTATTGATCGTTTCGATCATATGAACTGGAATACGAATGGTTCTTGCTTGATCTGCAATTGAGCGAGTGATGGCCTGTCTAATCCACCAAGTGGCATAGGTTGAAAACTTGTATCCACGTCGGTATTCGAATTTATCAACAGCTTTCATCAATCCGATGTTTCCTTCTTGGATTAAATCGAGAAATTGTAGTCCGCGATTGGTGTACTTCTTCGCAATCGAAATAACCAAACGAAGATTAGCTTCAACCATTTCCTTCTTGGCGCGTCGAGCTTTAGCTTCACCTATCGACATACGTCGATTAGTTTCCTTGACCTCAACGATAGTCAGTTTACTTTCTTCTTCTATTTTAGCGATCTTGTTTTGGCATCGAATGATATCTTCGGCAAACTCTTCGAGAGTATCGTGATATTCGGTTTCTTGACCTAAGATCGAATCAATCCACTTGGTGTTGGTTTCATTACCCGGAAAAGTTCGTATGAAATCTTTTCGAGGCATTTTCCCTTGTTCTGTCGATAAACGCATGATGAGCCTTTCTTGCGTTCTAAGACTAGTCATGCGGCGACGCATTCGGCCAGATAGTTTATCGAACATTTTTGGAAGCAATCTGAATTTTAAAAATTCTTCTTTCATTAGCTCAATATGCTTAAGTGCATTTTTGTGCTTACGCCCGTACTTGTTAATCGCAGCAATCGAATTTTCGTAGTTTTTGCGAAGAGCTGTGAATATCTCTTGGGCTAATTCAGGATCTGGTCCCAAGTTTTCTTCTGCACTATCATCGTCATCATCGATAGAGTCATCTTCGTCGTCTAATTCATCTTCAGGAACTTCTGAACCAACGTGAGTTGCCGCTTGAGCCGCTTCGGCCAAGTTGTCTGCATAACCTGTAATAATATCGGTCAGTTTAATTTCTTCAGCTAAATAACGATCGTATTCATCTAACAGCGAGCCTACGGTTTCAGGATATTCGGCAATTGAAGCTAAAACCTGGCGAATTCCTTCTTCGATTCGCTTTGCGATTTCAATTTCGCCTTCACGAGTTAATAGCTCTACCGTTCCCATTTCTCGCATATACATACGAACTGGGTCAGTGGTTCGCCCTAATTCACTTTCAACACTGGCTAAAGCCGCGGCAGCTTCGTCTGCAGCGTCTTCGTCAGTCGCAGCGTTTTCATTCATTAACAGTGCATCGGCCTCAGGTGCGATTTCGAATACCTGAATACCCATGTCATTGATCATGCTGATAATATCTTCAACTTGGTCTGGGTCAACGATATCTGGTGGCAAATGATCATTTACTTCAGCATAAGTCAGATAGCCCTGCTCTTTACCACGAGCGATAAGCAGCTTTAATTGTGACTGTTGTGAAGGTGTTTCTTTAGGAGTTTCGTCTGACATTCAGTAAACCTTAACTGTTAGGAAGAAGTTGTTTAAAACCAGCTTTTGTGAGGCTAGCCGAGTATGACAATTCCTTCTTTTTACTTAAAAGTAGTGCGTTTTACGTGCAAAACACGGAACGCGCAATTATACACAGTGTAGGTGCAGATCAGCAAGAAAGCGAGCTAGATAGAGCCCTAATTTATGGTTTATTTCATGGTTTTTGAAGTTGCTTGCAATTTAACCACTAACAAATCGAAAAAACAGAGATTTTTGCCTAACTATCCTCGAGTTAGCATCTCTTTTTGCAAGGATTTTAGGCTGTCTTTTTCTTGTGGGGATAGTGGTTGATGTTTTGACTTAGCAATCAACCGATCCCACTCATCGATGATGAGCTCTTTTTCCAGCCGGCTAAGCAAATCAGCGAGTTCCGCTGGGATCTGCTCTCGCTTGATAAGGAGATCAGTATTAGCGAGCGATTTTAAGTGCTTTTCTTCCGGTTTCTCTCTCCAATGTTCAATTAGCATTCCTGTCGTAATACTTTCATTGTTTTCAATTAATTCAATCAGTTGAGAAAAAATTTTGGCTCCCGGTTCATCGAGTTTGTTTATCCAGCTTAGATTGGCAGCAGGCAACGCATCCGGATTTTGCAGAATAAGTGAAATCGCACGTCGAAAAGGAGCTTTACCCTGAATTTTTATCGGTTGAGTCGAGGCTGGTTGGTTGGTTCTGGGGTTAGTTTGTGCAGTTGTTGGTTGATTAACTTCTTTGTTTGATGGTGTGGCGGACGGTTGGCCGCTATCTTCTCGAGTCGCTTGTCTAAACTGTTTATCGCTTAATCCAGATAGCTGCGCGAGTTTTTGCTCGAACCTAGTTTTTAAAATTGGGTCGATTATTGCCACTAAGAATGGTTTAGCTAAATGCACCAATTGAGCTGGACCTTCGAAGGTGTTCATATCCACCTGAGAAGTTAAATGCTGAATTAAGAAATCGAATAGGGTAATGGCATCTTCCACTTGCTGGTTGAATGCGTCCGCTCCGATTTTTCTTACCATTGTGTCGGGATCTTCGCCGTCCGGCAAAAACATCATACGAATCTCTCGAGCGTCCTTCATTAAAGGGAGTGCGTTTTGTAACGCTCTTAAGGCCGCAGCCCTGCCTGCTTTATCCCCGTCAAAACAGAACACTATTTTTGAGCAAATTCTGAATAGTGTTTGTAAGTGCTCACTTGATGTTGCAGTCCCTAAAGTTGCCGTAGCATTGAATATTCCAAATTGTGCCAAGGCAACAACGTCCATGTAACCTTCGACAATAAGGATATGTGATATATTACGTAACTGCTTTCTCATTTCAAAAAGGCCATAAAGCTCACGACCTTTGTGGAATAGCTTAGTTTCTGGGGAGTTTAAGTATTTGGGCTCTCCTTGATCTATTATTCTGCCTCCAAAACCAATGGTTTGACCGCGCCGGTTTCTAATTGGAAACATAATACGGTCCCTAAAGCGATCGTAGGTGTGACCTTTATCGTTTTTAATCATCATGCCTGTATCAACTAGGTCTTGTTGCAAATCTTTTGACTTATAGCCTATTTCAAGCAGGTTTTGCCAGCCCTCTGGGGCATAGCCTATGCCATAGACTTTTGCTATTTCACCGCTTAATCCGCGCTTTTTCAGATAATTAACGGCATTTTTTGCCGCAGAGTGAGATTTTAACTGTTGCTGATAGTAACCCGACACTTTGTCCATTACGCTAAACAATTCGTCATTGAAGTTTTGTTGAGGACCTGAATAACTTTCGCGTGGTATCTCCATACCCATTGATTGGGCGAGATCTTCGATCGCTGGTACAAATTCTTGGCCTTCGTACTCCATGATAAAGCTAAGAGCATTTCCGCTGACACCACAACCAAAACAATAGTAAAACTGCTTATCAGGGCTGACTGAAAATGAGGGGGTTTTTTCGTTGTGGAAAGGGCAACAAGCGGAATAGTTTTTACCCGTTTTCTTTAGTGAAATTCGTCGTTCAATAACATCCACAATATCGACTCTTGCGAGCAATTCGTTAATAAAAGATTGTGGGATTCTACCAGCCATATGTGAGTATTTTAGTGAGCAACGGAATTTGCAAAAAGGATCAGAATTCTAGCACTTGCTTTGCTTGGATACGAGATTAACTTTCCAGCATTTATTATCGGTTCTATTTATTGCACCGTCGCTTTAAGCTGGCATTTGCGAATAAACTTTAGAAGTACTGAATAAGCAGGAATTGTCGAGTTAGAGTCTTTCGTTAGGTAAAGCTAAATTGCGGAAAATTAGCCGAGTTTTGCTTTGATCTTTCCGCTAACTGCGCCCATGTCCGCTTTACCTTGTAGTTTAGGCTTGAGAATTGCCATGACTTTTCCCATGTCGCGCATGCTTTCTGCACCGCTATCAGCAAGAGCCTGGTCGATTAACGATGAAATTTCATCATCAGTTAAGGGTTGGGGCATATAGACTTGAAGGGCTTCGATCTCTTGTTTTTCGATATCTGCCAACTCATCGCGTCCAGCAGACTCAAATTGTGCAATTGAATCTCTTCTTTGCTTTATCATCTTATCCAACACCGTTAGAACGTCGGTGTCAGTGATTTCTTTGCGTTGATCAACTTCGATTTGTTTAATAGCAGCAAGCAACATGCGAATAGCCGCGAGGCGCACTTTTTCTTTGTTGCGCATCGCGTCCTTCATGCCGCTTTTTATTTGATTAAGCAAATCTGACATTAATCTTTTCTCTTAATATGAGACTATTTAGTCTAATTAAGATTAGTACAAACGCTTACGCTTGATTGAATCGCGAGAAACTTGCTTAAGGTGGCGCTTAACAGCAGCCGCTTTCTTACGCTTGCGTACAGAAGTTGGCTTTTCATAGTGCTCACGTTGTCTTACTTCAGCAAGAATTCCTGCTTTTTCGCAAGAGCGCTTGAAGCGACGAAGAGCAATATCAAATGGTTCGTTATCTTTAACTTTCACTGCTGGCATTGAAATTATCCTAGCTAATTTATTTGGGGATCCCTAATTGGAGCCCTGTTTTCAAAATACGGTTAAAATTTCGTCACTATTGACGAGGGCGCAGATTCTACAGTTTTTTATTAGTGGATGCAAAGAAAAATAGAGGGTTATTTTGATTAAATTAGTTGCGACGAAGGTTGCGCTGTTACAAACTGCAGATTAGAGTATCGGCAAGCTTTATGATCAAGATAATTTTAGCAAGTAATCTCGGGGCTTGAAAGACTCATATTGAATCAAACTCGATTGGTGTTCGATTCAATAAACTTAATAATAACAAATAGATAGCTTAGGTTTGCTGAGTTTTTAACCAAATATCTGCCACCCGCGATAAAACAATTAATCGGTAAATAATTAAATGACCAAAATACTTGGTATTGAAACTTCCTGCGATGAGACAGGTATCGCAATTTATGATGAAGAGTTGGGTATTACAGCCCATCAGCTATATTCTCAAGTTGAGATGCATGGAGAGTATGGTGGAGTCGTCCCCGAGCTGGCTTCTAGAGATCATGTTCGTAAGATAATTCCATTGGTCGATGCCACTTTGCAAGAGGCCGGTATTCAGCCAAATCAGCTATCAGCAATCGCTTACACTCAAGGCCCGGGTTTGATCGGCGCATTATTGGTAGGAGCGACTGTTGGCCAGTCCTTAGCGTATGCTTGGAATTTACCGTCAATAGGTATTCATCATCTTGAAGGACACCTTCTGGCGCCGATGCTTGAAGAAGATAAACCTGGTTATCCTTTCCTAGCGCTATTAGTTTCAGGTGGGCATACATTACTGGTTGATGTGGCTGGTTTAGGAGAATATCAAATAATTGGCGAGTCGATTGATGATGCAGCCGGCGAGGCTTTTGATAAAACCGCGAAAATCATGGGGTTAGATTATCCAGGCGGCCCAATTCTAGCGAAACTCGCTGAACATGGAGCTGATATTGGGATGCGATTTCCGCGACCTATGACCGATCGGCCTGGACTCGATTTTAGCTTTAGTGGTTTGAAAACCTTTGCAGCCAATAAGATTGCAGCGAGCGACGATAGTCATGAAAGTAAAGCGAATATTGCCAGAGCATTTCAAGAGGCCGTTGTGGATACTTTGGCGATAAAATGCAAACGAGCGATAAAACAAACTGGTCGAAAATCTCTGGTAGTTGCTGGAGGAGTGAGTGCTAACATTTCTCTAAGAGCTAAACTTGCAGAATTAATGCAACAGTGTAATGGCCAAGTGTATTACCCACGAACGGAATACTGCACCGACAATGGTGCGATGATCGCTTATGCTGGATATTGTCACTTTGTTCAAGGTGATGACCGGACGTCGCCAGCTTATCCGATTAAAGTTCACCCGAGATGGCCTTTATCGGAAGCGCCTAGCATTCAAAAAGCGTAGCCAAATCAGGAGCTATCCAATTGTAGCTCTACTGGTTGCCTATGAGGGGCTCAGTGCCACTGACCAAATTGGCAATATTGCGATGATGTCTTAGCAGAACAACCGCTGAAAGTGCAGATAGCGGAATAAATAACTCGGGTTTGAAGTGATATCCATAAAAAGGAATGATCAGACTTGTTAACAACGAGGCGACAGACGAGCGACCAAAGGTATAGGCCGAAAGTAACCAGCTGCCAACAACTAAAATTGCGAAGGGGGTAATGACCAGACCTACCACAGTCATCATACTTGCAACCCCTTTACCGCCTCTAAAGGAAAAATAGATAGGAAAGCAGTGACCGATGACTGCCATGACGCCGACCCATAGGCTCGCCTCGCGACCATAATCAAGTTTATACACTAACAACATGGGAAGCGCTGTTTTTAGGAAATCTCCGAGCAAGGTTAAAAAACCTACCCATCGTCCTCC
Source organism: Kangiellaceae bacterium (assembly GCA_039969155.1). Lineage (GTDB taxonomy): Bacteria > Pseudomonadota > Gammaproteobacteria > Enterobacterales > Kangiellaceae. The sequence goes on from JBDVOJ010000116.1 coordinate 79,534, forward strand.
AATTCGATGGACGTTAGTTGCACCTGCATTTTTCGAACCTTGGGTTCGAGGATCAGGAAGTCCCATAAGCCGACAGACTATTATTGCTGAAGAGATTGAGCCCGCAAGGTATCCGGCAACGAGACTAAACCCAAAGATTAGGTCCATGAGATAGAATTCTGTTTACTATGAACAAGCTTCTATTGTAAATCATTGATGATGCAAATAGTATTAGCAAATTACATGATGTTTAAGACAAATAGAATCAAAAGGTTTAAGCGAAAATGGATATTGTTTTTATTCGGGATTTGGAAGTAAAGACTGTTATTGGTGTATTCGATTGGGAACGCAAAATACGTCAACGCCTGATTTTCAATATAGAGCTAGGCACTGATATTAGTTCCTCAGCGGAAACCGATTCATTAGATGATACCTTGGACTATAAGGCTATTTCACACGCGATTGAAGAGCTTGCTGAGGCGAGTAGTTATCAACTGGTAGAAGCATTAGTTGAAGATGTCGCACAAATGGTGATGAAGGACTTCGGCGTGCGTTGGCTGTCGATTACTTTGGACAAACCTGGTGCGGTGAGTTGTGCGCGAAGCGTTGGTGTTCGTATAGAGCGAGGCGAAAAGTGGTAGACGTTTATATTGGTATCGGTAGCAATATTGAACCTTCTAAAAATGTCCAACAGGCTATGACCTTATTGGCAAGGTCTTTTCCAGCGATCTCTTTTTCTAGAATTTTTGAAAGTGCATCGGTCGGATTTGATGGTAATAACTTTTTAAACCTTGTCGCCAAGTTTGATACTCAACAATCCATCGACCAAGTTGTCGATGTTCTAAAACAAATAGAGCATAAGATGGGACGAATTCGAGGTAGCAAGAAGTTCTGTGATCGGCGAATTGATATCGATGTATTATTGTATGGCGACCAAATAATGAGTGCTCCCGTCGAAGTTCCACGTGGCGAGATTTTAGAGAACGCTTATGTTCTTTGGCCGCTTGCCGAGCTAGCACCTGATTTGTTTCATCCCGGAAGTGACAAGAACTATCATCAACTATGGCAAGCTTTCGATAAAAACTCGCAACAGCTGACACCAGTTGAGTTAGACTCACACCGTTAAATATAGAGCTGTCGGCCCCCATCAACAGCGATAGTAACTCCGGTAATATAGCTCGCGTCGATTAGCAAAAACGCCACTGCGGCTGCT
>JBDVOJ010000117.1:0-113945 GCA_039969155.1 Kangiellaceae bacterium
CGCAGTGCTGGTTATGCTGGGATTGGGGTTATTTTTATACGGCGACCGAATCAATCGACACATTAGCAAACTAAGGATTTAACTCTAATGTTTGAGCTGAATGGTAAACTTGGCGCCGCCTAGCAGCTCTGAGCGAGTTAACTGTATTGTGGCATCATGCCAACTGATTACTCGAGAGACGATAGCTAATCCAAGTCCAAAATGATCACTTTGAGTTCGACTCTTATCCAATTTCACAAAAGCTCGAAAGACGTTTTCTTGATCCGCATCTGGAATTCCAGGTCCATCATCCTCAATGACAATGATTAAGGCGTTGCTTTTTTGACGACAACTCACTGAAACTTGTTGCTCGGAATAATTGATCGCATTAGTCAGTAAGTTCATAATCGCGCGCGAAAACCAACCGGGATCAAGGGGGTATAATGCAGCCTTGGAATCGACCGAGCTAGTAAATGCAATCGCTTTATCATGCTTATCGGCTAACAATTGACAACCATTGATCGTTGTTTCAACCAGTTTTACTACGTTGACTTCTGACTTAATCAACTCAAAACGTTTACGCTCTAAACTCGCATAATCCAGAAAAGCTTCCAGCATATTTTCCATTCGAGTGAGATCATCATCCATCCGCTTAAGGTAATAATTCTTTTTCTGGTTTGTTTCTGTTTCCAAAGCGGCATCTACACCAAACCTTAGACAAGACAGAGGGGTACGTAAATCATGAGAAATACTTCCCGCTAGCAACTTATTTTCTGCAATTAAATCTTCTATTTGATTGGCCATTCGATTAAAGCTGGTTTCTAATGTTTCAATATAGGAAAACCGGCTGATAACAATTCGTTGACTCAAATCTCCGGCGCCAAATTCAGAGGCCATTTGATCGAGCCTAGTCAATCGCCTAGCCAAAGGAAATGCCCAAATGGCAAGAATCAAACAGAACCCCAAATAGAAAAGTAAGGTTAACCAAATTTCCAATTCAGAATTGTTATTTTTGGACGGGTGATTTTTGGGAAGGGTGGTTAATACCAACAGCATTGACGGGTGATTATCGATCCCTCGAATAATTTCAACATATTCTTCAGAATCAATGACCAGCCCAGTTTCCGAGTTTACTTTTTGCATGAGCTCGTTTGACAATGACAAATTTTGCTGCTGTTCGAAAGTTAGATCGATATCTAGAATTTTTCGCCATTTGAGTAATTCACTATTCAGATTTTCTGCTGGAACTAGTTGGAGTTGCTGGCTAATACTATTTAATAGTTTGCTTTCTGATGAAAACTCTTGAGCATCAAAGACATCAATTTGTGCATCAAAAACTTCATCTAAAAACTTGCCTAGTAGAAACAACGCTAGCAAGGCAGTGACTAGCACGCTCACATAGATGCGTTTCAATTCTGACCCCAAGCATCTGCAACAAATAGATATCCTTTCCCCCAAACGGTTTTTATTTTTTGAGGTTTTTGAGAATTATCATCTAGCTTTTTTCGTAGCACGGAGATCATTAAATCGAACCGTCTATCTTGACCGTCGTATTCTCGCCCTTTTAGAGCCTTAAACACCTGATCTCGATTAACTGGTGTACCAGCATGGCAAGCCAGATACCATAAGAAATCAAACTCGCTGGAAGAAAAGTCTATTTCAGCTTTATTGAATAAAACTCTTTTAGCGGTATTATCTAAATTGAGGTCGCCAAACTGTAAAACCTGCTGTGTTTCTTCTAAAGAGTCGCTTAATTGAATTTTATTTCTGATCAAGGATTTAATTCTCGCCAATAGTGCACGCGGTCTAACGGGCTTAACCACGTAATCATTCGCACCGACCTCTAACCCAATCACTTCATCAAGCTCATCACTGCGAGCCGTTAACATAACAATCGGAACATTGCTGATTGCTCGAATATCTCGACAGACCTGTATTCCATCGATACCAGGTAACATCACGTCTAATAGGACTAAATCGAATTCCGCTGCTTTGAATGCCTCTAACGCTGTGTCGCCTCGTTCAATATGAGTCACCTGATAGCTGTGCTCATGCAGGTACTCTTGAACCCATTGGGCGAGAGATATATCATCTTCGACCAATAAAATATTTCCGTAACTTTCCACGTTTGTCTCCCTATAGCAGGTACTAAAAAACACGCCAGCGAGTGCGCCGTTTTTTGGAGTTATGTACCCAACTGACTTTAATAGTAGATACCGCAATAGTTTGTTGATTATCAACACTTACCAATTCAAGCTGTTCATCTTCGCTGGATGCGAAAATATATTTAAAATTCCCTAAACGAGCGCCTTGCCAACAATTGATCTGTAGTTTGTCAGATAATCTTCTTAAACAATAACTACCCTTTTTAGACGTAGACCACTCAACTTTGATATTGGCAAAACACTTTCTGCCCTTACGTAAAGCGACACACTTATTGGGCACTAATTTCAGGGCTTTAATTGAGTGTTTTTCATCTCTTTCGGCACTGAATGCTGTTGCAATCAAAAGATTGCTAACCACAACAATGCTCCCTGCAATTTTAAGCAATCCTCTGCCATTAAAACACATAGGAGAATCCTAATAAGACAGAAGAAAGATTATCGTTGACTACAAGAGGACTATTTTTTATGTTGCTACTTAAAAACGTATGCTCGAGCGCAATTTCAAACACCCAACTCTCAGATATAGGAGTTTGAGCTGAAATTTCAAAATCTACCGTATAGCCAGCCCCCGTAGAGTAAGCGAATAGTTCATCGGTTAGTTCAAAGTCTTTCAGACCAACATTGTAATTAATTACTTTGCTCGAATACCATGTGGCTCCCAAGCCATAAGTTAGATCCCAGTTTCGAATTGCAGCAGTTCTCCCCAAGTAACCTTCGACTACAAAACTCTGATGAGAGTTATTTAGAATATCGTAAGCAGCTTCAAGTGAGTAATAAGTATCGCTTTCCCAATTACTGTATCTAACTCCTAACAATTCGTCGTCTTTACGAGTTTGTAAATTAACGAGTTCTGGGATCTCTTTTTCATCTTTGTCGGTTTTATCGATAGCAGGCGAATAATGCCCCCAGACTAAATCAAGTCCTTCGGCTTCACTTTCCCATAAATGGTAACCGAGATAAAATCGGCCCAAAACTCCGCTAATTCGATTTCTGGCATTCGATTCAACGAACCAATCATTGTACTCTCCATCAAAAGTCACGGCGAGAACGGGAACATATCCAATCTCGTTTTCCAGATAAAGTTGAGATTGATATCCAGCACCGACAATTGCCTTAAACTCATAGAAGTTATTCGACTCTTGCTGCTCTGAAACGGATTGATCTGCTTCGCTGTTAACCGAGGCATTGGATTGAGGTTCCGTTTCGGCCGCTTGGGTAGAGAAAGGTATAGCAATATTAGATATGACCAGTAATATGGCGATCAATGAAGTTTCTTTGAAAAACATCCGAGCAGGATTCCAGTTTGCTACCTATAACTTAATATAGTCTTAATTAAGTGATAATAGCAAACTGGCAATCGGATGGCCGCAGGAAGGTGTAGCTAAATTGTCAGAATTTGTAGCTTTCAATAATCCAGTATTTGTGATCTTTCCTTGCAGCGCTGTTAAAAGTGGAGTTTAAATCCAACCGACGGAAACTGTTCAATACCGCGCTCTTCTGCGATAACAAAATCTTCCAAGGTCTCGTTCCCGTCTGGCGCAAAGTGATAGCCCTCGACATTTTCATGGCCCAGTGCGTTGATTAGCGCAAACGTCCAAGCCGCATCCAGACCAAAAACTTGATATTGATACTCAGCCTGTAAATCCAGTCGATGATAGGTAGGCAGGGTCTTTGAATTTAGCTCTCCGTAAACAGGCAAGTAGTGACCATCGTGAAACTCGTTAGGTCTAAGTCCTACAATTGGCGTATATTTTTGGCCACTTCTTACAGTCAGTCTGGCACCAAAATTCCAACGCTCATTCAATTCATAATTGCCAACAATATTGAGTATCAACGGAGTGTCGAGGTAGTAGTCTTCGGTCACACCGGTGCGGTCATTAGTTCTTTCTGATTTAGACCAGCTTAATGACGCCCAACCATACCAACCATCGGCAAGATCCCGCTCTACCAAAAACTCAACACCATGAGCATTTCCAGACATCTCGTTAGTGTAATGAATGTCATAGTCTGGATCATCCTCTGCTAGAGCCAAAGGCAGTTCACTCATATTCTTACGATAAACGTCAATTCCAGCTTGCCAAACAGACTGAAAACGATATTTTGCACCAACAGAAAAATGCTCAGCTCGGGGCGATTTAATATTGGGATTACCTAATATTCGCACCGCAGTTTCGGCATCGGGAAATCGAGTATACTGGCCAGCTTTGGCGTTCAATGAAAATTGAGAATCTAAAAACCACTCGATCGCAAAACGTGGCATAACAAATTTTTCTTCGGTGTAATCGTTATATTCACCGCGTAGTCCTACATCAAGGGCGATACTGTTAGTAACTTTCCATTGGTTACTGATATAAGCGGCATTAGTTTTTTGTAGCAAGCTGGTAGAGTCTTGAATCCTATCGCCGCGTTGTGCTTCACAATCTTGCTGATGATCGGTACAAAAATAAGGGATAACATCAAAAGCATAAGTGAAATCAAATTCTCTTACTTCCATACCCAAAGTAAGTTTATGATCTTTGAACCAATTTTTTTGATAATAGCCTCGAAAGAATGTTTCTTTATACTGTTGGTCAATAAACTGACCGTCGCCAAAGGTTAGCAGATTAGTGTTATCTAACTTAGATACGCCTAAACTCCAATATCCTCCGTTCTCAGAAAACAGCTCCCAGCGAGCCCCTACACTATCAAAGCTATCATCGTAGTAAAGATCACCAGCTATTTCAGGATCGGCTCTTCCTTCCTCGGAGGCCTCAGAGATATTACCTCGGGTATAATCGCCTGCACCCGCGGCTGTCAGGGTAAACTTTTGATTATCACCAATTAACCACTGATATTTAAATTGATAATCATCAGATTGGGGTGCTTCAAAAAATGTAATGCCTTCCTCATCTTCTTCATCTTCTTTGATATAAAGATGAAGTAGACTCTTTCGATAGGACGCATAAAAAGCCTGATTATCACCCAGCCCTGATTCCACTAAAATACCAGTTTTCAGCAAACTCCAATCAAAAGTCCCGGCTAACTCTTGGTTTCTCGGATCTCTCAGTGAGACGTCAACAATACCACCAGTGGCTTCACCAAATTGAGCGCCAAATCCGGCTGGATAAAGGTCAAATTTTTGCACCAAGTTTTCATTAAAAATACTCGTTCCAAAGGCGTGAAATACATAACCTGCAGGCATAAAATCGATATAATAAGCATTATCGTCAGGCGACGAGCCTCTAATTGCTGGCTCTCCACCGTAATCGCCACCGGCAATCACCACGCCAGGCAAGCTATATACTGCACTTAAAGGATCACCGTCGATACCCGGAACCTTCAGAAGTTTCTTGGTATCTTCGTCTACTTCTGTAATCGCTCTATTTCTAGAGCCAATGACTTTAACCACTTCGCCTTGGACATCTTTGTCCGTAGAATCAGATTCATCAGTTTGTGTTGCATTATCTGCATTGGTTGCGCTCGAAATTACCAAAGCCATTATTAGTAGGCACTTATTGATAAGCCTACTATAAATCTTTTGATCTAAATTACTACTCATACTATCGCCTTTCGTTTTTTCCATTAATAGAACTGATAGAACCATTATGTAACGGATGAGCAGTAAATAATGTATTGGATTTGTAGACTAAATGTAGAACGAAGTGGCAATTGACATAATAGACAATTGCTCAAAGACTCGTTTTACCTTTAAAGATTAATTAATCGATGGTTAGACGGGCTTTTGGCTAGTTGACTAGCTTTGCTTCTATTTGACCAATGAGTGCGATTGCGTCCTCAGTTTCAAATTGTAAAATGAGATTCTTAAGCTCTCTCATTTCCGTTTGAATTAAGGAACTGTCATATTGAACATCACAATAGCTGACTTCGTCAGGAGAAATATAGGCGCCTTCGGCAAGCGCCTGTTTAGTTTCAGAGAGAGCGGTTAGTACGGCGTTGTTTGACATTTTTTCGAGATTGCTATCTTTCTCGGTATTAGCGTCGGTATACCTTTCGAACAGCTCGATGACTTCTTCAAAATGGCTGTTGAGCTGTACAAATGTTTCTTGATATTCTTCAGAACGCTGCTGTTTGGCTAATTCCTCAAGCTCTAATGCCGATTGCTGTACTCGCAGAGCACTTAGATTAGCAGCACCGCCCTTTATAGTATGCGCCAAGTGCCTTACTTTCTCTGAATCCATATTGATACAAGCACTTTCCAATTCATCAACTTGCTTTGGCGAACTTTTAAGAAACATGGCTATTAAGCTACGCATTAGTTTTTCTTTACCCAATGATCGCTTTAGTAATGCTTGCTCATCCCAAATAAGATTAGATTTATCCTCGTTATTATCGCTCATACTTATTACCTTACTTTTATCTTTATGCTGATCTATCGAGTAACCAATTGGTTTAAACCAAATCAGCAACTTTTCAATCATCTTTATCGGTTCGATTGGTTTACTAACATATTCGTTCATTCCAGACTGAAGGCATTTCTCTTTGTCTTCTTTCATTGCGTTAGCAGTAATCGCCACTATAGGAATTTCTATATATCTTATTCCAGCTTCACCATTTCTAATTAATTGACTTGCTGTGTAGCCGTCCATTCTTGGCATCTGGCAATCCATAAACAAAATGGAATAGGGGTCATCTTCGCTAGACATGTTGAGTAAGTCAATGGCTTCCTGGCCATCTTCAGCGATATCCGCATTTAGCCCCAGTTCACTTAGTATACCTCGCGCTACTTCTTGATTAACTTGATTGTCCTCTACCAATAGGATTCTAAGATTACTTTCCCATTGTAAATTTCTCGAGCCGATGTTTTCTAAGAGCGAATGGCCTTCTCCCAATTCAAATCGCGTCATAGAGTAATCCATATTATTTGCTAAGGAATCGTCATCTTGGACAGCATTTAAAGTGGTTAACAAATCAATCGTAGTAGCTGGCTTCGGAAAATAGTTGGTACAACCCAACTTTTCCAATTCTCGATCGTCTTTATAACTCATCGGTGTCATCATCACCAATTTTAACGAATTAAACCTTGTATCAGAACGAATGAGTTTAACCAGTTCAAGACCATTGGTATCTGGCATATTCATATCGGCGAGGATTAAGTCGAATGGTGGTTGCGTTCCTTCTTTGGAATTCTCATCCAATAATTTCATTACCTCACTTGATGAATTGACTCCTTTTACTTGTGCCCCCCAATGAGCGAGTTGTTTGGCAACTACCTGACAATTGGTTGGATTATCATCAACTAACAGAATTCTTAGATCAGAAACATCATGACTTGGTTTTATCGTTTTCGCCCCAGTAACTTTTTCCAAAGTAACATTAAACTTAAAGCGGCTACCTTGGCCTTCAAGGCTATCAAGCTCAACATCACCACCCATCATCAAGCATAGCTTTTTAACAATTGAAAGACCTAACCCAGTCCCACCATACTTTCTTGTCGTCGATGTGTCGGCCTGACTAAATAAGTCAAAAAGGGTTTTTTGCTTGTTTTTGGGGACACCGATACCGGTATCAGCAACGACACATTGAAAATCTAGCTTGCCATTGTCTAATTCTTTTAGAGAAGCGCTGATTAGAATTTCCCCTTCGTCGGTAAACTTTATCGCATTGCCAACCAAATTAGTTAAGATTTGCCTGATTCTGCTGGGATCACCTTTGACTAAAGGCACTTCAACCTCAGTCAGGTCAAGAATAAACTCGAGCCCTTTTTCCTGAGATTTAAGGGCGAGCGATTCAGAAAGTTCTCCAAACATTTTCCGAATATCAAATTGAATAATTTCTAATTCAAGTTTTCCTGCATCAACTTTGGAAAAATCTAGGATATCGTTAATTAGCGATAGCAACGATTGTGCACTCGATTGAGCAATGCTTGCCTTTCGTCTTTGCTCCTCCGTCATATTGGTGTTCAGCAATAAACCAAGCATACCAAGTACTCCATTCATCGGCGTTCTGATTTCGTGACTCATGCTTGCTAAAAATTCACTTTTAAGCTTGCTTGATTCCTCTGCTTGCTTCCTCGCAAAATCAAGCTCTTGTTTAACTTGTTCATTTAGCAGAGTGAGTGCAACCATCTCAGAAATATCTTTTAGCAACGCTGTTTTTTCATCAACTTCCAAAATGGGGTGTTCTATGATTAAGAATATAACACCCAAAGCCTGTTTTCGTTTATTGACTGGGTCGATAACAGGAACAGCATAAGAGTGTTCTTCTACTTGATCGAGATCGGTCTCTTTGTTTGTGTTGTTAGATTTAACTAACTCAATTTGTTGCTTTAACCCAGCTTGCCCCACTAGTCCTTCGCCAAAGTTTATTGAAGAATTACTCATTAAAAATTCTTCATCAAGGTATCCAATATATTCAAAAAGCTCTAGTTGGTTAGTTTTCTTGTTTTGCAAGTAGATACCTGCCTTAGTTAGAACTTCATTGTGAGCTAGACTTAGCAGTGACATCAAAGTGCTACTCATTTTGGTAGCCAGCGAACCATTTGAAGAGAGAACCGCCGAAATATCTAACTTAATTTTTGCGGCATGCAAGGCTCGCTGTTGGATTTTACTGGCTCGAACTCTGCTAGTAATATCGCGAAAACTCCATACTCGATAGAGTTTATTTTCACCGATTTGCATTGGCCTGGATACCATTTCGACAACTCGACCATCTAAGAATTCGACGGACTGAAGTGTCTCTTGTTTCGCGTCACCATGCATACGATTAATGTCAGAGATAAATTGCTTAGAATGTTTTAGCTGGCTTGCTACATATTGTTGCATTTCCTCAATATCGTTTCTAATAGCAAGGCTTCTTGGAATATTCCATAGCTTAAGGAATGGCTTATTACTTTGAATAACATTGCCGTCTGAGTCGGTAACTAAAATGCCGTTATCAGTCGAAGCCAAGGTACTGCGCAATAGAACTCCCGCTTCACTAATTTTCAACTCAGCATTCTTTCTCTCGGTAATATCCGTTCTGATAGCAATATATCGAACTGGCTTTTGGTCGCTGCCAAGAAAAGGCACGATGGTGGTATCAACCCAATAAAGACTTCCGTCCTTCTTAGTATTTCTAAGCTCACCATGCCACACTCTGCCAGATGCAATAGTTTCGTACATAGTTCGCCAAAATTCGATTGAGTGAAATCCTGAATTTAGTATTCTATGATTATTGCCCACCAGCTCATTTGCACTATACCCACTAATATCTTGAAATTTCTTATTGGCAAAAACAATGGTTCCTTTAACATCAGTTATGGCAACGATAGTGTGTTGATCAAGCGCAAATTTCTGATCGGCCAACTCCTTGTCCCTATGATGTTGTCGTAAAATCATATTATGGAAGCTTCTTGCAAGCACACCGACTTCATCTTTTGAATCTACTGGTAGATTCACTAATTCATTTTTTTCTTCATATTCTTCAAGCGCTTTTGCAGTTTTTAATAAGGGATTTGTGATTCGTCGCGCTCCAACAAAGGCCAGTCCTAAAGCAATCATTGATAAAGACAAACCCAACAAAAAACTATGATTCCTAAATTCGGCTAATTCTTTTTGAACAGCTTGATGATCGTAAAGTGCTAGCATTTTTATGTTGTCTATCGAAGAGCTATCATCCAGATCAATACTACGAATGACCGCAAATTTTATCTTTCGTTTGTCAGTCGAATTCTGCGGTTCATTGATTTCCAAAATCGCGTTTAGGCTTTTGCTCAGATCAATTTCTGAAAGTTCAATAAACTCCTCTTTTATCAAAGGTAAGCCTAAGTTGGATTTATTCTCATTACTATGTAAATCTGGATGGTGGAAGTATTTCCCCTCACTATTAGCCAGATACAGATCGAAGCGTTTTTTGAATACAGCGCTTAGCTCAGCTATGATGCCTTCGAAATTAATTTCAATAACAATTGCACCGACCGAATCAGTCCCATCATTCAGATAAAGAGGGATACCCGCTCGAAGTATTGGCATTGACTGAACACCATCGATAAGATGGTTTTCTTCTAACTTTATCGATGAGAAGATCGCTTCGCTATTCTTGGATAGGAATACACGTTGTAAGAATTGTTGATTGAGATGATGGGGGATTGTTGTACTTGACTTAGCTTGATTAAGAGCATCTCTTGATACTCTCAACAGTGCTTGATTAGAAACTTCCTTAGATATTATGCTAATCGTAAGATATTCGTATTTTCTTTGAAGAAATAGTCCAAATACAAACCCGATGTCCTTGAGCTCAGAGGGTTGTACTGGCTGCCCCTCGGAAATCGCTTCTAGCACTGAAAACAATGCTGGTGATTGGCTAATCATAAAAGCGTCACTTCTCACCTGCTTGACAAAGTTATCGACAGTTGGTTTTGCCAATAGTGACTCGCTTTTTAATGAGTCTATTTGTTGTTGTTTAAAAAATGCCTCAGACTCACTATAAAACAACAGTGACACAATAGTACTAATAAAGATTGCAAATACAAATGCTAACAACGGAATTGTCACTGATTGTGGTCGTGCTGCAGAACCAACTGGCAATAGTCGCTGGTCCGCCTCTTCCCATCGTCTTGGCTCTCCTGATGGTTGAGCATTCGTGACTGTCTTGGTATTTACGATTAGCTCTAAAAGTATGCCGATAAAGATACAACTATAAGCAATGATCTTTAAGAAATGTGCGATGTTAAAGTGATTATCAAACAACTGGGTCGAACCAAAACTCATATGCATTTGGGTGAAAAGCTCAGGCACAATGCTTAGTAATAATGCAAAGACCACGGTGCTTTTTCTATCTTTATACCAGCCCCAAATCAAAGTGCCAGCCATGATAAACAGGGCAAGCGGTAAAACATCGAAGGGTCTCGTGATCATTGCTGCGGGAAAAACGGTTCTTGGCAATTCTTCACTATTTACGACATATGAGGCTAAGGTTGCTGCTAGTCCCAGAAACGCAACGCAGACTATCGCTAAGATAATGAAGTGCTGACGGCGATTACCAATATCGACTGATTGATTGTTTCGTGTGATCCAACGACTTAACAGAATACCAATAACCATGATGGATACGTTGAATATTCTCGAAAGAGCCCAGGTAAACGGGATGAAGTCGACGTTCTCGGAAGTTGCATCGATCAGTCTAGTAGCTGCGAACGTATGAAAGCCGTCAGTGAAGCCCGCACAAAGAATCGCCAAACCAATGATTGGTACGACGATATCGCCATTTCGATAAAAGTGGATAAAAGAAGCTATCGCAGTGAACAACGCAATACTGACTGCGGTCCATTCTAATAAAGCATGATGAAATGAGCCTTTGAGAAGCTCAAACATTTGCGCATTAGAAATTTCAGACTGAGATAGACCGCTTGCAATTGCGACTTGAGGAGCCGAAGAAAAGTCGAGGCCAAATAGATTAAGAATAAATGGTACGCAACATAACAACAAAACGCCTAAAAATGCAGTTTGTTTTAAAGTCAAATTTACGCTCAGTTTTCTCATTAAGTCACTATGCAAACAATCACGGTAGTTAACAACCTTGCTAGACTTGGCAAGATCGGATAATGGAAATTCCAATTTTTTAGAAAAATTAGAATTTAGTTACCTTAAAGAATAGTCGTTGAGCGAGATTCTGCAAGAAATGCAGTTAATTCAACATTCGGCAAAAATGCTTTTTTATTCAACAGGATACAAGATAACGTCTCCCACCTGCATAATGCTTGGAGAATCACCTAACTGTTTGATTATGCTATGCAATTCCATCAACTCATGAGTCGACAATAAAAGGTCCACTTCATTGGGCTGATAGGTCGCTCCAACAGGAAAATCGCTGCCTTCTTCACCCATTTCAATGTGTGCCCCTAGAAAACCAATAATTTCCTTGCTCAAGCTTAAGTTTGTCAATTTTTCAATACTATTAGAAAACTGATTCCAATCTCGAATATATAGCCGGCCAGGGTAAAAAGTATCACCACTGAGCACAAATTGGCTTTCTGAATCGTAGATAGCAATGCTTTCCTGCTGATGCCCTGGAATAGGAATGACAGTTAACATGCGATCACCAAGATCGAAATTACTATTGCTATTAGGCCAGTCTTTGAAGTTGAAGAATTCAACAACCGATTGCAAATTAGGTTTTATGACATGACTTTTGGCTAGAGCCCTAAATTGCCCATCACCAGCGTAGTGGTCAGAATGGCTATGAGAGTGCGCTACTATTAACTCAATAGGCGCTAGTTGAAACTTGGCTTGGAATTGCTTGACTGTCTGAATCACCAACTGACTCAAAGGAAAATGTTCGGTGTCAGCGGTAGCGCCGGTATCAAATAATAGGGCTTTTTGTTTTCCTAAAAGAAGATAAATAAATGGGGCTTCGTAATGTGTACATTTATTCTGTCTGAAAATATAAGTAGACTCTGACAGTTTTAAAACATCAATAGCAGGTTGTTTATTGAGAGCACAATTTTGTTGACCGTGTATCCAACGTTTGCTCTTAACTTTATCCACTAAATTCGTTTGCGCTTGCGCAGAGGCTGAACAAAATAGCGCGATTAAGTAAAAACAAATGTATCTAGAATAGAAAATATTTTGGAACAAACCATTCCTCCGTCTTATCGGTATCTATCACTCTCAGTATGAAAAAGAAGAGACCTAAAGATAACTGTTCAGGCTATGTTAAACGACTATCCATTCAGGATCATTAGAGCGACTATTACTTTTAGTTCCAATCTGGAATCAATATTAGATTCCCGTACATTGATTAAATTATTGAATTCTTACAAGATCCTATTACTTTGATTAGAGCTCTAGGCGCTAAGCACCAATAGCAGGACAGTATTGTGAAAACAACTTTGACCATTATCTTTTTGATATGTGCTACCTTAACCAGCAAATTAGAATCGCAAGAGCGCCCGTTAGTGGGTCTTCACGGTATGGCTATCTTTTACCATCACGGCCAGTGGTATGGTTCGCATTTGCCGCTAGCCAACTCGATTCATTCCCATCAACTAATTTTTAGTTTTGAATTTGAAAATCTAGATGAATTTCAAATCAAACAACTTAAAGAGTTAGCGCTTGCAACAAAGTTAGTCACTATCGCCCCAGAAGTATTCGATTTAATGAAATTTATGGATAATAAGCTGACAACTTTTAGTGGCAAACTCTATCAGGGTCATTTTGAGCGAGCAGGGCTTGTTATCGCCGAATCTGTTAAAATCAAGGTAAACAAAATTCTTTTAAATAAAGCACTTGATCAAAGCAACAACGGAGATTATTACCTTGTTCAGACGACAACTAAGCATGGGTTACTAGTGCATAAAATAGGAGCTAGTCCAAGTTTCGACCAAATTCTCGGTTTTAGTTTCAACATTGAACCAAACTCAAAGCGGCCTTACCCCAAAACAGTTAAACTTGGGAATCTGCGACCACTTAAACAACTTGAGACTAATAGTAAGCTAATAACAATTACGACAGAGTACTATTTGGAAACCAAAGATTTTAGGTAATCAAGTTGCAAATACTCAATTACTCAATTACTCAAGAAGATAACTACAGCGACAATTCTTGCTAAAAGAAATACTCCGCCCTACAATTGCCTTTGATTTTTAATATCAATGATTTGCTATGAAACTTGGCCACTCAGAGTATCAAAGTCCATATTTGTGCTTGATTAGCTAATAACGGAGAGTTTTCGATGCAAGAGCTAATTGAAACACCAGGGTTTGAATGGGCGTTGCTAGTACAAGTTGCAGCAATCATCGGATTTATCCTAGGTCTGGTTCTTGTCGCTCAAATTCTTACCAGTCAAAAAGTACCTTCCGCCACTTTTGGTTGGATTTTGCTGATAGTCATCTTGCCTTTCATTGGTATTCCTCTCTATCTTTTTTTTGGAAGGCGAAAATTTCATTCCCAAGTTAGACGCAAACTAAAACTAAAGCTGGCGGAACATGATTCCTGCCATCAACATGAAATACAATCATTATTAATGGCTCTAGGAGTCCCTGCCTCGACAAAAAATAACGTGGTCAAATTTCATAATAATGGTCAACATGCATTTGAAGAATTAGTCGACTTGATTGAAAATGCCAAACAATCTATCGATATTGGTTGTTATCTTTTTGGTAAAGATGCCTCTGGTGATCGAATATTATCCATTTTGAGAGAAAAAATTGCTCAAGGCGTTAAAGTCAGATTACTAATAGATGGCATTGGCTCCTTTCATTTTCCAACCAAACGACTTAGACAATTTAAAAAAAACGGTGGTGAATACGCCTGGTTCATTCCAATTTTTCAAGCGCCATTTAATGGCAGAAGTAATTTAAGATTGCATCGCAAAATGATTATCGTCGATCGCGAACGGATTTGGAGTGGTGGTCGAAATATCAGCGATTTATATTTTGATCTAGGTGACAAAGAAAAAGCCTGGATTGACTTAAGCTTTACTCAACAAGGTCCCGTAGCCACTTGTTATGCCACCATTTTTGAGTCCGATTGGTTATTTGCCACAGGCAACCAAACTCAGAAACTACCGAATATAACTCGGGCATCCGGAAAAGGGCAGAGTTTAGTTCAAGTAATTCCTTCTGGACCGGACGTCAAAGAAGATCCACTTCCAGCAGCTCTCACCAGTGCATGCTATGCCGCAAAATCAAAAATTACCCTAGTAAGTCCTTACTTTATTCCGGGTTCTGGTATCGAACAAGCGATAATACTGGCAGCGCTCAGAGGAGTGCAGGTCAATATTGTAGTACCGCAGGAATCCGACCATCGAATTGCAGATATAGCTCGCGATCGCACCTTAAGAAGTTTAAGTGATGCGGGAGTCAATATTTGGTTGGTAGCGGGTTCAATGATGCATGCCAAAGCCTATGTGTTTGATGACAATATCGCTTTTTGTGGCTCAGCTAATCTCGATATTCGTAGTTTATATTTAAACTGCGAAGTGATGAGTTGCTTTTATAGTAAGCCAGATATCAAGTGGCTAACAGAATGGAGTGACAATCTAATTGAAGATGCCCTCCGGTACGAAGGACAATCCACAAGTTATTTTAAACGAATGATAGAAGGAATAATCTTACTTGTCGCCTATCAGCTATAAACGATTCCATCACCTAACTATCTAGCTATTTTATGGGTAAATAGATATCAGTAATCAATTGATGTTCCTGAACTTCGGGGATTAAATTCAGATAATGAAAAAAGCAAGGAAAATCTCTTAGTTCTTCTCCGCTCGCGGGTAACCATTCACTATACAAATAGCGAATTTTATCATCCATCTTATCGTGACTTCCTAAATGCCGCACTACAACACACCGGCCACCAGGAATTTCACCAGCAATGACCCCTTGCGGGTTTTCTGGAACATCGCCTTTCACGCTACCACAAATATCAAACCGAAAATCCTTTGCAGTCGTATTACTTGGGTCATCGTAAGCAACGCCATAGGTATTACTTGATTTAACTGGCGATAACTTAGTTTGCTTACGCCACTCTATAAATTTTCCCGCGGAAGCTAGCACTCGATCAGGATTACCGCGATGTTCCAATTTAGCGACTCTTGTTGTCTTAAATTCTACAATATTTATTTGCATATCAATCTGCTCTTTACTCTCAAGTTGTTTGAATTCAATTGGTCTATCAAATTGTTGTTTCCATCTATCCCAATTTGGATTAGTGCGAAACTCTGAAGGAGATTGACCAATGACTTTATTGAAAGCTCGAGAAAAAGATTCATGATTTGAAAATTGAGCATCAAAAGCAATATCAACGATTTTAGTCTCTCGATTAAAAGCTAGTTGATAGGAGGCGCGTTTCAATCGCATTATTTGAACAAACTGAAAAGAACTCATTCCGGTATACATTGAGAACTGACGATTAAAATGAAACTTAGAAAAACCAGCGACTTCCGCCAGTTTATCAAGTGAGAATCTTTCATCTAGATTGTGCAAGACAAAGTCTTTTACTCGCTCCATTTTTTCTCGATATTTCTCTTGTGACGGCTTCTTTTGAATGTTCAAAACCTTTCTCTTTTTCTTGAATGTCTTTCAATGAACGAGAGTTTGACATTGAGATTGACGAGATACTTGACTCAAATTGCTTATTTCAAATTGAGTTGATTTTATTGTTCTTTGTAAGATATAAAATTGATGCTTCGACTCAGCTCAGCAACCTTTTTATTTCGCAGCGCAGCGAAACCGCGTTTGACTTAAAAAAACTAGAACTTCCGCTTTAGATAAATAACAACCCCATTACTTTGAATCCAACTAACTCATCCCTCGTAAAAATCGAGCCGGTATAATCCGAATGAACCAATGTAAAAAAGCCCAAGGCCAAGTTGGTACAAATGCATTGGCTTTTTCTTTATTAATTGCTTTTACAATGGCTTTGCAACCTGTTTCGGTATCTACGATAAAAGGCACTGTTTTTACTTTTTCGTTAATTTCACTGCGAATAAATCCAGGATGAATGCAAGTTACTTTAATCGCCGTTCCCATCACATCGATTCGAATGCCTTCGGTTAATGAAGTTAACGCAGCCTTAGTCGCGGCATAAACCGTCATTGCTCGCCGAAAACCTCTAACTGCGCTAATAGAAGAAATGGTTACTAGATGACCAGTCTTTTGTTCCCTAAAAATACTCAAGGCTGCTTCACTTTGAGCTAGCGCTGCGACAAAATTAGTTTCAGCGGTTTGCCGATTGACTCTAAAATAGCCCGTGCCGATTGAAGCGCCTTTTCCCATTCCGGCATTGACGATCACTCGATCGAGAGTCCCCATATCCAATTTAAAAGCATTAAACACTTCAAATACTTGGTCATAATCGGTGACGTCTAACTGACGAACATACACCTCAATTTCTGGATTAATCGCTTCTAGTTCAAGTTTTAATGCTTCAAGGTTCTCCATTCGTCTTGCACATAGGGCTAAATTGCAACCTTGTTTAGCAAACTGAATCGCCATCCCTTTACCCAACCCAGAGCTGGCTCCAGTTATTAGAATATTCTTTCTTGTCATAATTATTCTCTAGTTGTTATTTTTGTTTTACGAATAGCTGATGAGCGAGCAATTTTGTTTTGCTAAGATATTTTTTCAGGCTCCATTCACAGTCTTGGGTCAAGTGTTCCCAGTTTCTAATCGAGAGAATGGTCCATAACATATCAACCGCTTCTTTATGGCTAAACAGACTTGATAGATGTCCGTCTTTTTGAAGCGCCTTAATAGCAGCTTCACAGCCATGTCGAAGCGCTTGCATTCTGCCAGACCAGGCAGCGGCGGCATCTTCGTCAGTATCTTGCATAGCTAAAAGCGCTTTAGCAACTGGATAAATTTCAGAAATATATCTCCCCCAAGCATCAATAAATAACTCAAGACGTAAGATGCCATTTTCAGCGTTTCGACTTGGGGCAAGACGAGCATCAATGTCTTTAATCTTATCGATATAAAGGGTCGTTGCTGTCAATAAGTCTGAGCGATTAGAAAAGTGGAGGTAGACAGCTTGACGACTGACCTCAGCTTGCTTGGCAATATCTGACATGCGCACACCATCACCTCGATTTGCTTCGAGTAACTTCCAGGCGGCCTGCAAGATGCGAATTCTAGTTTCTTCGGATTTACTTGACATCAAGTCAATTTACAACAAGGGCTCTAGTAGGTCAATTTTAAAAACTCTATTTTTTATCTTGCGACAAGTTAACTAGTTTTTCGACCGCTAATATTGAATTAGGGTTTAATACGGCCGCTTTTTTACTATCGTGATCAGCCCCTTCGATAATCATCGTTTTAAAGAATGATTCGGGTAATTCTAATCGTTTTACTTGCCTTTGAAAGTGTTGATCAATTTCTTCGCTGCCGAATATGGCCTGCATTGGAACTTTGATTTGCGCGATTTGTTTATCAGTAACTGCATCATATCGCCAGCCGCGAGCCACATCTGCCAGCACCTGTTCGCCATGTTCTTCCATGTCTTTAGCCACTGACTCTTGGTATTGTAATTCATGCGAATCATCGCTGGGGAAAAAGCCCGAGACTAAGGTAGCTGTCGCCACCTTTTTAGGATTGGTTACTAGTATTCTCCCAACGATGTAGGCTCCCATCGAATAACCAACTAAATGAGCTTTCTCAATTCTTAATGAGTTGAGTAGATTGATGACGTCTTCAGCCACCTTCGGACCGTAATGTTCGACACCTTCAGGTTTGCCGCTTTTCCCATGCCCCCGGATGTCCAAAGTGATAACTCTATGCTTTTCAGAAAGCCTATCCACGATACCAGTTTCGTGCCACATCGAAGAGCTCATAGAAAACCCGTGCAGTAAAACCACTACTTGCCCCTTGCTCTTACTGTCTGTGTAATAGATTTTGGTTCTATCAGACAAGATAAACTCGGCTGATACTTGTTGTACGTTAAATAAAATCAACGCCAATATGGTGAATACCATTTTCTTGATCATCAGTATTTCTTCCTATTCAGGCAGCAATTAAATCATTGCCTTTTTTAAGTATTCCAAATTGAGCGATAAGCTTAAACAACCCCAACTTGACACCGTGTAAAGTTTTACTATATACTTAACTTTACACCGTGTAAAGCATTTTAAATTATCGTTAATCACATAGGAGACCTATATTATGAAAATAACTATTTTTGGTGCCACCGGTAGTATCGGTCGGCTAGCTGTAGAACGAGCATTAAAAATAGGGTTTGAAGTGATCGCTTTTGCCAGAAACCCAGAAAAATTGGAAATAACACATCACAACCTAGAGCTCTATTCTGGGGATGTTTATGAACCCGTTAGTGTCAGCGATTCAGTTAAGAATAGCGACGCTGTCATTATTTGTTTAGGTTCTAGTAAGCTATCCGGCGATGTTCGTTCAAAGGGAACCCGCAATATTGTCGAAGCCATGAAAGAACATAAGATTCGAAGATTGATCTGTCAAAGCACGTTAGGCATTGGAAAAAGTCGAGAAAATCTCAATTTTTATTGGAAGTATTTTATGTTTGGGTTCTTATTACGCAATGTTTACAAAGACCACGAAATCCAGGAAAAAATTGTCAACCAAAGTAACCTCGATTGGACCATTGTAAGGCCTGCTGCATTTATCGATAACAAGCCAAATTCCCCGGTTAAAACTGGATTTGATGAAAACGAGAAAAAGCTAAGCCTTACGATTGCAAGGCAAGACGTTGCAGATTTTCTATTAGCACAAGTCACTAGCACTCGACATATCAATGCAACGCCAGCGTTGTCTTATTGAGAATAGATATCAGAATAGAACAGGTTTGAATTTGCTTGCAGACACAAAGCAAATGGTTTGCCCGGTGCTTCCGATCTTCGGCATCGGGCCTTTTTTTTATCCTTTAGCAAGATTAAGTTAGCTAGACCAGTTGTCTTCTTTGGTTGAGATCTGTCATCATTAATAAGTATTCCTTTGTTTAATGATGCAGTGAGCCAGTTATCTAATGATTGAGTTAACATTCAACCCTTTTAGTTTGCTTATTTCAGTAGCGCTGATTATTTCACTCACTTTGGGATTCTTGGTTCTATTTTCTCGAGACAAAAATGGGAAGGCGAAGTATTTTTTGGCTGCATTGATGTTCATCATTGCATTCTGGAATGCTTCTATTCTGAGCTTAGACTTAAATATTTATCGTTATGCTCTAGGCATTATTTGGGTGCCCATGACCTACACCCTCGCTCTCGGCCCGTGTTTCTATTTCTATGTTCATTATACAACTGACACTAAGTACCAACAAAACCCGACCATCTGGTTTCATTTCATTCCGGTAGCTTTGGAAGTTGTGCTATTCCTAATTGAGGTATTTCAAGGGCTGCCTCAAGGAATCGGCTACTTCGAAACCTCAATATTTAAGACATTTGATCCGCTAATTAACGGGCTAGCAATTTTGTCTTTTGTAATTTATGGTTTCTTTGCAAGGCAAAAGATTCGAGAGTATCATAAGTGGGTAAAGAGTAACTATAGTCACTTCCACCGCTATAACCTTAATTGGCTCTATCGCTTAAACTCGGCCTTTTTGATTCTACTAGCATTTTGGTTATTCTATTTTTTGTCTGACTACTTCTTATTCGATTATAAACTCTCTTTTTACGACTACTATCCATTTCACTTAACTCTAGCGATTATTTCAATTTGGTTAGGCATTGAAGCAATGTCTCGGTCTAATATCTTATTTCCGGAAGTAATATCCGATTCAAAAATATCCCACGAATCAACTGAGCCTTCTGTGTCCGCGGAAGTAGACATTGTTGAAAAAGCAAATTGGTTAAAACAACAAATAGAAGACAACTACTTATATCTAGATCCCGAGTTATCATTAAGATCGCTTGCTGAAACATTGGATATACATCCTAATCTAACTTCAAAAATCATTAACGAAGGATTAAAACAGTCTTTTTCCGATTGTATTAACCAATACCGAATTAATGCAGTGATCGAAAAATTGGAATCCCCAGACAATCAAGATAGTACCTTCTTAGCCATCGCCTTTAACTGTGGCTTCAACTCAAAAGCGACCTTTAATCGAGTTTTTAAGAAAATCATAGGACAGACGCCACTGCAATATAGGAATAATCTAAAAAAATCCTAAATTTATGGGTATCAAATTATAAATTGGTACGAAAACTGGGTAATTCCTCGGTAAATTCAAGCTTCCAATGTGATCGATTGTAATCGCATGACAAGTTTAAAGTATGACAAGGAGTACCCATGCAAAACATAATTCGTCCAGTTTTTCCGGCATTACTATTCTTACTGCTTGGTATGATATTTTTCCCAGCTTTAAGCGCAATTAGCATACCGCCATTTTTAAACCACAAGATTATCTTTGGTCTAGTCGCTTGCTCAGTGCTATTTTTCATGAGTTACCGGTTTGTTAAGTACGAAGACTCATCGCTATCAGAATTCAATTTATGGCCGACTAAACAATCGGGTATCAAGTTAGGCTATGGATTATTGATAGGCGGATTAATAACTGGCCTGATGTTGATTATCATGTTTACTTTGACCGACTTGAGCCTAGCAGCGATAGACGATCAATCATGGTTTTTATTTATCATGGCTTCCTTGGTCTTCATCCCTTTAGCTTTAATGGAAGAAATTCTTTTTCGTGGATATCCATTTTTTAGATTATCTAAGGTGCTCAATGTACGTTGGGTTGTGTTATTAACATCAACCTTATTCGCGTTGTATCATTACAACGGCACACAGTCGTTAGTTACCCTATTACTTGGGCCAGGTATTTGGGGTGTGGTATTTGCTGTGGCTGCTTATCTATCTAAAAGTATTGCTGTGCCATTAGGGATTCACATAGCTGCCAATTTTATGCAAGCGTTACTTGGCTTAAAGGCCGACTATTCAGCTATGTGGTCAACAACGATTGTCGAAAATTCCTCGAATTTCGGTGTTAACATTGAAGCGTTGGGAATAGCTCTACAAATAGTTCTTCTAATAATGACGATTCTTGTGTTTGAGTTTAGCATTCGACGCGAAAAATCGAAGACCCAAGAGTAGTAAGGTTCAGTGCAGGCAAATCAGTTTGCACGGATAATCTAAGCTGAATAGATTGAAATTAACGCCTTTTCTGCAAATAGTGAGATGTTTGTTAAGTTTTGGCGAAATAGTTACTCGACAGGACTAAAAGCCACTGATGACATTGGTATCACTGGCAAGATGACTCGAGCTCTCGCTCTGTTGGAAGTTTCGGTACTCCAGAGCGACTGAACCCTTTAATGCTGTTTAAATGCGAAGGTCATAATTAGCCGTCAAGACTTCTAGAGGAATGACAGTCAATAAGTTATTACTAGATTTTACTAATGAGACTTCTGATAAGTTTATTGATTGGCATCATCAAGTGCATTAGATACTTTGTTAGAAACTTTACGCCAGTATTTAATATGCTCTTTCATGGTCGCTGTACTTATCCTCATTTTGGCATATCGTAGCGACCACTCTAGCTCTTCTTTGTCACTATTCTTGACTGCTTGCTCTATTCTTTTAAGCTCGTTAAATCTAGTCATTTAAAATCCAATTTCGGCGCCCACTCACCCTCACCATAAATGCTTTCAATCAAGTCACCTAAACTTCCACCAAAAATCTTTATCGCAGCAGCTTCTCCGGCGTCTTGATACTCCGCTTGGTTGACGAATCGACTAAACTGTTCAAAGTTCTCAGACAAAGAATGAACAAGTAATTGAGCTAATTGATAACTTAACTCAGAGGCGTCTCCGGGTTTACTAAATGAACTTCCAAACCAAAACTCTTGAACGGTTTTCTCATTCCAATAATTAACATGCTTGTTGTGCTTTTGAGAATTGAGTAAATAAGGCGAATATCCAGTGATCGCTATTTCCGTATTGACCGCCAAACCTTCATTCAGCCAAAGCGGAATATTTAGATGATTTACCAATGCATGAGTTAACTCATGAGCTACTACTGATTCCAAACTACTCATATCAGTATCAGGCAGGGCGAAATGCCCTAGCCCTTCATTTAAAAAGCAGCCTGAACTCATTTGGTATTCACCGTCTTCAGGATAATAGTAAGCAATATATCGATAGTAGCTTTCTATATCGGTGAACAAGATCACTGATAACTTGTCTTCCTGACGGGATTTAGCAATACCATTTAGAGTCATAAGAATTCTTTGATAAGCAGATTCAAGGAACGAAAAAATTAGCTTTAACTGTCTATCGTTTTTGGCACTTAGGAGAATAAAGTTATCGGATTGATTGAGTGAATAGTTTTGGCCAAGTTGTGCATTTAACTCATTAAGCCAAAACCCTTGAAAGTAGTTAGACAACTCTGGTGTATCAAGTTGCTGCTGTTGAGTATCAGACAACTGAGTTAAAGATTCGAACAAAAATTTCCAGTTAAATCGAGAGAAACCATCCTGAATAGTCGTCAGTTGATTCAGTTGAATGGGTAATTCAATATCGGCTAGCGAATGACCAATTGAACGACTTTGAGAACCATCAGAAGTAAACCAGAGTTCATTTTGCCTTACGGGCTGAAAAAGCGATTTTTTCTCTTTACGAGTAAATAATCCAAACATGAGTTAGCGACGTTCCTTTGTTCGCAACTTAGACTATCAAAATACCACGACAGTAGATTCTTCTTGAATACTATCAAAAATAGCATCGATGCGTTTGTAATTTTTGCTGGTTCGTTCGCAACTTGCTTTTAACTCTGACCACAGTTCGAAGGTTCGTTGATAATTAGTCAAAGTATAAGAGCGTAATTTTTTCGCATTGCTAGGTGTTGTTTCGATTTTATTACTTGCAGCTTCAGTTAACTTGCGAGATGTATTTAGCGACGCCAAAGCTGACTTAGCTATTTTATTGTCACAACTTGCAAGAACACCAGAAGCTGAAAAGTAAGTTTTGAGAACACCAACAGACTGATAGCTAAGCTTGACTGGCGTTGCATACTTTTTAGGTTGAGAATCGAATATAACAATACCAAAGTTAATAGTTTCTTCAACTCGACTCTCCAGAGTTGACTTAGCGATTAACTCAATTTGGTTATCTGGGTTATAAAATGTTACTAGATTGCTTTTTAGCGCATGTCCGGCCATTAAAAGCTTAAGATCTGTTTCGGAAACGGAGGGAAGCACAAATTCCCCGTTGGCATCAGTAGTGACAAATTGAGCAGTATTTCTAACGTGTGCGACATTGACTCCGGCAATGGGTTTAAGAGTTTCTAGCTCTATCACTTGACCAATCACTTTTGGCGCTTGATAGACTTTGCTAATGGTCGGTACGCAGCCCGCTAACAGTAGTAGCAGCAAGACAATTGACGTATATCTAGAAGCATTCATAAAGGAATTCTGAAGTCAGTGATTTAGACTTGAGTATACTAATGTTAGCTAAGTAAGAATAGTTATCTTGAGTTTATTTACAACTCATTTATTGACCAGTCAATCGCTTAACCTGTTTAGGATAAGGACCTTTTGGGTCCAACCAAATCAAAGAGAAGTAGTTAGCAAAATCCTTATCCGCCACTTCACCAATTGGTGAATCATTAAAGAAAAACTGAGTTTTATCATCGTCACATACTCTAAAGGTAATGCGGTCGTTTTCTTTTACGTTTGGCCAAATTTCTGAAAGTCGGGTTAACCACTGAGATTCAGTTTGTTTATCAAGTTTGAATCGTTGCCACTGATTTTTGGTTTCCGAAACTAGATCATCTTTATCAATATCTCTTTTATAGGTTAGCTCCAGTTCTAACGGATGCTTTCCGGGTAAATATTTTCCATCGAGAGTTTTAAGTTCGATATCATATACATCCCAAAACCAAACGCTAAAGCTAGATTGACCGACAATCTTAAAGTTGCCTGGGCAGGCACCAGCAAAGAAAGGAAAGATTGTTAATGTAATCAAAAGACTAAGTCTTACGGAAACCTGATTTTTCATTATGGGCCTGATTTTTTCTGTCAATATCCCCTTTTTACGAGAAAACACTCAGTTTAGATCGCGTCTTGTTGTTCAGCGACTCGATAGAGTTAGACAAGCTATCATATATCTACATGCACTTCCTATCTAGCATCACCCTAAACATCCTTGTCTAGGTTAATTTTGAAACAACGTCTATCTATCCAATGTTGACATCATTGCTTCTGGATATCGGTCACCCAATATCAAATCTGAAGATACGACTTGGTCAATTTGCTTAAGTTCCTTGGGTGAAAGCTCTATAGAGACTGCATGCGCGTTTTCGATCAGGCGTTCTACATTACGTGTTCCAGGGATTGGCACATAATCATTACTTTTGTGTAGTATCCAAGCCAGTGCAAGTTGCGCGGAAGTACACAATTTTGCTTTAGCGAGTTGGTCGATTTGCTCAACTAAGATTAAATTATGGTGAAAGTTCTGCTCCGAAAACCTAGGATTACTCAATCTCCAATCTCCAGCTTCCAAGTCGCTTCTGCTTTTTATAGCGCCTGTTAAAAATCCTCGTCCCAACGGACTATAAGGAACAAGACCTATCCCGAGCTCTTTACAAGTCGGCAAAATATCACTTTCGAGATGTCGACTCCACAAAGAATACTCACTTTGCAGTACAGAAACCGGGTGCTCTGAAGACGCTCGCTTTAAAGTACTTACGCCTGCTTCCGAAAGTCCAATATATTTGATTTTGCCTTCTTTAACTAACTCAGCCATCGCTCCAACGGTTTCTTCTACGGGCACATCGGGGTCGATTCTGTGCTGATAATACAAATCGATATGGTCGACACCCAAGCGTTTCAGACTAGCTTCACAAGCTCGTTTTACATACTCTGGACTTCCGTCAACTCCTAGGAATTCGCCCTGAGAATTACGAACGACACCAAATTTGCTGGCCAGCACAATTTGATTTCGTATTTGAGGGTTCTGATTAAAGTAGCGGCCCAAAAGTTCTTCATTAGTCTTAGGACCGTAAATATCTGAGGTGTCCCAAAAAGTGACTCCAGACTCGATGGCCTGTGAAAGGACTTTGAATGACTGGTTATCATCGTGGCTTCCATAGAATTCTGACATTCCCATACAACCCAAACCAATACTAGAAACTTCTAGCCCCTGATTGCCTAGTTTACGCGTTATCATAATCTCTCCTGATCAATAGAATATTACTGAGTTTCAATCATCACTAAATGAATGGATTGAACGCCAGAAATCATAGCCCAGCGGGATAGATGGGAATTAGAGTGATACTCCACAAAGCTTGCCTATTCCTACAAATCACGAGAGCAAGACTAAATTTCAGTATTAACTCATGTCATAATGAGACTGTAAAAACTCTCTAAAGCATTAGTTGGGAATTGTTCAGGCAAACTAAAATGAATTTAGATATCGAGCTAGCCAAAAAAGTTGACCGCTTAACCTTACAAGACGGGTTAAATCAGACTGATATCGAAAATATCGGTCTGGTCAAAAGTTATGAAACCATGACGGCTAGAGTTCCGATTATTTATGACCCTTGTGTCTATATAGTAGTTCAAGGAAGCAAATCGGCGCTCTTGGCAAGTAAAAAATATGTCTATGATGCACTAAACTATTTGGTTCTCTCGGTTCCCCTACCACTCGAATGTCAAGTTCACCAAGCAAGCCAAGACAAACCTTACCTTGCCGTTAAAATCGACATTAATAAGCAAATGTTAAGTGAGTTAATTGAAGAATCTTCTGACACAATAGGATCAAAATTATCAGCACCACAACCGGGCATCTTTGTCTCAGATCTCACCCAAGAGATCAAGTCGACTTTGTTTCGGCTGCTATCGGTTTTGGACCAACCGAAACAAGCAAAAGTACTGGGAAAACTAGCTATCAAAGAACTACTGTTCCACGTGCTAAACGGAGCACAAGGTGACTTACTCAGAGCTTTTGCTTATCAAGATCGACAAAATTTTCAAATCGCGAAAGTTATTGGTTTTATTCAATCTAACTATTCGAAGAATATTGAAGTCGCTGAGTTGGCAGCCAAAGCCAATATGAGTCAATCCTCTTTTCATTCTTATTTTAAATCTGTCACCAGCTCATCGCCAATTCAATATATAAAAACCATTAGATTACATGCTGCAAGAAGAAATATGCTGTTCGATAATTTGTCCGCTAGTGATGCTGCGTATCAAGTGGGCTATTCAAGTCCCTCTCAATTTAGTAGAGAATATAGAAGGCTTTTTGGGACACCTCCTTCAATAGATATTCAAATTGCGTCGCAGAATATTTAGACCGACACACGATATCTAAGAGTTTGACTCTTTGCCTTTAACAACATTGTGATAAGTAACAGGAACGACCAACAAATACTTCCTCCACCACCTCTTTCACTGGATTCTTCTGCAGTATTTTCATCGACCGCCGAAAACAGCGCTGTTGTGGTCATTTCAAATTCCAAGTCTGTAATGTATTCATCACCAAAATTTACCTCTAACAAAGGGTCGACGGTATGCACATTATTAGAGTTTTGTATTCTGCCTGTCCCGTCTGAATACAATTCGAAAATAGGCGGATGAAATCGCCCATTACCGACTTCGCGAGCGTTTAGCGTTAAAATTGTGCCATTATCGACTAATTCATCGGCTTGAATTCCATCAGAAAAATCAGCATTGTCAGCAATCTCAAACATTAGCGAACCTCCCTGCTGATAGAATTCGGCACCACTAATATTTCTTTGTAAATCAAATTGTGGAAATCCAGATGGTGTGCCTGGCTCCAACGAGCCGAAGACTCTGTAACTAACATTCAGGATAGTAGGGTTATCATAAAGCCCTGGTTGCAAGGGTATGTCTAAGTCAATATCAATGGTGAACAAATCGACGTCACCGAACACATTGGTGATTTGATAGTCTAAATTGCTAGTAGAAAGCCTGATAGGTTCAGCAGTTACTGCTAGATGAAAAAAGCACAAAAAGACGATCGCAATTAATGATTTAGTCATAATTTTAACCTCTATCAATTAACTGAAGAGCACCAATTATAACATCATCACTATGCTAAATAGCTTGCGACGGTTAACAGACGCGCTAATTGGTTAAAAGCGCTCTTTTGAGAGCTTATCTGCTAGAATTGAGATAGTTTGCATGATTTTCTACCTATAAACTGGAGTAGCGAAGGATGAACATATTCCCACTTATCGATTGGATCGCTCTATTCTGGTTTCTCTTATGTTGGTCAGGATATACCACTTACGCTAATTACAAAATGCTCCGAGTTCCGAACCTCTCGCAGAGCCTCACTGATCTAAGAAGCCTTTGGATGAAATCGATGTTAACTCGAGAAGTGAAAATAGCGGATGTCACAGGGTTGGTCGCATTACAACGAACAGGGACATTTTTCGCCTCTACCACTATATTTATTCTCGCGGGTTTGCTGGCAGTGTTAGGCGCCTCCGACAAAGCGTTGAGGTTGGCTCAAGCATTGCCTTTTGTAGCGGAACATAGCCAGTCGAGCTGGGAAACCAAAATTCTTTTTATGATTTTCATTTTCGTCTATGCCTTTTTTAAGTTCTCTTGGGCGGTTAGACAATACAACTTTTCAATAGTGATGTTTGGCGCTGCGCCGGAGGACACTTCAAACTTTAGTGAAGACTATATTGCAGCCTCCAATAAATTGCTTACTCTGGCAAATAAATCATTTAATTACGGTTTGAGAGCTTATACTTTTTCCATGGCGACCATTGCTTGGTTTATTCACCCAGTATTATTCATGATGATGACGGCGTGGGTCGTTGGTGTCTTGTATCGCAGAGAGTTTCATTCAAGAACTTTAGAGTCTATGAGGTCAGCTATAGATTGTGCAAAGTAGGTTGAAGCTAGCAAACAGTAGAGTTTAATTGCTCCAAGAAAAACCATTTCAAACTAAAAACCAACTAGCTAAAGCATTCTTTCATTCTAGCTTAGCCCTTCACCTCCCTTGATCTAGGTCAAAAATTACCCTTTAAAAAGTTGATCCTTTTCCAATTAGTAACTAACCTAAAATGAGGGTTACTCGTTATAGTAACCACTAACTTCTGTTACTTCCAATTCAAATAAAAGGAATCTCGGTTGGGAAAAACCGCGCAAAAATTACTCGTTTCTATGGTTGGTAGCTTGCGCGATCTGCTGCCTATTTTATTAGTCGTTTTATTCTTCCAGTTTATTGTTCTCGAACAGTCACTGCCCAATATTGGTCGGTTATTAACCGGTATTGTTTTTGTTATTTTGGGTCTGACGTTCTTTATTCACGGCCTAGAGCAAGGATTATTTCCTATTGGCGAATCCATGGCACATGCGTTCGCAAAAAAAGGCAGTATTTTTTGGTTGGTTGTTTTCGCCTTTTCACTCGGTTTTGGTACCACGGTTGCGG
Organism: Kangiellaceae bacterium; assembly: GCA_039969155.1. Taxonomy (GTDB): domain Bacteria; phylum Pseudomonadota; class Gammaproteobacteria; order Enterobacterales; family Kangiellaceae. Next base: position 28,932 of record JBDVOJ010000117.1, read on the forward strand.
AGCCAGCACTCATTGCCGTCGCAGCTGAAGCCGCTAACGTGGCTGCATCGGGAGGCATGATTGAAGCTTCAGAGCAGGCCAAATCATCTTACGCCAATGGATTACGCTTTACCGTCGCCTTTTCAGTTGGCATTGCTATTGTAATTGGCGTAATTAGGATCTTAAAGGGCTGGCCGATTCAATGGATCATTATTGGTGGTTACCTGTTAGTGGTCATTATGACCATGTTTGCTCCAAGAGAAATCATCGGAATTGCTTATGACTCGGGTGGCGTCACCACTTCAACCATAACTGTACCGCTTGTAACCGCATTAGGCGTAGGACTTGCCTCATCAATTAAGGGCCGTAATCCAATGATTGATGGTTTCGGTTTAATCGCATTTGCTTCGTTAACACCGATCATCTTTGTAATGGCCTACGGGATGGTGATCTAATGGATTGGATGAATAGTATATTTTCCGAATTATTCGAAGTAACTCTAAGCACGGTGACGGATGTATTGCCCATTGCAGCGATTATTTTTGGATTTCAATTTGCAGTTATTCGTAAAAAGCCTGCCAATTTGGCGCACATTGTCTCAGGATTTATCTGGGTGTTAGTCGGCTTATCGTTTTTCTTGTTAGGCCTTGAATGGGCTCTTTTTCCAATTGGGCGTCTAATGGCCGAGCAACTGACAAACCCTGAATTTATTCATGGCGCTCAAGCAGGCAAACAATTGCTTGAGCAAATCAATTGGCAAGATTATTACTGGGTTTACCTGTTTGCATTCTGTATTGGTTTTAGCACCACTATTGCCGAGCCATCTTTAATTGCCGTAGCAATTAAAGCTAACGATGTATCCGGTGGCGCTATCGGTGTTTGGGGCTTGAGACTTTCGGTTGCATTGGGTGTCGCGATTGGGATTTCTTTAGGTTGTTATCGAATAGTCGTCGGCGATCCAATTCATTGGTATATCATAGTTGGATATGTCATTGTGGTCATACAAACTTTTTTTGCACCGAAACTGATTATTCCATTAGCTTACGATTCAGGTGGGGTGACCACTTCGACCGTGACAGTTCCTCTGGTTGCTGCGCTGGGATTAGGTTTATCAGAAACGGTACCGGGAAGGAATCCACTCATTGATGGTTTTGGATTGATCGCTTTTGCTAGTTTATTTCCGATCATGTCGGTGATGGCCTATGCTCAACTTTCAGAAGCCAAAAGTAAGTTTTTTGAGAAGAAATAGAGTTGTTAAATTATTTATCTTGTTCGAATTTAGCGTGAGGAGTGAATCATGCATTTTAAAATGATTGTCGTCTTTAACGATGACGAAAAAACCGATGTTGTAATGGATGCCGCTAGGAAAGCTGGGGCAACTGGTGCAACTGTGATCACCAGTGCTCGCGGTGAAGGCCTTGAACAATCTAAGACCTTTTTTGGACTTTCACTAGAAACTCAAAGAGATGTGTTACTTTTTTTAGTTGAAGAGCATTTGAGTCGCCATATTCTAGAAGAAATTAATCGAGTAGGCGAGTTCGATTCCAAACCTGGCACTGGAATCGCATTCCAAATTGATGTTGAAGATGCCGTAGGAATCGCTCATCAACAAGAAAAAATCACTGCCGAAGTGAAGGAGCTATTATAATGGTTAATAAAATTATTAAAGCCCGTGACGTTATGCGAACCCAATTTGTGGAAATTGAAGGGGTTGCAACCGTGGCCGATGCGATTAATGCGTTCAAGGATAATGAGATTGAAGTATTAGTTGTGAAGAAACGAGATGAGCATGATGCATACGGTGTTGTTTTGCTTTCCGATATTGTCAAGAAAGTGTTAGCAAAAAATCGAGCTGTAAATCGAGTGAACATTTATGAAATCATGTCCAAACCAATTATTAGTATCGAACCTGAAATGAATATTCGTTACTGCGCAAGGCTATTTGATAACTTTGGATTATCACACACGGTAGTAGTGGAAGGAGGCAAAGTACTAGGTATTGTTGGTTACAAAGAAATTTTGGTTCCATGGTTTGAAATGGATAACTAGCTAAGCGTCTTAGCTATTATCCTAAAAATTGAACACTGAATGAGAAACTCAGTGTTCAATTTTTGGATAGGGACTTTTGAATAACCACAGTGTTCGTCAAAGTATTCCTAGTTCTTAACTAACTCTGCACCATACGAATTGTTTTCTTTCTGGAATTTTATACTTCCGTTAGTTAAAGTTATTATTCCGTTATCATTAACAATACTCACCTCTCGATTTAGAGGTCCGAAGCTGACAAGTAGCGGTGTTGTGGAATTATTAGAAGCTAGCAGCTTACCTGTCAACAAGCCCCATTGAACATGATAGATATCATCTAACTTTTCTATCCTAATTTCTGGCCATCCCTCATTGTTCACGTAAACACCAAGGTACTTATCGTTCTCTTGAGTATTAGGCAGGAGCATTGAGTTGGAAAGAGAACGATTAACTTCCCTATCAAATGCTCGTTTAAATCCACGTTTTTCTTTTTCAAATAGTTGCCAAGCGCTTTTGTTCTTCAACGCTAGGTTATAAACATAGTTAGCAGCCAAATGAGGTAATAGAAAGGCTCGCTGATCGTTTGAGACAGCAATTACACCAATTTTGCTTTTAGGCATAAACGAGGCATGGAAGCTAATACCCGCGTTCCCGCCAAAACGCGTGATTATCGGTTGTTCATTATAGGTTGCAATATCCCAGCCTAAGGAATATCCGGTTCGTTGGTAAGTATAATATTTTTTGTTCTGGGTTGTCGTCGCTTGATGCAACTCTTTAAAAGATTGTTTATTCGAGAGTAAGGAGCTTTCCTGATTTATATTAAATCGTAGCCACTTGGCTAGGTCATTTATTGTAGAAATGGTTCCTCCGGCTGCATGCATAGTGTTGTCACTCTTATAAAAATCAGTTCGATATAAATTATCATTGGCATCAACTTCTATCGATGGAAGAATAGTTTCCTTGATATAGTCGCTCGTCATTGAACTAGTTTTATGCATACCAAGAGGCTCAAATATTCGCTGCTGCATTTCTCTTTTCCAGCTATTTCCTGTAACCTTTTCTAGGATCATAGCGGCAATAATCGGCCCTGTGTTTGAATATCTAAACTGCCCAACCGGTGCACTAAGAGTTTTATAATTAAGGGCTTCAATGAGTTCTTGGTCGCCACTTTCGAATCCAAGAAATGCTGTTTTAAAACTATGCATGACGCTAGTGAAGCCCGAAGTATGATTCAAGAGGTGCCTTACCGTAATCCGCTTTGTATCGATCTTGCTGCTTAGCAAAAGATTCGGTAAATAATAGTGAAGTGACTTATCCAAATCTATCTGTTCTCTTTCTTCGACCTGCTTGAGTAGCGTTGCGGTAAGAGCCTTCGTATGCGATGCGATATAAAAGGGAGTCTCGTTGTTCAAAGATGACTGCTCTCCAGACAACAGTTTTCGATTAAACTGCTTTGAGTAGATCAATCCGTTTTCACCAACAACACCAATTAGAAAATCACCTTGAAGATTATACTCATCATAAAGCGCTGCTATAGCACTTTCGAATTGTTTGCCTTGAGTTACTGCGAATTCAAGATGATTTGTTTTGGCTAACAGACTAGTGTTTATAACTAGCCATAAGCAAGTAGCAGACAGTACTATGATAGCTAACCGAGTTTTCTTCATCATATTTTTTCTGATCATATTTAGTCCTTTGGGCAATGTTTTTGTCGCGCAGTTTTTGTTGACTTTGATTGTACTTTTTAGATGACTTGATAATCAGATTTAGATGCATACAGTGTTGCTTTTTTGTAAATGATCTTTATGACATGGGTATATAACTACTGTTGCTGTTTTCATTGGCACATTGCTAATGGTAACTATGGGACTAGAACTCTTGATCGTATATCCAAGCACTAAAGCCTAAGACCGGTATAATTAATATCAAAAGAGCTGAGGGAGAAAATTTTGCGATATTGCTGATAATCTTAGAGCTGTCGATATCTTTTGGGATAAATATGAAAAAGACAATTGAAGCAATTAGTAAGGCGCAAGATAAAAGCCAGAACCTTAATCTTGCCCTCGCTTCAATCTTCTTTATTGTATACTCTAAGAATTCAGTGTCGTTAATTTGCGTTCTAAATTCGAGAATCGATTTTAGAAGAGAATCGTCGCTTTTATCCATATATACCCTAGTAATCTATTTAGTTTCAGCAATTTTGTCTTAGACGGAGTTAGTTCTTTACCTTTTCTATCAGTTTTTTCTTACCACGATTGATATGTGATTTTACCGTTCCTAGCGGTAGGTTTGTTACAACGCAGATTTCTTTATGGCTCATACCAGCACTCACAGAAAGAGTAATACAAGTTCGTTCTGTAATGTCTAAGCTTGCCATTAATCTTTCAACTAACAAATCTTTTTCTATATCCAATGCAGTTGTTTCGAAAATCTCCAAATCAAACCCTGCTACTTCTCTTTGGTGATATGCCTTCTGCTTAAATTTTAGAAAACAGTTATAGGCTATTTTGTGTAACCATGTATTAAATGCAGATTGACCTAAAAAAGTATCTAATTTTTGATAGCATCTTAGGAAGGACTCTTGAGCTATATCGTCAGCCACGGCGTGGTCACCAGCAGTCAATCGCCGTAAAAATTGGCGAATTGAAGATTGATATTTTTTTACTAATGTAGCAAAAGCATAGTGATCACCGCTGTTAATCACTCTCGCTATTAGCTCACTATCCCGACACTTCACGAATTGAAATACTTAATCATTGGATTGATTAATTTTCCAGGTTAGCAAAAATGCAAGACCTACCATAAGAGGAAATACACCGAAAGCAATACCCGTAGATAGATCATCCAAGACCAGTCCTGCCAAAGTGCAAGCGAGTCCAACGGCAACAAGAGCTAGCCCACGGCGTAAATCGATTATCCTTTGAGACCGATGAGTACCCAATTTATCTAGTAGTTCCGGTGTTATCTGTTCTCCTTTTTCTAGAAGGAGCTGAATAGTGGACTGTACCCGAGACTTATGTCTGCCATTTAATACAGAGAGGGTTATGATAATAGCGGTAAAACAAACCGTCGCTATGATAGGTATCCAAATTTCTGACATGTTTATCCTCGATAATAAGAAGTGCCTTATTTAACTACTTAGATGCTCTAATAGACCCATTTGGATGCAAGAGAATTCGTTTTTTAATACTTTTATTAAACACTATGATTTCATAGTGACTTCAAAGAGTCTAATTGTAGACTTGATCATCGGTCGATATATTCCCCTCAGCAGCCACCCCGGAAAAAATCTGCCTCTCTCTTCTAGAGCGACTCTTGCTCTCGGATGTTCCATAAAAGCCAACAGTGGAGGTTTAAATTGATAATTGGTCGATTGGAACTCAATAGCTTTTAAATACTTAGGGTTCTTATAGCCATAGTGAGCCGGAGCAACTAATCTTAACGGTGCACCGTGAATACTGCAGAGCGGTCTGTCATTAAGCTGGTCGGCTAAAATCACATCATCTGTAAGTAAATCTTCTAGTAGCATTCTTGATCGATAGCCATCGATCGATTTAAAGATCACCCAGTAAACTGTTTTTGTATCTGATATTTTTGGTTGAATAAATCTGTGGTAAAAATCACTAAACCGAATACCACTCCATACAAGATCTTGCACAGTCCAAGTGGTTACACAATGAAAGTCAGCTGTAAGCGCTACTCGGTGGAGTTCTTCTAGGTGAGTCGTTGTTACGTCAAATTCAGATTTAATGCAGTTGCCACCAATTTTTAAATCAAGCTTACCGAAGTCCTTTTGATATCGTTTAGCATAAGGCGTTAGACCGAATCGAGGGAAGTCTTGACGGGCTTGTTGCCCGGGGGGAAGATCGTTGGTTTTTGAAGAGTTTTGCATATCCGACCCGTATCTTAAACAAAGTTATAGAGATAGCCGGCTACAACAAAGCAAAGTGTCGCAATCGACATACCAACGGTTGGAATAATAAACCAATACCGTTTCGCTAAATACAGGTAGCTGAGCCCAACAACGATTGGAAATAGGGTGAACCATGTTGAATTTTGTAGCATCGAGTCATATTGAATGGTTAGAGGAATGTAAAACAGCGCCACTAAAATAGCACCGAAGCTATGGCTGGCGTTAAACCCTACCCACGCATTCCAAAATAACGCATTTTTGCTGATTATCAGAGTTGTCTTTTCTAATTCTGATTTTATCTCTGAATCATATGGATCAAATTTATTGCTAAAAAATGTATAGGCAAGATGAAGGCTACCTAGAACGCCCATAATCGAGGCACCTAGTATTAGGAATATCTGAGCCATTGTTAACGATGTTGTCATTACCTTGACTCCGTTGAACGATACTTTAACCAGTCAGTTTTTACTACCGCACCAATCTCGGTCAACAAATTCATCAAGCCTAAGTGGGCTCGGTCAAAACACAACTGCTCATGAAAAAATCCATCGACCTGTTTAACCAGTTTTAAACTGCTATCGGTTGGTTTTCCTGGACAAGGTTGTTTTCTGGAAAAATCGAACTCTTCCTTTGCATAAGCTTCTATCAGCCAACGACCAAAAGGTTCAATCGACCCAAGCATCTCTTGTTCAAATTGTTCCGATGAAACATCTTTAGAAACCACTCTCAAGGATTGATAAACCGAGAGCAGCTTTTTCGGGCTCTTTGAATTTTCGAAAACATCGATTAAAGCAGGGATCAACTCAACAAAATGGTCAATAAATAAATCACTGAGGTCTCTCACACAACCAAAGTCCAGCGCGCCGATGTCTTCATTTTCTAATACCAAAAAATTACCCGGATGAAGATCAGCATTAATTCGTTTTAGTTCAAGAACACAATACCAAAAGTAGTCGAATAACTGTTGTCCAACGGCATTCCGTTGTCGTTGTGAAGGGTTGGTAGCAAGCCATTCCGTTAAGTGATGGCCTTCTAACATTTCTAAGCTAAGTACTCGTTTACGCGAAAGTGAATCGATAACCCGAGGGATCACAATACCGGGAATTTTGACATTGGATTTAAACCACTTAATATTGTCAGCTTCGTTTTTATAATCGACTTCTTCTCTTAGGCGGTCTTGCATCTCTGTCATCATAATTTCAAGTACATGCTTTTGCGGTAGTAAATCGCTGGCTTTGGATAAGCCCGAGAAAAGCTTCTCAATGATTTTTAAATCACTTTCAATGGTATTGGCAATCCCTGGATATTGAATTTTAACCGCCACCGGCTCACCATCGAATGTGATGGCTCGATGCACTTGCCCAATACTCGCAGCAGCAAAGGCGGAGCTATTGAACTGACGAAATAAATCCTGTGGGTGAGAACCGAATTCGTGAACAATTTGTTTTCTAACCAGAGCACGGTTTATCGGAGGCACTTGATAACAAGCCTCTTTCAATTTTTGGCGGATTGAAAGTGGTAACACATCAGCTTCCATACTTAAGATCTGAGAGACTTTTAATGCGGTACCCCGTAGCTGGGTCAAAACCGAAAAGATGATGTCGCCAATTTGTTCTTCATGTTGTTGTTTTTGCTTAGCTTTGTTTTCGGGTTTAGTGACTAGTGAGCGAGCCTTATATCCAACATGCTTTGCTCCCAGCCGCGCCGCGGTAATCCCTGTAATTGCCGTTCGTTTTAGTTTTGAAACTGGTATTTTGCTGTCAGTATCCATTGAATAATCCTTTGCTAAAAACAAGATAAGTTGGTCTAGCGAGTAAATGACTTAGCCAAAATCATTTTATTTAGAAAACCGCTACCCATGAACTTAAACAAATGCGCTTTGACGAAAAAGCCAAGCAAATCAGTCATCTTACTGATAATGCCGGTCTTTAAGATTTCGATGCCTAAGGATAACGACATATCGACTAACTGAGTGGTATTACTAAACTCATCAGAATCATCCTTTATCCAGTACAGCAAAATTGCCAAAATAAAGTCATTGGTGAGTTTAGCGGTGTAAGCGGTAAAAGGTGATTTTTCGATTTCACCGGATTGCTCCGCCTCCGTCAGCATATCTTGGATAACCCCGACGAACTCTTTCCTAACAGGCGTTACATCTTCAAATAGAACACTGGGAGACTGCATAATCATCTTGAGGCTTTCAGCGACAAACTCTCTATCTGGCAATAAGCTCTCAAGGTAAATATCGATTAATAGCTGAAGTTTTTCTTGTAGCGAGAAGGTCTCTAATTCAGGCTCTTGCAAGAAAGCCTCAACCGCTTGTTCTGCTCGATAGCCGTAAAAACCGAATAGCAGCTTGTCTTTACTAGAGAAATACTTGTAAATCGTCGCATCACCAATGCCCACTTCTCTGGCGATTTGCTTCATAGTGGTGGCTTCAAAGCCCTTTTCTGAGAACATTTCGACCGCAGCTTCAATAATCGAACGTCGGATTTCTTCTTGCTTTTTCTTGGATAATCTAGCCATAACGAGCCTCGCTATCGTATAAATACGTTAATAATCTATATATATGATAGATCGTATCGTATAAAGATCCAAGTATAAATTTCGAATTAAAGATTTATTCGGCTCAAATAGTTAGGCAAATCGCCAGAAAAACTGCGGGAATACTATGAGAATAAGGCTTTGTTTTCATCAAATAGCGATGGAATATGGTTAACCACTGCTGTTGGGTTTTGCAACCCAACCTACCTCAACATTGGTAACCGGACTGTTAGGTTGATATGAATATTAATTTAGAGTTCGATTTGAACTAATTACGCGCAGGTCCAAGAATCTTTTAAGTCCGCTTGCTTACAAAGCTTATCTGCCACAACCGCTACATCAATCACATAATAGAGCGAAGCAAGTCCAAAGCCTTCGCGTCCCATGTTGTGGTAAACAATGCCGGTAGCAATATCCTCAGCAGTAAAATCTTGGTGGTTTTTGGCGAAATAGCTGGTTGCCGCACCCTGATCCTCAGGATTAAGCAATTTGGACATTCTACCGATACCGCTGTGATAACTTTGAATCAGTAGCATCGAAAAAATCACGTCTTGTTTGGCTTTAGGTAAATGATTAAACACCGGATCGAAGGCTTTTCTTAAGTTCCTTCGATTCTGTTGAAACAGTCTTACCGCACAATCCACTTGCGCCATTCGATGCTTGTAGAATTTCTTGGGGATTTGGCAATCTTGCAATACTTCTGGTTTTAACTGCAAAAGACCGATGGCGTTTTCGCTAGACACTCTATTTTTTCTAGCCCCGCTTTCGATAATGATTTGCGCAAGAAAATAACGGAACTCCGCACTATTAACGGGTTGGTTAATTCGTTCTGATTTAATCCGATAAACTTTTTCAACTAATTCGAACAAACTGATCGGCGTATATTTGGTACCTGCTGTAATGCCATCCCACGTTCCCCAAAGGCGGTCAGATTTTTTCTCACCTAATAAGCGATTAATCGCTTGATGAATATCTGCATGAGGTTGATTACAGTTGAAGGCAAAAGGATAACCTGTAGCTTTTTCCGAACCTATAATCCAATTTTTAACTTTACCGGCTTTAACCAGCTCTAGACGAGTTTGATTGAGCTTTTTTTGAGTTGATGATTTGCTCCAATCGTTTTCTATGTAAGCTAAGAACTCTCCTCGCCGATTAAATAGCAAGTGTCTATCTTGCTGCTCGCAAAAACCGTTTTCGAGCAATACCCACTGCCGAATAGTGCTTAAATTACTATGGAAATTTTTACTGTATTGATAGGGGATCTGTCGAATGATATTCAACCAATCGGGCTGGCTCTCTTTCGATTCAGCAAATACGCTCGCGATGGGTATAGTGCTGCCCACCATCAGAGCTATCAATAAAATCCAGTTCGAAATAATCGCTCGACAATTCATAGTGACATCATTTTATTAAGCGGCTTGAATTTGATTTCTACCGTTTTCCTTCGCTTTATAAAGCGCTTTATCGGCTCTAGTAAATATTTTATCTCGGCTATCACTTTTCATTAACTGGGTTATTCCGATGGATATTGAGAGTTTACTATCTTCAGAATTCAAAGGCGCTAACTGAATACTCGTTTTAGGCAATAGGACAGTTGCTTCTTTCAATTTATTCAGTATTAAAGTGGCACCTTCTACATTGGTTTTTGGTAATGCTACCAAAAACTCCTCCCCGCCAATTCTTCCAATCAAGTCGGTTTTTCTAAGTGTAGATTGGCAAAGTTTAGCGAACTCGACTAAAACATGGTCACCCATGGTATGTCCATATTCATCATTAATATTCTTGAAAAAATCTAAATCAATAACTGCCACTGTGAGATCTTCGTTGTGTCTAAAACTTAATGCAATTTGTCTGTTAAGCATCTGAAAGACGTTTCTGCGATTAGCTAGTTTAGTCAAATCATCTATCATAGAAAGCTGTTCAAACTTGCGTTTACTTTGTCGTGCTTTGTGTAGAATAAAAATAAGCAATATACAAATAACGAGTGTTAAAGTGATTAATAAATATAGATACTGATTTTTTCTTATCTGCGATTCTAATATTGATGTTTTCAGCAAATTATCTTTTTCGAGTAATTGATTTTCATTGTCTAACTTGTTCAATTCAAATTCATTTTTTAACTCTTCAAATTCGTTAACATACTGTTTTTTTAGCATTTGTAATCGATTGGGATAGTTTTCTTTTAATATCACATAAGCTTTTTCAAGGTCACCAACCGCTTTATAAGCCTCTGACATTTGTTCCTGTAAACGAAAATAGTGGCCTGGCATGCTCTTCTTATTGATTAATAATTCGGCTCTTGCTAAATAAGCAAACGCTACCTGCGGTTGTTGTCTTTCAACAGCAATTCTCGCTAGCCACATTATACAATCACTTCGAGTATAAGCATTGCCAGACTGTTCAAAAATACTCAGCGCTTCTTTAAACATTGACTCTGCTTTATCATAGTTCTTTTCGTTAAATTCTAGTCCTGCGAGCTGTTTTAATCCGTAGGCGACCCCTTGAATGTCATCTACTTTTCTCGCGACTTGGATAGACTCTTCAAGCTGTTGCATACCGATTTTAGTATGCTTAGTAAGAATGTTGGCCTGCCCCAAGCCATAAAGTACATCACCAAGATCGCGCCACCGCTCATGCTTTCTATGATAATTAACGGCTTCTTCGAAGTAGGGGATCGCTCGTTCAGGTTGGCGACGATATTCGTAGACTAAGGCAATGTTAGCGGCAATTTGAGCTTTGGCTATTTGTGGGTGGTCTATCGGTGCCATCGAATAAGCTCTTTGAGCATCCCTGAGTGCCTCGACCGGGCTTCTAAGTGTATTAAACGCTAAACTTCTCGCCATTAAAGCCTTAATAAGTAATGAGGTGTGATTGTTGGTTTCTGCCCACTCTAACGCTTCACTGGCTAGTTCTACCGATTCATCTGGGTTCCCCAACAAATCCAGTGCAACACCTTTGCTAATTTTTAAGTAGTGAAATAACCAAGGTTGTGAGTGTTGCTCTAGTAATGCCAGCCCTGCCTCTGCATGAAATAGTGCTTCTTTAGGGTGGACTTGTTTATTGTAAGCTAGGCTAAGTAGCAGGTGCTGTTGTGCCTTATCTATTGGCGCTGTGAAAACCGGCTGTTGTCCTGAAAGCTGGTTAATGACAATATTTGGATTAACACCGAGCTGCGATACATATTCTCGAAACGTTGGCGTAAGTTCTATGAGTGGATTTATCGAGCTAGCGTTACTCCAGCCGACAATGGTGGCTAGATATAAAACGATCAGTAATTTTCGTATTGGTGGAATAAATAACACAGAAATATCCTTATTTTGATGTCGCTAGGTTAACACTCCGTCATTTTTTTACAAATGAAATTACGCTTGGATCACCTTGTCTCGCCCGCTGTCTTTTGCCGCGTAAAGCGCTTTATCGGCTCGACCGATGATAATTTCAGAATTATCTCCTGATTGATATTCTGACACTCCGATTGATATCGATACTTCCAAGAGTTCCGAAGCCTTCTTCTCTGATAGATTAAACGCCTTGGCAATGTCGTGCGTTTTAAGTCTTAGTTTATCTAATATGGTCACAGCGTCATTGAGCGAAGTTTGAGGTAAACCGATTAAGAATTCCTCACCACCAATTCGGCCAACAATGTCGGCTCCCCTCAGTGAGTCTCTACAGAGTGACGCAAATTCCACCAGTACAAGATCACCAACCGCGTGTCCAAACTTGTCGTTAATCTGTTTAAAATAGTCTAAATCGACCAGTGCCACCGAAAGTGGCGAGTTGTGTTTTTGTGCCAGCTCTATTTGATAGTCTAATAAATGAACCGCCTTGCGGCGATTTGATAATCCAGTCAGATCGTCAGTTTGCGATAATCGTTGAAATTTAAGCCGGCTATGTCTTGCTCTTATCAGAATAAAGACCAGCAATAGGCAAATAACAACAAACATCGCGATGATTAAATTCAGAAATTGGTTTCTTTTTTTCTCCGCGACTAGATTTCCTGTTTTGAGTTGGTTTTCTTTTTCTAATAGTTTATTTTCCGAATCCAGTTTATTTAACTCAAACTGATTTTCGAGCTGTTCAAATCTCTCAGAGTACTGTTGTTTAAGCATTTGTAATCGTTGAGGATAACTTTCCATCATGGCTCGATAGGCGAGTTCATACTTACCTTGCTGCTCATAAGCCTTGCCACGATAATATTTTAACCGCAGTAAATGGCTGAGCATATTTTTGGGGTCTATGATTTGCTCAGCTTGGTCTAAATATTGGTGCGCCTTACCAGCATTTTTTAGGTCTAAGCTAATGCTAGCCACTGAAATAGTCACATCCGCCATTGCAGAAGTGTTATTCGCAATATTAAATGACTCAATCGCTCGCAAATAAAAGACTTCTGCCATTTCTTTATTGCCTATCTTCGAGAAAAGGCTGGCTAATTCTTTTTGTCCATAGGCAACACCTTGATGATCGTTTACTTTTCGAGCGATGGTAATAGAATCTGCGAGCAATTCTTTTCCCTTATCAAGGTCACCCGAGTTCTTATAGGCTCTGCCCAAACCATAAATTGCATCCCCCAAATCGCGCCAGCGCTGTTTGCTGCGATGGTAACTAACCGCTTCGGTAAAAAATGGGATAGCTTGTTTGTCTTCAGCCCGATACTCGTATATCAATCCGATAAACCCTGCAATTAAACCTTTAGGAACAAATGGGTCCTCATCGGGAGACATGGTATAGGCTTGCTGGAGATCTTCTAGCGCGTTGGCCGAATCCAGCATTGAGTTATGAATCAAACCTCTGGTGTATAACGCTTGAATAGTTAACCGCACATGAGCATTATCTTTAGCCCATTTCAGCACCTGATTGGCTAAGGGAAGTGATTTAGATTGATTGCCTTGATGTTCCAGCGAAATCGCCTGTGACAGCAATAAGTAATGATAAAGCCAAGGCTCACTTTCTAGACTGATGAGACGCTTGCCTTCGATAGCATGCAAGATCGCTTTTTGGGGTAATGCCTGCTGATTATAGGCCAAGCTCAACAGTAACCGGCTTTGAGCTGCGTTTACTGCCTCTTTAGACTCGAGGTTTTCAGACTCCAGCTTTGAAATCAGTTGGTCTGGATCGGTGGCAAGCAGTAATGCTAAAGGATAATACTCAGAACTGAAATTGGTTAAGCTGTCTGCAGCTCTCAAACCGTTCTGCCAAGCTAACAGCAAGAACAGCAGTAAGCCTTTCAGTAATCTTTGTTTTCCAGTTGCTCTCAAAAGATAGCCCATGAGGATCGTATGCTACATGTCTTATTTATGCTAAACGCCGTGTTTAGAGTGTTGTATTTATGCAGAGCTTAACCGCTATCGCTCATCTCTCAAGATTAAGTTTAGTCTTTTTAAGCGGGATTCGCGTTGAATAATGTTAAATAAATTCAGCGGGTGATGTTCACGAACTGGATTTATCCTATTAGCTTCAGGGAGTGCTCTTGGCGGCGGTAAACCTTTGCAATAAACCCGTGGTCATTGCTGTTCCTAGCAAGATAACCACTGTAGCAATTAAGGTAGTCACCTCAAATACCTCATTTAAAAACAGGTAGCCCCATAGCAAGCCAAACATTGGGATCAAGAAAGTCACTGTGGTCGCATTAGTCGCACCAGCACTTTCAATTAATTTAAAGTAAATAAGCTGGGCATAAGCGGTACAAGCTAGAGATAGGATCGACACATTGATCCAAGCCTGCATGGACGGCATTTCAGCAGGCCAATAGGCGATAGAAAAGGGCAACAAGAAGATGCCAGCACCAATTAAACTACCGGCGGCAATGGAAAGCGAGTCTATTCCCACCAGCTTTTGCTTACTGAAATTAGCTGCAATTCCGTAAAACAAAGTCCCTCCAAGCCCCGCCGCAATCGCTAGTACCGATTGGTTTTGACTAAAATCTAACTTGTTCCAAACCAACAAAATGACCCCAAAGACCCCAACTAACAATCCGAATGCCGCCAATTTACTAAGCCGCTGGCCTAGCCATATTAGCGCCACTAACGAGGCAAAAATAGGCGTTGCTGCATTAAGTACCGATGCAAATCCGGCAGTGACGTAAAGGGTAGAGTAGGCGATTAGGGTAAAAGGGATAGCAGAATTAATCACCCCAACAAAGCCTATCACTTTCCAATTAGACTTAAGAACCTGTTGGCGTCGCTTTATAAACACCAACGGCAATAGCATGAGCCCAGCCAGCAGCACTCGAAACGTCATCATAGGCACCGCGCCAAATTCTGGCACAGAAACTCGCATAAAGAGGAATGAAGCTCCCCACATAGCAGCGAGTAAAATTAGATTAAAAAAGTCACGATTGCTCATTCAGTAATTTGCTATTCGGTGGTAAAAACAATCTAAAGTATGCCTAGGAAATGGAGCGAATACTACCGACTTTTGAACGAGGAACTTTTGGCCTAAAGAACTAATAACGAATCAAACCACCGATTGAAATATAGCAAGATTCGGGTCGAGGCAAATAGAAAGGCTTCTTATAGTGTTTATAGCGATTTGCTATTAATTCTACTACGGAGGTTTAGATGGGTATTTTAAAAGATAAAGTTGCGCTTATTACAGGTGCGAGCTCAGGGATTGGTCGCGCAACAGCAAAGCTGTTTGCAAGGGAAGGAGCCAGCTTAATTTTAGCGGCAAGACGACAAAACGAACTGGAGCTACTAGTCGAAGAAATAAAAAACTCAGGTGGTTCAGCTAGGGCACTCGCTGGCGATGTTCAAGATGAATCTTATGCTAAAGCACTCGTTGATTTATCGATTAGGGAGTTTGGTGGCCTTGATATTGCGTTTAATAATGCGGGAACACTTGGAGCGTCTGAAGCAATGACAGATTTAACCTTGGAGGGTTGGAATGAAACCATTCAAGTAAACTTAACCAGCGCTTTTCTCGGTGCGAAGTATCAACTACCCGCCATTCAAAGTTCTGGCGGAGGTTCGGTAATTTTTACCTCTTCTTTTGTTGGTTATACCATCGGGCTTCCTCATATGTCGGCTTATTCGGCAAGTAAAGCGGGACTTATCGGTTTAACTAAAGCACTAGCTTCCGAATATGGCGATAAACATATTAGAGTGAATGCTTTACTACCAGGCGGTACAGATACACCGATGGGACGCGAGTCGGCCGATTCTCCAGAGGCCATCGAGTTTGTCAAAAGCATCCATGCGTTAAAGCGTTTGGCACAGCCTGAAGAAATTGCTAAATCGGCGCTTTATCTTGCATCCGACTTATCCAGTTTTACCACAGGGTCTGCATTACTTGTCGACGGAGGTGCTTCTATCTGCAAAACTTAGAATAGAACTCTATTAGAACATTTCACCAGGGTATTTATGGCTGAATCAGTTTTTAGATACCTTGTATTCTCATTTCAATAGGCAAAAAATTCATTCCAATTATCTCAATCTTAAAATAGGTTCTTAACTTTAAGTATGCCCTTAAGAATGTGTTAGCATTGCGACAATAAGCCTTTTAACCAATATCGCTAAAATCCATACAGAGATAGATTATAACCATGTTAAACATTGTATTGTTTGAGCCAGAAATCCCACCAAATACCGGCAATATTATCCGGCTATGTGCCAATACGGGATTTAAACTTCATGTGATTGAGCCATGTGGATTTGAATTGGATGACAAACGCTTGAGAAGAGCAGGGCTTGATTATCACGAGTTTTCGGAATTGAAAATTCACAAGGACTATCAAGCCTTTCTTGAGTCAGAATTGCCAGATCGATTGTTTGCTTGCTCCACCAAAGGCACCCGAAAACATACTGAGGCTAATTTCCAAAAAGGGGACTATTTGTTATTTGGTCCAGAAACTCGAGGCTTGCCAATGGAAATATTAGATAGCCTTAAGCACGAGAAGATCCTGCGTTTGCCTATGGTTGCTAATAGCCGGAGTTTGAATTTGTCGAATAGTGTGGCGATTTTTGTTTATGAGGCTTGGCGGCAATTGGGGTTTAGGGAAAGTTAGGTTTGTAGCTATTTACACGACAATTAAATTCATAATGGAAGAAGAATCAAAAACTTGGGCTGTTTAACACTCAAAGCAACTTTTGCTTGTTAAGTGACATATCAGGACTTTTGCAAAATAACACGTGACCACTTTACGGCCTCTTTATGCGGTAAAATACTACATTGGTTTTGCACTTGAAAAACGCACTCAAAACCGAGTCGTTCAAATAGCTCAATGGTAATTCTAGTGTCGGTTGCATAGACCCTTGTTCCAACACCGGCGGGTCCGTTTCTAAGTGAAATTGCGCATTTACCACCTGGTTTTATTAGACCAGATAGACGCTTCGCCGCAAGTTCTCTTTCGACGTTATTAATGTGGTGCCACACAGCGTCAATGAGAACAAAATCGAATTGTTCAATATCTGGTTCTAAACATTCCAAATAGGGAAGACTACCGTTAAGCCACTTGGTAGACGAATTCTTATAGGTCGATTTAGCAGAACTCAAAAATTCCGTCATTGGCTCTACCGCAGTAACAGTGAAACCCTGTTCATCCAGTGCTGCTGCGTTTTGACCAGCGCCAGATCCAACGTCTAATACGTTTGCAGGTTTAGATGGTAAGAACGCGATGAAATCTTTACAAACCTCATAAAAATTCAAGCTCTGACTGACCTCAATGAAGTGAGAAATAAAGCTTTCATATCCCTCGGTCCCTACCACCATGCAGTGTTCCTCAACGCTGTGCTTATTTTGCGTGGCTTCCGCACTGAAATTCTGCTCTCTGCTAACCTCATGCATCCTGAGTGATGCCTCCATTTTGACAAAGAGGATGATTAGTTATGAATTCGCTAACGGCATCTTTCATCGTTTCGAATGATATGCCACCATAATAGACAATAGTTTCTTCTTTACCACTTCTATGGCTATTTCTTCGTCCCTTATCACCTAAAAGATTTTCAATTTCTTCCAATACATCATTAATGTCGTTTTCTTCGTATACAGAATTAGGAAGACTGAGGTTATCAAAGTGGACTGCCATCACATCATGGTTTCCAATTGGAATTTCTTCTTTTTCAAGAAGTATTTTTGATCCTTTCGGTAAACCAACTTTCTCCAATGTCTCAATTATGACTTTTTTTGCTTCCTCTAAATTTCCGGTCAGACAGACTTCAAGTTCACAATATTCAACATTATAGTTTTCATTCAGCTGTGAACCTCCGCCTGTTACTTCCCCTAATTTTTTTTCTTCAAGTGCGTCATGAAGAGGGTCTTCGTACATATCGCCCCTATCAATAGGTTCACATTTATCATTAATTCTAACCGTTAAAAATACTTCTTGATTCACTCTATTCTCCCTTTAAAGTTAACGCGATTGATGTTACTAATGCCTTATTCCTAAAAGTTTCATTCAAACTTTTAACGCTACTCCCACTCATCCTCAAATTCATTTTCCAAATGATACAAATGCCTATCAAGTTTATTAAGCAAATGATGCAGTTGTTCTTTTTCTTCAACTGAAAAACAGCTTTCGATTAGCTCGCCCGTTTCGATCCGCTTAGGGGTAATTTGATCATGAAAGTCGGCACCTTTTTGAGTTAGATAAATCAACACTTTACGACGATCTTTTTTGGAATTTCGTGTGGCAACAAAATCCAGTTCTTTCAAAACTTTGACACCACGAGTCACTGTTGCCGCATCGGTGCGAAGCGCTTCAGCAACATGAGAGTTAGTCAGTCCGCCGTAGGAACCCAAAACTGAAATAACTCGCCATTCCCGCTCTCCGATCGGCACACCGGTCTGTAACAGTAGGTCAGATAATTTATGACCGGACTGAGACATTTGTGCGGCTAAACGGTACATTCGATAAGGTAGGAATGTTTGCAGGTCCAAGGTCGCTTTAACCTTGCCAGCCTCAATCACTTTTTTACTAGGAGTCGGTATCTTATCGTCCATAATGGTTTGTTCTCTCTTCGATTATTCTCTTCACTGTTATTTACTTAGCTATTATTTTCTTAGAGCCGGGTCAAAATACAAAATCATTTCACCGGCATCACATCGGCAGTATTCATCTACTCCGCACACAATACAACGATAACCTGCATAACTATCATCTAGCCAACGGTCTGGGTAAGTTTTTAAATGTTGGCCGCCGCATTTTACAAAATAGTGATACGCGGCATTTCCGGGGCTTTGCATCCAGGTATGGCAAATGCCACCTTCGGCTCCTTGCAGTTTGGCCGCTTCAATGCTGGCCTCCAGCATCTTTCTAGCAATCCCCTTTGCGCGGTAGTCAGCATCCACGGTACTGCTTTTAAAATAACACAGTTTTTCAATAGGTAGTTTCCATAGATCCGGTGAACACCACTCGTCAACCGGCCAATTAGTTGGCGCATAGGTCAGCCGAAACCCAACCACTTTTTCAGGGCTAAACGATGCGTCCAGCATTACAAAACTACAATTGACGTCATCCTTAATACTCTTGTTGTAGATTTTTTCGATAATACTATCCGTTAGGTAGGCATCCCCATGAACTTTATTGCCCAACGCGATAACACCTTGAAAATACTTCGGTTCTAGCGGCACTAATTTTAATTCTTGAGTCATTTTTGCCCTTTCTGTATAGGTAATTAGGCTTTCCCAGCAGGTATGATAATGAATATGGCTTTTGGAGATATAGCCGCTGGAGTTCCTTCGAGCCGGTTATTTTGCCATAATCGCCACTCGATAATCCAATCGTACTAAAATTAGAGTTAATAACGTTTCTTATGTATGACCCACTAAAAGATGCTTCGCCAGGTCTCAACCAGCCTTATCCAGATAGCTACTGGGCTAAAAACTCTGGCACTCCCCCCGAAAATGCAGGAACTCTCACTCAAGATATTGACGTCGATGTCGCGGTTATTGGAAGCGGCTATACCGGTTTATCTTGTGCGCTTCATTTGGCCAAAGAACATAATATAAAAGCCCATGTGATTGAAGCCAATCAAACCGCCTGGGGCTGCAGTGGTCGTAATGCTGGTTTTATTTTAAAATCTACCGGAAGAAAAGCCTATTCAAGCATGATCAAACAATGGGGACAAGAAGTCGCCAAAGGGATCTATACCGAAGTCTCTGAAGGTGTGGAAACGGTAAACCAATTAATCGCTGAAGGCATTGATTGTGATAAGCAGTCCAATGGCTACTTGCGAGTAGCACATAAACCCTCACGTATTAGCGAACTAGAAAGCCAAGCCCAATTGATGGAACGAGAATTTGGCTACCAAACAGAGCTACTTTCTACTGACCAAATTAAAGCCGATTATTTTGATAGCCAAGATGCCTATGGCGCGATTCGATTTAATGATTGTTATGGGATCAACCCTTTGAAACTGGCTTGGGGTTATCAACAAAAAGCGCAAGAGTTAGGTGCAACCATTTTTACTAACTCACCTTTAACGAGTTGGCACACGGAAAAAAATAAGCAACTACTCGAAACACCGCAAGGTCAGGTTAGGGCAGACAAAGTAGTTATAGCGACCAACGGTTATACTCCCAATCGATTTCATTTGGCAGTGAATAACCGAACTCTTCCAGTGCTTTCGCAAATCATTGTTACTGAACCACTGAGTGACGAACAAATAGCAGCCACAAATTTTATTTCCGACAATGTGGTAATGGATACTAGAGCATTAAAATACTATTTTAGAAAACTGCCTGACAACCGAATTCTATTCGGTGGGCGAGGTGCGATTTCTGGTAAAGATGCCGAAGATCCATTTTTCGCTAATCGTTTACTTAAAGTTTTGATCGGCAGCTTCCCACCATTGCAAGGACTCAAGATTGATTACTCTTGGTCAGGTTGGATCAGTATTTCTCTGGACGACTTACCGCATATTCGACAAGCCGACGACCAAGGAAACGTTGCCTATTCAATGGGATATTGTGGCAACGGGGTTTCTTTTGCAGTGCAGGCAGGCAAGCGACTAGCGCAATGGGTTGCTGGAGAAGCGTTGCCCGATTTACCTTATTACACCGCGGACTTACCTAAGTTCCCGTTTGCCCAATTTAGACGAGTCGGGCAATGGGGTTACTTTAATTACGGTCGATTTAGTGACCGTTGGTTATAAGCTGCCAAACCGACTCAACACTATGACTAAAGTACGGTGTAACTTAAAACGATGGTGGCACTCAAATTTTCGAATGAATTAGAGGAATGTTTATGAAAAAAATTAATTCTATTGAAGAACTTGAAGCACTCTATGGTCCACCGGTTGAGCGTGCACTTTGGAAGGAAATTGAATACCTGAATGAACATTACCAACAGTTTATTGAGGCTTCTCCGTTTCTAATAATGGCGACTTATGGCGAAAAAGGGTTAGATTGCTCACCACGCGGAGACCCAGCAGGCTTTGTGAGAGTGGTGGATAAAAACACGATTTTGATCCCAGACAGAAAGGGCAATAACAGAATCGATTCTCTAAGAAATATCGTAGAAAACCCAAAGGTTGGATTGATCTTTTTAGTTCCGAATGTCGGCGAAACCGTCAGAGTGAGCGGTACTGCAGAAATAATTGCTGACCCAGAACTATGCGATACTTTTACAATTAATGGGAAGTCCCCAAGAAGCGTAATTTCTGTCACTGTTGAAAAAGCGTATTTTCAATGCCAAAAAGCAATAGCCCGATCTAAGCTATGGGATCCAAACGGTTATGTAGAGCGAAGCTCATTACCAACTGCTGGACAGATGGCTAAGTACTTTACCAATAAGAAACAGATTGAATTTGATGCGGAAGAGTATGATCGAAATTATCCAGAGCATATGAAGAAGACGATTTATTGAATTGATTTTTCTTAATAGGAAGAGCGAAAACCTCCCTCTCCCTAGCCCTCGGCTTTAGCCTCATGCGTCGCTCTACCTTCTCCGTCCTCGGGGTCGTCTCCCTGAGAGAGAGGGGACGTACAATCAGAGTTCGTTTTTTAATTATTTAGCGACAGAGTGACCTTCGAACCTAAAACCCAAAAACACCGCACTCAACGACTCCCCGTTCAACCCCCTCTCTCTTTGGGAGAGGAAAATGACACTACCAAGCATTTTTTCTCCGTGCTCTCTGTACCCACTGCGCTTCGCGGGGCAAGCTTTACCTCTGTGGTGAAGTCTTTTAGCTTTTAAGGATCACTCCTTCGGATTACTTACCCCAGGCTTAGCCAATATCTCCAAATAAAACGACTCCAAACCTTTCTCTTCAGCTTGATCAATATACTTATTGATTTCAGATTTATGAATTACTGCAGCACTTAATTCGTTCTCGCCATATTGGCAATCAAAATCCCAATACTTAATACCTTCTGGTAGTGGTTTGTTTCTTTCTCGCTTTAGGTATTTTTTAACTTCATATTTTATCGCTTCAACTAAACGTGGGCGTTTGATTTTAGGATGTGTAAGGGCAAATGTCTTTTTCATTTTGATGGCTCATTGTCAGGCTTAGTAGTATTCACTTTACTAGGCTTACTAAGGTTTTCGGCTTTGGAAACTACCGCCGCACTAATGGGTTGAATAGAGTTAATACTTTCTAAGGGCAATATTAAAACTTGTTCGCTTTCGTGGTTATATAGAAAAACGTAATTAATTGAGGTACCTAATAACGAAAAATCAGCCTTCGTGCCATTAGTCGCTTCTGAATTAACCGATACTAAGTTTCGTTTTTGGCTGAGGATCTTTGCTGCTTTATTTTGCGAGTGTACACCAATAAACATATAAAAATAGAGGGTCAGGATAACAAAAGCAGTCCACCAAAATGAACGAGTACTTCGGTAACCAATAACATAAGGTATAAATCGGAAAAAACCTTTATTAAACTTTTTATCTAACCAGGCACTAAACGGGGCTTGCACATAAACCATTGCCCAAATAACAAATACCATACTAAAGGCGCCAAGCACCATTAACATGACTAAGGGATCTTTGATTCCGGCAACCAAAATATCAGTAATTTCTAAGTATTCAGTCACTTCAAGACTAAAGTGTGAATAGAAAGTAATTAAGTAAATAAATCCGGCAATAGCGACTGTTGCATAGACCAAAAATACCGCTAAGCCGGGATGGCTTGTTGTGAAGCTTAGAAGTTCCGAAAACTTGATTCTGGGTCGGTATCTATCTAGGTCTGTTTTTTCAGTCATAACCATTAACTCTGAGTATATGATTTAGTCGGCGAATTTTGTCAGAAAATGCCATTAAGTTAGTGAGTATGCCACATCAAGCCGACTAATTCGCGAGATTGAATTATTCGCAGGACTAAATTGCCTGTTATTAGTATTAGTACCCGATAAAAGCGAATTATTACGATTGACCGCTAAATCAATCTAGAAAATCGAGTTCGACCTCTGGCCAAATAGCTTCCCCAGCCTTCACTCGGATTGCTTCAAGACTAGCCTGCAATCTCCCTTTTCCCATTTGTTGTGCTTGAAACATTGGTCCACCTTTGTGGCGTGGGAAGCCATAGCCGTGTAACCAAATCACATCAATATCGGATAAACGCTGAACAATACCATCTTGTAGTAGCTGGGCACCTTCGGAAATTAAGGCCAACAAAAAGCGTTGTACAATTTCTTCATCGGTGAAAGTTGTTTGGGTTATATTTAACTTTTGCGCCTCAGTTTTGATGATATCCGCAACCAAAGGATCTTCGGTTGCACCGTTGTTTTGGTCATATAAATAATAACCTGCACCAGTCTTTCTTCCGAATCGGTTTTGCTCAAACATTAAAACAGATGGTCTAAAATAGCCTGGGTCATGTTCTGGGAATGGTTGAGAATTTCGAGCATTCACACCAATATCAATTCCCGACATATCGGCAACCGCTAGTGGTCCCATTGCCATTCCCCAAGTTGTCAGCGCTTTATCGACTTGGACAACCGATGCTCCTTCAAGCAACATCTGCTGTACCTCGCGACCGTAACGTGTGTACATACGGTTTCCTGCAAAGCCGAAACAAACACCGACTAACACGGAAATCTTTTTTAATTTTTTGGCAACGCTCATTGCAGTGACTAACGCTTGTTCTGAGGAATGCTCTGCCTGAACCACTTCCAACAATTTCATAATATTGGCAGGACTAAAAAAATGCATCCCGATCACTTGCTCAGGTCTTTCTACAGATGTCGCAATTTCGTTAATATCTAGATAAGAAGTATTGGTTGCCAAAATACATTCATCTTTGCAAACACTCGATAACTTGGAAAAAATTTCCTTTTTGACCGACATTTTTTCGAAGACGGCTTCAATCACCATATCGCTATGTGACAAAGATTGATAGTCCGTGCTGGCCTGTAGGTTTGAGAGTTTTGCTTCGGCTGCCTCTGACGTCATTCTGCCGCGTTTAACATTGGAGGCAAAGTTTTTCTCTATTCTTGCAACGCCAGCATCGAGAGCTTCTGCGGTTTGCTCGATCAAAATAACCTCAAATCCGCTGTCCAGAAACGCAGTCGCTATTCCCGAGCCCATGGTGCCACCGCCAATGATACCAACTTGTATAACTTCCAAGGGTTGAGCCGAAAAGTTAGTTTTAGCAGCGGTTCGTTCCACTGCAAAGGCATATCTCAATGCCGCAGATTGCTCAGAATCTCTTAATTTAACAAATTCTGATCGCTCTATTTTCATACCTTCTATCACTGAGACATCTCGAGTTTGCTTAATGAGTTCTGCGGCAACCACTGGGGCATCTTTACCGCGAGCTTTTTTACTGATCGAAGATAACTGGGAATCCCAGTCTTCAACATCATCAATCATTTTGGCTGGTTTTGTACGAGCTGATTTTGAATTTTCTATGAGTTGTTCGGCAAACTTTATACTCAGTTGATCGAGCGACTCATCTTGATCAAAGATTGCATCAAACAACGGGTGGTCTTTAAAAGCTTGTACTGCGTAGTGTTTGCCACTGGTGATCATTTCTAATGCTTTATTACAACCGACTACTCTTGGTAATCTTTGAGTTCCACCTGCACCTGGTATTAAACCCAAATTAACCTCCGGCAATCCAACTTTAGCGCTTGCTACTGCAACCCGATAATGACAAGCCAATGCCACTTCAAAACCACCTCCAAGAGTTGTGCCAAACATTGATGCAATAACCGGTTTAGTGCAAGTTTCGATTCGATT
The DNA here is from genome assembly GCA_039969155.1 of Kangiellaceae bacterium. Lineage (GTDB taxonomy): Bacteria > Pseudomonadota > Gammaproteobacteria > Enterobacterales > Kangiellaceae. The sequence continues at coordinate 53,510 of JBDVOJ010000117.1, forward strand.
AACCACATCCGGCAAATGCGGTTGCAATGGAGGCTTACCAAATTCTTTGATATCTGCACCCGCAATAAATGTTCGTTGCTCACAACGAATAATGATAGCTTTTACTTGGCTATCAGTTTCGAGTGTTTCAATTCCATCCATCAGTCCTTGCCTGACTACTTGCGACAAGGCATTAACCGGTGGATAGTTAATACTGATGATGCCTATGTTTTGATTGAGGCTAATTGCTACAATATTTGAAGTACTGATGTTCGAATTCATAATCGTTTACTCAAGTAGTCTTTGAATTTATTTTTTCTAATTACTAAATCGTTTAAAGAATGATTTGTTTGGTGGTGCAAGCGGGCCATCGATCGATTGCAATGTGGAACAGATATATTGACATGATGGTTCAGAAAATTTTGCGTAGAGCGATTCAACTAATTGGTTTGCTTGGTGCCCTTTCCAGTCCGGCGGCAGCATATCTTCTGCCAGTTCATGGTCGGTTAACAGTATCCGGCGATATTCATGAACCATCAGTATCCTAAGAGACAAACATTGGTGATCGGTAATGCTAACGCCAGAGCGAATGAGTTCTGCAATTTCATTATAGGTCTCGATAAACAGAGAATAACGTTGTTGCAGGGCGGGCATTTCCCACTTTAAATCGACTAACTTCTTTAAAACGTTAGCCGAATTATCACCAATAGTATTGGCGGAAAAAACTACTACGGAATCAGCTAAGTCTAATTCCTTGATGGTTTCATCTAGAGATGTTTGATCAAAATTGGGATGGGCATAGGCACCTGCGCTGATTGCACTAAATCCCAACCAATTAAGCTGCTTTTTAAGCAGTGATAATTTTGGTTCTTCAACAAAACTCGGAAGTAAAATACACCAGTTATTCTCGCTTAATCGTGTATCCGCTGTGTAAATTCTTTTGGCCGCTTTAAGGTAATGACTATTGGCAGTGTCAGTCAAACGATAGTAGCTTTTTCGACCCACCTTTTTTACTTCTAACCAGTCTTCCTTTACTAATCGAAAGACAGAGGTTCTGACTAGCCGCTCGGAGTAACCTAATGGCTGCAAAATTTCAATTAAGCTTCCAAGCCAAACCCAATCACCATGTTGTGATACCACATCACCAAACACCGTCACGATAAAAGTTCGGCAACTGATGTTAGCTAGCTCTGCTCGCTGTTCGATAAAGGTATCTATGTCTAACATTAATAGTGACTACTAATTGATGTCGAAATCAATTTCTACGTCGTCCGAAACTGGATGAGCTTGGCAGGTTAATATCATGCCGTCTGCAACTTCTTGTTCGGTGAGGGAGTGATTCATATCCATTTCAACTTCACCTTTAATCACTTTCGCTTTACAAGTAGCGCAAACACCACCTTTACAAGAAAAAGGCAAGTCCGCACCATTTTCCATTGCGGCGTCTAAAATATTATCGCCGCCCATTTCTAACTCTAACAATGTTTTTCGACCTGCAACTTTAACTGCAACATTGGCCGTTTTCTTGCCGTACTTCTCTGCTCGTTTTGCTTTGTTCTGCTTCATGGTTTCTTCTGCAGAACCAGAAAAAAATAGTTCGTAATGAATTTGCGATTTATCGAATCCCCAAAACTCAAACGCGTTAGCTATTTCTAAAGTCATTTGTTCTGGGCCACACACAAAGACGTCGTCAAAACTTTTGATATTAATTAGTTTGGCTGCATCAAGATCGATAATGCGCTGTGCGCTGATTCTGCCATTTAAGATCTTGGCGTCATTCTCTTCCTTGGTGAATAAATTGATCCAATTCAACCGCTCAAGATAGCAATTTTTTAAGAAGCAAAGTTTCTCTCGAAACATCATCATTGGGGTACGCTTATTACCGTAGAGTAGGGTAATTTTTGATTTTGGTTCAGCAGCAAAAATAGATTCGATGTGCGATAGCATGGGTGTAATACCACTGCCTACAGCCACCAATAAATAATGTTTTTGGTTATTCTCATCAAGTTCAGAATAGAAATGGCCTTGTGGCGGCATCACTTCTATAGTCATTCCTGCTTTTAGTTCTGAATTGGCGTAATTGGAAAAAATACCTTCTTCAATAGCTTTAATTCCAACCTGTAAATCTTGTGAGTCAATACCTTTGCAAATTGAATAGGACCGACGAATATCTTGTCCGTTCAAATCAGCTTTTAAAGTTAAATGCTGACCTTGGATGTATTTAAACTTTTCTTTAAGTTCATCCGGAACCGTAAAATTGACGGCAACCGAATCAGCGGTTTGTCTTTCAACTTTACTGATAGTCAAAGGGTAGAATTCTGTACTCATATTAGGTTCCTAATTAGATCTATTCTTAAAAATGTTTAAAGTAGTCAAAAACTTCCGAACAATCATTACATTGATGGAGTGACTTACACGCAGTCGAGCCAAACTGACTAATTAGTTTTATATCCTTGCTATCACAAACTGGGCACTCGACAATATCTTGATTACTGGGTGGTGCGATATGAATGCTTTTTAAATGAGCCTTACCAGCCGGTGACATCATTTCAGTTGTCCAAGCAGGAGATAGTGTCACCCTAACCTCTACTTGTTGGTAACCATTTTGGTTAAGCGCTGTTGTTATATCGCTAATAATTGTATCGACAGCAGGACAGCCACTGTAAGTAGGGGTAACAACCACCTCAATCAAAGAGTTCGACGAGTCAGCATCCTGTACTTTAACATCTTGTAAAATTCCTAAATCCCAAATGGTTAACCCTGGTAACTCTGGATCGCACACCGAATCTAAAATATCCCATATATTGCTGCAGCCGGAATTATTCCTATGCGCACGGCGTTGCGCGAATTCAGGTGACGCTGTCGGAATTTCCAATGGTATCATTTGCCGTTCTCTATTCGATAATGTGTTGGAAAGATCACTCAACACACCTTCGATATTTTCAATTACTTCATTATTCCAATATCTGATGATTTGGTAGCCAAGTGATTCAAGATATTTAGTTCGTTTTTCATCGTATTATTTATCTTCCTTCTCAATGCTCTCGGTACCCATAATGTTTCCTTAAAGGACCCAAAATCGGTCACGCGGCAAGTTTTGCCCCCGTGATGAAATCTTTCAGTTTTTTACCTAGCGTTAAGCTCAGTGTCAGACTGAAGTCTGACCTACAATTTTCGGATCACTTCGCTCGAATAGCTGCAAAAAGTCTTTTCTCTGTGTTCTCTGTGCCTCTGTGGTGAAGTCTTTTTGCCTTTTAGTTTTTTCCTCTCTCTTTGGGAGAGGGTTCTTTTGAATCTAAAAATCTACCACTTCAACCCAGGATGACTGCGCTGCAAATACTGCATTTCACTCAATAGATGACCTAAGTGCTCAGTATGGATCCCAATACGTCCACCTCGAATTTGCAATTGACTATCTGGAAAACTCATTTCTGATTCAGCTAGAAATTCTTGAACCTGATTATCCCATTTTGCTTTAAGCGCTTCTCTATCGACTGCAATGCCCGCAGAGACTAATTCTTTTTCCCAATCTTCCATTAAGAACAATTCGCCAACAAAGTTTTCTAGCTCATCTAGCGCTAATTGAATGCGATGCTTTGACTCTTCTGTACCTTCAGCGAGCTGCTTAATCCATGGCTCGCTGCGCTTTAAATGATAGCGGCTTTCTTTCAATGCTTTTGTTGCGATGGCTGCAACCGTCTGGTCGCTCGATTGAGTTAGTTGTTCTAGGTATAAACAATAAAATACATCCACAAAATATTGCCTTACCATGGTGAAAGCAAAATCATTAATTGGCAATTCATGAACTAATAAATTAGTAAACTCTCGCTCATTGCGGTGATAGGCAATATCATCTTCGGTTCGGCCTTGGCCTTCAACTTCCGCGGCGTATTGATAAAACATTCTCGCCCGTCCAATGTAATCAAGAGCGACGTTTGATAACGCAATATCTTCTTCAAGATAAGGTCCATTGCTACACCATTCTGATAATCGATGGCTTAAGATAACTGAGTCATCAGCGAGACCGACTAAAAAACGATATAGGTTTTGTTTTTCTTTATTCATAATTAGCTTCAGCATGTTAATTCCGTTCGCAATTAAAAAATTGGCGAACCAGGAAGTTTTTTTCTAATGAATGGGTTTACAACACTAACCGCTCTACATATTGTTAACGTTATCCGGTAATACATAGTGGGTCGCATGGCGATAAGGTTTATCATCCATTGGATCAACAAAATTAGCGATGTCTTCTTCTTGTGAAGCAGTAATATCGGTTGATTTAACCACCCACACACTGACACCTTCAGATCGTCTTAAATAACAGTCTCTAGCATACATTAATGCATGCTCTGGGCTTTCTGCATGTAGGCTACCAACATGTTTGTGGTCAAGCCCACGATTTGATCGTACAAAGACTTCATAAGAGGCTAAGTGCTCTTGATTAATAGTCTGCTCTTGATTGATTGATTGCTCTTGATTGCTCATTATTTTATTCCTTAACTAACTCAATTTAGATAGTGAAATACACTAAGCAACGTCTTGCGATTTTTTCGCTTGTTGCTTTTCGCTATAGGCCCGCACCGCTTCTCGAACCCATTCACCATCTTGATGTGCTTTTTTATGATGCTTTAATCGCTGATAGTTACAGGGACCACTACCGTTAATGACTTGATAGAACTCTTCCCAATTGATTTCACCCGAATCATATTGGCCGAGCTCTTCATTCCACTTAATCTCTGGGTCTGGCATTTCTAACCCAAGCACTTCAATTTGCGGAACTGTTTGATCAATAAACTTTTGACGCAGATAATCATTCGACTGGCGCTTAATTTTCCACTGCATAGAGCGACCAGAATGAGCCGAGTCACTATCATGGGGACCAAACATCATTAGTGAAGGCCACCAGTTACGATTCATTGCATCTTGTGCCATGGCCTTTTGTTCAGCAGAGCCATGTGCCAGTTCATACATGATTTCGTAACCTTGGCGCTGATGAAAGCTTTCTTCTTTACAAATTCGAATCATTGCGCGGGAGTAGGGACCATAAGAGGTTCTTTGCAGAGATATCTGATTCACAATCGCTGCACCATCTACTAGCCAACCGATCGCACCGACATCAGCCCAGGTTAAGGTAGGGTAATTGAAAATAGAGGCGTATTTAGCTTTACCTGTTTGTAGCGCTTCAATCATGTCGCTTCTTGAAATGCCTAACGACTCTGTTGCACTGTATAAATAGAGTCCATGACCAGCTTCGTCCTGTACTTTGGACAGCAATACCGCTTTACGGCGCAGACTAGGCGCGCGAGTTATCCAGTTACCCTCAGGTTGCATACCTATCACTTCTGAGTGGGCATGTTGAGACATCTGACGGACCAGGTTCTTGCGGTAGTCTTCTGGCATCCAATCGGTTGGTTCAATCTTTTGCTCTTCAGCAATTCGACGGTCAAACTCAATTTGAGCGGCTGCATCATCTACAGGTTGCATAGGGTAATAACTCCTCTGGAATGGGATAATTAATGATACCAAAATGATCATTTTAGCACAATATGTGTATCATATTATTCGATAATTGTCCGTTGCATAGAGCAGATTAAGAATTATTCGAGACGCAAGGTTCTATATAAGTTGAGCTAGGGGTTAGTTGTCTGCTGGTAATAATTGATAAACAGCCAGATGTGATATAATTTTTCTCAATATCTTACAAGTCTCACCAACCTATCATCGAAGTATCATGAAGCCACTTTTCTTACTTTCCGTTCTTTGTTTCGGTCTCTTTTCGGCTAATGTCCATGCAGACTGGTTGAAGGAAGCTATAAATAAGACTAAGCAGACTATCAATGGCTGGCCAAGTGCAACGGAACAACCTCTTCCGGCGCTCCAATCAGCGGAACTTGAAGATTATCCAACCCACTACGGTTTCAATCGAGAAATAGAACCTCTTTTCAAAAGCCCGTTGTTTTATTTACAAACTGGGCTCAAGAACAAACCGCCGATCTTATTAATCCATGGACTAGGGGACGCAGCTTCTAAAGATTGGTTAAACGTAATTCCAGAGCTTGAAAAAGATTATCAGGTATTTGCATTGGATCTGCCGGGGTTTGGATTATCGAAAGGAAAGTATTTTGAATATTCACCTCACAATTACAGTTTAATAATCGATTGGTTTATCGCGACAAAGATCCAAGACAAGCCTATCTTAATAGGTCACTCTATGGGAGCTGCCATTAGTCTCTATTATGCGGCGAACTTCTCAACCAATATCGAGCAGTTAGTTTTAGTCGACGCAGCAGGTGTGTTGGAAAGGACCAGCTTTATTAAACACTTAGCTGAGTTACCTGAGACAACTGTCGAAGGACCAGTGATATGGTCGAGAGTACAATCTGAACTTAGCAATTTCTCCAGTAAATGGGTGGAAAAGACTGGTGAGTTTTACGATCCAACCAAGCTATTGCAACAAAACCATGCATTAAGGCAAGTTATGTTGGCTGAAAATCCTACCATGAACGCAGCTCTAGCAATGATTGATACCGATTATTCAATCTTGAACTACACCAATATACCGCCTACAACACTTATATGGGGAGAGATCGATCCAATTGCACCGCTTAGAACCGGCCAAGCCCTAATGGCTAAATTGCCATCTGCGGAGTTAAAAATAATCAGAGACGCTGGACATGTTCCTATGAATAGTCATACATCTCAATTTAACCAATTCCTCAAATCGAGTCTTGAGAAATCGATCGATGATAATCAGAAGGAACTGAAAAGCTCATTAGCTGTTAATGAATCGCCAGTTGTTAAACCAGAACGTATCGCTAGGTGTAAAGACGATGATACACCATTGTTTGAAGGAAATTATCATTCCATTAGCTTAATCAACTGCAAATTTGCGGTACTCAAAAATGTACAGGTGATCAATTTTTCTAGTAAGGATTCAATTGTTACTATTGCATCTAGTCAGATCGGAAATCTTTCTTCTATAATTCAACTGGACTCTAGTTCGATCACTGCAACCGCGAGCAAGTTTTTTGGAAAGATTGTGACTAATCGCACTCGGTTAGATCTAGCAGCGGTTAGTCTATATTCAAACGAAGATATTCTAGTTGCTAAAGATACTACAAAATTAGTCTTTTCAATTTCCGACGCACAAAGTAAGCATTACCAAGGTTCATTGCATGGCTATTTTTCGATGTCTGAAGGAACCCTCGACAAACAATTATTAAGTAAATAGATTAATGAAGAACTTTAGACATAAAACTTCACCATGGCTTTCAGTGCTATTGACCTTGCTGATTAGCCAACATGCGTTTGCGTTTGATGCGGGTGAACACGCTATCATCGGTGATGTGGCTTATGCCGATTTCGAAAAAGTATTTCCGAATCAAATTAGGAATTTAGAAGCAAATATTTCTTTTAGCTATGGCCAGTTAATTGCGATGTCAGCGGATATGTACGTGAGCGTTGAAGAAATATCGCTTGATGATCCTGGCTTTTTTAATGGATTCTTTCATCGAAACCGAAACAGCTTAAAAAAGTGCATTAATAAAGAAATAGAAGCCATCCGCACTAAAACTCATTACTCTGGTTGCGATGATTTAGATTTCGCCAAGAAAAAACTGCAGTATGTCACTTTGGCACATGATAATTATGGCCACTTTGCCTGGCACAATATCAAGCAATACATTGAGCTTCATGAAAAAGCACTTTGGTTTGCTCAATTAGCTTACCTTAAATGCACTGAGCAGCAAAAACTTGATTCAAAAGAAGATTGTGACGAACGAAATTCGAAACTAGAAAAAATGGTTTCAGAGTCAGATTATCGAAACAAACAAAAATCAAAATATCGGCGACTCCCCAAACTGTTTCCTAGAAAACGCTTTACTAAACGATACTTTCTAAACATGCCCAAAGACAAAATGATCCGGTTAGCACTATTTACCAATGCCTTTGCCGATCATTATTTAACAGACGCTTTTTCAGCAGGACACTTGCGGGTTCCTCGTTCACAGATTGATAAATTTGTTGAAGTTTACGATAACAAAGAAGCTACAAAAAAACGAAATAAAGGCTCATCGGTATCAGGGGCTTTAACGCAATATCTGCATAACTTAGACGGCAGTCTTACTGGAATTAATGTGGTCAATAGTTTAGGAGATAAGTTTGTTGTACGAAGTGATAAACAATTATTCAGCAAACATAATAGCCGAGAGCTTTCTGGAATTGTCGAAGACAATCCACAGCTTTCATTTCCAATAAGAGCTACTCAGGCATCCCTTGGCGAAATATTTAGAGTGATTGAAAAAGGAGAACAAGCCGTACCCAAGAATAACTTTTTCGCATTACAATTTGTACCATTTGTAGAAAATCCAACTGAAGACAGTTTGTCATTAAGAGTAGCCAGTCATATAGAGCAACACGGATCAATTAAGAAAGCTATTAAAAGCATGTCTTCTGAAATGCAGCTGGTTTATAAAAGCAGCATGGCGATTGACGATATATCTTATAAGGAATACTTTAAGAACTTCGTTGATTCGATACCAGAAATGATGAAAGAGTTGCGAGGTCAGATTGCGGTAGAGACAAAAAATAAAGAATTAAGGAAGCGGATTCCTAAGTCGCTATTGTCTGCATTAAAAACTCTTAACTAGAGTTTTTAATTTTTAAGTGCGGTTTCGCAGCGCTAAAGCTTTCCTGTGACAGCTAGTTGTTCCTGCTATAGCTTAATACAGTCCATCCTTGGACATAAGTAACTTTAGCGAAAAGGCACCAAAAGCTTTTTTCGTTGAAACGAGCACATTTCGAATATGCCTTAATCTTGGTTTTAGGTGGTCTAGCCGAAGACTTATGGGTTTCACCTGTCCGTTATAGCCGCTAGGCGTATAAATCTTTGGCAACTTTATTCACGTCACTGATTACGTGTAAAGAAAGAATGATCGAAGTAAGTATCATTGGGATGGGCCTCACAGACGAACAGGTGGTGGGCGTCCCACATTTCATTATGGAAAAACAAAGGTTGAAATTCGCTGTCCCAGCGGACCGAGCGATGGGCTTTTTGCCTACTTTTCAGCTCTTGGAAAAGTAGGTCGCACACAAGCAAAGCGGTGCGAAACGCCCTTGTTCTTAAAGCCTCACCATTGCGAGTAACTCTAACTGATCAAACCCTCTCAATAATCATAGCTATCCCCTGGCCAACACCAATACACATAGTGCACAAAGCATACTTTCCGTTGGTACGTTGCAGCTGATAAGCAGCAGTCATCACTAACCGAGCGCCACTCATTCCTAACGGGTGACCCAGCGCAATAGCACCACCATTCGGATTAACACGTACATCATCGTCAGCTAGTCCAAGCTCTCTCATAACGGCCAAACCTTGAGCAGCGAAGGCTTCGTTTAGTTCAATCACATCCATTTGTTCGAGTTCTAAACCAGCATTTTTGAGAACTTTTCTGGAAGCTTCAACCGGACCAAACCCCATAATTCTGGGCTCTAAACCAGAAGTCGCCATACCCACCACTCGAGCGAGTGGTTTTAGATTTTGCTTTTCAACTTGCTGCTCATTGGCAACTAATAAAGCGCACGCACCATCATTAATTCCTGATGCATTACCAGCAGTCACTGTGCCGTCTTTTTTAAATGGCGTAGCTAACTTAGCTAAGCCTTCTATCGTACTTGGACGAGGGTGCTCATCCACTGAAAATTCTTTGGTTTCTTTACGACTCACTTTAACCGTGACCGGTACAATTTCTTGTTCAAACACACCCGCCAATTGAGCTGTTTGAGTTTTTTCTTGAGTTCGAAATGCAAACTTATCTTGATCTTCACGACTGATATTAAATTGTTCTGCAACATTTTCGGCAGTCTCAGGCATACTATCCACACCATATTGTTCTGCCAACTTTTTATTCACAAAACGCCAACCCATCGTCGTGTCGTAAATTTCAGCTTTACGCGAAAATGCACTGTCTGCTTTTGGCATCACAAAAGGAGCGCGTGACATTTGCTCAACACCACCAGCAATTGCCATTGATTGTTCACCGCATGCAATCGCTCTCGCAGCGGTTCCAATCGCATCCATACCAGAACCACAAAGACGATTGATGGTAACTGCGGGAACTGTCTGTGGTAGTCCAGCCAATAGCGCACTCATTCGACCAACATTACGATTGTCTTCACCCGCTTGATTAGCACAGCCATAATACAGATCGTCAACTTCGCTCCAGTTAACTTGAGGATTTCGATCCATCAATGCTTTGATTGGAATCGCGCCGAGATCGTCAGCACGAACTCGCGAAAGTGAGCCACCAAATCGACCGATAGGTGTTCTAATTGCATCACATATATATACTTTATTCATATTTAAACCTTTAGAGATTATTCACCACGGAGACACGGAGAGCACGGAGAAAAAACTTCTTAGCAATTGTGTTTTTCGTTGGAATCTAATTATTTAGTATTCGTTTTAGTCCTTTTTTTAATATCGGGACATTAAAATTTAATAACAAGCCATACCTTAAGTTTGACATTTTTAGATAAGTAAGTAACTGGGCGTCATGAATTGGCTCCAGTCGCTTACATGATTTTATTTCTACCATTACTTGGCGATTTATTAACAAATCAATTCTATATTTAGCGGTTAATTTATTGCCTTTATAAACAATCGGTAACTCTTTTTGACGTTCCACGTCAAAATCCATTCCGACCAGTTCGTAATAAAGACATTCTTCATAAGCACTCTCCAGCAGACCAGGCCCTAAGTTCTTATGGACTTCAATCGCAGCCCCAATAATCCTTTCTGTAATTTCTCCATCAAACAACATTTTGCTCTCCTCCCTGAGTATACTTGTCGCGAAATATTTTAGTCTTTCAATTTTTTCCTTTTCCCACTTGATAGGGAACAACTACTCCAAGAATTTTTTCTCCGTGCTCTCCGTGTCTCCGTGGTGAAAATCTTTTTAGTCTTTTATTTACCTTTAAAATTGGGTTCGCGTTTTTCCATAAACGAAGCCACACCTTCACGGTAATCATCGCTGCGACCTAAATGCTGCATGGCTTTTCTTTCTCTTTCTAACTGTTCGTTTAAGCTGTAATCAAAAGCGGTGTGTACCAGCTCTTTGATATTAGCTAAGGCTTCTGTCGGCTGTTTGGCTAAGTGGTTGCCCAATTCCGCCGCGGTAGTTTGTAAATCATCATCTTCAACCACTTGATAAATTAATCCCCATTGCTCAGCTTGTTCTGCTTTGACTTTATTCCCTAGCATCGCCATAGCTTTGGCTCGTGGTAAACCAATGGCTCTGGCAAAATGCCATGAGCTTCCTGAATCAGGTACTAGGCCAACTTTAGCAAACGAAAGAATAAAGGATGCTGACTTTGCCGCAATCACAATATCACACGCCATCACCACACTGGCACCGGCACCAGCCGCTACCCCATTCAGTGCACAAATCACCGGCATTTTTAGATTGGTTAAGCGACGGATCAGCGGGTTGTAGAATTTTTCCACTGATAGACCTAAATCAGGTGCCGCTTGATCGGCGCTGACCGCTCTATCACCTAAGTCTTGTCCTGCACAAAAACCACGGCCTGCGCCTGTTAGTACAACACATCTTGTCTCACCATCGGTGGCGATATCGTCTAATGCTGATTGCAGTTCTTCATGCATTTGCACGTTAAAACTGTTCAATCGATCAGGACGATTAAGGGTTAAATTTGCTACACCATTAGTCTTTTCTAAAACAATCGTTTGGTACATAAGTACGCCTCATCTATAATTCTAAATTCAAAAACCGCAAAAACACTTTTACCACTGAGGCACAGAGGACACAGAGAAAGAACACAACCAACTATAATGTGTATTCATCCTGTCATCTTTAAAATTCTTTTTGTCTCTCTGTGAACTCTGTGCCTCTGTGGTGAAATCTTTTACCTTAGGTCTTAATCATGCCAATTTACGCTATCGACAATTTCGTTCCTGTCATCAAAAAAAATACCTTTATACACCCTAGTGCCGAGATTATCGGCGATGTCATCATCGAAGAAAACTGCTACATAGGTCCTTGCGCTGTTCTTCGTGGTGACTTCGGTCGCATTCATGTCTCTCATCATAGTAATGTGCAAGACAATTGCGTATTACATAGTTTCCCTGATAAAGACTGCTTTCTAGAACCCTACAGTCATATCGGCCATTGCGCAGTTCTACATGGATGCCGAATCGGTGAAAACTCGCTCGTCGGTATGAATGCCGTGGTCATGGATGATTCAATCATTGGCAAAGAATCCATGGTAGCTGCCAGTTCATTTGTACGTGCTAAATTTATCTGCGAACCTCGCTCTATGGTCATGGGCGTTCCCGCCAAAGTCGTTCGCCAAATCACCGATCAAGAACTCGCATGGAAAAGCATGGGTACACAAGAGTACACCGACTTATCCCAACGAGCGATCAACACTTTAAGGGAAGTCACTCCACTTGAGGAAATCCAAGCTGATCGTCCTCGTTATCAGGATTCTGACCATAAAACTAAAGACTAAAACATTATTACCACAGAGGCACAGAGGGCACTGAGAAGGACAAGACGTTTTAAACATTTTCGCTCAATGCTTTCTGTGATGAATATTTTTTAGCTTTTACTTCACTTTAAGCTGGGCGTCAGACTGAAGTCTGACCTACAATTTGTTGTATTCCCACAGTTCCAATACCCTAAAGATCTTTCCTCTGTGTTCTCTGTGCCTCTGTGGTAAGGTCTTTTAATCTTTATGTCTTTTAGTCTTGTTTCTGCCTTTCTACCAAGGTCAAAATATCATAAATAGCCACTGGCTCATCATGCTGATTAGTCACTTCAACGGCCCAAGCGACTATACCGGTATCGTATTTCTCATCAGGCTTTTTCTTCTTCTTAATTTTTCGTTTAGCGGTTAAATGCACTTGGATGGTATCACCGATGCCAACAGGCTCTACGAATCGCAGATTATCAATTCCGTAGTTAGCAATCACTGGCCCTTGACCAGGATCAACAAACATTCCGGCGGCTGCAGATATAACAAAATAGCCATGGGCGACACGTTTTTCAAAGAATGAGTCTTTTGCCGCGATTTCATCAAAGTGAGCATAAAAATGATCGCCTGATAAACAGCCAAAATTAACGATATCAGCTTCCGTCACGGTTCGACGATGAGTAGTTAACGACTCACCAATTTCCAGTTCTTCAAAATATTTTCTGAATGGATGAACGCGGTCGGTTTTAGTTTTGGCACCCTTGGTGTATTGATTGGTGACTGCCATGATTGAAGTTGGTGAGCCCTGAATAGCAGTTCGTTGCATATAATGTTTAATTGCTCTCGCGCCGCCTAGCTCTTCACCGCCACCAGCACGCCCCGGCCCACCGTGAACTAAACTGGCTAATGGCGAACCATGGCCAGTGGATTCTTTGGCACAATCGGCATCTAGCACTAACATTCGGCCGTGATGAGAAGCGGTGGCTAATATAATGTCTCTGGCATGTTCTGATGATTTAGTGATTACCGAACCAGCCAAGCTTCCTTTACCCATTTTAGCTAACTCAATCGCTTGTTCTATGCCTTGATAAGACATTAAGGTACTCACAGGTCCAAATGCTTCAACTTCATGTGGCGTTGTATTTTTAAGAGGATCCACACTGCGCAATAAAGTCGGCGCCATAAATGCGCCTTTGCTGGCATCTGCACCATTTAATTGCATTTCGCTTCGACCATCTAACAGTGTTTCACTGCAAGCCATTAGTTTTTCGACTGCGGATAAAACATCTTCCCGTTGAGTTTTTCCAACCAATGCTCCCATGCGAGTATCCTTCAATGATGGGTCACCCACCACAGTACTTTGTAATCTTGCAGTTAAAGCCTCACCAACCGCTTCAATCATATTTTCTGGCACGATAGCACGTCGGATCGCGGTACATTTTTGACCTGCTTTAGTGGTCATTTCACGCGCAACTTCTTTTACATACAAATCAAATTCAGGGTCATCAGCGCTAACATCGGGGGCTAAAATACAGCAATTAAGTGAGTCGGCTTCCATAGTAAAGGGGACGCTTTTAGCGATGATATTTGGATGAGCTTTTAGTTTTTGGCCGGTAGAAGCGGAGCCGGTAAAAGTCACAACATCTTGCTCATTGACATGGTCGAGGATATCACCCACGCTACCACTAATAAGTTGCACTGTTCCTAGCGGCAGAATTTCTGATTCAACAATCGCTTTAACCACTGCTTCGGTTAAATAACAGCTGACTGTTCCGGGTTTTACCACTACTGGAACGCCGGCAATGATGCTTGGAGTAATTTTTTCTAACATTCCCCACACCGGAAAGTTAAACGCATTAATATGCAGAGAAACGCCTTCTTTGGAAGTAAGTATGTGCTGACCAACAAAAGTGCCGTTGGCAGATAATGGCTCGACAGGGCCTTCTACTGCAAAGGTATCGTTATTCATTTCACGACGAGCGATCCCGGTGTAGCTGAACATGGTGCCAATACCACCTTCAATATCTACCCAGGAATCGGCTTTAGTGGCACCGGTCATATAGGAAATGCGGTAGAAGTCATTTTTTCGGTCGAGTAAGTATTTGGCTAGTAACTTGATCCGCTCGGCACGATCATGAATGGTTAATTTTCTTAGCTCTGGACCTGCGACACTGCGACCATACTCTAAAATTTGATCAAACCCAGAATCTAGCGAGTGAACCTCTCCGATAACCTCATCGTTGACCGAGTTGACTAAGGTATCGACACGGCCATTACCGCTGCACCACTCACCATTAACGTAACTTTGTATCTTCATTTTGTTTTCCTAGCATATATTAAAAGGCACGAAACCGGTTGAAATGATTTGCTCTATCAGACGCCAACACAACAACAGACGGCCAAACCGAAGAATTGATACACAATTGTAACTAATTGAAGATATTTTGTAATGCTTTAACGATAGAAATTAAGTAAGAATCCAGAACTTGAGTCGCAATTAGTTATTTTTTCTAAGATCGATAACCCGTTGCGCTTTTCCTTCCGAACGTGGGACGCCGCCGGTATCAAGTACTTGAATGCGGCTAGACACACCGATCATTGACTTGATTTTATGTTGGAGCAGTTTTGCAGTTTCGAGTTTAACGGATTCTCTTTGGTTACTTGTGAGCTCAACTTTTACGGTCAAATGGTCTAAATTACCTTCGCGAGTCACCTCTAATTGATAGTGAGGGCCTAAACCATCCAATGATAAGATTTGTTCTTCAACTTGAGTAGGAAATACATTAACACCTCGAATAATTAGCATATCGTCGCTTCGTCCAGTTATTTTATCCATTCGACGCATTGTTCGCGCTGAACCTGGTAAGAGCCGAGTTAAATCCCCGGTTCGATAACGGATTATGGGCATAGTCTCCTTTGTTAAACTAGTAAATACCAGTTCGCCTTCTTCACCATCTGATAGTAACTCACCCGTCTCAGGGTTAATTATTTCTGGATAAAAATGGTCCTCCCAAATCGTTGGACCATCTTTTGTTTCAACGCATTCCTGAGCGACTCCCGGCCCCATCACTTCTGATAGTCCATAGATATCAACAGCATCTATGTTGAGTCGTTGTTCTAGCTCAGTACGCATTGAACTAGTCCAAGGTTCGGCACCAAAAATACCTACTCTAAGGCTGAGTTTTTTGGTGTCAACTCCCTGCCGATCTAATTCGTCTGCAATATTCAACATATATGAGGGGGTAACCATTATTATGTCTGGATCGAAATCTTGTATTAGTTGGACCTGCTTCTCAGTTTGCCCACCTGACATAGGAATGACTGCGCAACCAAGTTTTTCGGCACCATAGTGAGCACCTAGGCCACCGGTAAATAGCCCGTAGCCATAGGCAATATGAACTTTATCTTTGTAACTTCCACCTGCCGCTCGAATTGAACGCGCAACAACAGTCGCCCAAACATCAATGTCGTTTCTTGAATAGCCAACCACCGTTGGTTTTCCGGTAGTTCCACTAGATGCATGAATACGAGTCACGTCATCCATTGGGGTCGCAAACATTCCGAACGGATAATTATCTCTAAGATCACTTTTAGTGGTAAATGGAAATTTAGCTAGATCTTTAAGCTCTCTGAGATCACTTGGAGATAGTTCGGCTTGATCAAAACTATTTTTGTAAAAGGCCACATTATCGTATGCGTGCCGCAGGCTTTTTTGCATTCTCTTAAGTTGCAGTGACTGAAGTTCATCAACACTTGCTTTCTCTATTGCCTCAAAGGGTTCCAAATTCATTTTTTACTTTCTCAATGATATGCGGTTTTAATGATTCACTGGGGCAGATACGCTTGTACCTAGTTCTGCCGCAACTACCTGACGGTCAAAAGCTTTCCGATCCATTTCTGCTGACTCACTTTTATCGAACTTTGATACAATGATCATCGTTAGCAGCGCTGCTGGCAGAGTAAATAGAGCGGGGTAATCATATGGAAACAGTGCTTCGGATGCACCTATAATGCTCACCCACACTTTGGGGCCCATAATGATTAAAGAAATGGAGCTCACAAATCCTACTAAACCACCGGCTACAGCTCCACGAGTAGAAAACTTTTTCCAATACATAGCCAATAGAAGAATCGGAAAATTAACACTGGCGGCAATTACCAACGGCATGACTGCGATGAATGCAACATTTTGATGTTGAAATACGATCCCTAAGAGCACACCAATACCACATAGAATTACCGCAGAGAATTTAGTAATTCTAAGTTCTTTTTCCAAATCTGGCGCTCCGTTACAAAGCATCTCTGCGTACAAATCATGAGAAATAGTTGCAGAACCAGCCACTATCAACCCTGCTACAACAGCCAAAATAGTGGCAAAGGCAACCGCAGAGATAAATCCCATTAATAAGCTTCCACCCACTGCGTGAGATAAATGAACGGCCGCCATATTAGTACCACCTATTAACTGACTCTCAGTAAAATAGTCTGGCTCGCTCATCACGAAAGCTATGGAAGCAAAACCGATTAGAATGGTTATTAAATAGAAATATCCCATTAACCCGGAGGCGTAAAAAATAGATTTTCGCGCCGAATTCATATTAGGCACGGTGAACAGGCGCATTAGAATGTGGGGTAGACCAAGTAAACCAAACATCATAGAAACTCCGATAGTAATCGCTTGTACCGGGTCACTAAACAGACTTCCTGGCTGCAAAATTTTCTCAGCTCTTGGGTGAACTTCAACGGCTTTTTCAAATATGGATTCGATATTGAACTCACTTAACATTAAGATGAGTATGCTCATTAAACTAACGCCAAGTAATAATAACAACGCTTTTACTATTTGAACCCAAGTAGTCGCAAGCATTCCTCCTAAGGTCACATAGATAATAACTAATACACCAACCGCTACTACAGCGTACTCATAGGGCAATCCAAACAACAGCTCAATCAATTTACCAGCACCGACTAGTTGTGCGATAAGGTATAACAGAGTCACGGAAATTGAACCGAGTATAGCAACAGAACGAATTGGTTTCTTTTGAAGTCGATAAGTTACTACGTCCGTAAAGGTATACCTTCCCAAATTTCTCACCCGTTCTGACATAATGAATAGCATCACAGGCCATCCAGAGAGGGCTCCAACGGCTAAAATTAGGCCGTCAAAACCAACTGAAAATATCAGCCCAGATATCCCCAAGAAGGATGCAGCCGACATAAAATCTCCAGCAATAGCAGTACCATTTTGCGCCGATGTAATATTCCCACCGGCCGTATAGAAAGAACTACTAGAGTTGGTATATTGCGATGCCCAATAGCTGATCATTAAAGTTAGAATAACAAACAGACAGAATACAATTACCGCAGTTAGATTAAGCTCATGTGAAGTCGCAGCAGCTTCCGTGATTTTCTGATTTGCGTTAGCCACCTTGGAAAAAACGGCGAGCAAAAAAGATAAGCAACTAATAATAGCTAGATTAGGTCTAGTCATTATTAATTACCTCGGAAACTACTTTATCTTGAAGTTTCTGAATTTTTTTCTCGCTTAGAAGAATATACACAAACTCTAACAGCACCATCAAGATAATCACCAGTACTGTAAAATAAATACCGTTAGGTATGATGCTATTTTCTTTGTAAGGTTGACCGAACCATTCATTATAAAAGGCGATACCACCGATAAAAAATCCATGTATCGCGATTACCAAAGTGGTCAGAATATACCGAATTGAATTTCTAGCGATTAACAATTGGTGAAACTGCTTAGAGTTACGAACAATCTGAGCGTCAACTTGAGATTCCCCGCTTACAACTTGATTCATTAATTATGACCTTTTAGGATTTCATTTCTTAAATTCCAATAAAAAAGGAAACAACGATTCAATTGGAAAAGCTGTTTCCTTTGATAGATTAGCCTTTTAGTAATTGTACTCGACCGTGATGCCAAATCGTTTCGGTTGACCAAATGTCGCGAAGGCAATCTGGGCGTTTCTTTGCGAATAAATATGTGTTCTATACTCTTCATCGGTTAAATTCTTTATCCACGCAGTGACACTCCAGACTTCATCAACTGATTTCCAAGATAACAGTGCATCTACGATTGAGTAATCTGGGATAACCGTAATATCATTGTTATCAGGATCGTAGAAACTGTCATCTTGATATCGGTAGCTTATTTTCGAAGTAATACTTCCGGTCTCTCCCATTTCATAAACGTGCCTTAAGTACAAATTAAACATATTTTCCGGAGCCTGGCGAAGTTGGTTTCCAGAAAAATCCGGAATACAACCATCGGCAGGATCATTACTGACTGCTGTACTATTTTCAGGGCAAGCCAGAGTTCCCCCGCCGGGTGCAAGATTGGCAATCTCCGGATTAAACTCTTTGTATGTTGCGTCGAGGTAGGCATAACTTCCACCTATTTCTAAAAACTCAGTAGCGAGCCAAGTAAATTCAACTTCAAATCCAGAAATTTCTGCAGACGCCGCATTTTCAGTAATAAATTCTCCGAACGGATTTGTTGGATTATCCGCTAATTGAGCAAAACGAGTGACCTGTAAATCCTCATAATCGGTATAGAACATAGAAGCATTTAACCTTAAATCACCATCAAGTAAAGTAGATTTAACTCCAAACTCGTAGTTGGTCGCAGTTTCCTCATCAAACGAATTAGTTGCTCTCGATTGAGTAGAAGGTGAACCTATAAATCCTCCACTCTTAAAACCGTTTGAAACACTCGCGTAAGTAAGTATGTCTTCATCAAGTTTCCAGTCGACAACAATCCGGCCTGAAACATTACTCCAATCGTCGGTAGCTTCTACGTCAAAGTTTTCTTGAATAAAAACGCCGACAGGTGCAATACCTTGATCAATGATACCCTGAAAGCGTACGTCTTTTTCTTCGAAAGAATAACGAAGTCCGCCAGTAACAGAAACTGTCTCTGAAAGGTCATAAGAGGCCTGTCCGTAAGCTGCCCAACTGGTGCTTTCATTTTCTTGAACCGAACTATTCAAAATCAAATTACTCGGCCATTGTGTTGTTCCGGTCGGATACTGAACATCCAAAATGTTGCCACCACAATTAGGTATACAAAATGTTTCTGTTCTATCAATGGATTCTAAACTGTAAAAGGCTCCAAGTACCCATTCAATAGCTTGCTCGTCTGAAGATATAAATCGGATCTCTTGGGTGAGTTGTTCTGTCGCCTCTACCGCACTGTCTGTTACATCTCTACGAAATCCATTATCAGCTGGTAGGGTCGGATCACCACCTGAGGGTTTAGGCAAACCTTCAGAGTCTTCGGCCCAATCAAAATCACTTTCTCTGAAAGATGTAATAGAAGTAAAGGTAAAATCTTGCTGTTCTAAATTGACCCTAAAGGCGTATCCTTCGACTTCTCTCTTGGTAAAACCTATTTCGTCATTGGCAGATAGGTAGGGGCTACTATCTGCCCCGCCGATGCCAAAAGCTTGGCCCACTGCAATTGGGTTATTGGCATCATTGGCAGTCGAATCTCCAGCAGATCCAACTGGCTTTCTAAAAGTATCACCAATATCATCATCAGCACCATCATAGGTGAATAGGACTTCGGTACTTTCATTTGGATTCCAGATTAATTGACCTCGCCAGGCCAGCGTGTCTTTGTCATCCATTTCTTTCCCATTGTGAACATTCGTGATATGACCGTCATAAGTCCGCTTACTAAATGAAAACTTACCTAGCCAATCTTCAGACATTTCTCCACTGACCATCCCACCAAAATCTTGTCTTCCATTCTCACCAATAGTCGCTCTTAAACGAAACTGAGTTTCCGACGATGGTTTTGAAGTCACAAAATTTATCGATCCCCCAATCGAGTTCTTACCGTACAAGGTTCCCTGCGGCCCTCTCAAGACCTCAACTCTTTCCAAATCAAAAATATCGAAAACCTGTGCTGTTCTGGCTGAAATATAGACATCATCGATAGAGATCACGGTTGAATCGGAAGCAGCGGCACCATCTTCTTTAGTTCCAATACCTCTAATAGCTATTTCTGGCTGGCCGACACTAAAAGACGAGAAAACTAAACCTGGTGTTTGACTACTAACATCTTCTATTGACGCCATGTTATCTTCTCTCAGTTTATCACCGTAAATAGCGGTAACAGATAGCGGCACTTCTTGTAGACTTTCGCTACGTCTTTGAGCTGTAATTATGACGGTATTAAGTCCAGATTTTTCCTCCGCATTTTCTTCTGCTTCTTCCGCGAATGCGGTCCCGCCTAAGGCTGCGTTGACAACAACACATAGTAAAATTGGTTTGGTTTTATTGATGAATGGAAATCTGGTTTTAATAACGCTCATAAGCTGATTCCTGTATTTCAAATGCGAACTTTTGCTCGAAAAATATTAATTAGTTTCGAATATATCATCGTTCTATTGGACAATAATTCGTACCCCTTTTGTGTGTATTTTGGCTAACTGCTAATTAGTTTTTATATGACTGCAGCCCAGTACCAATGAAGAAGTAGCAAGAAGATATTAAGGTTCTTTTGTTTACAACTTCAGCACAACCATAATTATTTTATGGATAATACGTCTTAATATTATCTAATTAGACAAGTCGCGGGTATCATCAATATTGATGATATTTTGTATAAAAGGAAGGTAAATTCAGTGTTTTTAGTAGTTCTAAGCTGAACTCGAATCCGGATCAACCTAGAAAACTCAAGATTTGTTGCTAATTACAGAGTCTCAATTCAGTTTGGAAATAAGTTCGGTTCGACTGTGAACTTTGGCTTTCTGATAGATCTTTCTTAAATGAGTTCTTAATGTAGTGACTGAAATATTAAGGCATTCGGCAATTTGTTTATCGCACATTCCAGCACTAATGCTATCTACGACTTCATTCTCTCTTGGCGTCAACCCCACATTCACTCGGTTAGTTCGACGCGCACGGTTCTTAGACATTTGTTGAAGTGATGGAATCAAACAGTCCAATAACTGTAGATGTTTTGCTTGAAAGTCTTGTCGTTTTTTGGATCGCCAAATTCGAAAATCAAAGATTTGTTGATTCCCCGAATGTACAAATAAGTTTATTCCATAAGTCAGTCCATCACGTTGCAAAAAATCGTTAAAAAATTCGGTCTTTGCTAATGTCTTATGCGGCATTACTTCACTGACAGCAACCGCACGCCGATAGTGACTCACTTTTTTTGAAAGAGGGTTATTATACTGAAAATACTGATTATAACGCTCTATATTATCAGCAGCCATGTTTTCAAAAGCTGCGTCAACGTAACATCCCTGAGTATTGTCCCAAGAAAAAGAAGCGCCATAATCCGCTCCACACAGCCTCATTAAGTGGCGTGTTAAACGTTGTCTACTTTGTTTGCTCGCGTCACAGTCGCGAATCAAATCAACGACATTTACAACGCTACTTAACTCTTTTTGTGAAATATACACAATTCTAATGCAGCTTATTTAGTTGTTCTAACACTAATTATTATCATCTCTTGCCCTTCTATGCAAAAAAATTTGATCGTTATATTATTTATATCGGCACTTTCTAGAGGATTTTCAAGCCTTTGGACAAGCATCGCAACTATTTCTATTAGTTCGGGGGATTTCTTGTTGGGCTCTAAGAGTCAAATTTTATTACTCTTCGTCCCGCCAGCTAATTGTGTTTTGCCTCACCAATAAAGTTGCCTGCGACAATATCTGAGTACTGCCTATATGATTAGCAAGGGTTAGAATCAGCTTGGCATTAGCCAGTTGACTTTCTTCGTCATTGAGACCTTTATGCATATCAATTATAAGTTGATAAACAGCGTCATAATCCGAAATATTTGCGTCTAGCTGCAGATTATTTAGGCTCACTGTCTCTCACTCCAAGTGAACGATTAAGAGCAATATGGATTTTTTTCGGGTCAAAATTTTTCCAGCGGGCAGCTACATACTGGTCTGGTCGAATTAAATAAATCCCTCCTTGCTGACAGCCATAACGCTTTGCTACTAATTGACGCTCATCAATTAAGACCTCGTCGTCTAGATTTTTTTTATCGCAGACCCAAACAATTTTAAGAGTGACGGTTCTGATTTTCTCGATCTCATTATTAATTTCTTGGCGATTAAATTCACGATACAAGGGAGAAATTACCAATAGGCAAAAATCCCATCCTAACTGGTTAAGCAACCAACCATCAGAATGGTTTAGTTTTACGGGCGCATCCAAACAGTTGAAACCGGGTGAAATTCCGCCTTTCCATTGGTCATAATCGGGAGTGTTCAACGACGAATCCGGATAAGGAACTGGTGTTGATAGCCTTCCTGAATTGACAAATCCTCGAGCGAATTCATGGGTTGTCGACAATTGAAGAACAGCGTCTCTGAACTGCGTGGATACTTTACTCTTCGGCGTTATAAAATCTGTGGAACGGGTAGAATTCAGAATATTAACCTCTGCAGCCAAAAGCCTTTCCTCGTTGTAGCTTTCTAATAAATCTTTCTTGGCTTTTCCTTGAATAATTAGGCTTAACTTCCATCCTAGGTTATCTATATCTTGAAACCCTGTGTTGGCACCACGTGCACCGAACGGGGAGACCAAGTGTGCTGAATCTCCTGCAAAGATTACTCTATCATCGACCATTTTCTCGATTTGGCGACAGTTAAATGTGTAAACACTAATCCACTCAAATGTGAAAACAATGTCGTCACCAAAAATGGCCTTTATTCTTGGTGCGACATTTTCTGGTTTAACAACTTCAGCTCTATCAATTTCCCAACCTATTTGAAAGTCGATCCTCCAGACGTTATCAGGTTGCTTATGAAGTAAAACGGACTGACCGGGGTTAAAAGGAGGGTCGAACCAGAAATGGCGCTCCGTGGGATATTCTTTTTCAAATTTAACATCCGCAATTAAAAAATTATCTTGGAAAGTCTCTCCTTCGAAATTTAGCTTCAGCATTTTTCGAGTGGGGCTTGAAGAGCCATCACAAGCGACTAGCCAATCAGCCATGATAGTATAGCCACCGGATTGAGATACTACCTTTGCTAGAATTTGTTGGCCTGTTTGCTCCAAATCAACCAATTCGTTTCCCCAACGAATTTCCACGTTGTCCAATTCAGCGAGAGCTTCGATACTATATTCTTCGTTATAATACTGCTGAATGTTGATCATCGCTGGCATTTTTTGGTCGCGAATTGGCAATAAATCAAAGCTATATACTGGATCTTTTCGTTGTTTAAAAAAGACTCTTCCGACATTCCAACTAACACCTTTATCCAACATTTTTTCGGCAATGCCTAGTCTATCTAATACTTCTAGCGGGCGCTTTGCATAGCATAATGCCCTTGACCCTTCGGATAACGAAGTATTGCGAGTGATTACAACCACTTGATGGCCACGCAACCCTAAATCAAGAGCTAACGCTAGTCCAATTGGACCAGCACCAACAACGACAATTTTAGTTTTTTCATGTCCGTTGAGTTGTTCTAAAGGAGGAATAATTGCTTCAAATTGGCGAGGCATATAGGGCATCTGAAATCCTTGGCTTGTACTGAGTTTTGTATACGCAATCAGATCTAATCTTGAAGCTTTGCCCAGACCTCTCTGTCTCGATCGGCAGTCCAAATTCGCGGCCAATCCACACCATCTAATTCATCCCATAATCGCTGCACATTAAACGGTAGACAGTGCTCGAAAATAGGCCAAGCACCGAATTTTGGCGCTAATGCTTTCTGAGTAAGCTCAAAAGCTTCTTTGAGCGTTCCACCCTGTTTGTGAATTAAACTGACGTTTTCGATCATGCCCGTTAGAAACTCTCTAGTTTGCTCAATAGCGGCATTAACCTGTTGTTTTCCTTTTGCAACCTGTCCACGGCCACCGATGATTATTTCAGCGTTGAACGATTTAACTTTGTCCAGAGTACGGGTAGACCAATCCATATGAAATGCGTCGCCGGTATACAAAGCTGCCTGAGCTTCCACCAAATCACCAGCAAACAAAATTTTCTTTTCTGGCAACCAAGCCACAATATCTCCAGCGGTATGGCCTCGCCCACAATATTGCAGAATCAGTGAACCTCTATCGCCTCCCAACTCAATCTCTAGTCGGTCATTGAAAACTATGTCTGGAAGAGTAAGTCCAGGAATCGAGTCTGGCTCTCTAAAAAGACGAGGCATTCGACCGTACTCACTATCCCAATCTTCTTTTCCTCTTTCATTTATGAGAAACCGAGTTTTCTCATGGCATATAATGCTTTCAGCTTTGAAGGCCGAAGCGCCTAAAACACGAACCGCGTGATAGTGTGACAGAACTAAATACTTGATCGGTTTATCGGTGTGTTTTCTTAGTTTCCTTAACCAGTCTTCAGCTGCAACAGGAGTTGCTCTGGCTTCAAAGGCCACAACAAAATCTTCACCTTCAATCGCTCCAATATTTGGATCGCCTTCAGCGGTAAGGGCAAAAACACCATCTGCCAACACTTCAAAGCTTTCTATTTTTTCACCGAGATCCGCCGAGGACGCAAATGCTTTAGACATAGGTGTAATCCTTTTAAAGTAAACTTAAACCAATTGCTTTTTAGTCTACTACAGGATTGCTGATGGATTTGTCCTCACAAAATAGGACAAGAAGTTAACTAGCTTTTAGGTACTCTCAAACAAAGTGCAAAAAGCTCATTTTGTGAAGATATTCCCAGTTTTGCGTAGGCCCTTTTGCGATAAGTCGATACGCTTGTTGGCGCAACATTAAGATCTAAACCGATGCCGGTCGTCGTATAGCCAAGTAGAATCCGTTCGCAGACTTGTCGTTCCCGCTTTGTCAATTTGTTGAAAGGCTCTATATCATTAGAAATAGCATTATGCACTATGCTTTTATTAACAATATTTTCACTACCGTTGTCCATAAAAGCAGTCCCTCTCAACTTAGCCAGTTCGAAGTGCGCTGCGATTAAGGCGGTCGCAA
Source organism: Kangiellaceae bacterium (assembly GCA_039969155.1). Taxonomy (GTDB): domain Bacteria; phylum Pseudomonadota; class Gammaproteobacteria; order Enterobacterales; family Kangiellaceae. The sequence continues at coordinate 78,926 of JBDVOJ010000117.1, forward strand.
GAGGCATCAATTTTTCAAGTGTTTTCCACTCTTCTTTTGAATAAGTTGCCGAATGGTTCATTCGATAAAAGTTACAGTAGACTTGACCATCTTCGACCTTACCGATGCTCGCAGCTTTATCGATCAGACCGGAGCGGTCGAAAAAGTGGTTTTGATAAGCGGGATCATAGTTTTTCTTAACATCTTGCCGGTCAAAGCGATAATACTGTTCTTTTTCAAGTTCTTTGATCGAACGATAGTTTGGATCTTGACTGTGAAATTTTTCGACATAGTCTCTAGCCAATTTTTCGGATTCTCTCTGCGGCATTTTTCCGTGAGTAAAGAGATGCCCAGCTTCTCCTTGACTCGAATAGGTGAATACCGCGCAATGATCGATAGGCACTAGCTTTGATAAGAAGTTCATCAATTTTTCTTCGAAACTATCTGTCCCCAAATTACGTACGACTTCCACTAGAAAATCAGAATGTTTTCCAATATCGGGATAGTCAGAAGTCAAAGAATCTATCATTTTCGCTCTGCATTTTTTGCTATTCACTATTTTAGTTTAGCCAAGTTGCTTAGGTAGATTCAATAGTCTTGAGCGAATATATATTCTGTGTTGTCATAAAATAATTTCTAGCCCAAGGACAATAACCAAGATGGAACTACATGACTTGAGAAGAAACATGGCCCATGAGGGATACTCTCGTTTTAGTTTTAAACCAAAAAATGGTCTAAGAAGGTCTGTTCGTCTAATGATCTCATAACTTAGACCAATACTAATGAAAGTTAACAAAATAACTGTAATCGATTCCGTAAAGCCACCCAAACTGAACCGAGAAAGCTCATAGGCGAAAATGATAATAGCTGTCTGATGAAGGATGTAGAATGGATAAACCGCATCACTAAGGTATTTAAGCTTGGCTGATGGACGATTTAAAAAGCGATAACCCAAACCCAATGCCGCGAGCACCCAAACTAGCCGATCTAAACTGTAAATCAAGCCGCCAATGATTAGGGCTGTCGCATCCGTGGAGTCATTTTGGGTTAGCCAATAATTATTGTAAAAATAGACAATCACGAGATAGCACACTAAGCCACATATCAATGCTCTATAGGCATTTCGCTTTAATTTGTCCCAAATAACAGGATGCCAACCCAGTAAAAAACCATAACATAAAAATAGAAAACCAAGTGCTTCGCGTGTTTCTTCCAGACTAAATTGAATAGCTATGATAGGCAGCAAAACAACTAACAATAACAACCAACTCGAGCGTTGCACCAGCCAGTCGATTGTCGACACTACTGGCTTACTAATAAATATCGGGATCAACACTAATAAATACAATGAGAAAGTCCAGAGCTCACGTAAATACCACAAATGATTAACATCAATATGCGGCCAAATTCCCGGCTGATAATTTTCAAAAAGGGGATGATCTAATTGCCAAAAAGCTGAATAAAATTCCCAATAACTTAGTTGTAAACCTTCATTAAACCTAATTTCATAATAAAGCTGCGGCGGAACAACTACCAAAACCCCAAACAATAGCGGGAGTAACAGTCTATAGGATCGCCACTTGATAAAGTCAGCAACAGAAATTCGGGCGAGAACAAAGCGAATGGCAATGCCAGAAATCATCCAGAGAATTGGCATTCTCCAAGGATTTAGCAGCAACATTAAGCTTTCTAACTGGCTGCTAAGATACTGGCTTTTTATATGGTAACCCCAGTTTTCCACGTAGAGCATGCCGACGTGGTAGAAAATTAGCAGACCAAAAGCCAAGATTCGCAACCAGTCTAAGTCAAATCGTCTACTTGGGATATATTTCGGATCTGGCTTATAAAAGCCCGCAATTTGCCTCAATAAACTCAATTTATTAGTCCTATACGTTCAGTGATAATTTGATCCGTTGCCGCTAAGTCAACTGAGATCGAATAATTGTTATACTGACAAGAGTAAAAGCATTAGACAATTGCTAAGTGATTGATTTATAAATAGTTGGGATAACCGGCAATATAGTGTGATAAGAAAAGCCCGAGCTTTTAATCTTGGTAGGGTTAAGGAAAATAGATTGAATACAAAACATTATGATCGCTATGAGATAGTCTACATTGTTGCATTTTGGACAACAACTAGCTTTCTTAGCGCTTGGTTAAATGCCGAGTCAGTTATCGATGACCACCAACGAGCTAACCTTGCTACACAAAGTTGGGAAATCTACACATGGGAGTTTTCCAGCCATCTTGTTAGCTTACTACTAATCCCGTTGGTGATTTGGTTAAATAGATGCTTCCCTTTAACCACCCAACGGCTTGGAAGAGCAATTTCGATTCATATAGTGATCAGCGTCTTCTATTCACTAATACATGTTATCGGAATGGTTTTGATTCGAAAAATCGTCTATCTATCAATGAATAGCAGTTATGACTTTGGTAATTGGGGAGCAGAATTAATATACGAGTATCGAAAAGATGGCTATGCATACGCTGAGCTGATACTCATTCTCTATTGCTACAGTTTCATTATATCTCGACTCAGAGGCGAAGCGAAAATGATATCGGAAGGCGAAGATGCCAAGGAAACAGAGTCGACTCGACGCATACTCGTTAAAAAAATTGGTAAGGAGTTCATTTTAAAAACAGAAGATATCGATTGGATTGAGGCGGCTGGAAATTATATGAACTTGCATTCCAAAGACAGAATTTATCCACTTAGAGAAACAATGGCGAATCTCGAACGAAAACTAGATCCCAATCTATTTGCAAGGATTCATCGTTCGACCATGGTGAACATTGACAAAATTCGGCAAATTGAGCCGTTAGATTCTGGTGATTTTCAACTAGAATTGAGCGATGGCAAAACTTTGAAACTTTCACGCCGCTACCGAGAGTCGATTAAGAAGGCTCTTTAATCGGTTGATCGAGCACATCATAATGAACACAATACTCATCCCATCGCTTGAGCAATACTTGAGCCGCCTCTGGAACATAAGCGCGAGTGTAATCATCTCCCTGAAACTCGATGACATTTTGCAATGAGTCAAAGGTGATCTGGGTGAAGAACTCTACTTCATCATCATATTCTTTTCTTAACACTTCAAATTTTCGATAGCCCTTGATGTTCTTTGCTTCAATGCTTGGGATAACTTGTGTCGAAAGCACCTCGAAATATCGATCCACATTTTCTTTAGTTGTCCATCCATGCCAGAGTCTTTTGATCATTGTTCTTTATCCTCAATAATTGTCACAGAATTCCCACTGTAATATGCTCATCGCTAATCACCTGAGTAAGAGTAGCACAAGCTTTGCGTAACTTTTCACTCAAAGCCCATGAGAACTAGCGCCTAGTTTGGTGGCAATAGCCAAATCCGCCAATACTCTCGGAGCAAAAAAAATCCCAACAAGATATTTCTTGCTGGGATTTTTGATTCAAAGCAGGCCTTGCTTAGGCGAGCGATATTGGGTTTGCTTAACCTAATTGCTGGTTAACAAATTCCCAATTAACTAACTTCCAAAATGACTCGATGTATGTAGGCCGAGCATTACGGTAATCAACGTAATAGGCGTGTTCCCAAACATCACAAGTCAACAAAGGCTTAAGTCCCGAAGTCATTGGGTTACCAGCATTCACTTCTTGAGTGATCTCTAGTTTACCTTCTTTGTTTTTGACTAACCAAGCCCAGCCAGAACCGAACAATGTGGCCGCAGCTTGTGAAAACTGTTCTTTAAACGCTTCAAAGCTGCCAAAAGATTCATTGATCGCTTCTGCAATTTTACCTGTTGGCTCGCCGCCAGCATTAGGTGCCATACAATTCCAATAGAATGTGTGGTTCCAAACTTGCGCTGCATTGTTAAAAATACCGCCTTCTGAAGTTTTAACAATTTCTTCCAGATCAGCATTTTCTAAGTCTGTACCTTTAATGGCATCATTTAGTTTAGTAACGTAAGCTTGGTGATGCTTTCCATAGTGAAATTCTAAAGTCTCTTTTGAGATCACAGGCTCAAGTGCGTCCATCGCATAAGGTAGCGCCGGTAGTTCGACTGACATTTTGCTCTCCTAATCATTCAATTTAATCGGTTGGTTTAACGACGCGGAGTGTAGGATAGTTCAACCCATAATTGCAATGCTAAGTTAGTGCTTTATAGCTATAAGGCTATGAGTTTATTGTAAGAATCTATTAGGCAATCGGGCCTATTGATTTGATTATTTGGTTTTTAATGCAGTAAAGGATGTAGAATAGCAAAACCTTTTAAAACTGAAGCTGCTGTCTCCCCATGGCTTCTGATTGGACACCCATGAAATTAATAGATAGTTCTAAGATTGGTATAATTACTCTGATTGCTATTGTTAGCTCGCAATTTAATCAACCAGCCAGTGCCAATCAAAGCATTAAGAACATGATCGAAGGTAAAGCCTACATTCAAGAAAATGGGCTCAAGTCTGGTGTGATAAGCCTTCCCTCTGGACTACAATACAAAGTACTTAAGCAAGGTTCCGGCTATTCTCCTCAAGTTAACGACTCAGTAATGGTCCACTATACTGGAACTCTCATCAATGGCACGATCTTCGATACTAGCCGCAAGCCAGATAGTAGCCCCGCTAAGTTTGAAGTAAATCGAGTGATTCAAGGTTGGACAGAAGCATTGTTAATGATGAAAGAAGGTGATCGCTGGCAGCTAACTATTCCCGCTGATATTGCTTACGGTGATTCTGAGAAACCCAATATTCCAGCACATTCCGTTTTACTCTTTGATGTTGAGTTAATCAAAGTCATAAAAGCTTTTTAAAAACGATTTACGATCTCTTATTGAGCACGTTCAAAATGTTGAATATGATGCTAGCCTGCGGCTCCCTTCAATAATCAAAAAAATACTGAACTGACTATCAAACTCGTTTTCGTTGCACGCCTTCTGGAAGGCGTTCAATTTGCTTCATCTGCTGATCATTAAAGCTATCCGGTGAAGCGATATAATCTAGCATCATCTCAAACGTATCCAACCCCCAAAAATTTTCATATTGGTTTTCAAGGGTCTTGATGGAAAAAGTCGGTACACCAAATACATTTCTACTAGCGGCTTGCTCGGTATTTGCCTTTAATTGATCTTTAACTGATTGATGTGAAATAAGCTCGTTAACATTCTTGATCCCCAGTTCTGACTCTAAATAGTCAATCGCTTGTTTAGAGTGCAAATCCATACCATGTTTCCAAATCACATCAAAAATAGTTTGTACTGCTTTTGGATCACAATGACAGGCAATAGCCAACCTTAATCCACTGAGCGAGTTAAAAGGATGGGCCGGAGGCATTTTAAATTCGATGCCGTGCTTTTTGGCGTACCAATAACAATGCTTGTAGGTAAAAACTCTTTTTGGTGGGATCTCTGCTGGACCAATATTTTGCCAGTGATTGAGAAGTCCCGCGAATAAAATCGGCTTATAAGTAACTTCTACTTTGTCTGGAAGGCGATCAAAATGACCAAGCTGCAAATAGGCAAATGGAGAGATAAAATCAAAATACCAATTAAGCTTCATTTTGGTTTCTCCCAAACGATGAATAAGGTTAACTAACTACTCACCCCAAGCTTCGATAATGTTAACGAATTCAGCTAAAAACAAATTCGTTTGATGAGCGTCTAAAGCTCGATGATCGATTGATAGCGAAACGTAACATTTTGGGCGGATCACCATTTGGTCGGCACCATTAACTTGTTCAACCACAACACGTTTTTCCAATTTGCCAACACCCAAAATCGCCACTTGTGGCTGGTTAATTATAATAGGCGTCGCAAATAAACTTCCACTCACTCCATGGTTGGAAATGGTCAGAGTCCCGTTTTTCATATCAGCAGGCGTTAGCTTACCTGTGCGTGCTTTTTCTGTTTGTAAGTTAAGCGATTGAGCAATCTGAAATAAGTTCATTGCTTGTACTTGTTGTACGACAGGAACCACTAATCCGTCATCGCCTAACGCGGTGCCTACACCAATATTAACATCACTAAATAGCTCCAACGCATCTTCATGGAAACGAGCATTCACTTGCGGAACTTTAGCAACCGCTTGAGCCATAGCCGACAAGAAATAAGCAGTAAAGGTCAGCTTAACACCGAGATCTTCAAATTCTTTTTTGTGCCATTTACGGTGCTCTATAATATTACCCATATCCATTTCAAATACGCTGGTAACGTGGGGGGATGTTTCCAACAAACTACTCACCATGTGACTAGCGATAGACTTACGCATATTAGAATGCGGTTGCATTTCGCCTACTAAAGGTCGAGCTGACGGAAGTTCGCTAGAGTAGGGCGAGCTAGCTTGAGATGAAACGGCTTTTTCGGATTGTGCCGAGGTAGTACTCTTAGTCATAGTCTTAGCGCCTGACTCAACGAACGCAATTACATCATCACGGGTGACTCGACCGCGCTTACCGCTGCCAGCAATATTATCTATGGATAAATTATGCTGATGGATTAACCGTCGAACCGCAGGGCTGATTAAATCTTTATGATCAATTGTAGCCGTCTCCTCAGCTGATTGATTAGTTTGGCTTGCAGGCTGTTCAACGGGCGCAGCTTTAGCAGCAGGTTGTTCCACCTGCACAGCACTTTCTTCAGCAGAATCAGAAATTGTCCCCAATGATTGCTCAGGCTCCACGTTCTCACCAACTACAGCCGTTAATGATTGAATAACCCCATCAACTGGCGCGCAAACTTCCATGGCCACTTTGTCAGTTTCAAGCTCTGCTATCGGTTGGCCTTTAGTGACTCGATCGCCTTTTTTGACTAACCATGCTGAAAATGCCGCTTCGGTACCTTCAAGTTGATCCGCTGGTAAAGTGATATCTGTAATGTGACTCATATTTTTCTCTCAAATCCGAAAGCCTAATTTGCTTCCGTTATAAAACTGTTTTTGCGATAAGGTTATTACCTAGTGTTAGATAGTTTGTCAGCCTAAAGGCTGACCTACACTTACAACCTTTTCGCTCTAAAACCAAAAAATTTTCCCCTCTCCCTAACCCTCTCCCGCTGGAGAGGGGACTAAGACCACTGAGCATTTTCCTCGATCTTTATAGGTTTACCCGATCAACCCCCTCTCTCTGGGAGAGGTCTGGGGAGAGGGTGCTTTTGACATTAAGCTCATTATCAAGAACTTTTCTTTCTCCGTGCTCTCCGTACCCACTGCGCTTCGCGGGGCAAGCTTTGCCTCCGTGGTGAGTTCTCTTAGTCTTTTAATCGTTTAGATTTCTAGCTGCTGTAACATGGCTTGCTTAATTTTCTCCTGGCTTGGCACCGCGGTATTCATCAAATGAATATTATGCGGGTTAGGCGTATCCGGCATAGTAATCCGTTCAATAGGTGCATCTAAATCGAAAAAAGTTTCTTTAGCTAAGACAGCAGCTATCTCAGCGCCAAATCCAGCCGTTAAATTATCTTCATGGACAATCAAACAACGTCCCGTTTTTTTGACGCTTTCCAATACCATTTCTTTATCCCAAGGCTGAATGGTTCTTAGGTCAATCACTTCAACACCATTAGCAATTTTCAATGCTGCTGCTTCACAGCGCTCAACCATCGCACCCCAAGTCACCACAGTCAGTTTGTGACCATGTGTAAGCATTTTGCCTTTGCCAAAAGGAATGACGAAGTCATTACCAGGGTAAGGTCTTCGTGACCAACGCCCATCCAATAAAGAGCGATGCTCAAAAAAGATGGTTGGATTATTATCTCTTAATGCATAACGCAATAAGCCAACAGCGTCTTCCGCATTAGATGGCATGACGACTTGCCAACCTGTTTTATGTGCCCATTCAACTTCATCACACATTGAGTGCCAAGGGTCACCACGTCCAGCGAAACCACCGGGTATTCTTACTACCATAGGCGCTGCAAATTGGTTATTGGTGCGCCAACGCATGATGCCAGTATCGGTTAGTTGTTCGGCGGCAGGCTCAGCATATTTTCGGAACTGTATCTCTGGTACTGGCATTAATCCAGACAAAGCCATGCCAACGGATCGCCCAATAATTCCTTCTTCCGATAAGCTGGTATCAAATACTCGATGATTGCCGTATTTTTGATTTAAACCTAAAGTAGCTGCGTGCACTCCTCCTTTAGGTCCGACATCTTCTCCAAACACTAACACTTTCGGATTGATACTAAGCTCATGATCTAAGACATTTCGAATCGCGGTCAGCATATTCAGTCGCGGACCTTCTGGCTTAGGTTGCTCAGTAGAATTAGGTGGCTGATAGCCATCACCGTGTAAACCACCGCGTAATTGAATTTCTGAATTACCGTATAGATCTTTCTCTGAAAAAACATATTTGGTTAATTTTTCAGTGTCTGGCTCTGGACGCTGCTTAGCTTTTTCAACCGCTTGTTTTACATCTTGGTAAGCTTTTGCTTCTAACTCGGCCCACTGTTGCTCTGTCATTACCCCTTGATCAATCACAAAATGTTTTAGTTTGGGTAACGGATCATTGGCTTGCTCTTCGGCAATCATGGTTTCGGGTTTATAGGTTTGGGTGTCTTGGAATGTGTGACCACACAACCGCGGCACTTTCAGCCTTAGTAAGCAGGTTCCAGCACCTGAACGAGAATGTTCAACTGCTTCTCGAATTAAAGCAGATGCTTCAAGGGGATCGGTTCCATCACCATCAATGATTTTTAAGTTTTTATAAGCGGCTAAATTGGCCACTTGATCACCACCCGGTGTTTGTACTTCTTGAGGTACCGAAATGCCGTAACCATTGTCTTCAATGTAAAACAAATGAGGCAAATTATTAGTTGTCGAAATATTAAGGGCGGACCAAAAACCGCTAGTGGACATGGAGGAATCGCCGCCCATGGAAACGCCGATGGCGCCTTGGTAGCTATCATCTTTTAGTTGTTGCTGATTGTATACAATGGACTGTGCCCAACCAGAAATAGGGGTGTACTGAGCACCAACACCGCCACACATAGGCATTAGCATTGCGCCTTTTCTTTCGACATTGGGATAGTTACATACCACACCAATATCACGACCATCAGAATAACCACCAGACTTAGCCATTGGCGAGGCGACCGCATCTTCAATATCTAAGCCTAAGGAGAGTACAAACGGTCTCGAACGGTAGTATCCGGTCGCGCCATCATGCGGGTGAGTAAGCATAGAGCCCAATAAAATTTGCGCTAGATCATGGCCACGAGCAGAAAACTGATTAAAAACTAACTTGGCTGGTACCAGTTCTTGCTCTTCAATGTCATCCATCGCTCTCGATAAGAACATGAAATAACTGACTTTTTTCCAATCAAACTCAAATTTTGAGTCGCTCTGAGTCGCTAAGGTCATGATAATTCCTAAAATCTAACAATATTGCGTTAATTATAGGATAACACTTATTTCTTTTGCAAGCTTATCGTTGCAGCTGCAAGCTTATTCGGTTGGCCGTTTCTCTCTATTTTGACCTTTATAGCACCCAGACTTCGATACGCCGATCCATCGCTTGCTGAACTTGATCAATATCTCCCACAAACGAGTGTGGACCGACCAAAACCTCCCATGCTGATATGTCCGTTTCAGCAACTTCTGAATGAAGTAGCTTCATCCAGTTGATAATCTCGCTATTGTCCAGCTGCATTTCAGGCTCAAAACCCGCAAATACAATTTTTTGTTTTGGATTTTGGGCATGATAACTTCGCAAGCGTTCTAGATCCCGTTTGTTCTTAGCATTAATACTCTCATCTTCGAACTTAAACGAAATAGAGAGCCGCTCACCCAGAGTTCTAAGGTTATTGAACTGACCGGTAAGCTTTACCTTTGCTAGTTTAGGTTTACTTTTGACCGGAAAATACGACACTAAATTGGAACGTTTGGCCAGCCGCTGCCCGATAGTCGACTGACTGAAAGCAACAAACTCATTTGCTAATGAGTTATCAATTTCAGTGGGTAAATATAGATAGAGCTTGCGTGAAAGCGGATAGTCTTCGGTACCAATGGTGTGCTCTTCTGGAAGTACCGCTGCGTTTAGTTCGCTTCCAGAAATCGCTACCACCTTACTGGTTGAAGTATGTGAGACTCCAACAAACCCTATCGCAGAAACGTCGTTAATGATAGCTTGGGCCAATTCCGCTGAAGATTCGTGGCGCTCAGCGAATTCAGCCAATAGAGCGTCATTTGGCTTTAGTACTAAGCTTTTAAAAGTATCATATGTCCCTGAATTATTATCCCTAGCATGCAAAGAAATCGGCTGCTCTAAACCGCCCAATGATTTCCAGTTAGTTACTTTTCCCGAATATATTTGCGCAAGCTGATCGATAGTCAGCTGATTTATTGGGTTGTCTGGATGGACAATTATCGCAAGTGCATCAAATGCAATAATATGTTCAGCTGCGTGTCCGTTGATTGAAGGGTAGAGTGATTGAAGTGCTTGAATTTCCTTTTTTTTGATCTTTCGAGACGACATTGCGATATCAGTTTCTTGACTGAGCAAGTCTTTAAAACCAGTACTACTGCCATGAGAAAATAACTCGATTTCAATGGAGTTGTTTTTGTTGCTGGCGCTAATCAATCGTTCCAATTCTGGTGTTGTCGTTTGGGCATCATTTGTTTCTATTTGCGCCGAAAAATAGCCTTTTTCCCGCAAAAACGACTTAATCAAATCGGGCGCAAACTTTTCTCCGATAGTATTTGAGCCATGAACACGAAAAGACTGCTTAGACTTTACAGGCTCATCCTTAGCATGCACTAAGGTAGAGCCAAGAAAAAGTGATAAGAGTAAAAATGTGTGGCGCCAAAGGGTATAAGACTGCATAGGTTCACCAAATTAAAGAGTAGAGGGAAAATTGGCAGCGACTATATCGCCACTTTATGACTAATTTGTGACAATCATTTTATCCAACCCCCATGCTAAATTTATTGGTTAACAACTGATAAAAATAAAGATGAGTTAATCACGATTTTTCTATTAGAAGGCTGTTTCTAGTGATAGTATCGCGGCCTTACTTCGCTCCACTCGAGGTTAATAAAATGCGAGCCAAATTATTGCTATCTCTGCTGTTGGCAGCTAGCGCAAACTCTAGTCTATTTGCAAACTCAATGGCAACACACCAAGCCAGTGATCAATCTGTGACCTTGGCGTCAGATTACCTTTCTGATGGTGTATCACAAACCGACCGCGAGCCGACTGCGCAATGGCAACGACAAGACAATTGGAAGGTTAGAGACTTTGCGAGTCCTGTTTATTCTCGGCTTTTTGTCTCAAATTTGAAGTACGTCAATGACACTGGGTTAGAGTTTGATATCGGTCTAGGGACTGAAGTGAACTTGCAGGGCATGAAATGGGATTTTGGATTGTTGAATAACTTTAACTTTGCACTTGATGATGTGGATCGCTATTTTCTAGAAGTATATGCGGGTGTGTATTTAACCGATAATGCGTCGATCTATTTTACTTATGCAGACGATAACGAAACTTTTGATGGCGGAAACAATGCCAAGCTCCACTGGGATCAGTCGTTTCAAATTGACCGTGCTCTGACTTGGAGTTATCAGATTGGCTATACCGATATGTACCGCTCTCGTTTGAGTAACAGTGATTACATTTGGTGGAAAGCGGCGATTCAATATGACTTTGGCCAATCACAATTATCATTAGAATATCATGATACAGATATTCGAAAGCCAGTCGATTTTAATGATATTGCTCAAGAATCCTTGGTAGTCAGCTTTACTTATAATTTATGATCGAAATCCTATTGTAGTTAGAAAAGCCCGCTGATTAGCGGGCTTTTTTGTTTACTTTTATCGTCCAGCAGATGTCTTATCTTCGCTTGGTAAAATTACGCTATCAATCACGTGGATTACGCCATTCGATGCTTTAATGTCGGTTATTACCACATAAGCATTGTCGACCTTTACTTTACCGCTACTAGTTGAAATATTGATTCTAGTTCCTTGCACAGATTTAGCCGAATCAATGTTAACTACTTGCTCAGCCAGTACTTTTCCAGGCACAACATGGTAAGTCAAAATTGCTGTTAGCTTATCTTTATTTTCTGGCTTAAGTAAGCTTTCAACAGTACCCGCTGGTAGTTTTGCGAAGGCTTCATTAGTTGGTGCAAAAACCGTGAATGGACCATCGCCCTTCAAGGTATCAACTAGGCCTGCCGCCTTCACCGCTGCAACCAGTGTTGAAAAGTCACTATTGGATGCTGCTACATCAACGATGTCTTTTTTAGCTGCATAATTACCAGCTGATGCGGTGAAAGCACCGATCAACATTAATGGAGAGAGAATTCGAACTAAGATTTTTCTAAAAGTATTCATAATATTTTTCCCGTTTAAAAATTAAGTGTTAAGTTCAATTTAAGTGTTGTGTTAGATTATCTCGATTTGTCCTAACTGCTTCCTGAGTTTGAACAAACACAATGACCGCGATTGAATATGGATACGGGAGGTTTTTTAGATTGGATCGAAATACTAGCCAAGTTAAGACGTAACAAAATATGAATTTAAGCGAAGTTCTACTCTCTATCAGTTAAAGTCGTCCGCTTCTTTTGATATCAAAATATTGGTTCGCCATATTGATGGCTAGGTGTTTTGGTAAAGAATCAACCGCAATGACGCCGCTATGGCTCAGGGTTTGATGAAGTTTTTCGCGCTGCTGTAAATAGTTAATCGTTTGTGAATATTTTAGCGCTTCTCGCATGTCTTGTACGTCACTATTAATACAATCTTCTATTGCTTGTTCTTTCAAATTAGTCAACAGCACCAAGTGATGTTTCTTTAACATCTTCACCGCTGTGACTAGTTCAGACTTATCTTCGGAACGAATATTAGATACTATAACTATCAATGAACGTTTTTTGAAAGACCGATTTAGCTCTTCTGCTGCTCGAATAATATCGGAAGCGGTATTAGCAGGCTGTAAATCATAAACCTGATTGAGCATCGCACTAATCGTTGTTGGGCCTTTCTTAGGTGGAACAAATCTATTTGCGTTGCCAAAAACTTTTAATCCAACCGCGTCGCCCTGTTTAAGCGCAATATGAGATACTAGTAGCGTAGCATTCAATGCTTGATCGAAGTGAGATAGCTCACCGTCTTTAGTGCGCATTCTTCGTCCCGAATCGACCAAAAAAATAATATTTTGGTCTCGCTCTTGCTGATATTCTTTGGAGATTATTTTTCTTAATCGAGAAGTCGAACGCCAATCAATTTGTCGTAAACTATCGCCCATACGATATTCACGTAATTGATGAAAGTCCAACCCTTGGCCTCGTTTTTGTCTTTGGCGAATACCGAGTTGTCTGGTTCTTTGTTCAGTAGCGAGCAATACATAATTATGAATGGAACGAAAGTTTGGATAGACTTTTGATTTAGTCTCACAACTAATCTCAAATCGCTTTGATAACAACCCTAACAATGAATCTATCCAGAGTTCAGTTTTTTTAATTAATAAATCGCCTCGATCCCTGGATTTTATTTGATATTTAATCACCACACTTTGACTATCGCTGATTTGTATCTTTGCAGGTAATCCTTTGGAATCACAACTTTCTGGTAAGTGCTCAAATACTTCGATATTCAAATTGCGAGAATTCTTGATTGATGAAGAGTCGTTTTTATCTTGCTTAGGCAAACTTACTTCAAGCTGAACTTCGCTATAACTATTTACTGGTAAGGTATTGGCAATTTTGCGCTTGAGCCTAATTCTATTCAAGCCAAACAATGAAATACGATCGACAATTAGCGCCGCTATCAGTAGTACAGCATAGATAAACCACACCTTAGCGAGCAAGGTATCCTGAGTGGCTATAGCATCGAAGCGACCAGTCGACTGACTATAATCCCAAAGGCGCAAAAGCGCATCGCTTAGTCCAATCACGAACCAAACGATTATCAAGTAGATACTTAGACGAGAAAGCTTCATAAATAGTTATCGTTATCCTGCTAATACTTTTGTTTAATAAATCACTGTCTAGGTGCTGGTATTTGCGCGAGTAAATCAGCAATAACTTGCTCAACGCTGATTCCCTCAATTTCAAGCTCAGCAGACAAAACTATTCTATGACGCATCACCGCCAATGCTACGGCTTTAATTTCATCAGGTGTAACAAACTGACTTCCTCTAACAAGCGCTAATGCTTTCGCTGCTCTTATGATCGCAATCGATGCTCTCGGGCTAGCCCCCATTTGAACACCAGACCACTCTCTAGTTGCGACAACTAATCGAACGGCGTATTCGAAAATCGAATCATCGACTCGAATTGAGGCAGCTAATTTTTGTAGCGCCATGATCGTTTCGGCTGAGGTGACGGCAGTAAGCTCACCCATTAAATTGGAATCATCAACAGTATCTACTGTTATCGCTTTTACTAAACTGATTTCATCTTCAACTGATGGGTAGTCAATTAATATATTCATCAAAAAGCGATCAAGTTCGGCCTCAGGTAATGGATAGGTACCTTCTTGCTCTAGTGGATTTTGAGTTGCTAATACCATAAATGGATTGCTAACGGCGTGGGATTTGCCTTCAATGGTGATGTGCTTCTCCTGCATCACTTCTAACAATGCTGATTGAGTTTTTGCTGGTGCTCGATTAATTTCATCCGCCAGTAATAAATTAGTGAATGCCGGTCCTTTGCGAATTCGAAAGCGTTCAGACTTTTGGTCAAACATAGCGTGACCTGTAACATCACTTGGCATCAAATCAGGAGTAAATTGTATTCTTGAAAAATCCCCCGCAAAGCTCTTAGCAATTGATCTAACTAACAACGTTTTTCCTAAACCCGGAACACCTTCAATCAATAAGTGACCGCCTGCAAATAAGCAAGTCAAAGTCATCTCTACGATTGAGTGTTGACCAATTAAAGTCGAATTAATATTTTTACTTAGCTGCTGAATAATTCTATGACCTTGTTCTATTGTCATTTCCGAAGAATTAGTTGGAACACTTTGTTCGTTAAATGCAGATGGCAACTCAGCTTGAGAAGACTCAACCTGACCTTCAGCAGGCGAAGCCGATTCGGCTTGCGGTGTAGTAGTCACATCTTTGTTTGATTCGTCATTCATTTTGTTGTTCCCGTCATTTAAACTAACTGTTTATCATTGGTTATCACTAAAGTTGTCTTTTTATGTTTTGGATCAAAACAACTCTTTCCAAGAAATCTTCTTGTGTTTGTTCCGGTGGCTGCCATAACAATTCTAATTTTTTCTTTTCAATACCAACCAAGTGTGAAAGTTTTTCTATTTTTTTGGCATCGCTCAAAGTTGAGTATTGGTGAATTGATTTTCTTAATCGAATTTCAAGCGCTTCGCTAAGTTTATTGAGTAATGATAAACCTGCATCATTTCGATAATTAAACTCTCCGGCAGCTTCAATATGTTGCATCAACTCTCTTTGCACTCTTTCGTCATCCTTTCGAGGTGCACCTTTTCTCCAACTTGCCGAAAACAACAATCCAGCTATTAGCACAATAAAAGAAATAATCACTTTGGGGATAAGCTCTTTCATGGTGGACCACAAAGAAGGTTGCACCGTATTGTATAAAAACATAACGGTTCGACCACCACCCACTAGTTGATAGAGAAACATTGCATGGTCATGCTCATCAATAGAATAATTTTTCCAAACACTCATATCGGTCACTACGGTCACCATGCCTTCGCCCACCTGATACTGAGCAAAGGAATCAGAATAATCGTTACCGCCTATAAAAGTTGCTTCGCCCTTAGAGTCTTGTAAATAGTAGTTTTGCCTAAAGTTAACCGCGGTGACTTTATCTGTACCTTGAAAAGTAACTCTAGTTAACTGTTCCTCTTCATCATAACTCCAAGAGTATTCTGGATTTTCATAAAGACGCACACCTAATTCATCTAGAAGCGAATCGCGACTGGTTCCTAAATCATCGTCATATATCTCCGTCGCTAACAAAATAATGTGGCCACCATTATTTAACCAATCTTTAACGGTATTACGTTTGTTCTCACTTAACCCTACCCGAGTACTTTCAATGATTAGGGTATCTTGATTTTCAATGCCGCTATCGAGCACAGAAAAGTTTCTTTGACTTGAAGCAACTTTATCACTCTTTTCAAGGAATTTCTCTGCCGCAAAAAAAGGATTCGCTTTGACTTCCTTAGTCGGCCCTAGATCAACTTCTTTAATCACCTTATCAAAATGAGTGTAAAACCAATAAGAATAACCTCCGATTATCAAGCTTACAATGGCGATTACCCAAGTGGCCGGAGAGATAGATATTTTATTTTTCATCCATCTTTCCTTTCGCGCTAATAGCCTTTGTGTTATTTGCACTTTGACTCGCAACAGAGCTAACTTGCATTACTTTAGGCCAACTCTCACATAAGTCTAATAGAACTGATTTTTCTGGTTGAATGTGTGCATAGGCTAAGCCGCGCCATGTATTGGTCAATTTCTTAATATATCCTTGGCTAACCGCACCAACATTTTTAACAATTTGCTGTAGGCACTCGAGCTCAGTGTAGCCTTCTTTTATCAGAACATTTTTATTGTCGATATACCAAATTAGACTCGCTCGATAGAGCAAACTTAAAGCTTGTCGATATTGTTCATTCTCAACTAAATTACGAGCGACTTCCCAGGGTTTTTCCGGTAAGGATTCACTATCCAAATCGAGTCCAAATAATTTCTTGGGTCGTTTATGTTTAGCTTTGCGCTCAAACGAAGTATTACCCAGTAAGTGCTTATATCGAATAATTAAGAATAATACTAAGACTGCAACAAAAATCCATAAGGCAAATTCA
Organism: Kangiellaceae bacterium; assembly: GCA_039969155.1. Classification (GTDB taxonomy): domain Bacteria; phylum Pseudomonadota; class Gammaproteobacteria; order Enterobacterales; family Kangiellaceae. Next base: position 95,676 of record JBDVOJ010000117.1, read on the forward strand.
ACAAAAAGCGCAAATAATTGCGCAAAGATAAGCCAACCTGACGACATACTTTCGGGTTCATTGTCACTATCAAACCAGCTATCTTTGTTTGAGCTTCGATATCGATTACTTTCCTCTAACTCTTTTTGATGAAAGTCATCACCTTGTTTAATCTCTGTAATTAACTCTTTTGCTTGTTGATGAGTCAAAGAATCTGGAGCATTTTCATCGAGTTGATTTTTCTCAGCATCAAGTTCCGATGTAACTAGCTGTTGAATATCGATTTCTTCAATATTGAGAGGTTCTGCAAAGGTAATTTGTTCGGCTTTCTGCTGCTCAGAATCAGCTTGCTGCGCAATAGTTGTCGTTGGTTGAACGGCTAACGTGGAAATAAAGAAAAAACCAATTAGATAGCCTGCCAATCTAACGTTTAGATTTTCTGACTTTTCTTTTAGTCGTGCAGCTAGCCTTTTAAATGAAAGTTCAATATCCCAAGCTTCTAAATGAGTTCGTTGATTTAAGTAGAGAGCAAATCCGCAAGCGATAAAAAACGGAGCAACTAAACTCATTCCTAGCAAAGCTAGAAAGTTGAAAAGATGTGACATCAATAGATTTTCATTATCTTCAGCAAACCACTCTAATAGTTTAAAATTTTCTAAGTAGACTTCTGGGACTAATAGATAAATAAGCGCAATGATAGAACTGTAAGTAATAACTTCAACCAGCACAAATATAATGGTTAACCAAACGGCACTGCCCGAATCACCTGAGTGGAGAGTTTTTAATCGGCTAGAACGCTTAGCTCCTTTCAATCCTTCTAATTGAATTAATGGTAAATCTAAAGAACGAGTAAAACTCAACCGACGCCAAGTTAAGCTAGCAAACCATTGGATTTTCGCGACTGAGAAGAATGCTTTTAAACACTGTTTAACCGTAAGAGACTCTCCGAAAAGTTCTCTACTGAGAAAGTGCAATAAAGGTCTTTCTAATATTGGCTTGAGCCACCAAAGACAAAATGCCGCCCACTCGGGTGAAGCGTGAAAAATGGCCGTTATAAGTAGAAAAGTCGGTAGACTAACAAGAAACCAGATTTTATATAATACTTTGGCATGCTGCTGAACAAGCGATATGCCTAAATCAATCGCTTCCCAGCCTTTTCGAGGTCTAATTTTAGCGGTTACTTTTTCAAGATCCATATTTAGACCCTGACTTTTTTACAGACCTAGGTCGACCTAAGAAAGTGAAGTAGCAAACAACAATTAGCCAAAACGCCGAGCCAACCCAATATTTAGTTTCAGCACTCACCATACGAGTAGAAGACCAAAAGGCTTCTACAAAAGCTGCAATAAGTAATAAAAATATGGCTCCGTATACAAGCTGTATTGCTGCTCGTCCCGCATTAACAAGCGCTTGCTTACGAGTATAAACACCTGGCGACAAGACCGCCCAACCAAGCATCAATCCGGCTGCTCCTGATATGACAATTCCGGTTAATTCAAATGCGCCGTGGCCAATGACAAACGAGAAAAATGTCTCATTGTATCCAATATTGTGAATATGCCCAGCAATGGCGCCAAATAGAAAACCGTTAAACAATAAGAAGAACTGACTACCCAGAGTTAGTAGAATTCCTCCAGCAAAGGTCTGAAATGCGATGCCGATGTTGTTTTTTATATAATGGCCGAACATATAAAAGTCGCTATCGGAAGATCGTTCAGTACCAAAACGCTCTGCCGCTGGGTCATACATGCTTTCCATCGTAGAAACCATTTGTGGATCAACAATCATATAGATCAGATCAGGAAATACTAGCGTTAGCAGGAACACCACAATCAGTGGAAGATAAAATAGGCCCGTTGCAGTCCAGAAAAATCTAGCCTGTTCTCTTACTGCTCTTGGAAAACCATGCAAAATAAAGTGAAAAATATTTTGGAAAATACCTAAACGTTTTTGATAAAACGATTGATGCCCCCTAAATGCTAGAGCTTCCAAACGGTTGATCAGTAAAGGGCTATAATGTCTTTCTCTTGCCAGCGCTAAGCAATAACAAAGATGCCGATAGTTGTCGGCGAAGTCTGTTAGCTTGTTTTCACCTTTACTTTTGTTCAACTTGATAGCTTCAACCAAATTAATTTGTGTCTCGAAGTTTTTCCATTGTTCGGAATAACGCTCTTCAAATTCTTCTTGTCTCATTGGTGCCCTCGAAGCCACTTGGCGAGGCGCTTAATCGACAAAGCGGTATTATCCACATTTGGTTTGGTTTGATCTTGATCGACCCAAGGACGAAGATAACTGGCTAGTTCGTTAGCTCTAGATTCAGACATCAGTGAGCTTCGCTCTGCAAAACTAATAATCGCGCTTTGCTCGGCTAACGTCAGTGGAATTTTAGGCGCGATACCTTCTTCTTCAAACTTTAACTCGGGCTGATTAAGCTTGCGTTTATGCACGACTAGCGTTCCAGCCGCTAAATCACCTAAGCGCTTAAAGTCTTTATTGATTAGCATGGAAAGTACGCCGAATCCAAAAAACGCGGGAAGAAAATCTGCGAATCGCAGCAGGTTTCGAACGATGGATGAAGACCAATCTATTGGAGTACCGTCATCATTAATGACCATAATTCCCATGGATTTTTTACCGATGGTTTGCCCATGGTTAAAGACCTCGAACAAAACGGGGTAAAACCATTCAACTACAAATACGGTAATGAGGAAAAGGCCGCCACCGAATGTTCCAAGATAGCCGATAATACTAGCAACAGCGGCTAACACTGCCCAACGTACCATCAAATCAATCATAAAGGCCAAGGAACGACTGACTAAGCCTGCAACGGCTAAAGATAGCTCAACCCCTTCGGGGACTTCTATTTCCCGAGTGGTATCTAACATTCCTTGTTACTTCTTACTACCATACAAATCCTTTCTATATCCTTACAGCCTCTTATATCGGTTTCCTCGAGGGGGTGCCTGACTTATGCCGTTAAAGGAGTTTAACAAGTCAGGATAAAAAAAAACTAGGTTACCAGCACACAATTTAACTTAGTAACCTAGTGTATTCAAATTATCTTAACAATACTAATTAACTTTGGCTGCTAACTCGCCTTTTGCATAGCGCTCAAACATAGTTTCAAGAGAAACAGGTTTTATTTTGCTCGCGTTGCCAGCAGTTCCAAATGCTTCATAACGTGCGACTACAATATCTTTCATAGCATCAGTAGAAGCTTGTAGATACTTTCTTGGGTCAAAGTTAGACGGGTTAGCCGCAAGTGCTCGACGAATAGCACCAGTAGAAGCTAATCTCAAATCGGTGTCGATATTTACTTTACGTACGCCGTGCTTAATACCTTCACAGATTTCTTCCACTGGAACACCGTAAGTTTCTGGAATTTCGCCGCCAAATTCATTAATCACTGCTAACCATTCTTGCGGTACCGATGAAGATCCGTGCATTACTAAATGAGTATTTGGAAGTCGCTTGTGAATTTCTTTGATTCTGCTGATAGCTAAAACATCGCCAGTCGGTGGGCGAGTAAATTTGTACGCGCCGTGTGATGTTCCAATGGCGATAGCCAATGCATCAACCTGAGTTTTATTAACAAAATCGGCAGCTTCTTCTGGGTCTGTTAGCATTTGATCCATGGTAAGTACGCCTTCTGCGCCAATGCCATCTTCTTCGCCAGCTTCACCCGTTTCTAAAGAACCCAAACAACCTAACTCACCCTCAACTGATACACCACAGGCATGTGCCATTTCTACGGTGCGGCGAGTGACGTCAACGTTGTACTCATAGCTAGCAGGAGTTTTACCGTCTTCCATTAGTGAACCATCCATCATGACTGATGAGAATCCTAATTGAATTGAACGCTGACAGACCGAAGGGCTAGTACCATGATCTTGGTGCATAGCTACTGGAATATGTGGAAATTCTTCAATTGCCGCAAGGATAAGGTGGCGAAGGAAGGGTGCACCAGCATATTTACGCGCTCCAGCTGAAGCTTGAACGATTACTGGGCTATCAGTTTGATTAGCGGCTTCCATAATTGCCCGCATTTGCTCTAGATTGTTTACGTTGAAAGCCGGTACACCATATTGGTATTCAGCGGCATGGTCCAACATTTGTCTCATTGAAATTAAAGCCATTTTGTATTCTCCATTTTTCTAAACTGATTAACGTTCCCCAGTACCACTGAATGAACTTTATCCATTCATCGAGTGTAAGTGGAAACTGATTATTTCTATATTAATTATTACCGATCCACTCAACTATTGAGCGGCTCGTTGTTCTAAAATTTCTACTGCCGGTAGTTTTTTGCCTTCCAAGAATTCGAGGAACGCGCCGCCACCAGTTGATATATAAGAGACTTTTTCCTTAATACCAAATTTATCGACAGCCGCTAGGGTGTCACCGCCACCGGCGATTGAAAAGGCACTACTTTCGGCGATTGCTTTGGCTATTTTTTCAGTACCTTTGGAAAATTGTTCAAATTCAAAAACTCCGACTGGCCCATTCCAAACAATGGTTCCAGCATTCGCTAAAATCTTACATAAGTAGTCAGCAGTGTCGGGACCAATGTCAAAGATCATATCATCTTCACTGACTTCAGAGACTTGTTTCAAGGTTGCAGGTGTTGACTCTGAGAATTCTTTACCAACAACAACATCGGTTGTTTTTGGTATTTCGCCGTTATTGGCGATTGCCGCTGCACTGAGCTTTTTAGCTTCATCAACCAAGTCCATTTCAACTAATGATTTACCGACAGCGTGACCTTCCGATGCAATAAAGGTATTAGCAATTCCACCACCGACAATTAACTGATCCACAATAGTGGATAAAGATTCTAATACGGTTAGTTTAGTAGATACTTTCGAACCACCAACTATGGCAACCATTGGTCGAGCAGGATTGTCTAGTGCTTTTCCTAGCGCATCTAATTCACCAGCTAATAGAGGTCCGGCGCAGGCGATAGGTGCAAATTTTGCGACTCCATGAGTAGAAGCTTGAGCTCTATGCGCAGTTCCAAAAGCATCCATAACAAATACATCACATAAACTGGCATAAGCTTTTGATAAAGCTTCATCATTGGCTTTTTCGCCCTTATTACAGCGCACGTTTTCAAAGATAACCACTTCACCTTGGTTAACCTCTACACCATCTAAGTAATCAGCCGCCAATGAAACTGGGGCGTCAATTAACGGTTTTATATAATCAACCACTGCGGCCATCGAATCTTCTACCGTCAACTGACCTTCTGTTGGTCTGCCACGATGAGACATCACCATAACTTTTGCGCCTTTTTCAAGGGCAAGTTTAATTGTTGGTATTGCAGCTTGGATTCTTACGTCTGAAGTAATCTTGCCATCTTTAAAAGGAACATTGAGATCTTCACGAATTAATACTCGTTTTCCATTTAAATCTAAATCTGACATTCTTAACACTGACATTTATAGTTCCTTGTAAACGTTTTTGAAAAGCTAAAATGAAAAAATAGCAGCTACGATTATCGTAGCGGCTATTTTTAATTCTCGATGCTGAGCATCAAGCTAAGTGATTGAGTTAAATTAAGTTTATGAATTGAATGAATCAATCTAAACTTATTTAGCCGCCATCATAGCGAGCGCAGTATCAATCATTCGACAGCTAAAGCCCCACTCATTGTCGTACCAAGTTAAAACTTTCACTAAGTTTTTGTTAACTCTAGTTTGAGTTGCATCGAAAGTCGAAGATGCTGGCATATGATTAAAGTCAACTGAGACTAAAGGCTCCACATTGTAGTCAAGCACAACACCATCAGCCGCTTTTTTCATAATTTCATTGATTTCTTCAACGCTCGTTTCACGCTCTGCTTCAAAGGTTAAATCAACCACAGAAACATTTAGAGTTGGAACACGAAGAGCGAATCCATCTAACTTGCCTTGTAATTCTGGAAGAACTAAACCAACCGCTTTAGCCGCACCGGTTTTTGTTGGAATAATTGAAGTCGCTGCCGCTCTCGCGCGATGTAAATCTTTGTGCTGGTTGTCGATGATATTTTGATCATTAGTATAAGCATGAATGGTGTTAACCAAACCTTTCTTAATACCAACACTTTCATGTAGCGCTTTAGCAACTGGCGCTAAACAGTTAGTCGTACAAGAAGCATTTGAAACAATAGTATGCTCCGCTTTTAGTACATCTTCATTCACACCAAATACAACAGTCGCATCAATGTCATTTCCGCCTGGTGCAGAAATCAATACCTTTTTCGCTCCGCCAACAAAATGCTTTGAAGCGCCTTCGCGATCTTTAAAATGACCGGTACATTCTAGAACGATATCAACATCATAATCGCTCCATTTCAGATTCTCAGGATTACGATCGGCTAACATCGCAATCTTGTCATCATTAACATACATGTTTTCATCATCACCAGTCACGTTTGCTTCAAAACGTCCGTGAGTTGAATCGTACTTTGTTAGGTGTACGTTAGTTGGAATAGGGTGAGAAGAGTTAATCGCGACAACTTTGATTTCGTCTTCACGATTATATTCATAGATTGCTCTAAGAACCATACGGCCAATGCGTCCATAACCGTTGATTGCTACTTTTACTGTCATTACATTTTCCTGCTAATAAATAGTCTAACTTTAAAAACGATAGTCAATTCTTTTGGTTAAAAATCGACTATCTTCAAATTGCTTGGGTTCACTTTACTGAGGTGAGACTTATCCCAATAATTCTTTTGCTTGGTTTACAACATTTTCAACGGTAAACCCAAATTCTTTAAATAGTTGGTCGGCCGGAGCTGACTCACCGAACTGATCCATCGAAATAACTTTGCCCTCTAGGCCAACGTATTTGTACCAAAGGTCGCCAGTAGCAGCTTCAACCGCCATACGCTTACCAGAACTAGACAAAACTTTTGCTTTGTAGTCTGCGTCTTGCTGGTCAAACACTTCACAACTTGGCATAGAAACCACATTCACTTTTTTGTCGCTTAATTCAGCAGCGGCTTTGACCGCAAGATCGACTTCTGAACCCGTAGCGATGATGGTGAGGTCAGGATTTTCACCGGCATCCACCAGTAAATAACCGCCTTTTTCAATCATTGCTATCTGTGCATCATTTCTAGCCTGAGTTGGTAAACCTTGGCGAGTTAATATCATTGCCGTTGGACCACTCTTGTGCTCTATCCCCATTTTCCATGCAACCGCTGTTTCGGTCGCATCACAAGGACGCCAGTTAATTAGATTAGGGGTGCTACGCATCGAAGCAATTTGTTCTACTGGTTGGTGAGTCGGTCCATCTTCACCAAGACCAATTGAGTCATGAGTGAATACATAAATAACCTGCTGTTTCATTAACGCCGCCATGCGAATAGCATTACGCGCATATTCCATAAACATTAAGAAAGTACCGCCGAAAGGTACGAATCCGCCATGCAATTTAATACCATTCATAATGGCGCACATACCAAACTCTCGCACACCATAATTAATGTAGTTACCGCTAGAATCACTCGCATCTATGACTCTGGTTTCATTCCAACGAGTTAAATTTGAACCGGCAAGGTCAGCTGAACCACCTAAAAATTCAGGCATAGCTTCTGAGTAAGCTTGAATGGCATTTTGTGAGGCTTTACGAGTAGCGATTTTGTCAGCAGATTTTTGAGTTTGCTCAATATAGGCTTTAGCGACGCTATTGAAGTTAGCATGTAATCGACCGTTTAATCGTCGACCAAGTTCCGCCGCTAATTCTGGGTGAGCTTCTGTATATGCGACAAATTTATCATTCCATTCGCTTTCTAGCTTTGAACCTTTTTCTCGAGCATCCCAACCTTGCATGATGTCATCTGGGATTTCAAAAGCAGGGTGAGGCCAATCTAGCTGGTTTCGGACTAAAGCAATTTCGTCTTCGCCTAACGGAGCACCGTGACAATCTTCTTTGCCACCTTTATTTGGAGAACCAAAACCAATCGTGGTTTTACAACAGATTAAACTAGGTCGATTAGTTTCTGCTTTCGCTTGTTGCATGGCTTTTTCAATCGCTTCTGGATCGTGACCATCGACACTTGCGATCACATGCCAGCCGTATGACTGGAAGCGTTTGACTGTATCATCAGTAAACCAACCTTCAACTTCACCATCGATTGAAATGCCATTGTCATCATAAAAAACGTTTAATTTTCCAAGCCCTAGTGTTCCAGCTAAAGAACAGACTTCGTGAGAAATACCTTCCATTAAGCAACCATCACCGACAAATGCGTAGGTATTGTGATCAACGACATCGTATCCAGGACGGTTAAATTGAGCCGCTAAGGTTTTTTCAGCGATTGCCATCCCGACAGCATTTGCAATGCCTTGCCCCAGTGGGCCAGTGGTGGTTTCAACTCCCGGAGCATAACCGTATTCTGGATGGCCTGGAGTTTTAGAGTGAAGCTGACGAAAATCTTTAATATCATCTATAGATAATGCATAACCGGTCAAATGCAATAAAGAGTATATCAACATCGAACCATGCCCATTGGACAGAACAAATCGATCGCGATTTGCCCACTCTGGGTTACTTGGATTATGTTTTAAGTGATCTCCCCAGACTACTTGAGCGATATCAGCCATTCCCATCGGCGCTCCAGGGTGGCCTGAATTGGCCTTTTGAACTGCGTCCATGCTCAACGCACGAATCGCGTTAGCTAGCTGAAAACGAGATGACATAAATACTCCTAAGGGTTAAAACTCTGAATTGTGGGGGGTATTTTGAACGGGCGGTATTTTCTCAAAACACTGGCAATGAAGCAATCACTTTACCCAATTTGGGCAAATTTTAATCAGTCAACGCTGATATAACGCATTATTGGCGCGAGAATTGTCGAAATAGCCTTTACTATTAGCTACGCCAAATAGTAGTAAGCGCTTACATTAATACGCGATAATTACGCTAAATTTAACTCGAAAATCGCTAGGATTGAACAATTGGTTGGGTAATTGACCACTCAGCCATTCCGCCAATAAGGCTATGTCCTTCAAATCCTTGCTCATTAAACACTTGAGTTGCCGGTTGGCTAGAGTTTCCATGATAGCAAACTACAATTAATGGCTTACTTTTGTCAGCTTCTTCAACAAATGATCCAATATTGCCATTATCAATCCTTACAGCACCTTCAATATGGCCATTGGCAAAGCTTGCCGGGTCTCTAATATCAACTATGAGAGCTTGTTGTTGTTCAATCATTTGTTGCGCTTGACCAACACTAATTTGCTTAATCATTAATAACTCTCCGTTCGCTATGATATTAGTTAGCTCATGATAAGGCACTGAGCCGATATAAAAATTAGACTTTCTCGAACATTAAGTCCCACACGCCATGGCCTAAACCTTCTCCACGCCGTTGAAATTTAGTGACCGGTCTGTCTTCCGGTTTAGGGATAAAATCGTTGTTAGCTGAGCAGTTTTTCCAACCTGAGGCTTGCACCATTACTTCCAACATATGCTCAGCGTAATTTTGCCAATCAGTGGCCATATGAAAATGGCCGCTAGTGACTAGCTTTTGTCTAACTAAATCGGCGAAAGCTTGATTGACTATTCGGCGCTTGTGGTGGCGTTTCTTGTGCCATGGGTCGGGAAAGAATAATTGCAAAAGTTGTAGCGAATGATCAGGGATCATATCGGCTAGCACTTCGACTGCATCATGAGAAATCACTCTAATATTAGCGACTTGCAACTCTTTCATTCGCACCAGCAACGAACCTACTCCAGGTCTGTGCACTTCAATACCGATGTAATTTCTATTCGGATAGAGTTTTGCTTGCTCAACCAGCGACGCCCCCATGCCAAATCCGATTTCTAAAGCAACCGGGTTATTATTTCCAAAAAGCGTCTGCATATCGAGCATTTCTTTCTGGTATTCAAACCCGTAGATTGGCATCATTGACTCATAAGCATGAGCTTGACCGGGAGTCATTCGACCTTCTCGGCGCACAAAACTTCGAATTTTTCGTTTAATATCCTGCACAGAACCGCTTCAGTTTGATTGTTTTCTAAAGGCCGCGGATTATAACAACTTCGCCCCTGATTCCCAACAACTTCGCGTGTTTTAGCGAGCTATTTGCATAATATCTCGACCATTTCGGCCAATTTCTTGACCAGAGTAAAATCGAAATAATCTATTGACCATTTGTCAAAAAGTGTTAGCTTTAGATCTTATAAACTCTTATAAGTCACGGAATACTCCGATTTAATGTTTCCCTCAATCCCCAATTATCACGCGCTAGCGGTTTTATTACTGACGGTAGTGGCGTTATATTTATTCAGGCGAGAAGATATTCGGCTGGAATCAAGTTGCTTGGGTGTGCTGATCTTGCTTGCAGTTGGTTTTGAAGTGGTGCCATTTGTTGATGGTTCCGGTAAGCACCTTGAAGCTATTGAGTTCTTTTTTGGGTTTGGTCATGAAGCATTAATCGCCGTTTGCGCTTTGATGATTGCGGGACAAGGCTTAGTGAGAACCGGAGCACTCGAACCAGTAGGCCGAATGCTAGGTAAATTATGGCGAATTAGCCCAACGTTTTCGTTGCTGATTACTCTGGTGGTTTCGGGCATCTTGTCGGCTTTTATGAACAACACACCGATCGTCGTTCTAATGTTACCCATTCTTATCAGTGTTGCTGTCAGAACCAACACCTCCGCATCTGGCCTATTAATGCCGATGGGATTTGCGACTCTGGTTGGCGGTATGTCGACCACCGTAGGTACATCGACCAATCTATTGGTAGTTGCGGTCGCCGCGGAACAGGGCATGCAACGAATGGGCTTGTTCGATTTTCTTGTCCCTGCGCTAGTAGCGGGGAGTGTAGCAATTGTTTATTTGTGGTTAGTTGCACCAAGAATGCTGCCCGAGAGACAATCAGCGCTTGATAACGAAGCACCACGGATTTTCACTGCGCACTTAACAATTGATAAAGGTGGTATATCGGTAGGCAAAACACTCGCGGATGTTATTGAAATGACTGATGGCTTGCTAAAAGTTGACAGAATACAACGATCTGGTAACAGTTCCGATGTGAGAATTATGCCAATGCCAGATGTGATTCTGCAAGCTGGCGATAAGGTAAGAGTTTCCGATACCGCTGAAAATCTCAAAGATTATGAAAAGGTTCTCGGCGCTAAGCTATTTGTAGGAAAACAACAAATCGATGAAGAGCACCCCTTAACAGCTGAAGATCAGCAGTTGGTCGAAGTCATTGTCGCACCCGGTTCACCTTTAGCTGGCTCAACGCTTAAGAATATTCGGTTCGTAGACCAGTACTCGCTGGTCGCCGTCGCACTGCATCGTGAAGGCAAAGAAGTCGACTTATTTAAGAAGCTAGGAAATGTTTCGTTGCATGTCGGTGACATCTTATTGGTACAAGGATCACGAGAAAAAATCGCTGAAATGAAAAAGAAAGGCGATTTCTTGATTCTCGACGCCACCACCGATTTACCGCATACCTCTAAAGCACCAATGGCTTTAGCAATAATGCTCGGGATTGTTGGAGTCGCGGCGTTTGGGATTCTACCGATTGCCATTAGCGCATTAGTTGGCGTTCTCGCACTGCTTATGACCAAATGTTTAAATTGGAGCGATGCTGGTCGATCATTAAGTACTCAAGTCATTCTAATTGTTGTGGCGAGTTTGGCACTTGGTGAAGCCCTACTTAAAACCGGTGGTGCAAACTATTTGGCCGAAGTGTTTTTATTCTCGACCTCTGGTTTACATCCAGCGCTAATTATCAGTGCGCTGATGTTATTGTTAGCAATCCTCACCAATATTGTTTCGAATAACGCCGCCGCGGTTATCGGCACGCCGATAGCAATTAGCGTTGCCGCCCAACTGGGGCTTCCTCCAGAGCCTTTTGTTATCGCTGTGTTGTTTGGCGCTAACTTTAGTTATGCCACCCCTATGGCCTACAAAACCAATTTGCTCGTTATGAACGCCGGTGGCTACCATTTCTCAGACTTTATGCGAATTGGTATCCCATTAGTGTTAATCATGTGGATAACCCTTTCTATCTTTATCCCTTATTATTACGATTTGATTTAATCAGCCATAATCCAGTGATTACTCCTCGCTCATTTGCCAGAAAAATGCTGAAGTTTTACGACCAAATGGGTCGTAAGGATCTACCTTGGCAACAAAACATAACCGCCTACAGCGTTTGGGTTTCTGAAATCATGTTACAGCAAACTCAGGTCAAAACGGTGATCCCGTATTATCAGAAATTTCTCAAGAGCTTCCCCAATGTGCAAGCTTTAGCCCAGGCCGATGTCGATCAAGTATTACAACATTGGGCCGGTCTAGGTTACTACTCTCGCGCAAGAAATCTTCACCAATGCGCAAAAATGGTTGTCAGTGAGTACCAAGGTGATTTTCCCAGAACTCTTGAAGAAATCATTAAACTTCCTGGTATTGGAGAATCCACCGGTGGAGCGATCCTGTCACTAGCCTATGGACTTCCCGAGGCCATCTTAGATGGCAATGTCAAACGGGTATTGGCTCGTGTTTTCTTGGTAGAGGGTTGGTATGGCGTGAGTAGCGTCAGCAAAGCACTTTGGCAGTTGTCGCGGCAATATACGCCAAAATCTAGAACCGGTGACTTTAACCAAGCCATGATGGATTTGGGAGCGAGTCTCTGTAGTCGAAGTCAGCCATTATGCTCTGAATGTCCGCTTAAAAGCGATTGCGCAGCACACCTACAAGATAAAACCGTCGAGTTCCCTCATCGCAAACCAAAGAAAAAGATCCCAACCAAGCAAGCCACCATGCTGTTAACGCTAAACGATCATGATCAGATTCAGCTGATTAAACGACCACCAAGCGGGATTTGGGGGGGGTTATGGAGCTTACCCGAAATACAAGCCAATTCGGACCAACTTGAGCGTTTTGACAGTTTTAAGCACACATTTAGCCATTACCACTTGCAGGTGGAAGTAGTTGCAGCTCAACCGACATCGCAGGGAGTTGAGGAAGACTCAAACGCCGCGTGGCATAATATTGATCAATTATCCAGCTTGGCATTACCAACACCAATTAAGAAGTTTTTATCCAAACATTTTGATTTTGGCTAAGCAATTAGAATTTAAACCCAGTCAAATAACAGTGAGTCTAAAATGGTCTTTTGTCAGAAGTTACAAAAAGAAGCAGCTCCAATGAGTTTTGCTCCAGTGCCCGGCGAATTAGGGCAACGAATTTTAGAAAATATCAGCCAAGAAGCTTGGCAACAATGGATCAAACACCAAACTATGCTGATTAACGAAAAACACCTCAGCTTAGCCGATGCAGAGAGTCGTACTTACCTTAAAGGCGAGATGGAGAAGTTTTTGTTTGGTGGTGACTATGATGAAGTAGAGGGGTATGTTCCGGAGAAGGATTAGGAAATTTTGTTTGAGGGGGAAGCTCGAAAGGCTGGGATTCAGTGGTTGCTGGCCAGTTATTTTGTTCTGGGGTGCTAAATTTCGCAAAGGGGTGAGTTGCTGCCTTATTGTATTTTCAAATTCTAAGGCGTTTCGCACCGCTTCGCTTGCGTGCGAGTTACTTTTTTCAAGAGCTAAAAAAGTAAACAAAAAAGCCCGCCGCTAAGTCCGCTGGGACACCGAAATTGACCTAATGTTTATTCCTAACTGTCTGTGGGACGCCTACCACCTTTTTGTCTGTATGGCCCATCCCGATGATACTTACTTCGATCATTCTTTCTTTACACGTAATCAGTGACGTGAATATCTTTGCTGAAGATATACCCGCCTAGCGGCTATAACGGACTGGTGAAACTCATGAGGCAGCGGGTAGACAAGAAAAGCAAATGACAGAAAATTGCTCCTGCATTTTCTGAATACCTTACATCCATGTAAGTAAGCGCCAGCGAGCTCTTTTCTTCCGCTGACTCTTATTCAGGGAATAAGGAACGTTCAGGCTTGAAATAGCTTTCAACAAGTAATCAAATAGTTATCTTCAGCGAAAAGCACTTTTGGTTACTTTTGGTGATTTGACCAAAAGTGACTCGCAGGAAAGCTTTAGCGCTGCGAAACCGCACTTAAACAATGATAGGATACTGACTAGCATAATTCGCTAGGGTCAAAGAGTTGCTGAGCGTTGTCAAAGGATTAAACTTGGTTCTTTAAGAAGAACAATACAATCGCCCCCCTTAGATAATTAGACAAAATCAAACCAAACCCCTCTTTTTGGATCCATCTGGAGGATGATTTCCACACCATTCCAGCAATTGACCATAAATTCTAATAAATTTACCGGTTGCTGCTTGACATTAAATCCCGATCCTAGTTTAATAGCGCGCTCTTGACGACACAGAGCCTTTTCGGCGCTTGTTATTGAGAGAAATAAGATTTGTGGCCTGGTAGCTCAGTTGGTAGAGCAGAGGACTGAAAATCCTTGTGTCGCCAGTTCAATTCTGGCCCGGGCCACCATTATTCTAAAAGCCTAGCTATATTTAGCTGGGCTTTTTTTTGCGCTCAAAAATGTTTATATCTAATACATCTACTCTAACTATCGCCGACGATATTTGTTCCCAAGCGACCCAAGATCGACCAATTCACTCTAGGTTCCAGCAATTTCCTCAAGCAATTCTCTTGTAACCAATTAATTTTCACTATAGGCTGGATTGACAATTAAACGAGCGAATTAAATTGGAACCACCATAGTGAATTCAAAAAAACCTAGAAATAGCCAGGACAAATTCACCCACGCAACATCGCTTTTTAATAAGGGGCTGTTTCGAGAATCTGCGAAGATACTCGAGTCGCTCCAACCTCGCAGCAATCACTCCCATGAAGTTTACAGTTACCTAGCTGATTGCTACCGCAACCTTGGTGAATTTAACCGTGCGGTGCCGGTTTATAATAAGCTGTTAAATCTTAGTGTTAATAATCACAAAGCAAAAACTAACTTATTTATATGCCTAAAGAATTCGCTTCCAAATAAATACACCATTGATGCAGAAAATGACGCTTTAACTTACTTATCTTTCGAAGGAGTAAATCACAATGATTTGTCGGCTTATATTTGTGAATTATTAGTTCTTAAATACGATCTTGTGAATGGTAGTAAGCAAATCGAGCTACAAGATGTTGCAAAAGATCACTTACTCAAATTAACCTTACACAAGCTGATCATTGCTAATGAATACTTAGAAATGTTTTTAACGGGAATTCGTTCCACGCTATTACATACTATGATGGAAAGCACACAAGTGAGTATTCAAGATGTCGACCTAGCAATTGCAATTTCGATGCAACAATTCCTAAGTGAATATACATTTATTGATACTGAAGTAGAACAACAAAGCGTCAGCCATCTCATTATCTTCCTCGAGAAAATTACCACCGATTCATCAACACCAATTGACTCTCTGCTCGCGCCTTTAATTTTGATTTCAATGTATTGCCCACTCAACAATTTGGGTGCGAGCGAAACCCTTTCGAACGTCCCGCTCGAACACTGGCCAGAGATTGTAAGAGGGTTAGTGAGTCAACAGATTCTTTTTCCTCGCAAAGAGATGCAATACTTGCCGCAAATTTCTCAACTAAAAACGATCGAGAATTCAGTTTCTACTAGAGTTCAAGAACAATATGAACAAAACCCTTATCCTCGATGGCTTTCCGCAAACTTTAATTTGTCGGATAATTATGCAAAAGATGTTTCAAATATATTGGGTGATTACACTCCCGCTAAACCTTTAAAAACCAACCGCTTAGATATATTGGTAGCTGGGTGTGGGACCGGAAAACAAGTTGTAGAGCTGGCACGAAGCTATCCTTCTGCTTCAATATTAGCAGTGGATCTCAGCAAGAGAAGTATCGCTTATGCGATGCTCAAAACCGAAGAGTATAGCCTTACCAATGTTGACTTTTTGCAAGCCGATATTCTCGATCTTGCCAGCCTTAATAAAACCTTTGACGTTATCGAATCTATCGGGGTTTTGCACCACATGGAAGATCCGAAACAAGGCTGGAATGTACTGTCTCAGTTATTAGCACCGCACGGGATCATGAAGATTGGGCTGTACAGTAAACTAGCCAGAGCGCCAATCACACAAGCTCGTAAAATGATTGCCGAGAACAACATTGAAACCAGCAATCAAGCGATTCGATTATTTCGAAAAGAGGCAATGATGGGATCTTACGGTGAGGCTATTAGAACACTCGCTTGTCATTCAATCGATTTTTACAGCATGAGCGCATGCCGAGATCTTTTTTTCCACGTTCAAGAACATCAATTTGACTGTTTGGAAATCGATCAGATACTTAAAGAACTCAACATGGAATTCTTGGGTTTCTGTCAAACTAGCACTGATATCGCGCGCGAATATCAACACCTTAGTCCTCAATGTAAATCGATGAAATCACTCAATATTTGGGCCGATGCTGAAAAGAAATATCCTAAAGCATTCGGCCAAATGTATCAGTTTTGGTGTCAAAAGGCTTCGACTTAGCTGAGTCCAAGAACGTTTTGAGTAGATTGTTTTTTACACCCACTTAGCCTGTTTGTGAAAACCCAGTCGGCAGGCGGTGTTATAAACAGAATATTCTATCCACAGCACTTCTTAAACTTTTTACCACTGCCGCAAGGGCACGGATCATTTCTTCCAGCTTTAGGTGCAGTAACCGAGATGACTTGATTATCTTTTAAGAAATTTAAATCATTAACATTTTCGCTGGCATCAGAATCGACAGTGATTTCAGCAAACCAATTGTTTTCTTTTAAAATCGACTCGATTTCGCTTTTTCGTTCATCGGATTGAACAGTAAGCTGGGCAGGCCTTTTTTTGGTGCCTAATTTTAGGGTTTTATCACCACCGCCAACAATCCGTCTGCCACGTTCGTTGTTGTTATTCGCTTTTCCATCGAAGAAAAATCTAGACATATTAGTTACATTCTTTTGAAGTTGACGCCCAATGGCAATAATGAGCTGGTTGAAGTGTTTAAGTATTCGGCCGTCAAAATGAGTTTTTGTACGCCCGCTAGGTTTGCTAGTCTGGCTATTAAGCACACTTCGACAAATACTTATCTATGCGCCATTCTAACAGAATATGCATAACCACTGGTTAATCTTTTTGAATATGAAAGCACAAAGATCCCATATATGGACTGGCGCAACTACCGAATCTGCTAGGCCCATCGATGACCCAATGGGCCCATGAACCTAGTCTTTTTCTTTTGCTGGTGGACTTATTATTCGCTTTTTACGAAATGGTGCATCGGCCAAATCATTCCAGATCCATCCCAACCATTTAATCAGAGTGACACTTAACCAGGTTGACCATAACAGCATCATACCTTTATAAGCCCAAAGCGGTAAGGTATAAACTGAGAAGCTTCCTAAAGACTGATTTCCCTGATCAAGGAACCACACCAAATGATTGGCATAGGAACTATTGCCTCTCACCCCCATATCAGGTGACTGTAGTAATCCGTAGGGCACTGCTCGCACTAAGAAAATCACAGCAACAATGGTTGATAATAGAGTCAACCAGCTCAAGATGATTTGACGGTCTTTAAAGACCGATTTATTTTGTCTTCGCCATTCGCTCGCCAATAACCAAACAGCGACGAGGGCAAGAGCAGGCCAAGAAAAGGTACTCATGCCCATACCTAAAATTAACCATTGCAGGTAGTTTAACGGGGAGAAGGGCAACTTGCTTAAACCAAACGCTAGCAATATAAAAAATATTAACTCCCCCCAGTAAACGATGGCGGGTCCATATCCCGGTCCTGACGCGGACAACAACCAACGATTTTGCGGTACCGACACTTGAGTATATAAGTTACTAAAAGGCTGATCGATTTTGATATCATTAATAGCAAACTTAAAACCAATTTCCTTTGCCGTTTCAACTTCAAGTTCTAAGGTGTGCTTTCCAGGCATAAGCGCTAACGAGACGACTTGTTCAACGCTGGCCAAGTTAACCATTCGAGCGTCATGTTTAACACTCTTTAATTGTGCTTCACCAATATTAATATTGATGGTTTCGGCGCGAGTTGCTCGATAGTCCACTTTTAATACGGTTGTGGTTTTTCGCTTACTCATAGTATGAACTTGATGCACTTTAGAAATCGCCACCGAAGCGCCTTCAGCCGCTGGAGGTTTAGTTAACACTAATTGGATTTTCTCGCCTGCACGTGGGAAATATTGATAAACCCAAAAACTAGTTGGATTCAAGTTAGTTGGTGCAACGGCAGGAACGCCTTGAATTGAAATGTTCCAATTAGGATAGACTAAAATTTCCCACGATTCGCTTAAATGATTATCGGCTAAAGCAACCATTTTAAATT